>CAWHVV010000010.1:450000-801111 GCA_963832945.1 uncultured Pseudomonadota bacterium
AGCATTTTTTTCCTGTTAGAAAAATTTTAACAGGCAAAAAGTCCCATGTGGATGAAATGAAACAATTGGGCATCTGGAAGACTGAATTGGAAAAACTGCCCCGTGAGCCTGATAATGATTCACTTGCCGCGCGACTGGAATTTACCCAACTGTGTAGCTGGCAAATATAGATTTTAGCTACTCTTTCGGAATAATTTCAGCTTTTTTGAAACGCTTACCCACCTGGAAAATATGCGTCTTTCCAGGATGAACTTGTAATTTCTTATCGCTGATCTTTTCTCCATCCAAACGTACCGCGCCTTCGGAAATTTTACGAAATCCCTCGGAATTCGTTTTAATAAGTTGAATATTTCTCAGTAAGTCCACAATACCCATGCTTCCACAAGATTTTATTTCTATGGACGAAAGATTTTCCGGAAGCGCTCCCTGGCCAACTTTGGAATAATCCTCAGAGGCAAGTTGCGCAGCCTCTGCGTTATGAAAACGTTCCACAATTTCTCTCGCCAACATCATTTTGGCTGCGTTTGGAGCGAGCGAACCGGAATGAACTTTTTCACGGATATGATTTATTTCAGCCGCCGACTGAAAACTCAGTAAATCATAATATCGCCACATCAGGGCATCGCTTATCGACATTATCTTACTGAACATTTCACTGGATGGTTCCGTGATGCCGATATAATTACCCAGAGATTTAGACATCTTATTGACGCCGTCCAGGCCTTCCAGCAAAGGCATGGTCAACACGATCTGCGGTCTTTGACCAAAATGCTTTTGTAATTCACGACCCATCAGTAAATTGAATCGCTGGTCCGTGCCGCCCAGCTCAACGTCGGCTTCCATCGCCACGGAATCGTAACCCTGCAATAAAGGGTATAAAAATTCGTGGATGGCGATGGGCGTATTGCCGGTGTAACGTTTATTAAAATCATCGCGCTCCAGCATACGCGCCACGGTGTGTGTGGACGCCAAACGAATCAGATCCGCGGCGGACTGTTTTTGCATCCACGTTGAATTGTACATGACTATTGTTTTCTCACGATCCAGAATTTTAAATACCTGTTCCTGATACGTTTTAGCATTCGCCAATACCTGTTCCCCGGTCAGCGGCGGGCGGGTAGTGTTTTTTCCACTGGGATCACCGATCATCGCCGTAAAATCGCCGACCAAAAACAATATCTGATGACCTAACTGTTGAAATTGCCGCAGCTTATTGAGCAATACAGTATGTCCCAAATGAATATCGGGAGCCGTGGGATCAAATCCCAATTTAATTCGTAACGGTTTACCTTCGCGGAATCGTTCCATCAATTCGGATTCCAGCAAAATGTCCACAGTACCGCGTTTGATTTCGTTAAAATTCTGCTCAATTGTTGTCATATTTCTGTACCAAATTTACAAAGAGATACGGCTATGCTACCTTTAACCTCATGAAAGCTGATCATTATCACTCTAACCATAAATTTACGGCGCTATTGACGACGCTCATTGTGTTGATTGGTCTCTGTATATTCAGCGTGTTTTTATTGTTCAACATTAATTGGGAATTTACCCCGGATACATTGCCTGTCGTTAATAACGCAGAGGACCATGAGCAAACCGGTTTAAGTAATGCGATTGCGTCAGGCGATGCACCTATCTTAACTGATCATCACCCACAATGGGAAGCTCAGGTTAACCAGGCGCCTGCGCTGCCCAAGGATACAGCATCACAAAAATTGTTTTTTGCCAGCTCGGCACACCTTAAAACAACTTCGCCTATTTACCGGCAAGTACAAAATATTTTTAAAGGGGTGGCGCCTCTGCATTCACGGTTACGTCGTGGTGAACGATTTAGTGTGATTTATGATCAAGCGGGACGTATTCTGTTGGCGACTGTGACTCTTCATCGTCACACCGTTGAAGCCATCCGCTTTACGGATTCCAGTGGTTACACCGGGTATTATACTCCTACCGGACAAGCCTTATTTAAATCGCTGTTTTTAACAACGCCGGTCAATTATTATACACGGATCAGCGACCGCTTCACCCTCCACCGCTGGCACCCCATTTTGCATATTACCCGTCCTCACTACGGAATTGATTACGCGGCTCCCACAGGAACTCCGATTCGCGCTATCAGCAGCGGCCGCGTCAGCTATACCGGTTGGAATGGCGGTTATGGCAATACCGTGATTATAAATCATGGTAGCCGTTATCAATCCTTATACGCCCATATCCGCCGTCATAGCTATACGGTAAAATCAGGACAGTGGGTAATGCAGGGTCAAATAATTGGCTACGTTGGGAGTACCGGTTTAGCCACCGGCCCCCATTTACACTTTGGCCTTTACGAATATGGCCGGGCTATCAACCCCGATCTGGTATTACCCAAATCCAACCCGCCGACCAGGGTCGCCCAGAACGATCTTGAGGATTTTCTTATACAAACCAACCGCTTATTGACGAAACTCGCCTTTGCCGAGAACCATTACATGGTGTAAAAAATGTATTTTATATTCGAAAAGTGCTATAATTATAGATGAAGGGAGATAATAGATAACTGTTCCTGGCTGAATCGATACTTTTTTAAGTTCGATTAGAATGTGTAAGTCAGTATTAAGGTATATATGCTATAAGGACAGCCCGTTAAGGGAAGATGTCCCTCTTGGGATTATCACCTGATACCGCTTCCATTCGAAAATTTTTCCAGAAGGATCCAGAGCTAGAAGTTACCTATTTCTTCCTTCTTTTTTATACTATATTTACGATTATGATTTTTCTAAACATGGATAAACTAATGCAACGATGCCGCAGTGTATTAACCGGTTTATTGATTTTAAATTTTTGCACTATCCCACAGACTTTGGCGGCAGAAAGCCGGCATTATCCTCCCGGAGCGCGACAGGTTTACATTTCTGACCGTCCGGAAATTCGCCAGGAAGCACTGACAAAAATTGCGCCGCTGGTGGAAAAATCGATAGCCGACGGTTATTACCCTGGCGCAGTCATACTGGTCGGCCACCGGGGTCAGATTATTTATCGAGGAGTTTTCGGAAATAAACGCATCACGCCTGACATTGCGCCCATGGAATTTAACACTCTTTTTGATATGGCCTCACTCACCAAAGTCATCGTGACGACTACCGCAATCATGCAACTGATTGAAAACGGACAACTTGATCTGGATGCCCCGGTTGCGAAATATTGGCCGGCTTTTGCTAATAATGGCAAAGAAAATGTCACCGTGCGGGAATTATTGACCCACACTTCCGGTTTTGAGGCGATTCTTCCCTCATGGAAAGCGCCTCAGGATAAAAAACAGCTGTATACTGCCGGTTTAGAGCAAGTGGAAAAAACCGGATTGATCAATCCGCCGGGAAAGGTTTTCACCTATAGTGATATCAATTTTGTCACGCTGGGTTACCTTGTGGAACTCATTTCCGGAGAACATTTAGCGGATTATGCCCAAGCGCATATATTCAAACCGCTCGGCATGACCTCTGCTACTTTTTTACCGCCGGCAAATGAAAAGGAGCTCATCGCTCCCACCTGGTCACCGGATGACGGGCAGGCGCGATGGGGACAAGTGAATGACCCAACCACCTCAAGAATGGGCGGAGTCAATGGTATGGCCGGACTATTCGCTAATGCAGAGGACCTGGGAGTTTTTTTACAATGCCTGTTGGATGGCGGCCATATTAGCGGCCGCAAATACTTATTGGGGCCTTTAACAGTGCTCAAAATGACAACTGCCCAAACCCCTTTAGGTATGCTGGAAATTCGGGGATTGGGCTGGGATATTGATTCGTCTTTTTCTAACCGTGGGGTATTATTGCCGCTTGGATCGTATGGACATACCGGTTGGACAGGAACGTCCGTGTGGGCCGATCCCTTTACCCAAACCTGGATTGTGATTTTAACCAGCCGCACCCACCCTTCCATGCCGCCGAAAAATCAGTTGATTGAAGATCGCCGCGCCATCGCCAACATCGTCGCCGGCAGTTTGACGGACGTTGACATTCGCAATCTCAAAACCACCGGCGCAGGCGAACTCAATTACTCTTACTCTAAAAAAGCCCAGCCCAGCCAATAACCACAAAATGGTGATTCGCGTGAATTTATCATGTATCTCCTTTTTTAACCCGGATATTTGTTGAAGCGTTTGAAGCCTGTAGCATTTTAAGCTACAATTGAAGCATATTTAGCTACATATGCAGTTGCTTATGACATTTACCACTTCTTTTTTATTCCCAGAATATCGCCAAAAAATTCTAGGATTATTATTACTACATCCGGAGGTTCATTACCATGTCCGTGAGATTGCCCGCTTAACCAATACTGCTGCTGGAAGTCTACATCGCGAACTGGCAAAGCTTGCAAAAGCTCACGTTTTGTTACGTGAAGTTAGCGGTAATCAAGTGTATTACCAAGCCAACACTCACTTTCCAATATTTGAATTAATCCTAAAGTGTACCGAAAGGCAGAATGGCAAAAATTAGTGAATCATAAAGAATCTTTTATTCAGGAAATACTAAATAGTCCAAAGCTTTTCATTATAGGAGTACCCAATGACATTAAGTAACCTTGTTGGAATAAGCCTTGAAAAAATTAGGATAAATCATGACACAATAAAAAAACTAGAAAGTACTGTGAAAGATTGCATTATTCAAGCTGAAAAATTATTGCAAACTTTTAATGTCTGGCTAACTATGAAAAATTTCCATTTATAACATTAAGTAGTTACAGGTTGTGAATCGCCGCGGCGTTCGTTACCAGGATTGCTCCTGCATCGCGCATCGCTGCCAGTGCACTCTGGGTGGTGGCAGGGGTTAAACCACGGCAGGCGGCCATATTCACGATTACCTGAAAATTTGCTCGCAATAATTGCATCACGGTGGTTTTGACGCAATAATCTGTGGCCAATCCACCAATGATCACCGTAATGACTGAATTCTGGCGCAAAAACTCTATGACGCCGGTGCTCAAACGTTGCGCGACATCGTGATAGCAGGCGCCATACGGGTGCATATCCAGTTCCACCCCTTCCCAAATAAAATAATCATATTCGGTAATTTTAGGCAGGCCGTCAATTAATTCAAAACCAGGCGTGCCCGCAACGGCATGCGGAGGCCATCGCACATCGACATTGTCGCCGATGATGGGGCTTAAGACGGGATGCTCTTCATCCGCAACCCACACGGCCCTGGAATTGTGGGCTTCTTTAGAGCCGATGCGAAACCGGGCTTTTTCGGCCTGAAGATTGAGTTCCGCAACAATCTGATCTCCCCCACTGACTGGCAATTCCTCTGGACACAAAGGCGTAAAAGTTTTTTGAGCGTGAACATCAAAACTGGCCACTAAAGATTTTTCCGGAATTTTCATATCGACATCCTTAATAATCTATCCTTGATGCTTTGCAACCCTCTGGCTATTTTTACCGGGTAATCTTCTATTTCAGAATGGATAAACTCTGTTAATTGATGCCGGCAAAACTTCTGAATTTCGGTGAGTGCAGGCTGATTATAAATGAGTTCACCACCTTTAAAAACAGGCAATAGCAAATCTTCGTGCTGATCCGAATCCGTCACCAAATCTTCCTGAGGGCCGGATTCAACGTTGTAAACAATATCCGTCAGCCAGCGTCCATTTTTTAAAAAACGCCGGACCTGTTGAATACCCGGTGTCGTTGTTTTTGAAGGCTCATCAGATCGTTTTATTTTATATTCCCAGGCTCCCCGCTCGTCGCGAATAGCTGCCAATTTATAGGCCGCGTCTAACGCAGGCTGGTCCCAGCCGGTGGTTAAGCGCGTGCCCACCCCCCAAATATCAATTGGCGCGCCCTGCTGTTTAAGTTGGGCAATCCGATGCTCATCCAGATCGCCACTGGCGATAATCTTTACGGAGAAAAAGCCCGCGGCGTTTAATAATTCGCGGGCACGGCGGCTTAAATCATTAAGATTACCGGAGTCCAGGCGTATTCCCAGCAAATCACTGCCACAGGCCCGCAATTTTTGCCCGGCAGCAATGGCGTTTTGCACGCCCTGCACAGTATCATAAGTATCGACCAATAAAACCGTATTGCCCGGAATTACTTTGGCAAAGTTTTCAAAAGCGGTTATTTCATCGGCAAAAGCCATCACCCAGCTATGCGCCATCGTCCCCGTTGAGGGAATTCCCCACGTCATCGCCGCATACGTGTTGGAAACCGACTGACAGCCGCCGACATACGCAGCGCGGCTGGCTGTCATGCCCCCGTCCGGCCCTTGGGCGCGGCGCAATCCAAACTCCAAAACCGGATCACCACGCGCCGCCATGCAAACCCGCGATGCTTTAGTGGCAATCAGCGAAGCAAAACTGGTCAGATTAACTAATGCGGTTTCAATTAATTGACACTGCAGTAGTGGCCCGGTCACTCGCAGCATAGGCTCACTGGCAAATATAATCTGTCCTTCGGGCATGGCGTCTACATCGCAGGTAAACCGCACTCGCGATAAATATTCGAGAAAATCGCTGCTAAATAAAGTTTGTCCCTGAGGGTCCAGCCGTTTTTCCAACCAGGCCAGTTCTTCAGCAGTGAAATGCCAATGGCATAAATAGTCAATAACTTTTTCCAGTCCGCAATTTATAACATAATTTCCCTGAAAAGGATGACGTCGAAAAAATAAATGGAACACCGCTTCGCGCTCAGCCATTCCCAGCCGCCAGTATCCATACGCCATGGTGAGTTGGTAAAAATCCGTCAATAATGCCGGTATTTCTTTCATAATGTGATATTCCGTGATTTATTTTATTTTAGCAGAAAACGTGCAACCACACGGTAAATTTTAAATGAGTCACGCAATGGATTAAAATGTGATTGAGTATTTTGATTAAAATAAATAGTTTTAATCGGAATTTGATTCATCCGAATCTCCTGTCGCGCCGCCATCAACAACATTTCCATTTCCAGTTCGTAACCCTGTGATTTACTTTGTATCAGCGATTTTAACAGACTCACAGGAATCCCGCGTAAACCGGTTTGGGTGTCATACAAAGGTGTTGAACATATTTTGCGAAAAATATAACCCGTCAACACATTGCCGAACCTGCTGCGCCAGGGAATTCCGGCGGATTTCATCGAAGCTGCGGTAAAATCCCGCACCCCTAAATGTAAATGCAGGGGCATCTTCGCGAGTGCATCCGAGAGCGCCAAAATATCTTCGACGCAATGCTGCCCATCCGCATCCGCAGTAATCAACCCCAGCGCGGCATCACCGGCCAGATTTAAATAATGCTGAAAAGCGGTTTTTAATGCCTGGCCTTTTCCCATATTTTGCGAATGGTGCAAAACTTCCACCTGAGAATGCTGCAGCCGGGCAAACAAATCTCTCAATTTTGGACTGGAGCCGTCATTCACGACAATAATAAGCTGAAACGGCCGCAGCCTTCGAAGTTCCCGAATTAATTCCAGTAACTTTTCATCGGGCTGATAAGCGGGCACTACCACTGCCGGATATTGGGTTAAATGCCGCATTCATTTTTCCTCGGGAAATGTAAAGACTAAATTCAGATCTCTGGCGGCTTTCACTTCGTCGAGGCGGCCGACTATCTGATTATGGGGCGCCAGTTTGAGCAGTCCAGGCTGATGTTTTGCTTCGTCGAGAATTTTTGCCATTATCTCCACAAAATCGTCCAGCGTTTGCTTACTCTCCGTTTCGGTCGGCTCGATCAGCAAACATTCGGGAATACACTGGGGAAAATAAACCGTCGGCGCATAACAGCCATAATCCAGTAACCGCTTCGCAATATCTTGAGCAGTCACGCCAAAGGCATCGGTGAGCGGCTTCGCGGTAATAATAAATTCATGGGCGGCCCGCCGCTCTGGAAACGCTAAAGTATAACCGATTTTTTCTAAACGCTTCTTCAAATAATTGGCATTGAGTACGGCATATTGCGACACTCGACGCAATCCGGTCCTACCCAACATTCGCGTGTAAATATAGGCGCGAAGGAGCACGCCGGCATTGCCCATGAAAGCTGACAACGGTCCAATACTTTGTGGACGGTCCCTTAATTCCAGCCAGCGATATCCCGCGGAGTTATGCGCAACCATGGGCACCGGCAAAAATGGCTGTAATAACTCATTGACAGCCACGGGTCCTGCCCCGGACCTCCTCCGCCGTGAGGCGTGGCGAAAGTTTTATGTAAATTTAAATGCATAACATCAAAACCCATGTCGCCAGGACGAATTTCGCCTAAAATCGCGTTTAAATTGGCGCCATCGTAATATAACAGCCCGCCGGCAGCATGGATAATTCTCGCAATTTCACCAATCTGCCGCTCGAAAACGCCAAATGTGGAGGGATTGGTGAGCATAAATCCAGCGGTTTTAGGCCCTGCCGCAGCGGTCAGAGCACCAGGTCAATATCGCCCTCTTTTGTCGTTGGAATTTCCCGCACCTGTAAACCGCACATCGCTGCGGAAGCCGGGTTGGTCCCGTGCGCCGCGTCCGGTACCAGCATTTCAGTTCGTTGATGATCGCCGCGGGCGCCATGATAGGCCAAAATCATCATGACACCCGCCAGTTCTCCCTGGGAACCGGCCATAGGCGCCAACGATACCGCGTTCATGCCGGTAATTTCCACCAACATTTCCTGCATCTCATACAAACAGACCAAAAATCCCTGACTATTTTCGGCAGACTGATAAGGATGTCTTTGCAAAAATCCAGGCAACGAAGCAAGACGATGAGCGGCGCGCGGATTATATTTCATCGTACACGATCCCAGCGGATAAAAACGTGTATCAATGCAAAAATTGCGCGTGGATAATTGCGTAAAATGCCGCACCACTTCCAGCTCGGATAACTCCGGTAAACGAAGAGGTGCGCTTCGCAATAAATTTGCAGGAATATCCGTGCAATCCACCGGCGCATTGCTCAAATGAGCGCACGAATACGCGATTGGGCTGAGACTTTTCAAAAATTAATTCCATATGGTAATTCCACATTATTTTTGGGTTCAACCGTCATTGCGAGCGCCAGCGAAGCAATCCAGTTCGCACTTCGGACAACCTCTATACTGGATTGCTTCGCTGACGCTCGCAATGACGCTAAAAAATCTAAAACTCTGATGCGATACTATATCCTGAGTTTTTGATTTACAGCGCCTATCAATCGCCTTTTCAAAGAGAGGAACGAGAGGCGTCCGAAACATTGCTGTCGAATTTAATACATTGCGCCAAACAGTGTTGAAAACGCACAAGATCCTGCCGGGTTTTAGTTTCAGTCACGCAAATTAATAAGCAATTCGCCTAACTCGGGATATTCTGTTTTTAATCATACCCGCCCTGAATTCCACGACGCATCAGATTAAGTAATACTTGCTCCGCAGGAAAAGGCAGCCGTACTACAAATTCGTGAAATAACGGACGGTTAAAAACCAGTTCGACACCGGGGATTTCAGCCAGCGCTGTTTGTAACCACCGTGCCTGCGTATGACTCAGTGCGGCGACATTACGCAAACCCTTCGGCCCCAGTAAACTGAGATAAATCGTTGCGGCAGTGACCAACAATCCCTGATTGGTGCAAATGTTTGAAGTCGCTTTCGCGCGGCGAATGTGTTGCTCTCGCGTTTGCAGGGTCAGAGTAAAACCGCTGCGCCCCTGCGCGTCGATGGTACGGCCAACAATTCTGCCCGGCAATTGCCGCAGCAATGCTTTGCGACAACCCATAAATCCAAAGTAAGGCCCACCCGAAGCTAATGGCGCGCCCAATGGTTGGCCTTCTCCACAAACGATATCCGCGCCATGTCCGCCCCAACTGCCAGGTTCCTTTAACAATGCCATGGCTATTGGATTCACCACGGCAATTACCAGAGCATTGTGCTGGTGGGCGAAATGAGTGATGGCGTCCACATCTTCAAGGACACCAAAAAAATTCGGCTGGGGAATAATTACCGCAGCCAAATCATGAGGATCGATGCTTTTTAAATTTTCCGGAAGAATGCAACCCCATGAAGGCTCATACGTCAATTCTTCTAAAGACACTCCTTGCACCTGAATAAGTGTTTGCAAAACACGCCGGTATGCAGGATGCAAAGTCCGGGGAATGAGAATACGTTTCCCGCCCGCGCCTTTTAAACGCAGCGCCATCAGCACTGCTTCCGCCAGAGCGCTGGCGCCGTCGTATAACGAAGCATTGGCGACATCCACACCCAGCAACTGCGCAATCATGGTTTGGTATTCATAAATAAGTTGTAAAGTGCCTTGACTGGCTTCGGCCTGGTAGGGAGTATAGGCCGTATAAAATTCCCCTCGCGAAGTGATTTCCCAAACCGCAGCCGGAATATGGTGTTCGTAAGCGCCCGCGCCGATAAAATTTCCGCCAGGCGGAAAATGGGGCTCCCGTTCCTGCATCAACCGGGTCACTGCACATTCGGATAAGCCTTCCGGTAAGTTTTCCAGACTGGTTCGGGGCAAATTGGCAGGAATCTCATCAAACAATCGGGAAATTTCATTCAGATTTAATTCCGCGAGCATTTGCGCAATGTCAGTCTGAGTATGGGGTATAAATGGCATTTCTTATTCCTGGGTTTCAACCAGCGCCTGATATTTTGAGGCATCCAGTAATTTTTCTAACTCACTCTGATCAGAAATTCGCAGACGAAACAACCAGCCGGCGCCATAAGGATCGGTATTCACGGTTCCCGGTGCATCCTGCAAAGTTTCATTGACAGCGATGACGGCGCCATTCAGCGGACTGTAAACATCCGCAGCAGCTTTAACGGATTCGACCACCGCGATCTCTTTTCCAATAACAGTCTGTTGGTGGAGTTTGGGTAATTCCACAAATACCAGATCGCCCAGCAAATGCTGGGCGTGGTCAGTGATACCGACGGTGACGGTTTGATTATCTTCAATCCGCACCCATTCGTGGGTGGCGCTGTAACGTAATTCTTTAGGGTAGACTTCACTCATGCTAATTTTTCCTCATGTTTTTTTAGAAATGGTAAAGTCGTGATTTCCACAGAAACCATTTTTCCACGGCGTTCAATGAAAGCATTCTCCGTGTCTTTTGCTGGAATGCGCGCCATAGCAATGGCATGACCGAGAGTCGGCGAAAATCCGCCGCTGGTAATTTCGCCGGCATCAATACCGTCTATCCAGACGCGCTGATGATTACGCAGAACTCCAGGGTCACGCATGACCAATCCCACCAGGCGCCGCAATCCGCCTTTTTGTTTTTGGCGAAACATGGCATCGCGGCCGATAAAATGTCTTTGCGAATCGAGCCAACCCACTGTCCAGCCCAGGTTAGATTCCAGCGGTGTGGTGGTTTCATCCATATCCGCGCCATATAAATTAAGGCCCGCCTCTAATCGCAAAGTGTCTCGCGCACCCAGGCCGCAGGGCTGAATTTCAAGTGCTAACAGGTCCATCCAAAATTGCGGCGCTGCTGTTGCAGGTAAAATTATTTCAGCGCCATCTTCGCCGGTGTATCCGGTACGGGAAACCTGCCAATCTCCGTGCAAAAAACAGTGAAAAGGACGCAACGATTGGAGTGCCGCACCCACCGGATGAGGGAAGAAAGAAAATAATTTCGTCAGGGCCTGAGGTCCCTGCACGGCGACCATCGCCAGATCGTGACGCTCCTGCAAATTCACGTCATAAGCAGGGCTGAGTTGTTTTAACCATTCCAGATCGACAGCTCGCCGGCCTGCATTAATTACCAAACGATAAAAATTTTCTTCCAGACGATAAACAATCAAATCATCTATGATGCCGCCTCGGGAATTTAACAAACAGCTATAAAGCGCTTTGTTATTTTTATTGAGTTTTTTCACGTCATTTGCCAATGCAAAACGCAGGAAGTCAGTGGCGTCCTTTCCATGAATATCCACCACGCCCATGTGTGAGACATCAAACATGCCCGTGCGCTGACGCACCGCGTGATGCTCCGCAATTTGCGAGCCATAATTCAATGGCATTTGCCAACCGGCAAAATCCACCATTTGCCCGCCAAGCCTGAAATGGAGATCGTATAAAGGCGTTTTTCGACTCATTATGCTTCCCTGCGCATTAAATTCAGGATTTATATTAACGAACATTTGCTTTCCTGTCAGTAATGTTTTGCGAAATACAAATGTTTTTCATGAATTAAAAATGCACTGATAATCGCCATTTTTTTGGAATATTTGTTGACAATGTAGGAATTTTTTTTAACAATGAAATCGACTGCTTTTAATTTTAACAACAAAGGAGCTTTTTATGTTACAGGAAAATGACAACCCTGATTCGCCTTATCAATCCCTAAACGGAAATCCAAAACCTAATAAACTTAAAAAAAATTCTCTCAATTCAAAGAAAAACACCAAGAAAAGACAAAATAATAACTTCGATGAAAAATCTACCTTATCACTTTCATCTCAGGATATAAAAGCTATTAACCAATATGCAACCGATAGACTGCCTGTGTTAAAGACGCAGAGAGAAACTCTACAACAGCAGATACAGCAGCTACAGCCGAATGAGGATGGTAACGAATTACGACAAGACCATGCTGACGTGGAAAAACAGATTAGACAAATTGAAGACGCATTACCTAACGACGATCAGAAGTGGTTAGAACCGTTCCCAACTGATAACAAATACGCATTTTTAGAAGAAAAATATGATGATGATGATGATGATGACAAAAGGATTCAATATCCTCCCGCCATACCTCATGAAGGCAAATTAATCTCAAAGACTTTTCCACGTGATGTTAAGGATAAAAACTTCGACCTTTTATGGCGCACCGCCATTCGCAGAGAGGTTTCCCACCATTTCGAAAATTTAAGAACAGAGCTAAAGCACAGTGATATTCAGTCATGGCGGAATGTGGAACAGGCTATTGGTTGGGAAGCGGCCGTCGCAGGGGTCACTGCTTTCTTAACGACAGTGGGCAAGTATTGGGATAAACCAAAAAGACAGAAATTACTAATAGATATCGGTTGGTGGATATTAAAAATCGCCCAGTTCACCGAAGTTCTCTACACTCTGGGCGGCGTCATTCTCAGCTTTTTCAAAGTGAATTTTGATGACCCGGTTTTTTGGCTGGGCATTATACCCACTATCATCGCCAGTCCATTGACTCTGGTCATGAATGTCAGTCTGGTCGATCCCGATTCTGAAGTATCGAATGAAATTTGTCCTAAAAATCTTCGGATTAATCATGAATACCTGGCCCAAACCGGCAAAATAAAATTTATAAATTCGGTCATCGACACCGATCATTTAGGATTCAAAAACGATTTTGGCGCGCAATATTATTTAAGATACGTGGGACCTCTGGCATCCCGGGAACCCGACTGGGTCCTGCCATGGTACCTGGCTCCTCTGCGATGGCTGACGATCGCCATTAATGATCTTACTTTTATGATCAATAATACCGTTGGACCATTGGGGAACTGGTTCGCGGCCGGCTTCGTCATCAGTCTGACAAATATGAGTTCCATAAAGAAAATCATCACTGGCGGCATTACTTTTGCTCCGGTATTGGTTACCAACTGCGGTTATTACGTCGCGCTGGGATATCAACCGGTCGTTAAAGCCAACAACGACACTTGGTCCGCACGCAATCCCATTGTGCAGTCTTTCCGCATAGACTGGGTGGCGGCTCTAAAAGGTCTGATTGAGTATTTGAATAATGCCATCCTGCGCGGGCTGACGATTTCCGGTTGCGTAGCCGCCACACTGGAATACCTGGACGCACAAGGGTTATTGTCCGAAGGGCTATTGGCCGACATTAATCATTACGCGACTCTGATGATTTTTATCGCCATCGCCATTGCCACCGCGTTCACTCGCCACCGGGCGTTTGGCAGTATTCTGGAAGCCTGCACGTTCATGCTGCCTTATGGCCAAGAAGTCGTTATTACCAGTCCAAGGGTGCTTAATTTTGGCGGTATTCAGGATATCGTGAAAGCCGAGTTCAGCGCCGGCGATCTGGTTAAATTGCAGAAGAATGCCTTTTTATACGGCGCCTGCTACGCTGGGGCAGCCGGAATTCTGCTTGCCAAAAAATTTGATCTCATTTACGCAGTGCCTGGCACTATCGCTACTCTCTTTGCATTTGCTTTACTCGATTATTACGCCAGCAAAGGGGTTTTAATTAGAAAAAGAACGCGGGCGGTGCTGGATACTTTGTCAGGGATGATCAGGGAATCCAAAGCCTCACCCGAATTACTCCGGTTTGTCTTCTGGACTGTATTTTTCGACGCGATTATTCGGGCGATAGGAAGAATCGGCGGCATGCGTGGCATTCCCTTTGTTCAGGCTGTCGGACTGACTAATCTGGAAATGTTTTTTGCGGGCCTGTCGTATACGATACCTGCGGCGATACCGGAAGCGTTATTCTTCATGGGACAGATGATGAAAAACGGTCCGGGAATTATTAAATTTGTGCAGAACAGCGCAGAAGACGCCAAACCGGGAGAAAACAACGGTTGCTGGAGAAGGAGTAACCGGACGTTGTCCAAATTTTTGACCTGGTCAATGCCATGCTTTTTCAGAAAACGGCCCGAACCCGAGCCCGTGGCTTTGAATTCAATTAACGGTCCCGGCGCCGTCCCCATGATCCAGGGTGGAACACATTCGATGACGATATACGCGCAGAATAATGGCGAAAGAATCCGGTCCACACTCCGGAAAGTTAAAGAGGCAGAGAAAAACGAAATGTGCCTGGTGATGTAAATTATTCCCCTCTCCCATCCAGGGAGAGGGAAATGTTTGTGGAATTTGCCAACTCCGGCATATCGCCCTGACGGCCGATGGCATATCTCATAATAAGATTTTTAACACAATCCAGCTGGTTAGTCAGATTCAGTCCCTGACTACGCAGCCGCACCATCCATGGAGAATTTTGCGCAAATAATTCTTTAAAACCACTCATCGCGGCCAGCATCAGGGTGTTATCACCTTTGCGCCAGCGCTGATAACGCCGCAATACCCGCAAACTGCCAATGTCATGCTGTTTTTGGCGCGCTTCAATGATGACCTGCGCTAATGCCGCCGCATCTAAAAATCCCAGATTGACTCCCTGACCCGCCAAAGGATGAATCGTGTGAGCCGCATCGCCGATTAACGCCAAACGCGGCAACACATATTCCTGCGCATGCCGCATAACCAGCGGAATCATTTTTAAAGGAGTTAACAGGGTCATGGCTCCTAACCGGTGATTGAGCGCCGCGCTCATCTCTTCATTGAAATCCATGACGGATAAACCCATTAAACGCTGCGCCTCCAGCGAAGTGTTTGACCACACTATCGCAGTGGTTTGATTATCCGCCAGCGGCAACACCCCCAGTGGCCCAGCCGGTAAAAAACTCTGCCAGCCGGTATTTTGATGAGTCCGCACGGTATGCACGACTGCGACCAGCGCCTGTTGCTCATAGGATCGCTCATGACTGCTAATGCCCATCTCTTCTCTTACCCACGAATGACCGCCATCAGCGCCGACAATTAATTGCGCGGGTATAAGAGTTTGATCTTCCAGCTGTAATTGCAGCTGAGTCAGGCTGTGGATGATTTTAAAAGGTTGACGCGGAGCGAGTATCGTCACCTGACTGAACGACTCTGCCGTTTCCCACAATGCTTTAATCAGCGCACGGTTTTCAACGATGAAGCCCAGTTGTGGCTCGCCGATATCCGCGCTATCAAAATGGATGGCCCCGCCACCGCTGGAATCCCATACCTGTAACGCCCGCAGAGGCGCATAAGCGGCAGGGTCTATTTTGTTCCAGACACCCAAATTCATTAAAATTTGTTGCGACACGGCATTGATTGCGCTGACCCGCGCATCCGGCTGACTGTTGTCCCACTGTAAATCCGGAAGGCTGGTTTCCACCACCGTCACGGGAAAATTAGCCCGCGCCAACGCGTTCGCCAGAACCAGACCCACCACTCCCGCTCCAATAATCACGATCATAAAGGAATCCCTCGCGCCAGTTTTGGGAGTCTGCCGGACAATCCCAGCAAACTTTTTGCCAGCCGGTGTTTTAAAGGCGGGATTAAATCGGCGGCGAACAATCCTGCACCGCGCAGTAATCCTAAACCCGGGATCTGTAAATCAAAAAATGGGCCGGCATAATCCGTCAAATCACTAATCCAGCGTTGGTCTTTACCACGCCAGCCGAGATACTTTTTTAGCACCTGCTCATCACCCAGTGACTGTTGATTTTGCCTGGCGTCAATAAGAGTTTCCGCCAACGCCGCCACATCCCGCAAGCCCAGATTAAATCCCTGCGCCGCCAGTGGATAAATTGTGTGCGCGGCATTACCCAATAGTACTACGCCTCGGCGAATTTGTTCCCGGGCGATGATTCTTTCCAATGGAAAAGCCCGGCTCCGCTCCAGAATATGCCAGTCGCCCAGGCGGTCATGCATGGCGGTGATAAGATATTTCGCCAGTCGCTCATCAGGCCACAGCGAAACTTCGCCGGCCATTGTTCGCGTCAGGGTCCACACTACCCGGCATCGTTGTGGATTTTTCAGCGGTAACACGGCGATGACACCGTGTTTAGTAAATCGTTCATAAGCAGTCGAATGGTGCGGCCGGCTCAGTTCAACACCCAAAGTCAGAGCGACATCGTCGCCGCTTTTTCCTGTGCGTCAATACCCAGTAATTTCCGGGTGGGTGAATGAGCGCCATCCGCAGCAACTAACAATTGAGTCTCGAAAGTTTTTTTGCCGTTAATAGTTTCCACTGTCACTGAGACATTATTGGAAAAATTTTGGACGTTGATTAATTTTTGGATCGAAATAAATTTGACGTGTTCAATTTGCGCAGCCCGCTGATAGAGTAAATTCTGTAACCGCTCAAAGGGCACTACGTAACCCAGGGCCGGGACGCCTTCCTCGACAGCACGGAAGTGCAAAGCGCCAAAACGTTTCTCTTCCGAAACATGCACGGTCAGGATTGGCTCTGCTAATGGACTCAGTTCCGGCCATATCGCCAAACTATTTAAAATTTTTTGACTGCCATAAGCCAGAGACAGCGGACGGTTATCCGCGCCACGATCCGGCTGATCCGGCAAATGTGTTTCCAGCACCGCCACGCGAAAATGGGTGTTTTTCAATGCGGCAATCAGACTTGCGCCCACAAGGCCGGCGCCCATGATAATAATATCGTATCCTTTCAAATCCACCGGAATCTCCCGATTAAACTCCCTCCCTTATTACTATATTAAATACAGGCCGTCAATAAGACTTTCGTCAGTGTCCACCACCCGGGAATTACTATTGAATCCATACCAGGAAAAGGTTAACATGAAAAATGTCAGTTCGTCTTACAATTTTCATAAAACGAGTTATTTTCAATGCAACGTAATGATTTTATAGAACAAATTCAAAATGCTTTTAAGGTTGCTCCCGTGGTCGCACTGCTGGGTCCTCGACAAGTGGGGAAAACCACGCTGGCAAAGGAATTTGCCAGTCGCCGATCAGACCCGACAACATTATTTGATTTAGAAGATGTGACCGATCTCAGCCGTTTAGAAAATCCAAAACTGGCGTTGCAAAGCATAACTGGACTCATTGTCATAGATGAAATCCAGCGGAGACCGGATTTATTCCCGATGTTAAGAGTCCTGGTAGATGGGCATCGCGACCAGCAGTTTTTGATATTAGGCAGTGCATCACCAGACCTGTTGCGTCAAAGCGCAGAAACATTAGCCGGCCGCATCAGCCAAATTGAGTTAACACCTTTTAACATTCGAGAAACCCAAAACACCGAAAATTTGTGGTTACGCGGCGGTTTCCCTAAATCTTATTTGGCTGAAACGGATGTTATCAGCGGGCAATGGCGGCAAGAATATATCGCGACATTCTTAGAACGTGATATTCCTAATTTGGGTTTTCGTATTCCTGCTCCTGCTTTGCGTCGATTTTGGATGACGTTGATTCATTATCATGGTCAAATATTTAATGCTTCCGCAATCGCCAACGCTATGGGGACATCTCATAACACTATGCGTCATTATTTAGATATTTTGACAGGCACCTTTATGATTCGCGAATTGCAGCCCTGGTTTGAAAATATTAAAAAAAGACAGGTTAAATCTTCTAAAATTTATTTCAGGGATAGCGGAATTTTACATAGTTTGGCGGGTCTTTCTACTATGGATCAGTTAAGAGTTTATCCTAAGCTGGGAGCGTCCTGGGAAGGTTTTGCGCTGGAAGAAGTGATTCGGTTTTATCGAGCCAAACCAGAGGAGTGCTATTTTTGGGGTATTCATAATGACGCCGAATTGGACTTATTGATTTTTAAGGATGGCAAACGGCTGGGTTTTGAGGTCAAATACACCGATCATCCGGCATTAACCCGTTCCATGCGAACCGCTCTAGAAACATTAAATTTAGATAAATTATACATTATAATCCCCGGAGAAGCGCAATTTTTTCTGTCTGATCATGTTGAAGTAAAAGGCATTAATCTCTTGTAAAAGGCCGATTCAACCGACCCGGCTTTTGCTTAACACACCACTCTATTTCGAGTATTTTCTATGGAAACATGAGTCAGAAGCTCTAAATTATTCAGGATCAGACGACGAGGCTATAATTGACCAAAGTCGAGTCTTGTACTATAATAATACAATATTATAATATTTAAAACTAAATTGAAAGGAGGGAGAAATTATGAATAAAATTTTAATTATAATACTACCTTGTGTTCTTTGCTTTACAATGACGGAAGCATTGAGTGCTAACCAGCCAGGTATTTATTTTAAAAATACAAGCGGAGACAATACATGTTTGTCTGCCGATTCTGTGAATCCGACCACTAAAAAACAAATTATTCTGAACGTAGATAACAATAAATCGGCTATAGCATCCTATGCTAACTTGGGAGTAAAGCCGGGTGATAACATAAGTATTTACATAAGTGGATATAATAAACCTTGCTCTGAAATTAGCGGCAATAATCCACAAGTCTTTGGCACTTATAAACTTACTATTAATTCCGATGAATCGGGTAAATCTTCGACTATGAGTTGCACCACGGGGAATTGTAATAAAAGCATTTCTTTTGACAATTACACTCCTGGTGGTCCTGCTGGATTTCCTACATATACATTGAATCCCGCAGGATGATACTGTGAACCGCATCGCCGATTAACGCCAAATGCGATTGCTGGAGTCATAAAAATGCTTGTGATATCCAAGCATTGGAGGCCAGTTTAACAACTTTTTTATATGCGCTTGAACCTGTGCACGTCACCCCAAAGCGCAATTTTTTCTATCTGGCCACGTTGAAGTAAAAGGCATTAATTTAATCGTTTGGGGTAAAAGGTCGGCAAATCTCCGGTTGCGGAAAGACTTTAAAGATCAAAGTTAATTTTTTGCCTTTTCTCCGCTGCTAAATTGGAAGAATTGCCGGCGTGGCTGGTTCGATTGTCTAGTTTACCGTTATACGCAAGAGTTGGACCCGTCAATATGGCGAAAGGCAATGATCCTTTCCAGTCTTTGTCTTGCACAATGCCTTAGAAAGGGAGACAAATCTGCAGTTGCGGAAAGACCGCCTGAACAGCGGTTTGGGCGTTTTCCAGAAATAATAATTTTAAATTCGGGCCGGCGTCCTGGGTGAAATATACCGGCGCGCCATCGGAGCGGAGTTGCCAAACCTGCTGCATCGCGGCAATGGTTTCCGGTTGTGAGTAAACTACCGGGGGCCATGCGCTCATCATAGTCGCGTGCATCGCCAGGGCGTTTGATTCCGCTACCTGTCCCATACGGTCAAAATCTTTTGAAGTCAGGGACTGCTTCAGCGCCTGCATATCCCGGCGTACTTGCGCCGGCCAGGCTGAATATAATTGTGAAGTTTCAACGGTGCGCCGCATTGCTTCCCGCGAAGAGAGAGGCTTTTGCCGGGTATTCAGCAGATGCAAGCCAATGCGCAATTCCGGCCAGACTAAAGACAGCGGCACACCGTGGCTATCCATACCGTGTTCCTCAGCGCCTTCCCGCCATTCGACAAAGCCATGCCATAATGAGCGTGCGGCGCTGCCGCTGCCCAGCCTCGCCAGAACGGACAGGGATTGCAAATCCAGATTCCAGCCATAGAGCTGATTCAGCGCTAACACCAAGGCCGCAAATCCACACGCTGAAGACGCCAGTCCGGCGGCCACGGGAATGTTCATTTGCGTCTCAACCCGGTAACGCGTTGCGGGTGACGGTCGAAATAAATCCAAAAACGCACTTAATCGTCCCCCGAAAGCGCTGTTTAAATCCATCGTTTGACCGTTTAAAATAATCTGGTCCACGGTTCCGGCTATTTCGTTCACCCGTGTCGTCGCGCCCCGGTCCCCGAGGCTGATGGATAAACTCGCAGTCATGGGTAAATTAATTTCGCTGTCTCGTTTTCCCCAATATTTGCATAATGCAATATTGGTCGGCGCAAACGCGCTGCCGGTTTCGACCACAACATTGCTGGTTTTTCCGGGTAAAATTCGCCGTACCACGTCAATTTTTTTCATTCCGCACGATATCCTATTTTACTAATCTTCACAGGGATCTGTTTTACCCCGGCCCGGGCCTGATCAGCATTCAGCGGAAACAGGTTTTCATCAGCCGTGCCCAGTCCAACGACACAATCCCCTAACCCTGACCCCGAAATTTTCGCACCGTATATTTGCGATTGCCTGCGTAAATCCGCCGTTAATTCGTCGAGCAGCGGGGTGCTCACCCCCAGCTCCGACTGCAGGGCATGGTGATGGTTCATCAGTTCGCCCCACCACCGCCAATTCTGTTCCTCCAGCGCTGCTATCGCCTGACTGACGCAGAGGTCAATTCGCTCGTAAAGCTGCTGATAACGCAGGGGTTCCGCGTTCTGTTTGTCCGCGACGATCCGGATCACGGTGCGGGTGGGGACTTTAGCTCCCGAATAGACTAATGTCAGCGGAGGGGCCAGCGCAAACGGACGGATTTCAACCGGCTCGGCGCGATAGCCGACAATGCCGCCGAAAACAGCGGCTGCCGCGTCGGCGCCGGAACCTGCGCCCTGCACGGCTAAAATAACCGCCTTAGCCTGGTGAAATAATTCATGAGCGGACGGGTCCAATCCCAACCACTGAGCAAGTGCGCCGATCGTCGCCACCGTCACCGCGGAAGAAGAACCCAGACCCATCGTTGCCGCGAATTCAGCAGCCATTGTTAAATTAAAACCGCCGGAAATTTGTTCGCGGTAACTCTTAATCGCGGTTAATACAAATTCAAAAGGCGCCTTTACGGTCAACGAATCCAGACTGGTTTCCAGATTTCCCAAACCGGGAGACGATATATGAATTTGCCGATCCTGCCGCGGACTCAGATTCACCCGAATTCGTTGATCGACCGCGCAACATAGCGCCTGTTTGCCGTGAAGAATGGCATGTTCGCCGAAGAGCATCAAACTCCCCGGAGCAGAAGCTGAGAAAATCATATGTAACCATTCACCATGTAGAGGGGAACGCCCACTTTTGAACGTTCTGCGTATGTAAATTCATGTGGTGAATGGATAAAATCATATAACGTGGGTGCCTTGCAGCTCACCACGGATAGACATTTGTTGATATTGATAGTTTTGCACAATGTCGGAAATATCTTCATCCGCGACAACCAGCACCACTCCCGCGGCATCGCCATGCACGGATCCCGCTCCACAAATTTTTGCTGCGCCGCCCGCTCTTTCAATTTCCGCAATAAATTGCTGGACTTTTGCCGGAACCACGCCCAGTTTTACCAGCAATTGATGATTGTGATTCATGCTCTCAATCAACAGATGGTTATTATTTTGCTGTAACGCCTGATCGATATTATTAGTGACCGTTTCGAAATCTGCTAACAATTTCAGGTCATTTTTTAAAAAAGCTCCGGCTGCGGCTACGCATTCTCCGGTAGTCGCCGCGGGAGAACCGGTGTTGACCAGTAAAAATGAACGGCCGGGAATGGGTCGCGTTTGGTTAGCGGCGCCCTTCTGGAAACGAATGCAACCGCCGTGCAATACCAGATAAACATCCACTCCGCTGGAATGGCCATGTTGCATATTTTCAGCTTCCCAGGCCAGCTGATAACAACTTTCCAGATCGATTTCCAGTTTGGAAAATCGCGCCACGGCTACCATGGAACTGACCACCGCCGCCGCGGACGATCCCATCCCGCAACCCACCGGAATATTGGAGTTGGTGCGCACTTCTATTCCCTGCGGCAAATTCACTTTGCGCTTGTCAATGAAATGGGTTACCGCGAATTGCATCAGTTCAAAAGGTTCCTTCAACACATCGCGAATGCCATACTGACCTTGTAAAAATTTTTGATATTTATCCTGTATGCCATGCTTAATACGCCGCAGCGTCGACAGGCTGTATTCCTGATGATAGCGAAAATTCAGTAAATTAAATAAAATGTTTTGTTGACCGGATTGCGTGTGGCCGCTGATGGTCGTTTCGGTATAACAATTAATGGCCATCGCCAACGCCGGATTGCCATAAACCACCGCATGCTCTCCCGATAAAATTAATTTACCCGGCGTTCGTACGGTTAAATGGGTATGCTCACCAAGCCTTACGGATTTATTCGCGGCATAAACGGGAACTGAGTGACCAGCCGCGGCTACTTCCTCATAACAGCGTTTGTGTTGCGAAACCCGTGTTAAACGGTAGTGGCCCGTTTGATATTTTGGCAACAGGCAATCGCTGCCATCAACCGGCAATGGAAATGTGTAGAAAGTTTGATATTGATCGTAAGACAATTCCGTACGATCCCTGATTAATGCCTGATTCCACGCGGAATCAAGATGCTGCCGGTAACCCGGCTGTACTTTCCCGGCAAAAAATTCCCCTACGCAACCCGAACCGTAACTGTAAAATCCAATCAGTTTACCGCCAAGGTCTTCAGGATCGTTATCCAGCAACGACAATAAACTGACATACAGCGCAGCGGTATAGGAATTGCCAATATTTCGATTGTAATGCAGGGCGTGCCGCAGTTCGGTTTGAAGCTGTTCTTTACTTTCCATAACGGCATTATTGCGTTTTGCCAGCCATTTATGCGCTTTTTCCACCAGGCCCGGCACCGGCGCGTGATAACAAAACCGGGCAAAATCTTTGTATTCACGCCGCGCCGCCTGGCTGTATTGCGCCCATGTTTCCAGCAGCACCTGCAGATAAACGTCGCACGAATATTTACCATCGACCAGCGCTTCTTCGAGATAATAGGGACGCCAGAAATCCATGACATCTTTGGTGTAAATACCGCTGACAGGTTCAATGGCAAGAATCCGCGGGTTGGCGCTTAATAATAACGCTACGGCCCCTCCACCCTGAGAAGATTCACCGGAGGTTTCCAAACCATAACGGGCGATATCCGCGGCGATAACAAGAATTTTTTTCTGCGGATTTTCGCGCAACATCGGCAACGCCAACTGAATGGCGGCTGTCGCGCTGTAACATGCTTGTTTAAATTCAAGCACGCGACAACGCGCCGGCAAACCGAGCAGCCTGTGCACATAAATACCGGAGGCTTTAGAAAAATCCAGACCACTTTCAGTCGCAAAAAAAAGATGGTCGATATCTTCAAGACGGCCATGCGGCATCACCCGGACCGCGGCGTTGGCGGCCATGGTGACAATATCTTCGCCGGGAGGCGGCGCCGCCATCCGGTGTTGTCCTAAACCGACGTAGTATTTGTCCGGATCTACACCACGTTTTTGCGCTAATGTTTTTAAATCCAGATAATATTGCGATGAATAGAAGCCGATGGCGTCTATGCCGACTTCAGGCATGAGTTTTCTCCCTATCTGAATGTTTTTGCCGGCGATGCGCGACGCGCTCAAGCTGGATATGGCTGCGCATTAACTCTCCCTGATTGGTTTGCGCGGCCAGCAAGGAAATTTCACCGCATAATACGGTGGCTGCGGCAATGATCGCTAACCGGCGTGCATTTTGTCCGGGTTGACGTTCTTCCAGACATCCCAGCATTTGCAAATTTTCGCGGACAAAATCAAGATGTTTCCCGTTACCGATGGCGCCGACAATAATATTCGGGAGGGTCACGGAAAAATATAAATCCTCATTACGGACTTCAGCATGGACGATGCCTTGCGAGCCTTCGATAATATTCGCCGCGTCCTGTCCGGTGGCGAGGTAAAATCCCAATAACATATTGGCAAAATGGGCATTGGCCGTGCGGATGCCGCCCGCCATGATGGTGCCCAGCAGATTTTTTTTGATATGCAGATTCACCAGTTGTGCAGGCGTGGTTTTTAACCGGCTCTGACAAATTTCAGCGGGAATCATGATTTCGGCGACGACATATTTGCCCCGGCCCAAAATACCATTAATCGCCGAGACTTTTTTATCAACGCAAAAATTACCGGAAATGGAGACGTACAGTAATGCAGGATGGCGCGCCAGAATCCAGTTCAGCAAGGCATCCGCGGCCTTGGTCACCATGTTATGTCCCGAGGCGTCGCCGGTTTGTAGCGAAAATCGAATATATATAAGATTACCGACGACCTGGCCATGCCAGTCCTGGAAAATGGCAAACCGGCTGGTCGCGGCAACGACATCTATAAATGCTCCGCGCTGTTGCTCCAGATCGATGAGCACCTGTTGGGCGTGAATGGCATTAGGGGCTTCCACTAATATGGAACGGGTCATGCAATCGTGCATAATGACGGCGTGAATGCCATCGGTCAGACGGGAAACCCGCGCGCCGCGGTCGGTGGACGGCCAAAGTGGCGATTCAAAGGTTGCCAAAGGCACCTTCACCTCGTCATTCACTTCCGGCCCAACGATCCTGATCGGACCTATCGTTTTCATGGGAATCGCTGCCACGCAATCAGGCTGCTTCAAGTTTCAATCTCCTCATCAGGGAACCCAATAAATCGCAAAGTATATCTAACTTTCCCCAAACTGTGAAGAAGACCGGCAAAATGCTCCATTGTTAGTTTTTCCCTTGACTTCGGAGGTCGGGTGTTCTAAAAATATTCAAAATTTACAAATGTAGAAGCAATAATATTCTTAAAACGAGGGTTGATTATGAGAGAGCATAAGCATAAATTAAATTTCAATGAAATACGAACCACTGATATCTTGGGCTTGGAAGAGTTGTCCCTTCTTCCAGTTGAAGATGCTATCTCTTTCGAAAGAATATTTTCTTTATATGAGAATAGCATTCTTAAAGATTATGCTCCTGAAATTAGAAAAAAGTTGAATTCCGTGAAAATAATTTGTGAAAAATTACGTAACGATCAACGAATGGAGGATATGATTTTTAATGGGATAACAGCTTACTTATATCAACTTATTGAAAAAACTATAAAATTAAAAGACATTGGACATGAAGATCTTCCTGATTTGTTAATAACACCCCAAAACCGGACTTATGAGACAATAGAGGGTGCGGTACTCTCGGGGGGATTTGGGGTAGACGTAGGTATACACAGCATTTTCAGCCTACCGCCACTTTTAGCCCTTCCATGTGTCATAGCGGTGATTTTTACAACAATGGGCGGAATGCTTGTTACAGTAGATAAGTTTCCTGAAGCCGCGCAATTAAAGACACTTCTCCAGGAAATAACCCATATTTCAGTTAATTGTTTGACCACCGCACTCCAGAAAATTGATCACACCGATGTGGTTATAGATGCAAAAGAAGATAAAGTATCCCAACCGCCTAAGCCTGCAAGAAATTATCATGAATTAGCCATTAAACTTGTAAAAGCCCCTTCGTTACTACACGATGAGAAATTCATGAGGACTTCCATTAATCAATTAAAAAGTGATCCCATTGTAAAAAAAGATTGGCAAGAACATCGTTTCCTTCAAAAATTGTTTGATACCCACATTATTTGTTACAATAACTACGGCGTGCATAGGTCTTTTAGATTAGCACAATTTATTAAAAAAACAGATTTACCCAAGGAGGTTCAAAAGTTAGCGGATCCCACACAAGAAACTCGGCAAAACAAATTAATGGAATCGCTATACGCCTATAAATCATTACGGGAAAAGGAAAGAAAAACTATATTTGGATTTTCCAAGGCTGACAAAATAAATGCTGTCACTAAACTACTAAAGTATTTAAATAATGAACCTACAACCCCACTAAGGGTTGAAGAATATAATGCTTTATTTGATGGTCGTCTTTATGATATTCATATTGCTCCTTATCAAGATCTTGTTCGACAGGTTTTACCAAGGAATAATGAAGTTCATCGAAGGGGGTCAAGTCTCGAATCTCTAAATTAAATATTCGAGACTTGACCCCCTCTCCTCCGAACATGAATTCAGTATGCCGGTTGGACGAATTAGTTATGCGCACCTGGAACCTTTAACGTTTGAAGAATTTCTCTCTGCCAAAAATCAGCAAATTCTACGGGATTATCTGCTCGATTTTGATTTTAATCGTGAAATACCATTAGTCATTCATGAACAACTCAGCGCATTATTCAAAGAATATCTGCTGGTGGGAGGATTACCTGCGGCAGTTGCCAGTTGGGCGGAGGAGGGTTCCTTATCCAGAATAAGCCAAATTCAGCACGATTTACTGTCTACCTACCGCGATGATTTTGCCAAATATCGTGGACGGGTAGCTTTGGAAAGACTGGATGAAGTTCTGCTTGCCGTGCCTAAAATTCTGGGAGAAAAATTTGTTTTTAGCCGTGTCAATCCTGCGTTATCTGCGTCATCCGTGAAAAAAGCCGTTGAATTACTGCAAAAAGCCCGAATCTGTCACCCGGTTATCAGTTCGGCTGCAAACGGTGTGCCGTTAGCCGCCGAACTTAACACAAAATTTTTTAAGGAAATTTTTATAGATTCGGGACTATGCTGCGCCGCTCTCGGTATTAATTTTCAGCAATTATCTTCCACACGTGAAATTATTTTAATTAACCAGGGCGGACTGGCCAAACAGGTGGCAGGACAAATTTTGCGAACTGTTAATCCATTTTACATAGAGCCCGCTTTATATTATTGGCAACGCGGCGTAAAGGGTTCCAGCGCCGAAATTGACTATGTGTTACAACACGGCAATCAGATTGTGCCCGTGGAAGTGAAAGCCGGCAAAACCGGCGGATTAAAATCCCTGCATTTATTTATGGAACTTAAAAAATATCCGCTGGCTGTGCGGGTGAATTCAGATTTACCCAGTAAAATTAAGGTAAAACACTTTGATTTATTATCAATACCCTTTTATCTCCTCGGCCAAATCCACCGCCTATTATGAAACGTCTTCGCAATGCTCATACTCCCTCTACCCCGTACTCGGGGGAGAGGGTTGGGGTGAGGGGGATCCTGGATAGGCCCCTCACCCTAGCCCTCTCCCCGAGTACGGGGAGAGGGAATAGGAGTGTTTGACCGCGGTTTTAATTACGCCCGGTTGTGCATCCGAATTTGACCAATTGCAATTCTTCAGCAATAATCTCGGTTTTTGTTGAAGTAGCTTTGGAGCAGGCGAACTTTGAATAACAATGCCATTATTGCCATCAAAAATCTGACCAAGCGGTATCCCCATACCCGGCGCCTGGCGCTGGATAATTTAAGTTTAATTATCGACAAAGGGGATTTTTTTGGGCTGATAGGGCCTAATGGCAGCGGCAAAACAACTCTTATTTCAATTCTTTGCGGTTTACTGAAAGCGACCAGCGGCTACATTACTATCGCAGGGCGTGTCGTCCCCAAACAATTGAATGAAGTTAAGCCATTATTTAATCTGGTCCCGCAGGAAATTGCGTTGTACCCGACCCTCACGCTTAAAGAAAATATTAACTTTTTTGGACGCATGTATGGTCTGGCGCCGCGAGTACTCAAAGAACGCGCTGAAGAATGTCTGCATATCTCCGGACTGGAAAATTTCATTGACCAGCAGATCCAGACTTTCTCGGGTGGGATGCAACGCCGGGCGAATTTGATCATTAGCCTGATTAACCATCCGGAAATTTTATTTTTAGATGAACCGGCTGCGCACGTGGACCCCCAATCGCGCCATTTAATCTTTGAAATTTTAATGACGCTGAACCAAAAAGGCACGACTGTTCTCTATACCACCCATTACCTGGAAGAAGCCCAGCAATTATGCACGCGGGTAGCCATTCTCGATAACGGAGTTATTCTCGGTGATGACTCGCCGGCCCAATTAATCCGGAAATTTCCCGGCTCCAATAATTTATCGGATGTGTTTTTCCATCTCACCGGCAAACAATTAAGAGATGATGTATGATCATGAAACTGACGGCAGTATTTAGTAAAGAATGGCGACTGCTTTGGCGTGATCAAATCGGCCTCATATTTTTATTTATTTTACCGATGTGTCTGGTGCTGTTTATTACGCTCACCAGCAGTCAGGAACCGGACAGACCACGCCAGTTAAAGCTGGTTTTAATCAATCAGGACTCCCAGGGCAACATCAGCAAAGCCCTGGTGACCGGGCTAAATAAAATCAAAAATTTTACTATTGCACAGTCTCCGGATAAAAACGCAACTCAAATTTCGAAAGCTCAGAAATCTGTCGCTGCCGGCGACTATCAGGCGGTGATCATCATTCCTTCGCAATTCAGCAAGCAAATCAATGACACAGTGCAACAACACATTCAGCCACGCACAACTCCAGTCTCTGAGCCGGCGGATATTAAAATATTATTTGATCCTGCCTTGCCCAAAAATTTCCAGGACGATATTGCCGGAGCTCTGCGGATACTTTCTCAAACGATTGAATCACAATTGTGGCAGCAGGTCATCAGTCAATTGACCTCCAAACCCGCACCCGCGATGGATCCAGATAAAACCGGAATCATCACTATTCATACGGATTATGTACCCACGACAGATTCTCAAAGCGCTGTGCAGCCTAACGACGTTCAGCAGAACGTGCCTGCATGGGCATTGTTCGGCATGTTTTTCATTATCACTCCGTTATCGGGAATGATCGTTAAAGAAAAACGGCTGGGGGTTATGGATCGTCTGGCGCTGGCCCCGGTATCATTATACACCGTGATTTGGGGCAAAATTATCGCATTTGTCTGCGTTAATTTATTGCAGTTGATTTTAATGTTAGCAGTAGGCGTGTTCATTCTTCCTCTCTTTCACTTCCCAACTTTGGACGTGACCAGCCGTCCCGGAGCTATAATCGCCGTTGGACTCTCTGCGTCTTTAGCCGCCACCGGATTCGGCATGCTGATTGGGTCTTTAGTCAAGACACCGGAACAGGCCACTGTCATCGGCCCATTTATCATCGTCATCCTCGCCGCAATCGGCGGAATTTTTGTGCCTGTGTATTTATTACCCGAAGGTCTGAAAAAGCTCACGCAATTTTCGCCGATGTCCTGGGCTCTGCAATCCTTTATTGATATCTTCGTGCGTGACGCCAACATTTCGCAAATTTTACCTAATATTGCTAAATTACTGGCCTTTGCACTGGTGACTATTCTCCTCGCCTCCCTAACCATGGGCCTCCGCCGGCGCTAACGAAGACCCGTCTTGAAAATATTCCCTATTGTTGTTATAAATAACCGTTTCCTATCCTGGAGGTCCCATTGAGCGAATTTTGCAATAACCACAATGACGCTATCGTTTCTTTTGATTCCGAACCTTTAATTCTGGTCAATGATGAGGACCAGGAAATTGGTCACCAGGATAAACTGAGCTGCCATTCGGGAGCGGGAATACTGCACCGGGCTTTTTCCCTGTTTATTTTTAATGAAACCGGGGAACTGTTATTACAACAGCGCAGCGTGCGTAAACAGCTTTGGCCTCTTTATTGGTCTAATAGTTGCTGCAGTCATCCGCGCCGCGGCGAAACCATGGAAGACGCTATTGTCCGCCGCTCCCAACAGGAGTTAGGCATCACAACGCAATTCCAATATTTATATAAATTCAAGTACCAAGTACCTTACAGCGATATCGGAGCGGAACATGAGTTGTGCTGGGTATTTGTCGGTCGCAGTGGCGGGCCGGTTAGGGTTAATGAAAATGAAATCGCGGGCTGGCGCTATATCAGCGCGAGGGATCTGGAAAAGGAAATGCAACAAAACCCTCATCATTTTACTCCCTGGTTCAAGCTCGAATGGCAGCGTTTAACCCAGGATTACCGTTCCACATTGGCTGCCCTGCATGTACAGTTGCCCATCACAGGAGTTTAATTATGAGTATTCCCCTCGTTCAAACTTATCGCATTGCCCGTTATTTACTGAGCAAAAAGATTCGCGGCGAAAAACGCTACCCGCTGGTGTTAATGCTGGAACCTTTGTTTCAATGCAACCTGGCGTGCGCGGGCTGCGGTAAAATAGATTATCCGGATGACATACTTAGAAAAAGGCTCACCGTAGAACAGGCTTTAAACGCTGTCGACGAATGCAATGCGCCGATGGTTTCCATTCCTGGCGGCGAACCCCTGATTCACAAAGACATGGCGGAAATTGTCAAAGGCATTGTTGCGCGAAAGAAATTCGTTTACCTGTGCACCAATGCTTTATTACTGGAAAAGAAAATCGATGAATACGAACCTTCTCCCTATTTAACTTTTTCCATCCATCTCGACGGTAACCGGGAGCGTCACGATGCATCGGTATGCCGGGAAGGTGTTTATGACAAGGTCATTGAAGTCATCCAGCTGGTTAAGCGCAAAGGATTTCGCGTTAATATCAATTGCACTTTATTTCAGGGGGAATCCGCTGACGAAGTAGCGGAATTTTTTGACTCGGTGACTGCGATGGGTATCGATGGCATTACCATGTCGCCAGGTTTTAGCTATGAACACGCGCCGCGTCAGGATGTTTTTCTTACCCGCACTAAAACCAAACAATTATTTCGCGATATCTTCAAACATCAAAAAAATAACCGTCAAAAACGTTGGCCAATCACCCAGTCCAGTTTGTTTATTGATTTCCTGAGCGGCAACCAAACCTATCACTGCACACCGTGGAGCAACCCCACCTATAATATCTTCGGCTGGCAAAAACCATGCTATTTATTGGTGGATGAAGGATATGCGCCTACCTTTAAAGCTCTCATGGCGGAAACCGAGTGGAACAACTATGGCACCGGCAGCAACCCGAAGTGCGATAACTGCATGGCGCATTGCGGTTATGAGGGTACAGCGATTAACGATACTTTCGCCAAACCGTGGAAGGCGTTTAAAGTGGCGCTGAGAGGTCCGCGCACCACTGGACCCATGGCTCCCGAATTGCCCATCAAATACAGCCAGAATCTCAAACCCTCCGGCACTGTCGCCAGCGTTTCCGTAGACCAATTACGCAAAACAGCCAACAAGGATAGGTCATTATGAGCCTTTCTATCCCCGGGCTGCTTCGAAGTAAACGGGAACAGCAGTTCCCGCTTTATAATAAATACCTCAATCATCAGTTATTGCATGTACTTAAGACGCTCGGCTTTGACAGACAATATGTTCGCGCTGAAAAACAGTATCTGTTTGATGAGGAAGGCCACCGTTATCTCGATTTGCTCAGTGGTTACGGCGCCTGCTTCCTGGGTCGAAACGATGACCGAATTACCAAGGCCCTGAAGGAAACCATGGATGCACAACTGGCCAACATGGTGCAATTTGACGCGCCGCTGTTAGCCGCCTGTTGCGCGGAAAAACTGGCGCACCATTTGCCCACGTCGCTGACTAAATTCTTCTTTTGCAATTCCGGCACGGAAGCCGTGGAAGGAGCGATTAAATTTTCCCGCGCCGCCACCCGCCGTGAAAAGCTCCTGTCCTGCGACGCGGCATTTCATGGGTTAACCACCGGCTCGCTGGCTTTAAATGGCAGTGAAATCTTCAGAAAAGATTTCACTCCACTGCTGGCAGCGGAACGCGTGCCTTTTAACGATCTCGACGCGCTGGAAAAAGCATTAAAAACCAAAGAATTTGCCTGTTTTGTGATCGAACCCATCCAGGGCAAAACGGTGAATATTCCTCATGCTGATTATTTGCCGCAGGCATCCGTTCTTTGTCAAAAATATGGAACTTTACTGGTGCTGGATGAAATCCAAACCGGCATTGGGCGCACCGGAAAATTTCTGGCCTCGCAACATTGGCCTGGTACCGATGCGGATATCGTCACGTTATCGAAGGCGTTATCGGGAGGATTTGTTCCTGTCGGCGTCATCGCCATGAAACCATGGATTTTTGAAAAAACTTTCCGCAATATGGAACACGCCGTCGTGCATTCCTGCACCTTTGGCCGCAATGATTTGGCGATGGCCGCCGCGCTGGCCACCCTGGATATTCTCGACGAAGAAAATATCCTCACTCAGGCCAGTGAAAAAGGCCTGAAATTGTTGACGCGTCTGCAGGAAAAATTACTGCCCTTTGAAATGGTGAAAGAAGTCCGCGGCAAAGGCCTGATGATCGGCGTGGAATTTCGGCCACCAAAAAGCCTGGCGCTCAAAGCCGGGTGGACATTATTAGAAGCGGCGAATAAGGGATTATTCTGTCAACTGATTATTATCCCACTGTTTAGGGATTTTCGGATGCTCACCCAGGTGGCCGGTCCCAACTGTCATGTGATTAAATTACTGCCGCCGGTATGCATGAGCGACGACGATATCGAAGATACCGCCAACGCTTTTGAACAGGTCGTCGCTCTCGCTCATCGCTTCCCGGGCGCGATCTGGGATTTGGGAAAAACCTTAGCAAAACATTCGTTAAAAAGTGTATAGACAATGAAACACAATTTAACAGATGAAATAAAAAAGGTAGAACTGTTTCAATTAACTCGCGATGAATTAACGGCAATTCGCCAAATCGATCCGCTGTCCGAAGAAGAGCAGAAACCCATTGGCAGTATTTTAAATGAATATTGCAAAACCGTTTTGGCTTTCGTCCGCCTGGCTATTTACAATCAAAAGGTCCGTAAATGGTGTCGCGAAAACAATCAGGCGGTGTGGCGCGATTATCTGGATGACATTGGAAAATTCAAAACGTTTTCCTGTGAATTTAAAACCCCAAAAAAACTACCCATTTTTGATTTGCTGGCCGGATTAATGTTAATCTGCGAATACCTGAATGAAGTGAAACCGGAAAAAAAGATCGTGATCCTGTATGTTGCTATGGAAATTTTTAATTCATTTCATGCCGCTTGCCTGATAACCAGAATGGCTGTGGAGGGAGTAAAAACCGGAAAAAAAGAGATGGGAGCCATGACGAAAGTGTTAGATAACTTTGCTCCTCTTCATGGCTGTCCCGGTTATTTGCTTTATAGCTGGTTTACTCAGAATATGGCTGAACATTTTCTGGAACAAAAGCGGGAAGCTGAAGCATCGGGAGCTTTGCATTTGGGTTATCAACTTTTATTAACCGCCGCCAAACTGGAGAAAGAAAGCGCTCCCGAGATTCACAATGCCGCCTACGGGGATCTCCCTCATTTTTTATCGATCATAGACCCGCAATTTAATAAACATTCGGCGCCACAAACTTTTCCATCGATAATTTCAGTTTATGAAACTCGTTTCTCTGTTTTCATTTCCCCCATCAAACTATCCGCGCAGCAGATGGCTACAAATCTGACTCGGGAGTGGGTCCAGTCAATTAAGAATTAATAATTCTAAATATTGAGTAGTTATTTCGGTTTGGGCAACCGGTACAGACGTCTTTTCTTGTCTGGCGCCGGAATAAATATTAACACCACCCTGAGTGAGAGCGCTGATGGAAGCAGAAATATCGTCCTTCGCCGATGTTTTGTTGACCGGTTCCTGTATTCCGATCGGGATTTTAGGCTTCGCTTCTAATGACCTGGATGCTATTTCGCCATTTGACGTAATATTATCCGCTGGTTTCGTAAACTTTGTTTTGTTCAATGTTAATAAATCTGTCATTAGCGCATCAATCTCAGTGACTTTCATTTTAAAATTTTCATAACTTTGGCCACCGTCTGTTGAGGTTTCTGAAGTAACGATAATCGCATCGAGCACCGTATTAAAAAGTATATTATTCAATAAATCGGGATTACTTAATGCTTTAGTTAAAAGGTTATTCAGCTTATCGGCAATATCCAGCCGATCCGCATGGGCGAATAAATCAACTAATGATATTAATTTTCCACTAACCCTTATATTTTTAAATAATTCATTAAGTATCATTTGTTGTTTTTTAGTAACGATTACTTTTAACGCCACTAACGCACCCCAATCGGTATCTAAATCCGCAGTTGTTTTAGTCAATAAATCTTTCGGCAGAGCGGCATTAATTTGGATAAACATCTGTTTCAAAATTTTTAAATTATGAATAAGTTCTTTTGAGTCGTTCGGGGTTGGGTCATAATATTCGAAAAAAGTATTTAACTTGAGCTGCAATTGAGGAAAGGAATTTAATGAAGTATGGAAATTCTTAAAATAACTGGATTTGATATCTTTATTTTCATCCAGCAGCGCCGTTTTCAGGCTGACAGTTTCCGGATGAGTCACTAACCGAACCCGGTCTTCCGTGACATGCGTTATAAAATCCTCTTTTTTACAGGTAATTATTTGGTTTTCTAATTTAACTTTATTCCCTAATACTAATTGCATTTTTTTAAATACTTCATTGGCTTCTGTTTGAGTTAAATTTTTTATTATAATTTCCTGATCAATTGTACTGAATTCTAATTTACCTCTACCAAAAAAATGATCTTCATAAGGAATCTCTACCGCCCGTAGTGGCACACCTTCGCGGCTATACATTCTGGTGGATTTTGACAGCAAATGTTCTAAGGCCACAACCGCGCCAGGCAGATTTTTATCCTGCCTTTCAAGATCAATGTAATATTTGAAAGTGTTTTCCAGCGAATCAATTCGTCTGCTCACTATCAGTTTATAATCATTCACGATATTTTGATAATCTTTCAATATATTATGGCAATCTGAACCTTCTTCTACTTCATTCTCTAACACCTTTATCTGAATTACAAAATTATCCAGGAGTTGAAGAATCTCACTTCTCTTGTTTATTATCTGTATGGCTCCCTGCAATTTGTCGATAAAAGGCGTGTCATCGATCATGGATAAATTACGAAACGCAAGATGACGTCCCCAGCCTAACTTGAAATCTGAATTAAATTGTTTATAGTAATTATTAAAAAATCTGCCATCCTCACGCAATTCTATTGAATCGGTTTTCTTAAGCCCACTGTCAATTATAAAGAGACGAAAGTTTAGCAGCATTTTATTCTGCCCTTCTTTTCCTATCGAATCGGGGTCCTGAAATATAAAGTTAAGCATACCGAACAGGCCAAAATCCTGGCCGAAAATCATATTCGGGTTCATGTTTTCCAAAATTGGCTGGGCGTAACCGCTACAAAAATTTTTATGAACCGCCGCAATAACCTTGGCGTCTCCCAGCTTTTTTGCCTGTTTATTAAAATTAACAGACAGCGCCGGCACGATGATAGTTTCTTCATTTTTGTATTCAGCCAGTTTGCCTTTTTCCGGGGTGTTTTTGAGCTGAGCAAAAGAAGTTTTAACCAGAACCAGCTTCATATCCGAACCGGGAAATCCGAAAAGCCTGGCAATAGCTATCGCCAATAATTCTTCCAGTATGGTATTGTGATTTGCGGGCGATATCAGAGACAGTAAATTTTTACCGAGTTTTAACATCCCCGGGGTATCCGATAATAATCCCGGGTCCACTCCCTCCACTTTTCTACCTATTATTTTTTTCGATTCTCTGCCTTCCTTATTGGTAAAATCAACAATCCCGTCTTTGGAAACCATACCTGCGGCGATGTCAGAAACAGACTCTTTGATATCTGAGTTGCCTGGAATACTGGATTCGAAGGAACTATGCTGTTTTGTTCTGACTTAATCATTTCTTTATACTCATTTTTTTTCTAATTTCAGGAGGAGATTTTGCTTTTCATTTTAATAAATAAACATTAAGGGCATATTAGTTAATACTTAAGAAAAGCTTAATACTGTTGTCATAAGTGATTAATTTTAGTGCAATTTTATAAAATTACTTTATAAAGGAAAAAATTATTGAATATAATCCTTTTATAGAGTATATTTTCAATAATGGTGAAAATTAATATTAAACAATATTTACCTGTGATCATCGAATGGCAAAATCTCATTGCCACTGTCCAAGGATTAAACAGAGATAACCAGAAAGAACTTTGTGCGGCAGCCGGCTCCAAGCCGATCAAAATAATCACCGGATTTCGGCGCAGTGGAAAATCCTTTCTAGTGCAAATGGCAACGCGCGCGTTAATCGAAGCAAAGCGATATTCTTTGAAAAATACCCTCTATCTTAATTTTGAAGATTACCGTTTAACTTCGCTATACCATATTTTTGCTTTGGATGATTTAGTGCAAAGTTTTTTAAAAGAATTTTCCGAGCCGGGAAAGAAGTTACTAATTTTTGACGAAATTCAGCATGTTCCTGATTGGGACAAATTGATTCGAACTTTATATGAAAAAGAACGAGATATCGAAATATTTTTAACAGGTTCTAATTCGGAATTGTTATCGTCGGAAATAGGTTCTAACCTTGCCGGACGATTTATTGAATTTCAAATTTTTCCATTTAGTTTTAAAGAATTTTTGGCCTATCATCAGTTAATCATTGACAATGAAATTGACTTTTACAGACGTCTACCCCAAATTAAATCGCTTTTTTCTCAATATCTTGAGTTTGGCGGGCTGCCTGAGATTTTCTCCATTAATAACCCCACCACCCGCTATTCTTATTTACAAGGCATTGTCAGTAAAGTGATTTTAGATGATGTGATCGAACGTTTCAATGTCAGACAACCGCTAATTATTGAAAAAATTCTGCAATTTTTGCATTCTTCCATTGGTAATGTAATATCAGCAACCCGTCTTAATAATATTATTAAAAATGAGGGAATTTCGATAAAACAAGATACTATTTCAACTTATATTGATTATATTACTAAAACTTTCGCGGTCTATCCGGTGGATAGATTTGACTGGAAATTAAATCGAATCTTTGAAACTCATAAAAAATATTACTCCGTTGATACGGGTATTATCAATCTATTTAAAAACATCAACAGCAATTATTCCAAACAATTAGAAAATTTGGTCTTTCTCAAGCTCAAAAAGAAATTTTCATCCGTTTATTACAGTGTCACACATAACAGGGAAATTGATTTCATCGCCAAAGACAAATCTGGACAATATCACAAATACCAGGTGACTATCGCGCTTACAGCCGAAAATAGAGATCGGGAACTATCCGCGTTTCTTACCACCGACAAATACATAAATAATATGAATAACATTTTACTCACGATGGATCCAGACGAAGAAAATTTTCGGGTAGGAGAAGTATTGATCACTCAAAAATTCCTACCAAAATGGCTGCTGGATGTTTAAATACGATTACGACAGGCGGAACTACGCAGCCCAGTTTGCCCGCCTCGAAAACTAATGTTAAGGAAAAGGGGTCAAGTCTCGAAAATTGAATGCCTGTTCATTATTTCGAGACTTGACCCCTTTCTTCCTTTCTTAGAACATTTAGTTAAGACAAAAGGGAAATGGGGTCAGGTCTCGAAAATTATGACCCCCGTTATTTACAAGTCCATTCACTAGTAGGCACATCCGAGGTACACCGGCCATTGACTATAGTAGGGCAAGTATACGAGCAGGTTACAGTAGGCGCTTTCGGTACAGCTGGAAAAGATACAGCAGCATTAAGTCCCTGGATCACCTGGTCGAGCTGTTTTTTGGCAGTTGACCAAATGAGTTTGCTAGCTTCTGTCGGTTGAATTAATGCTGCACATCCTGTTTGATAAATATCTGTGCATGTTCCTGTTCCTTGTTGTGCATTGCAAGAGCTCATACTTTGATTACTTGTACTGAATGCAGGAAAATAACCTGTATAAGTAAGATAATCATTGTAACCAGGATAATAATCTACTCCATAAGAACCGGCCACGAAGTCACACACATTCATAGCTTGCTGGCAGGCAGTGAAAGAAGCATAATTTTGGATAATACATGACGCGTTCGGCGCTGCTTGAACGTGGATAGTTGCAGCAGTCATTAATACACCTAAAGCCATTAATGCGAGTTTATTTTTCATATTTCTCCATGAGCAGTAAGAATTTATTAAAGCAAATTATCTCATAATTTCAAAATTTTCGCAAACAGTCCCAAGCACAGCCTGCAATTCAGACAGTAGAAAAAACCCGATAGCCATCGACGGTCAGTTTTTTTAACTTCCGGAAGAGAAAACCATCAGACGCATAGGGTTAAGGGGCTACTGGATTTACCCATGCCGGTTCATTATTCGATTTCCTGGCGGAGTACCCCCGGTTTGACATGGAATAATATTTTCTATAAACTTAGTTTAAGTTAGTTTAAATATTTAAGGCGTCTTGATATGATTATAGTCAATACTCATGAGGCTAAAACAAGGCTATCTCAACTGCTTGTTCTTATTGAAAAAAATCACGAAACTGTTCGGGTTTGCCGTCATGGTCGTCCAATTGCAGATATTGTTCCCATTCAGCGAAGCGTATCCAATCCGTTGATTATACACTCTGAGATATCCAATATTCAGATTCATTATGATCCGGCGGCTCCTTTGGAAGACGATGAATGGCCAATAGAGGGTACATAATTGTTATTGTTGGATACCTGTACCTTTCTTTGGCTGGTGGGGCAACAACAACATCTTAGCGAAAAAGCCAGGAAGGTTCTTGTCGAGAACAGTGGATCTTTATTTATTTCTGCTATTAGTGCATTCGAGATAGGCGTGAAATCTCAAAAGGGATTGCTGGATTTACCCATGTCTGTGACATCATGGTGGCGGAAAGCTGTGGAATTGCATGGGATAGATTTGCTTTCTGTGGATTGTGATGTGGCATTAAGTGCTACTCAATTGCCTAATTTGCATCGTGATCCTGCCGATAGAATCATTGTCGCCACTGCGATGATTCATCAATTAAAAATTATCACCCCAGATCGACATATTAAAGCTTATCCCGAGATTGAAACTGTTTGGTAAGGTCAGGGAAAAGGGGTCAGAGGAAAACGGGTCAAGTCTCGAAAATTGAATGCCTGTTCATTATTCGAGACTTGACCCCTTTGTTATGATACCATGCGCCAGCATATTGGATTCGCAAAGGTCTTGACATAATACTGAGTAAGTATGCTCAGTTGTCTTCTTAACCGGAATACCGTAAAAGCACTTTTTCCTGTTCACAATTCAAGATTTGACCCCTTTGTCCCTCTGGTGGCGGAAAGCTGTGGAATTGCATGGGATAGATTTGCTTTCTGTGGATTGTGATGTGTTATTAAGTGCTACTCAATTGCCTAATTTGCATCGTGATCCTGCCGATAGAATCATTGTCGCCACTGCCATGATTCATCAATTAAAAATTATCACCCCAGATCGACATATTAAAGCTTATCCCGAGATTGAAACTGTTTGGTAATTTTCGCCAGAGGAAAAGGGGTCAAGTCTCTAAAATCGCATGCCTGTTCATTATTCGAGACTTACCCCCTCTCTCCCCGCTTTCATTATTCAAGACTTGACCCGCTTTCCTCTTCTCACAATTCAAGATTTGACCCCTTTCTCATGACCCCTTTGTCCCAAGATTTGACCCCTTTTCTTTTTTTAATAGTTTCTTAAGGAATAGCATATATAATAGCATATATAATTAATATATAGATCGAGGAAATGAGAATAAGTCAATAAAGGCTTAACTTCTTCTAAAAAAAAACAATTAAAGAAACAAAGGTAAAAAAAATGAAAAAATATATATTGCCCTTAGTAGGAACGTTATTAAGCACATTTGTAAGCAGCAGTGTTTATGCTTATACAATGACTTATAATATACATAATACAACAGGTTATCCTCTTAAGATAGGAGGTCATTATACATATTGTACGGAGGCGGTTAATTTGCCCTCATACTTTCCCAACGATAGTTACATAACAGTTATTGTTAATGTCTCCGATCCAAATTGCACTGGCATCGCTGATGGCACTAGCGCCGACGGTTATTTTGATTATATTCAAACTGATGGTACACCAATTGGTTGTGATATACGCTACAAAAATAAGGGTATCCCTATAACTATTTCCTACAAACCTGCAGCTTGTTCGGGATCTGAGATGGCGGGTGATAATCCTGCTAACCCTACTTATGACGTTGAAATATTTACGCCAGAGTAAGCTGGTCGTTCGCTCCTGACTTTTGCCAATTTTGGGGGAGGGGTCAAATCTTGCATGATCAGGGTCAAATCTTGAATTGAGCGCGGATGTTAAGGAAAACGACGGGCGACCATGATCAGAAAAGGCAGTGAAATCAATTGCAGGATTAAGATAAATAAAATGATCCATATCAGGGAAATATCATAGAGCAAACCCATCACCGCGCTTCCTGAAAACCAGGCTACGCCATAACCCATATTAAAAATTCCATATGCGGAGGCGCGTTTATTGGGATTCACCATTCTGCCCACCGCGGCGCGCATCAGCGAGCCGTGCGCGCCCATGCCCACGGCCCATAGCGTCACGCCCAGCAGGGCTAAATAAAAATTTCCCAGAAAAACCAGCGGCGCAAATAACGCGGAAATAAATGTAACAATGACCAATATCCAGAATCCATAGCGATCATACAGACGTCCCAACGCCAGGGCCGCCGCGCCATCGACGCCCATGGCGATGGCGTACGATAAGGGAATCCAGGCGGGAGGCAATAAATTTTTTTTCTCAAAATGATAGGCGATTAATGGAAAATCCGCGAAACCCGCCGCGACAAATAATGCGCCGGTAAAATAAATCCAGAAAATTCGTGGAATCCCTTCCGAATGAAATTCGATGGATTTAACGCTTAACTGATGAGGATGCGGATAGATCTTTTTGGCAATCAGTAACGTGGCTATCGCCAGAAGCGCCGGAATAGCCAGGACCGCAAAAGCCAGCGGATAATCGCTACCGCCTTTAAAATATAATACGGCTGCCACAATTAACGGACCGCACATCGCGCCGATCTGGTCCATGGCTTCATGAATGCCGAACCCCCAGCCCATGCCCAGATGGTCGCCGGCGTGAGAAAGCATGGCGTCCCGCGCCGGCGTGCGGATGGCTTTTCCCAGGCGCTCCGTAACAATTAATACCGCCGCCACCGGCCAGTGATGCGTCAGGGCCAAAAGCGGTACGGCAAGCAAATTAATGAGATAACCGACGATGGTGATCGTCCAGTATTTTTGCGTGCGATCGGCAAAATAACCGGAAACAACGCGCAGCGCATATCCGACTAACTCTCCCAGACCCGCCACAAAACCCACCACGGCAGCGCCGGCCCCCAATATGGCCAGAAAAGGACCGGTGATACTACGCGCGCCCTCGTAAGTGACGTCTGCAAACAGACTGACGATGCCCAGTATGATGACAAACCGCAGCGCATGTTTACGATCCATGGCAAGCGTCAGATAAATTGAGACTGAGAAACAGTTTCGAGCTCTGCTACAGGCAAAGGCTCCAGGGACGGAAGTGTCTGGCTAATAAATTTTGCCGCAATATGCAGTGCGGATTTTGCCACTGCAAAAGCGCGCGCCAGTTGAATAAGATCTTTCATTCCTGATGGTTTTCCGCACAATCGGCCGGCTAAAGCCCAGCGACGAATTTCTCCGGTCGCGGTTAAGCTCTTCAGTAACCAATGAGGAATAGCTGTTTCAGCCGTATCAACAATACTGCGCACGGCAATAAACCGGGAGCCTTCCTGTAATGCGACCGCGGCGATGGCGGCGCTTTCCATATCGATGGCTGTGGCGCCATAGCGGCTGAACAATTGACGCTTATCCGCAGCGGACGTCGCCATTTGATCAACCTGCAAAATCGTACCCTGACTAATTCCAATCCCAAAATTCATTTTACTTTGTAACTGATCGCGCCAGAGCCTATCCACGGTAAAAATCCGGTGCTCCTGGTCGATAATCTGATTCGGCAGAACAAGCCGCCCAGGAGGCGCATAGCGTTCCAATCCAGCCGCAGTGCCCCAACTCACCAATGCTTTTGCGCCCATGCCAAGGACATGCAGGGCTCCGGCGCGGGCGCGGTGAGCACCCATTCCGGAAATGTGAAGAATCAGATTGTCAGTTAATGAAACCGTCTGCCCAACGGCCAGTCTTTGTGGGGTCAAACTTCGCGCTTCAACGGGCAAAGCTACCAGAATCGCAATAGCATGATCTTTACTCATTCAGACACGAACCAAACGACGGTACTCGGCCAACGCCCACAGGGGGAAGTATTTGCAGTAGCCGTGATAACGTAAATAAAAAACGCGGGGAAATCCTGGGGCGGTAAACCATGGATCGTGCCAAAAACCATCTGTCTGCTGGTTACGCAGTAAATAGCGGATGCCCCGCGCCACCGCGGCTGAATGCACTTCGCCCGCGGCCATTAAACCCAACAAGGCCCAGGCTGTTTGATAAGAGGTACTGGGCTGGCTATCTTCCGTCCGCTGTTCATAGCTTCGATTGCTTTCACCCCAGCCGCCATCGACATGTTGTTTGGCTTGCAGCCAATCCACCCCCCGGAGAATAGCCGGGTGCAAAGGATCTACCTTGGCACTCTCCAAAGCGACCAATACCGACCAGGTTCCGTAAATATAATTGGTCCCCCAACGCCCAAACCATGAGCCGTCAGGTTCCTGTTCCTGAAATAAAAATTCCAGACAACGCGCGATTACGTTCCGGTCCTGTGGACGATTCAGCGTCGAAAAAAATGTCACACAACGTGCGGTGACGTCGCTGGTGGGAGGATCCAGCAGTGCGCCGTGATCGGCAAAAGGAATTTCGTTGAGATAAAAATGCATGTTATTTTGATCAAAAGAGGCATATCCACCATTACTGCTTTGCATACCGGCCAGCCAATCCGCTGCGCGGCGGATCGACTCAGCGTAGTGAGGCGAACCCTGTTGATGCATGGCCCAACCCGTCACTCCGGTGTCATCCAGATCAGGATAGTAGCTGTTACCGTATTCGAACGCCCACCCGCCCGGCGCCAGATGTGGGTTGTATTCACGCCAATCGGCAGGGCCGTCTAATATTTGCAAAGGCTGGAGCCAGTTTAACGCCCGTAAGGCCGCCTGGCGTCCGCGATCAGATCCTTCAGCCTGTAACGTTAAAGCGGATAAGGCGGTATCCCATATCGGAGAAAAACAGGGCTGACAATAGGCTGAGCCGGAATGAATGACTAATAAATTTTTTAAGGCCTGACGGGCTTGCACGCGGTACGGATGGTCCTGCGCATATCCCAATAACGCCAGAGCTTCGTAAGCGTTCACCATCGCTGGAAATATGGCCCCTAAACCATCCTCACCGTTTAATCGGGCCGTAAACCATTGTTCGGCTTTCATGATGGCGGCGCGCCGCATTTTTTTGGGAATCAGCGGTTCAATCGCACGACCAATTTTATCCAGGGCAAGGAACACTCTGCTTAAAAGTGAATGAGTTTTGAAGTAATGACGCTCCTGATCGGCAGGTACGATAAACAACTCGGCAATTTGCACATGACGCGGATTTTTCGCCCGCGGTTTCAAACTGCATAAAATAAATAGCGGCACCATCACCGTCCGTGACCAGTATGAAACTCTTCTTAAGTGGAAGGGAAACCAGCGCGGCAGCAGCATCACTTCAACGGGAATAAAGGGCACTGCCCGCCAGGGTACCTGGCCAAACAAAGCCAAGGTGATACGGGTAAAGACATTGGCACGCGCCGCGCCGCCCGCCTGTAAAATACATGCGCGCGCTCGCTGCATGTGCGGCAAATCGGGGGAATCTCCCGTCATTTTCAGGGCATAATAGACTTTTATCGTGCAACTAAGATCCGCCTTACCGCCATAATAAAGAGGCCAACCCCCTGCTTCGTTCTGTTTTTCGCGCAGATAAACAGCTATTTTCCGTTCCAGTACACTATCAATTTCGTCCATATAGTGCATCATCATTATATATTCGGCGGAAATAGTGCAATCGGCCTCGAGTTCGAAACACCAATGCCCATCCTCACGTTGAGCCGCTAATAAGGCCTCGCGGGCATTTTCAATGGCAGTCGATAAAGTAGCTGTCTCTTCCCCAAGCTGGAATATTTCGGTCATACCATTTCTCGGGTCAGCCATTTGAACAGGTAATTCAGGAGAGGATTATAACGGCAACTCAAATTTGCGGTCAGGATCGTGGTCTTCAATACACGCCTTTTCACTTTGACCTGGGCGCCCGAGCGAAACAGGGGATTCTGATAAATATTACGTAATGTTAACGCCGCCAGACCAATCGCCCATAAGGCAAATCGCCGGATGCCGGTTTCGTGTGCGGGTATTAAAAGTGTATAATTTAACGCATTCTGCAAATGCCCCCGGGCCACCCTGACGAGCTGTCGCAACGCCGGGACAAACGCCGGAGGGTTATCACCCGGCTGATAGGTCTGTAAATCCAGCCCATGGCGCTGAAACACATCGCGAGGCAGCCAGCAAACGCCTCGCTGGTAATCCTCCCAGAAGTCTTTCAGGATATTCGTCATTTGCAGTCCCTGGCCAAAGGAAACCGCCAAAGACATGAGCTTCTGGCGCTGGAGTGCGATTTCGCTGGAATATTCGCAGAATAATTCCGTCAGCATTTCACCGACGACTCCGGCCACATAATAACAATAGCGATCCATTTCGGTCTGATTTTCCAAACCCTTTAAGCTAATGGTGCGCTGAAATTCCGGCATGCCTGTGGACATGATAGTGACGCAGCGTTGCAAACTGTCCTGTTGCAGCGGGGTAAAATGCCGTAAGCAGCGAATAACTGCGGGGATATGCCGGACCAGTTCCCGCTCTGCCATGGGTGTTTCCGTGCCCAGGAGCGGAAGCAGAGTTTCAGCGAATATTCCCGCGCAACCCCGGCCTGCCACGACAGCACGAAACTGTTCATGAAAATCAGCTTTTTGCGGGGGGGAGAGCGTGGCGTCGTCTTCAATGGTATCGGCGATCCGGCATAACAAATAGGCATTAGTCACTACCTCGCGCAGAGGTTCCGGCAACTGCGGAATGGTCAGCGCGAAGGTTCGCGATACTCCCGGCAATAATTGCTTCTGCCGAAGCTGATCAGCAATCCCGGCAGCGCTTACGACGATATCTTTCATAGTCCGCAAGCGTACCTGAACTGTCCCAAATCCTCAAGAGTCAGTCTCTGACTTATTCCTTCAGGACCCCAACTGCAGGCAGTCCAATTCTGGACTGATAGCCGAAGAATCTTCGAGATAAATTTTCTCGAAATGGAGTATTGAGTGTAGTCAAATATTTTTGTCTAATTTCTATTGAATATGCGGTATAAGGACATATTTACGCACTATCCTTTTTATTGTAAATCTTTGGTAAGCCTCGGTATGTTCGTCAAAATAATCAAACCGGGACATATCCCTTTGCTTCGCAAATGCTGTGTTTGGGGTTAAAAAATATTTTTTTTCCATCTCCCGTTTCTTGCTCAAATTTTGATATAAAAATTTTTTTCATCAATGGTTCTCCATTAATTTTCGTAATAAATGATCAATGCTGGATTCAAATATTTCTGCTGCTGCTTTATTCAAGCTTTAATATCATTAGAGAATTTTAAAGGTCCAGCCCCTAATGTAATGGTATTACTAAAATCTAATCTCAAAATTATGAAATTTCATTAACTATAACCGAAACTCCAGTTCTTTAACAGGATCAGGGGAAATTTTTAAGGTAACTGGTAGAGAATTTCGCCGGGTTTGATCATGCCGAGGTCGGCGCGGGCGTGGTCTTCAATGGCTTTATTGCCGTTTTTGAGGTCGTGGATATCGGCGATTAATATCTGATTGCGTTGCTGCCATTGCTGATTGACCTGGGTTTCCACAGCCAGCTGACGCCGCACTTTCCAGAAACTGATGATGCCGCCAGGCGCAAACCAGATTTCATATTGCAGCAGTAAAAATAACGGAATTAACATCCATGTCAGCGATTTCAATTCAACGCTCCTTTCTGACCTAACGGCGCCCATTTTTGAACGCCTGCCATCCTGCGTAAGGCGCCTGACTACCCAGTTCCGCTTCAATGCGCAGGAGACGGTTGTATTTCGCCACCCGGTCCGAACGCGATAATGAACCGGTTTTAATTTGGCCGGCCGATGTCGCGACCGCCAAATCAGCGATCGTGGTGTCTTCCGTTTCCCCCGAGCGATGCGAGACTACCGTCGCATAGCCCGACTGTTTGGCCATGCCCATGGTCTCCAGGGTTTCAGTCAATGTGCCAATCTGATTGAGTTTGATTAAGATGGCATTGGCAATTTTCTGTTCTATACCACGGCGAAATATGTGCGGATTCGTCACAAAGATATCGTCCCCGACCAGCTGGACTTTGTGCCCCAGCTCCTGGGTTAACGCTTGCCAGCCGGTCCAATCTTCTTCACTCAGTCCGTCTTCGAGGGAAATAATCGGATATTGTTCCACCCACTGCGCCAGTTTTTGAATGAATTGATCACTGGTCAATGACTGCTTCTCCGCCCGCAAAACATAGCGGCCATCACGATAAAACTCGGAACTTGCCAAATCTAATCCTAAATAAATATCTTTACCCGGTTGGTAACCCGCATCACGAATGGCTTCCATAATAATCGCTAACGCGGCATCGTTGTCGGGTAAATCCGGCGCAAAACCGCCTTCATCGCCGACACCCGTCGATAATCCCTTTTGATGCAAACGTTTTTTCAGAGCATGAAAGACTTCCGCACCATAACGAAGCGCTTCCGCAAAGGTTGGCGCGCCGACCGGTATGATTAAAAATTCCTGCACATCGATATTATTACTGGCGTGAGCACCGCCATTGATGACGTTCATCATCGGCACGGGCAGTGTATATGGGCCATCGTCACCCAAATAACGATATAATGGCAGCCGGGCGTCTTTAGCGGCGGCATGGGCGATGGCGAGAGAAACACCCAATATCGCGTTGGCGCCTAGACGGCTTTTATTCGGCGTGCCGTCCAGCTGAATCATGAGGCGGTCCAGTTCTTCCTGAGTTTGCGGGTCTTTGCCTTTGAGCGCCTGGAAAATTTCACCATTAACGTGTCCCACAGCTTTCAGGACACCTTTGCCACCGTATCTTTTAGGATCGTTGTCGCGTAATTCCAGGGCTTCCTTCGTGCCGGTAGAGGCGCCGGAAGGCACCGCCGCACACCCCACGGCGCCGGAGGATAAGGTGACGGACACTTTGACGGTGGGATTTCCGCGTGAATCTAAAATTTCACGGGCCTGAATTTGGGTAATAGTACTCATGAGTGTTCCTTATATAAGTTGATCTTCCAGCCAGACCGTTTCTTTAACCTGACGGTCGATAGCCGACAATGTGGTTAGCAATGCGGCCATTTTATCCAATGGCATCGCATTCGGACCATCGCTGAGCGCCCGGCAAGGCTCGGGATGAGTTTCCATAAATATACCGGAAATGCCCGCCGCCACCGCAGCCCTGGCTAATACAGGTATAAATTCACGCTGCCCTCCCGATGAGCTTCCCTGGCCGCCAGGCAACTGGACGGAATGAGTGGCGTCAAACACTACCGGACAGTCCGTCTCACGCATAATAGCCAGTGAACGCATATCGGAAATTAAATTATTATAACCAAAAGAGGCGCCGCGTTCGCACACCATAATTTGCTGGTTGCCGGTGGCGCGTGCTTTATCGACCACGTTTTGCATTTCCCACGGCGACAAAAATTGTCCTTTTTTAATATTGACGGGGATTCCGCACTCGGCAACCCGGGTTATAAAATTGGTTTGGCGGCATAAAAACGCAGGAGTTTGCAGGACGTCGACCACTTCCGCCACTTCCATCAGAGGAGTATCTTCGTGCACGTCGGTCAATACCATAATGCCCAGTTCTTTCCGGGCTTTTTCTAAAATCGCCAGTCCCTTTTCCATGCCCAAACCCCGAAAACTCTTTGAGGAACTCCGGTTGGCTTTATCGAAAGAAGCTTTAAAAATAAAAGGCATTTTTAACCGGTGGGTAATTTCCTGCAACTGTCCGGCGACTTCCATAACCAGTGCCTCGCTTTCAATCACGCACGGTCCGGCGATTAAAAACAGCGGCTGATTCAGACCAATTTTATAGTGGTTCAGTTGCATCATCTCGTATCCTGGTAACTATTTCCTGTTGACGGTCCAACGCCGCATTAATAAAACCTGTGAATAATGGATGCCCGGCGCGCGGAGTTGACGTAAACTCCGGGTGAAACTGACAGGCGATAAACCATGGGTGCCCCGGTAATTCAATCATCTCCACCAGTTTGCCGTCAACAGATCGCGAGGATACCACCATGCCTGCCGCTTCGAGCCGGGGAACATAATGATTGTTGACTTCGTAACGATGCCGGTGACGTTCTATGATCTGGTCCTTACCGTATAATTGCCGGGCTCGTGAATCCACTCTCAGCTGACAGGCCTGCGCGCCTAAACGCATGGTTCCACCCAGATCTCCGGCAGCGGTGCGCTGTTCGATCTGGCCATCGCGATCCAGCCATTGGCTGACCAGGGCGATCACCGGCGCGTGCGTGGCTAAATTAAATTCCGTGCTGCTGGCGTCAGTCAGCCCGAGTTGATGACGGGCAAATTCTATGATCGCAATCTGCATGCCCAAACAGATTCCCAAATAGGGGATGCCGTGCGTGCGGGCATATTCAGCCGCTAAAATCATCCCTTCGGCGCCGCGCGGGCCGAAACCGCCCGGGATCAAAACGCCATTCATATCCGTCAAAATACTCGCGCCATTTTGTTCAATGGTTTCCGCGTCGACGTACACAATGTGAACACGAGAACGGGTTTGCATTCCCGCGTGAATTAAGGCTTCATTGAGCGATTTATAAGAATCGGCGAAATCCGTGTACTTTCCTACCATGGCAATTTTAACTTCCGACTGCGGATGACGATGGGCGTACACCACGCGTTCCCATGCTGATAAGTCTGCTTCCCGCATAGGCAAATTCAGTTTGCTGACAACCCGCTCTCCCAGTCCTTCCTGGCGCAATAATTGCGGTATCTCATAAATCGTTTTGGCGTCCGGCAAGGAAATCACATCGGGAATGGCGACGTTGGTAAACAAAGCGATTTTGGAACGCTCACTCTCCGGCAAGCCGTGTACGGAACGGCAGACCAGAATATCCGGCTGAATTCCTATCGAGCGTAATTCCTTAACCGAATGCTGAGTGGGCTTGGTTTTGATTTCTTTGGTAGCGGCAATATAAGGAACCAGTGTTAAATGAATGAAAATGGTTTGTTGCGGACCCAACTGCATGCGCATTTGCCGGATGGCTTCCAGAAAGGGTAGTGATTCAATATCACCCACCGTGCCACCGATTTCAATCAGGGCGATGTCCGCGGCGTCCGCGCCGAGAATGATTTTACTTTTGATCTCATCGGTAATATGCGGAATGACCTGTACGGTGCTGCCCAGATAATCGCCACGGCGCTCTTTGCGGATAACGTCCGCATAAACGCGGCCAGTGGTAAAATTATTACGGGCGGTCATGGTGGTGTTAACAAAGCGCTCGTAATGTCCCAAATCCAGATCGGTTTCGGCGCCATCTTCAGTCACGAATACTTCGCCGTGCTGGAAAGGACTCATGGTGCCGGGATCAACATTAATGTACGGATCGAGTTTAACCAAAGTAATGCGGTAACCCTGCGCTTCCAGAATAGCACCGAGGGATGCCGACGTAATTCCCTTACCTAGCGAAGAAACAACCCCTCCGGTGATAAAAATATAGCGTGTCATGATATTATTGGTCCTATTTTAAGGGAAAACCAATTATACAGCAGAACTTTATTGATGGGAATCCGCTTTTGTCCTAAAACCGCACGTGCGTAACTTTTACCACTACTAATCCTGATTCAGCGACATACCACCGGTGGAGATACTATTTTCTGAAAAGGCCTCGTTTTTTAATGGATCTGCCTCCCAGGCATAACTGAGAAAAACCTGTGGCTGGGTGATGGTTTTGATTTGTTTGTCATCAAGTAATTTTAAGTGTAGTTTCGCCTGCTCTTTTATCATTTTTCTAACTTTTTTTAGAAATTTCTCAAGTTTTACTCGGGCATCGAGATTGATATATGCAGAAGATTGGGGAAGGAATGATCTTTACTCATAGTACTATTTCTCTCTATTTTTACTAAAAAATTTTTTTATTACCTATTCACTGCTTACTAAATTATGCAAAAGAGATTATCACAACTCCAATCCTGATTCAAGAGTTGTATTTTTTGAAAAAAAGTGTATGCTATCCACAGTTTTTTAATGTATTGTATATATTTAATTAAATAAAGAGGTAAATCATGCAGAAAGATAATAAAACTTTAAGTAATCAATGGACATTAAATCCTATTTTAGCGCCCTACCTTGTAAACGATCTTATCCCATTAATAGAAGAATATGTGGAAGCGGATGAAAAATTTATATATAATTTTGTCCTGAATAATAAAATAAACGGCGAAAAATTACATAATCAATACAATTCATATATGCTTTTACGCTTTAACTCTATAGAACCCTATCTTTATTCTGCAGAAATAGTAGAACAAATTCAAAACTTTATTAATGAGACAAGTTGCGCAAGTGGGACTTTAAATCTCTATTATTTATTAGGCACATTACAACAGGCACTGGAGAGCGTGCAGAACAATCAGAAAACATTCAGTTCAAAATTTCGTATCCCATTGAAAATATGGGTTAACCCGGGTTTAGAACTTTATGCGATAGACATGATAATATTTTTAATGAAAGCCCCCTTATTTCAGTATGACGACACTTATTTAAGTTTAATAGAATATTGCCGTCGGATGGAATTACAATATCGTGCAGAATATCCAAATGCGGTCAAGTATGGGAAGCCTCAAAAAAATTTAAGTGATCAAAAAATGTATAGATCGTTCGGTGATCAATGTCAGAAAATTGTTAACCATATTCAAAAAGAAGTTCCTGACTTTCTTAATAACCTTAAGCGAACAAAATTGTTACAAATTGTTGATTCAAAACCGAAACAATCTTCAACTTTGTCTTCATTAGGGTCCTGGTTTATACACCAAGACAGGCAGGAAACCATGGCAAAATTAAGTAACACCATTAACAGCGTTTGCTTAAATGATGCGGCGGGTGTTAACTTTTTGAAGGAATATATTTTAGGTTTGGGGAATAAACTATCCGAAAAAATCCGTGGACAACTGCTGAGTGAACTGGCAACTTTCTTACAATCGATAGATGAGCCACAAACTTCAACTTCCTCTTATAACCGCTAAACAAGCCTCGAAACAGGAGTTCCTCGCTGAAGGAACTCCTCTTTCTACTGTCATTTGTCCTGGACCCGGCCTCGGGTCGACGTTAATCAGTTGCCACCTACTGCGAAGACCTATCTTAGAACCTTCTTAGAACCCACCTGCAGAACTTTTTACCTCAAATAGGTTCTGATTAAGTGACTTACCGGTATCATTTCCGTCCGGTGAAGCAGAGCCGGTCTTCGGCAGAGAGGACATCAAGCGTGGCAAGGTAGTTTCAGCTAACAGCGGTAGCGGTAGTGGCGACGTTGATTTCGTAGTATGTTTTGAGTCTAACCCTGGTTGCTCCAGTCTACTTATTTTTGGTATTGGCGGCTCTTCTAGCGTTTGTTTTATTTGTTTTCCCAAGCTTTCAAATTCCTGCCCTGTCTTTTCCCAGAACTCTTCATCCTTTTTGTTAGCATAGGGCTGAATTAGTTGTGCACATTTACGCTTCAGGTTTTCCCAACTATAGGGCTGATTTAATTGTGCACATTTACCCTTCAGGTTTTCCCAACTATATTGCTGCTGGTAGTGTTTACAAGCCCCCTCTAAATGAATCGATTTCAAAAATTTGTTGGATTCTATGTTTTCTAATAATATACGCCAACCCGAACAATCCTGCCGTTCGTATGTCCCTACAAAAACTTTATTATAATATGCTCTGTTATGATTTTCACATTCCGCCCATGTCATCGGCGCAACCCCATCGACTCGTGTCAACAACGCATTGATAATATTAGGACACATTCCCCAAACAGCCGCGCCTAATGGCTGCTCGCCTTTAGCATTCGGCATATCGGGTAACGCGCCATTATCAAGCAACATCCGGACTTGTTTCTCATCACCTTCTTTACAAGCCGTAACCAATTGATCCTGCAAAGCCGATTGCATAGGAGTTGATAGGAATTGAGATTTGAGTAACTTCAATTGCTGTGTGCGAACTTCCCACAAAGATTGAAGAGCTTTGAGGTCTGCGATCACACCTTTAGTAACAGGGGCATATTCAGGATTGATGTCATAAAATGGCCATTCGGAATCCCGACAATGCACAACCCGTTTGGTATTACCTCTGTAAAAAGCATAAACACTTCCAAGCTCCACGCCAGAGGCGAGGGGTGTAAACCACGACATCGACTCCGTTTCACGTGTCCGCGGTAACTGAGACTTCCACCATTCCTTCGGGCACGGATCAAACGCTCTGTCTGAGTGGCAATACTCATTCACCACGTGAGCAGGGAGTAATTTTTGTTCCCGGCCTACTCCCTGACTCCAATACGGTTCCGCACGTCTATTTAAAATCCAATGGCCGTGCTGTATGAGGGCCACATAAAGCTCCAATGCATTCGTCAGTCCTGTTAACGTAAAATGCTTACCATACGCGGTAGATCTGATTTCTAATCCCCGCAATTGTATTCCCTGGTTTTCCTTTGACAGGTATTTTTGTATCATCGTCCACATATGCCAATCCACTGCCCATAAAGCATATTGAAAGGCCGTAATTTGCTTAAATTCCCGTCCTGACAAATCTTTCACCTCTCCTGAAAGCAATAACAACCTCGGATCTTTCCAGATCAGTTTTTCAGCCTTTTCCTGTTCACCTTCGGCGACAAATTGCAGCAACTGGTTTAAATTATTTGGGGAAACTGGCGGCAAGGTCTGTGGCGAGGATTCCTTCGATTTTGTATCCGCAGGTGGAGATGATTTCAATTTTGTACCCGGCAGGGGAGAGGAATTAGCCTCAAGTGACAAAACGGTCCAGATGTCATGTCTCACCATGGATCGCCATGACCGTGGAATCTCTACTCCTATAACCGTCTTTTGGCAACAAGGACAAGTAGAATTTTTACGGACGATCAACCAATCTCGCGCAGCTTCATCGCTTACTATGTGGTCTTTTCCGGTATCATGCTTTAAAGTAACCGCATCATATAATGGACGCCCCACGATAGGACACATATTCATATCTTCTAACACAATGCCTTTTGCTTTGCGTACCCACTCAGAATCAAATTTTGTTTCCGGCCAGGGATTGATGGAAGATTTTTGTTGAATTGGCGATTTGCTAACGAGTCTTAATTCTCCGGGTGTTTCCGAGTATTTTTTAATTTCTGTTAGCTGTGCTTTGATTGCAATTTCTATATTTTCCTGTTCAGCAGCCTGTTTGTCTAATTTTTCCTGATGCTCTTTAAGCGATTCCTCAAATTCCCGCTTTTCAATTTTGCCTCTTTCCAAATTTAACTCTAACATGAGCAGTTGTTGATAGTCTTTGTATTTGTCTACACAGGCTTTCCGGTAAGCAGGGTAATCGTTAAGGCGGCTTAATCCGAGCAGGCAAGGTACAATACCCACCGGTTCATATTCTGTCAGCCGTTTAATATAATCATGGATAGATTGCCAATTATTTTGCTCTAAATTATACCAGGAGCGCCCATCGCGAATGAGATGATGACCCAAGGTAGGAAAAGTGGTTGAATAATCACCCTCCAGCATTAAAGGTAATAAAAAGTCAGCCCTTTCAGAATCTCCCGATCTACGCTTGTATTCATCCAGAGTAAACTGAAGTTCTTTATAAACATTTGTATTGCTGTCAGGTTTCGTGCGTGCGGCGTAACGATTGGTGCCAATCAGTAATACGTACTGGCTTGCCTGGATTCCCAAACGCATTTTTTCATCCAGTTCCCCTGTCATTTGCGCAAGATCAAGCCACGGTCTCATTCCCGCACTTTCAAAATCCTCTTTCATGGCTTTGAGAAGGTTTTGTAAGGCCTCGTTTTTTAATGTCTTTTCCTCCCAGGCATAACTGAGAAAAACTTGTGGTTGGGTGATGGTTTTGATTTGTTTTTGATCAATCTGTAAGTGTAGTTTCGCCTGCTCTCTTATCATTTTTCTAACTTTTTTTAAAAATTTCTCAAGTTTTACTCGGGCATAAAAATTGATAAATTCAGAAGACTGGGGGAGGAATGATGCTTTACTCATAGTACTATTTCTCTTTTTTTCACTAATTACTACCTACTAAATTACGCGAAAGAGGCTATCACAATTCCAATCCTGATTCAAGAGTTGTCCTTTATAAGAAAGCCTCGGGTCGCCGTCGATTGACATTTCGGCAAATGCATCACATAATACATTCATTTTTATGTGACATCGGATTATCCAAGGTATGCAATCTTTACCCGCTCAAGGCGTTTCCGTCGTTATCGCCGTTTATAATGAAATAGATAATATTGAACCGCTTTTATCTGAAATTCTGCAAACGCTAGATAAACTGGATCGCTTTGAAGTGATTATTGTGGATGACGCCAGCAAAGACGGCACCGCACAACGATTGACCCAACTGTGTCAGCAATATCACCGGTTACGGCCGGTTTATCATTCCCGGAATTATGGCCAAAGTATTGCCGTCATCAGCGGTGTGCGCGCGGCTCGTTACGATTGGGTCGTCACCATCGACGGCGATGGCCAGAATGACCCCGCCGATATCCCGAAATTATTTGCCGGCCGTTGCCAATCTGAATGTCAGCTGCCCGATTCTGGTGGCGGGTACTCGCGTGCAAAGGAATGACTCCTGGATTCGCCGGTGTACGTCAAAAATCGCCAATCGTATCCGCGATCGCTTACTGCGGGATGACTGCCCGGACAGCGGCTGCGGCCTGAAACTCTTTCAGCGCGCGATATTTTTACAACTGCCGCACTTCAATCATTTGCACCGATTTTTACCCGCTCTTTTTAAGCGCGTTAATGGACAGGTCGTCAATGTACCCGTGAACCACCGTCCAAGGCTGCGCGGACAATCTAAATATGGAACCATGAATCGACTATGGATTGGCATCGTGGATATACTTGGCGTCATGTGGTTACTGCGCCGCCCCTGCCCCCTGGAGACTCATGATGTGGCATAATCCTGGTATTCTCAATATATTGTGGCTTACCTTGGGCTTCGCAGGCCAGGGGCTTTTCGGTATGCGTATTTTAATTCAATGGATCTGCAGTGAAAAACACCGTAAAAGCGTGGTGCCGGTTATTTTTTGGTGGTTTAGTTTAATCGGCGGTATCTGCACTTTAATCTATTCTATTCACCTGCGTGATCCGGTGTTTATCAGCGGTCAAATTTTTGGCACGGTCGTCTACATTCGTAATATATGGCTGATTTATAACGAGCGCAAAATGCAGGCGCAAGCTTTATCCGCACCGGCGCAATGAATTCCGTTCATAGTTTTAGACGCTTTTTCTGGATCGCACTGGCCATTACAGTGCTGCGGATTGTTTATCTTTTTTTTAATCACCGTGATCTCGATATTGAGGAAGGGCAATATTGGGCCTGGAGCCGCCACCTGGCGCTGGGATATCATTCAAAACCACCCATGATTAGCTGGGCTATTTATTTTACTACCCGGTTATTTGGCAATAGCGAATGGGCAATTCGCCTGTTTAGTCCACTCACTTATCTGGGTACTGCGCTATTTTTGTATGGCGCCAGCAAGGATTTGTACCATCGCACCATTGGATTCTGGGCAGGCATTGTGGTGTTATTAATTCCCGGTGTCACGTACTCTGCGTCGATCATTTCTACCGACCCTTTTCTGGTGTTGTTCTGGTCAATGGCGCTCTACGCTTTCATTAATGGCTGCAAAACTACCCAGCTCCGCTGGTGGGCGCTGTGCGGCCTGGCTATCGGACTGGGCCTGTTAAGCAAATATACGATGCTAATGTTTTTTCTTTGCTCAGGGCTATATTTTATCTGCGCTGCCGAAATTCCCGCCCCTCTGAAGAAACCAGGACCCTACATCGCCGTGCTCATTGCCGCGGTGGTGTTTGCTCCCAATGTCATCTGGAATACACGACATGCTAATGCGGCTCTGCATCACGTTGTCACCCACAACATTGCCATACAGGGAGATCATGTCCACTGGCTCAAGTTAGAATCTTTCCTGATAAGCCAGATAGGGATCCTCGGCCCGGTTTTAATCATATTTTTAATCATGGCGCTCTGGAGTTCACGCAAAATGACACAGCACCGGGAATCCACGCGTTTGCTTATTTGCTTTACACTTCCCCCGCTGATTATCATTTGTGCGGAAGCCTTATTATCACGCGCTTACGCTAACTGGGCAGTGGTGGCTTATCCCAGCGGCATTATTCTAACCATCGCTTATATGTGGGAACAGCATTTTCGCCGATGGATTAAATTCACGGTCATTCTTCATATATTGGTGGCGCTGCTTTTATATGGCTGGGAATTGGCGGTGGCTTACGGGTTTTACCATTGGCCATTACCGAATCACCCCAACTGGCAGGATTTTGGCGCTGTTCTCAATCGTGACCATCAACGGCATCCCGAAACATTCTATTTAGTCAGTAACCGGCAGCTTTGGTCAAAGAGCCTTTATTATGGTAAAGTACCTGAAAATAATCTGTATGTTTGGAACCCGAAACAAAAAGTGGACTGGCTGGATAGCCCGGGTCATTTTAAACTACCAGCAGGCCAGGATTTTATGTATATCACAAATAATCCTAACCTGGCGACCGGCCTGAAGCGGTCATTTAAAAATTATCGCCTCCTGGACAGCATGGCGGTGAACCAACGCCTGCGAGGACGTCGGATGACTGTATATGTGTATTGGCTGCAGGACAGCAATTCCCGCTGAGGATTTTAATCAGGAACCCTATGCCATGTCTAAACAGGCTTTTTTTATTATCGCGTTGATCACGGGGCTTTTTTCGTTAGCCATGTTTTTATTTCCGCAAATAGACTTAACGGTGAGCGGATTTTTTTATCAGCCACATCAAGGTTTCCTGCTGGAGCGCTGGTATAACCGATTACACCTGAATATTTTTCGTAACACTCTCGTTTATACCACTTACATACTGTTGAGTGTCATGACGATTTGCCTGATTGCTCAGATGGTGCTTAAAAAGCTGGTTCTGCCCATTTCGCCGGCTGTTTGCCTTTTTATATTAATCTGCTTTCTTGCCGGACCGGCTCTGGTGGTTGCCGACGTCTTAAAAAATCATTGGGGGCGAGCCCGTCCTTATCAGGTCCAGCAATTTGGAGGCGACAAAATTTTTACTCCCGCCTGGGTGATAAGCACGCAGTGTGAAAAAAACTGCTCTTTTACCTCTGGGGAAACCTCTAACGTATTTTGTTATCTGGCTTTATTGTTTATCGTGCGCCGTAAAAAATTAATTGCGAGCATTGTATTGACACTCGGCGCTTTAATATCCTTTGAGCGGATTGCCCAAGGCGAACACTTCTTTAGTGACACTCTGCTCAGTGGTTTTTTAGATTATCTTTTAATATGGGTCATTTATCAGTTAATGCAAAAAAATATTGTCTTTCACGTTAAACAGCCTTATCGATACTTACCCACCCAACAAAATAGTTAATAACCGGAGAAAAATCATGCCTTCATCTTTCGAAAAATTATCCAAAACCATACTCGATGAAATTGTTAAAACCTGGCAACAGGATATCATCCCCCGGTTATGTGACTATATTAAAATCCCGAATAAATCCCCAACGTTTGATCCCGACTGGAAAGCCAATGGTTATATGCATAAGGCCATGGATTTAATCGTAAAATGGTGTACCAAACAGCCCATTGCCAAAATGAAAATCACTGTGCTTGAGGAAGATAATCGCACACCCCTGCTGTTCATTGACATCCCCGGACAAGTCGACGAAACCATCTTATTGTATGGTCACATGGATAAGCAACCCGAAATGCGGGGCTGGCACCCAGATTTGGGGCCCTGGCAGCCAGTATTACGCGAAGGGAAATTATACGGACGCGGTGGCGCCGATGACGGTTATTCTGTCTTCGCAGCTCTCACAGCCATCGCGACATTACAGCGTCACAAAATTCCTCATGGACGCTGCGTGGTCTTAATTGAAGCCAGCGAGGAAAGCGGCAGCCCTGATTTACCTTATTATTTAGAGAAATTACAGGATCAAATTCAACAACCCACTCTGATCGTGTGCCTTGATTCCGGTTGCGGTAACTATGAACAATTGTGGGCCACCACTTCTTTGCGCGGCATGATCGCGGGGATACTGCGCATTGAGGTATTAACAAAAGGCATGCATTCCGGAGTCGCCAGCGGAGTGGTCCCCTCCGCTTTTCGTATTCTGGAATTATTATTGGACCGCATTGAAGATCGCAAGACGGGCGAGATTCTTCTGGAAGAATTGAAGGTTAATATCCCACAACAATATCATCAGCAGGCCAGGCTTACCGCGGAAATTTTGGGAGACAGCCTGCAACGGGATTACCCTTTCGCTCACCCCACACAACCGGTCAGTAAAGACGACGCCGAACTTATTTTAAATCGCACCTGGCGTCCGGCGCTCTCCGTGATCGGCATCGAAGGACTGCCGGCGTTGGCACAGGCGGGCAATGTCACCGTGCCTAATTTAGCGGTCAAGCTTTCCATTCGCATTCCCCCGGGTTGTGATGCCGCGCGTGGTCAGGCGGCCTTATCCAGGATACTGGAACAAAATCCACCCTATTCCGCGAAAGTGTCTTTCAACTCCGGTGACATATCCCCCGGCTGGCAAGCTCCTCTGCTGGCTGACTGGCTTGCGGAAGCAAACGAACAGGCTTCACAATTATTTTTTGGTAAACCGGCAGCCTATTTAGGGGAAGGCGGCACCATTCCATTTATGGGTATGCTGGGCAAGATGTTCCCGGAGGCACAGTTTATGATCACCGGCGTTCTTGGCCCTGATTCCAGCGCTCACGGCCCCAATGAGTTTTTGCACCTGGGAATGGCGGAAAAATTAACCGCTTGTGTAGCCTTCATCCTCGCAGCCCATTCGCGACGAGAACTCACTTCGTAGAGGTAGAAATATGAGAAGAGTCTCAAATCCGGCGCAATTTAGGCAAAGCGATTGATCTGTTTCCCGATATAAAAAACTGCTTCTCCATAATTCTTTTTGGCAACGAGAACATTGTGCATCTTTCAGGGTCATGAACACGTTCTGCGTTTGCAAGTTCATTCGCTCTTATGGAGGTGACAGAACCCAGTGGATGGTCCAGCGCCGGTTCTGTTGCTCCAAACAGACGACAGTGCCGGGAGGGTAATCGATGATGGGGGGCTGATCGGCGTACTCCAGACCCAATACCAGGGCGTTTACAAGGCGGGGGATGAAAGGCAGATGGCCGACAATCATGACATCCTCATCCCAGGCCGGTAAGCACGTTAACAAATCTTCTATATCCGCTTCACAATTGAGCAGGGATGGCGACTCGGTTATTGTGTCGATATGCAGGGTATTGGCGAGAATTGTGGCCGTTTGCTGGGCGCGAGGCTTGCCGCTATGAAAAACACGGGGTATTTTAACCCCACACTGGGCCAAATAATGCGCCAGAAAAGAAATATCTTTTTGCCCTCTCGCTGTCAAAGGACAGCGGGGATCCAGCTCCGCAGAACACGCTTCACCATGCCGAACACAATACAACTTCTTCATGGAAGTCTTTGGCGGTCTGAAACGTTATTCTTCGTAGTTCAGTCGAGCCTGAATCAGGGTTCCGCAAATTTGTGTATCGTCCTTTAAGGGTTCCGCGCGAACACCATCCAAATCCGGACTCAGGCATTTCAAATAGTACTGGCGGGCATCCAATAATAACTGGCGGAAAACGGCGCGGCTGTGGTCTTTCATCCGCAGCAGGACATAGCTGCGATCCTTATAATAGCGTGCCGGATCAATCACTAATACCGTTCCCTTTGGAAATTGCGGGCTCATGGAAGAATCTTCCATAATCAGAGCGAACACGTTTTCATTCACGGGACGTGGCATCAAAATAGGTTCCTGGCGCGCCTGTGCTCTGTTCACGTTCTCCGGCCAATGCACCGCTTCTTCCCAGGAAATAATCGGCACTGTCGCCATATCCTGACCATGCAAGCCCCAGGTATCGTAAAGATTCCAGGGTAAAAGTTCTTCGCCCCGAAGCTGTTCCACCGTGATGCCAAAAAATTGCGCCAATGGTACCAGCGAAGACTGATGAGGACTGGGTGAAACCCCTTCCACAATACGATGAACCGTCGGTTGCTTGAGGCCAATTCTTCTGGCCAGTTCCGTAGTACGGATTCCTCGATGAAACATTAAGCGTTTTAAAATCTGACTAGTCGTTAATTTCATGGTTATTTCACTACTCACATGATTGTTCTTAAATCCCGGTATTGACCTATCCTCATTTTGCATCCATTATTCAAAATGAAGACGGAAGGTATATTTTAAACAACCCAGGTCCCCCCTAAAAACATATAGTATCAATCTTGGAGAAGGATATCAAGATGTATAAAACAAAAAATTCCCGGAAACCAAAAAGTTACTGGGAAAAACTCATTGAGGAGGTCAACCAGGGCACGCACCGGAGCCCATCCGTACCACCTTCGACCCCTGTCAGGTATGAAACGAATTACGAGCGCCGCAGCATAAAATACACACTCAGCGAACCCCTGACCAGCATTTATTTTACTCAGCGGGAAGCAGAATGCGTCATACAAATGTTACAGGGCAAAACCATGAATCAGGCGGGAACTGCTTTAAAATTATCCCCGCGCACTGTTGAGTATTATTTGGGCAAAATCAAACGCAAACTCAATTGCCGCAAAAAACGGGAAATTATCCGGCTGATTTCCGAAACCGATTTCGTCAAAAATTTTGAAAAAGATCCCTATAACCAAAAGGAGTAATATGGGTTCTTAAATGTAGGTTTTAAAACGCAATTCCCGGTGAATTTTAACTATTTGATTTAATAAAATAAATTAAACTTATAAAAAACAATTTTCGTAGAAAATTCTCTACGCCATGGGGGTTCGCAAGGGGGAGCGCGTGAGGCGCTCCCCCTTCATTCCGAGCAGAGGCTTTGCCTCGTGCAGGATATAAATAGGAAGCAATTGCCGCTGTACCCAGCGGGAATTGCTGTCAAAACCAGTGACTGCCAAAATATACATTTAAGCCGAATAGTAAAGTACTGATCCTGGCATTAGACGTCGCCTGGCTGATAACCGGAGAAGTCAGCGTGGCCGATGAAATAGAGGAATCAGAAGACACAGCGCCATTTCCAAAAATGGCCGTAGAAGTGGTGACAGAACCATAATTCACATAATTGTATTCCACGTTAAAGGTTACAAAATCCTGAAAAATGAATTGTTCAAAACCAATGCCCAGCAGTAAAGCGATTTGGTTATCTGTATTTGAGGACCCCCCGTTAAATGTTCCCAGGTAAGAGAGCTCATTAGCCCCGGTTACCGGATTTTCAGTCGTGGCGGAATCTTCACCAGTCACCTGGTTAGAAACTTTCAGGTCGGCCCATATGACGCCTATTTTTCCATACACCATTGATTTAGGGGCCACCAGAAAGCCCGGTTTAATAGCAACGCCATAATCATTAAAGACTGTAACTGTGGTGGTAGAATTGTAATGGCCTGTGGTGGCGACACTGGGAAAAGGTAAGCCCGTGATGATGGCCTGGGTGGAGAAATCGGACGAGTTTTCCGCAGTTGAGCTTTGATTATTCCACTCGCCGAAGCCCATGATACCCATATACCAGCGATGGTTAAAAACCTTACCCACCCCTCCCTGGACACCGTAGTATCCCTCATACGAGCTGCTGGAAATATTATTATTGGCTAATGTCCCTGCAGAAAAAACGGTGGCGGTGACCACAGCCGGATTTGCTCCGGGAATAAGTCCGCTCACCACAACGTCTTCGGGGGCAACTATACTGGAGTTTCCATTAAAAGCAGCCATATGAAAGGCGCCTGTGGCCCCGACAAAGAATCCGCTGAAGTAGTCAGGTTCTACAATAATTTCTGATCCGCCCGCCGAAGCAGAGGCAAAAATGAACAAAGAGACCAGGGCTGAAGCAAAAACTATCTTCCTTTTCATATTTTCCCTTAATTTCGTCCCCAAGGGGATTCGAACCCCTGTTACTGCCGTGAAAGGGCAGTGTCCTAGGCCTCTAGACGATGGGGACAATTGGTGGAGCTAAGCGGGATCGAACCGCTGACCTCTTGCATGCCATGCAAGCGCTCTCCCAGCTGAGCTATAGCCCCGCTCAGAGATTAAACATTCTAGGTAAGCACCGCCAGGAAGTCAACCATTTTGCAGCAATTTGCAGCAATTTCCGCTGAGTACAGCGAAAATTGCTTCCTGTTTTTATCCTGCGCTCGGCGGAGCCGATGCTCGGAATGAAGGGGGAGCGCCTCGCGCGCTCCCCCTTGCGATCCCCCATGGCGCAGAGAATTTTCTACGAAAATTATTTTTCTTTATGAAAAATTAATCATATATTTCATCTACTTAAATCCGTTTTATTCCCAGCGGGAATTGCTGACCATTTTGCATAAATTTCCAAAATGCTAATTCGCCGCATTTTTCAATATAAATATTTTTCGCAGAAAATACCTTACGCTATGGGGGATCGTAAGCTACTGTGTATACACATTTTGGTATAATTTATAGCCAGAATACAGATCATAAAATTTTTCCAGCCCTCTGCCCATGACGATAGGGCCGGGAGGCCTCTGACCTTTGACATATCCTTGCCAGGACCCTAATCGGGCAATTATCCAGCTTGCCCAGCCTAAATTGTCTTTTGAATAGGGATTCTTTTGTTTCTCCGTTTTACCTTCCAGACCCGGGAGGAGTATTTCCAGGAATTTTTGCTCCTCATCATTAAACACCTCTTCTGTCTTTTGTCCTGTTGTTCCTGTTCTTGCCAATACTAACTGCATGATTTTTATTGACGCACACAATGCAATCACCGCCAGTTTCATTAAGTTCTTCCCGGACTCCACCTCACTCGATTCAATATCCAGTCCCTGCTTTTTCATCGTTCGAAAAACCTGCTCTATATTCCAGCGATTTTTGTACCACAAAATAATCTGCTTCGCCTTTTCAAAGTCGGTTACCGCATGGGTCGTCAATATCATCCAATGAACCGGCTCTTCCCCTGCAGGACAGTCTGTTTCTTTGGCTTCAACCAGTCGCACCCGAATCGTCCTTGCCGCCTTTTTATCTGTACATCTTTCCGGCCTTCTGATTTCAATTTCACTATATTTTATCGATAAGGTCGCTTTCCTTTCCTCTCGCCCCCGGCGCATCTCTCGGGGGATTTCTATCACTATTTTTTCGGCCTCCACCTTCCCTTCCATATGGTCTTTTAACCTTTCCCCCGTCGATAGCACACGATTGTGTTGTACTCGCGTGATAATAAATGTCTTTTCATCCGGTATACGATCTATAAATTCATAAATGTCATTCTCCCGATCTCCCACAAACGTAATACTGTCCGCTTGAGACAATACCTCCCGGCTCTTTTGCGCCGTTAATATCCATCGGTAGGATTCTTTTTCTTCTATCGGTAATTTCTGATACTCGTCAGAGGCCCCTTTTAACCGATTCCATAGGTGTATTTCTGCGCTGCCCAGGAACGCATTTGTCTGCGCATCCAGCACTAACATCGGGTGCATAAAAAAACCTAACCCCCTTCCATCACCAACTGTTCCTAAACCAGACACCCGGCCTGCCTGGCTTTGGTAATTCAGCTCCGTCGTATCCTGGATCGCCAATACATGACGATTCAATACCAGATCTCTCACTCTCGCCTGTTCTGCTCGAATCAAATGCGTAACGGTCACTTTTTCATTCCTTAGCCATCGGCCTAACTGAATTTCTTCAGCACGATTTCTTGATATCCCCCTCAGGCTGATCTTCTTTTCTTCCAACACCCGATCAAAAAAAATTTCACCGACCTTCTTTAATCGATTGTCCAAAAATGGGTCTAACAGCTTCATCTGAATGTCCTTATAGTTAAATAGCCCTGAAAAATTTACCAGTGTACTTTTTTAATTCATAAATGTGTATACACAGTAGGGATCGTAAGGGGGAGTTGCGCGTAGCGACTCCCCCTTCATTCCGAGCATCGGCTTCGCCGAGCGCAGGATCAAAACAGGAAGCGGCTACCGCTGTACTCAGCGGGAGCCGCTGGACACCTATTCTTTGACTTTTTGGCTGCCATCGGCGAAAATTTGTCCATGACACAACAAAACGCTATCGCTCCCACCCGTCAGGAAGATTATCCACAATGGTATCAGCAGGTCATTAAGGCCGCGGATATGGCGGAAAATTCTCCCGTTCGGGGTTGCATGATCATTAAACCCTGGGGTTATGCACTGTGGGAAAAAATTCAGGCGGTCCTCGATGCGCGGTTTAAAGCGACAGGGCACAGTAACGTTTATTTTCCTTTACTGATTCCATTGCAATATTTGCAGCAGGAAGCCGATCATGTGGAAGGATTCGCCAAGGAATGCGCGGTAGTAACACACCACCGGCTTGAACCGGGACCGAATGGTCAGCTCGAACCTGCCGGTAAACTTGAAGACCCTTACGTTATCCGCCCCACCAGCGAAGCCACGTTTGGAGTGCAATATGCCAAATGGATCAAATCCTGGCGCGATCTACCCCTGAAATTAAATCAATGGGTGAATGTATTTCGCTGGGAAATGCGCACGCGTTTATTTCTGCGAACTTCGGAATTTCTCTGGCAGGAAGGTCATACCGCTCACGCCAACGCGAAAGAGGCCCAGGTCGAAACTCAACAAATGCTGAATGTTTATGCGGATTTCCTCGAAAATACCTTAGCCATGCCGGTGATTCCCGGCGAAAAAACCGCACGCGAACGCTTTCCCGGCGCTGTGAACACTTATACGGTCGAAGCCATGATGCAGGACCGCAAAGCGCTGCAGGCCGGCACTTCACATTTTCTCGGTCAAAATTTCGCAAAATCTTTTAATATCCAGTTTACGGATAAAAATGAACATTTACAGCATGCATGGACAACTTCCTGGGGAGCCTCAACCCGCATGATCGGCGGACTGATCATGACCCACAGTGACGATGACGGGCTGGTTTTACCGCCCAAAATCGCTCCCGTCCAGGTGGTTATTTTGCCCATTATTCGTAAGGAACAGGACGCTCAGGCAATTCTGGAATATTGCGAAAAGCTAAAACAGTCGCTCTGCGAACAAACTTATCATCACGAAGCGATCCGCGTGGAAATGGATGCGCGCGAAATTAACGGCGGCGAAAAATTCTGGCACCATATTAAACGTGGCGTGCCTATTCGCATCGAGGTGGGCCCGCGCGATATTGCTAATGACAGCGTGTTCATTTCTCGCCGCGATCAACTGGGGAAAAAATTCAGCCTGGCGCGTCCTGAATTGATTGAAAAAATACCGGATTTATTACAGGAAATGCAGCAAAATTTGTTTGATAAGGCTTTGGCTTTTCAAAAAACCCATACCCGTTATTTTGATAACCTGAACGAATTTAAAGATTTTTTTGCCGGCGATAATCCCGGCGGCTTTGCCATCGTTTTCTCCAGTGATGACGAAAGCATCGATTCGCTATTGAAAGAATATAAAATTTCGGCCCGCTGTATCCCATTGAGTACGATGCAGGAATCAGGAACCTGTCTCTTTACCGGCAAAACCGGCGCCAAAAAAATTATTTACGCCAAGGCTTATTAGCTCCCCCAATGATAGGTAATTATTACCTGAACATCGGGATGCAGGCTGTGCAGCACGGGACATCGTTCTACGGCGGCGATTAATTTTTGGGTGATTTCATTATCGAAACGATGGGGACAGGATAATTCCACGGTCAGTTTGCGGATCCTGCGGACCGGCGCATTCTGCATCTCTTTTACCACCAGCGCCCGGCTACCGCTAATATCCAGATTCAATTGACGCGCTGCGATTCCCATAATCGTCAATGAACAGGAACCAACCGCTGTCGCCACCAGGTCGGTCGGCGAAAACTCCCGCCCTAAACCCTGATTATCCTTAGGCGCATCCGTCAAAATTTCCGCGCCGCTGTCGCGGTGCGTGCAACGTGTGCGTAGATCCCCTTCATAAACTATTTCGATCTCACTCATATCAACTCCTCAGCCACTCCCGCTGAGTACAGCGTCCGTGGCTTTATTGTTCTTATCCTGCGCATCGGCGGAGCCGATTGCTCGGAATGAAGGGGGAGAATCGCGATTCTCCCCCCTTGCGATCCCCCATCGCGTAAAGAGAGTTCCCTTCAGCGGAAACTCCTGTCAACTCCTAATCATAAGAAAAATCAATTTTATAGGTTTCTTTTAAAGTAATCACCACTATCAGACTAATAATACTCATCGCTATTAAATAATACGCCGGCGCAAAGTGATTAACCTTTTGGGTTAACAGACTCACGATCAACGGCGCGGTCCCTCCAAAAATGGCGTTTCCTGCATTATAGGCGAAAGCCACGCCGCTGTAACGGAAGTCCAGCGGGCAATTTTCCACTATTGTCACCAGAGTATTGCCCTGTTCCAGAGAAGTCAGAATGGTAGCGACGCTTAAACCCACGAAAATAAATATGGCCAGCTCATGCTGCAGCAAATAAAAACAGGGAAAAGCAGAAAAAATCATGCCAATAGCGGTAATTAATAACATTTTCTTTCGACCAAACCGATCACCCAACATGCCGGCCAGCGGTAACAGCAAAAGCATTCCCCCTAAAAATATCGCCTGGCAGGTTAACGAAAACATTAATGAAACTCCAAAGAATTGCGCAAGATAATTGGGCATATAGCCAAAAAAAATGTAATAAAAAGTCGATCCCATCGAGGTTAGTCCGAGTATTTGCAATAACTGCCGGGGAGCTTCGCGCAGGGCGGCCAGCAGCGGCGCCCGGATTATTTGCCGGTGTTTTTTTAAATACAGATAAGCCGATGTTTCCACCAGATTAAAACGCGAATAAAAAATGATTAATCCCAAACATCCACTAAAAAGAAACGGTATTCGCCATCCCCACGATTGCAATGTCGCGGGCGGCAGCAGGGTTTTCAATAAAATGGTTGAGACGGTCGCCAATAAAAATCCCGCGTTCGCTCCCACCGCCGCGAAGCTGGTAAAAAAACCACGGCGGCCATTGGGGGACGATTCCGCCAGATAAATCATGACGCCGCTGTATTCCCCACCGATCGATAATCCCTGCAATAACCGCAAAAAAGTAAATATCAAAGGCGCCCAGATACCGATGGTATGGTAGCCGGGCAGCAATCCCATCGCCAGGGTGGCGAGGGTCACCGCCATAATAGAAAAAATTAACGTCCTGGCGCGGCCAATCCGGTCGCCCAAATGTCCGAATAAAACGCTCCCCAACGGACGGCAAATAAATCCCGCGGCAAATACGCTAAAAACCATGATACTCGCATTGGCGGCGGTTTGATCTGGAAAAAATTGCTTACCGATAAACGGCGAGAGATAAATAAACAATCCAATATCGAACCATTCTAAAATATTGCCGAACGCACTGGCGGCAAGCCGATGGATCTTCATAAAAATTCCTCTTCCATTGAGAAAAGATTGAAGAATTATCAGCAATTCCCGCTGAGTACAGCGAAAATTGCTTCCTGTTTTTATCCTGCGCTCGGCAGAGCCGATGCTCGGAATGAAGGGGGAGAATCGCGATTCTCCCCCTTGCGATCCCCCATCGCGGGGATAATGGATTTAAGTGGGTTCCAATGATATCAAATTTTGTCCGCTCGAAATAGTATTCGAAGTTTGCAATGCGGAACCCGGGTACGGCGATATGGGTAGCGGGAAAAGGTTAAACTGCCCTATTTCAGATACACTGAGTGTCGATGCAGACCGGGATATTTCCTTTTGCAAATTTGCCGATACCGGGATCACCTTTTTTTCAAAATAATCCCAAAATTTCCGGTTTTCCCTGTAAAGTATTTTTAAAGGCGTGTCGCCTTTCTCGTCAGAAATGCATAATCCTGTAAAATGAGGACAATGGGCGAGGCGGATGAAAGCATAAGCGAATAGCCCGCTTTCCGACACTTTTCGCGCCCAATGATGCAAAAGAGTTTGCCCGTCTTCACCGCGCTTAACTATAAGATCAAGAGGCCTTTCCGACTTATAATCTTCTTTCAATAAGCTTAGCTTTAAAACATCCAGCAAATAAATAAAAAATTTTATTTGAAACGATGGCGGTAATCGAGCAGCGTATGGCGACGGATTAAGCACTAAATGCAACAAGGTTTCCCCTCTCCGGGTGATTTTGTTAATTTCCGCTCCCTGACTAATTAAATAGCTTGCGATCTGATAATAGCATTTATCGATGGCGATACTTAACGGTGCGTCCCAGATATCGTTGCTATAATTCAAAGCCGCTCCAGATTCCACCATAAACTGCACCGGTTCTAAATCACCTTTTTCTCTAACAAGCACCTGTAAAGACGTTAGGAAAGCAACATTATTTTGCACAGAAAGATTATTAACATTAATCCCGGCAGCAACCAGCAATTTTAACGCAGCATATTTTTGTTGTGTTATAGCTCTCCCTAAAGGATCCACATCCCAAGTTTCATCGCCCTGATAGCCCTCAAAAAATTCATTGTATTCATCTGACTCCAAAGGACCACGAAAACTGTTCAGAGCCGCTCCCGCCGCAATGGCATCTCGAATCATAGCCAGACTGCCATACATAACCGTATTAAAGATTACCGGCTGCTGATCATTCAATAGATCGATGTTCACATATCTTTTGTGAATACAGGCTCTATATAACCAAAAATCATTATTCTTAATAGCGTTACAAAATTCTGATTCTCCATTTTTCGAATCAATTTCCCGCAATCTGCTCACTAATTTTTTTCTGGGAGACTCTTCCAATTGATGAGGTAAATCATTTTCTAAATTTTGCCATTGCATTTCAATTTGATGATTCAGTTCGCAAACAGGAACACCAAAATTTAGCAAAATACGCTCATACTCCTCTTTCTCATAATCAAACATATCCAAATAGGGAAGCAGATTGGTTAATAATACATCCTTTAGGAAAAGGGTTCCCATAAAATCAGCATCTTTTATCACAAAAATGGGATGCTGCAGCAACTGACGGGCGGCGAGTTGTAACAGGTCTAAACTCAGATTCGTGAGCCGGACCCAAAAAACGCCTTGCTGATCAGTTTGTTTTTTAACGGCTATGCGAACCGGATAGCCCAGGAAAGCCAATTTTAAATGTTGCATCAACCGGCTACTTTCATTTTCATTTAAATCCCTTATTTCATACGCGGGGGGAGTCCTGAGGCGAGGATTTCGCATCCAGGGAAGCCAGGGCATTAAACTGCGTAAATATTCCAGTAAAACATCATAACCGGAATGGTTCCTATCGACAGATAATATTTGGGAGATAAAAGAATCCGGATTTCCACCCTGGCGCCTTACGTAATCCGCATACTGGATATAGGCAGGAGTTGATGAATAATCCCAGGCGGCAACCGGTTTTTTTGGTTTTTTCACCTGAGAATGCACTTGAAAATGAGTTAATTCAGATATTTTTTTTACCCTGTTCTCCTCTTTCTTATAATCTGACTGTAAAAGTTTGGAAATTTTTTTAAATGTCCGCAAGGAATTTAATTTTAAATCTTGAAGGATAGTTTGAAACTGATCCGTCAAATAATTTATGGGCATTTCATTTTTTAAGTTTTTCAAAAGCAAACATTGCGGCGCCTGCTCTATTAAGTATCTCACCAGAGGTGAATAACCCTGCCTGGCAGATATGTGTAAGGGTGTGTTTCCTGATTGATCCTTCCGCAGGACCACGAGGGGGAAATTTTTTACCATACACTGCATTAAGCTCACTGAGCCTGACTCGACAATAGCAAAATCCAGCCATTTTTGAGTTAATCTTGCCCCATTATTAATTAAAAGTTCTGCTATCTCAATCTTATCATTACTAGCAACCTGATCTAATGGTGAAAGCATTTCCGATCCTACGGCATAAGAGAAGGATAAACAGGGTTCTGCCGAAGCGATGAGAAATCTGGCGAGAGGGTAACTCCATATAATATTCCCAAGTACATTAGCACATCTTTCTCCACCAAGCCCTAAAAAATTGACATCCGCACCGGTTGCAACCAAAAGCTTAAAGATATCTATACCAGCCCCTGATTTGCAATTTACCGAAGCCAAAAGCACCGGAGTAACTACTGGTAATAATTTATCGAAATCACTTGATTCCATGAAAACATTCCAGTTAAACCCTGACCCGATAAGATCGCGCACAATTTCAATATTACCGCCGATTACTGAATTCATCAGGAGTTTTGCTTTATCTTTATATTCATCTTCACCTTCACCCTCATCCTCACTATTATCCGTCGTCAATGTTTCTCTACTTTTAAGAAAATACCATCTAAATAGCCAATAATTACCTTCCAGGGTGTGCGCCAACAGACACTCAATGTTTTCAGTTTCTTTTTCCTGATTTGCTATGATTTTCATGGCGAGTTGTTGTATAGCGGAATTTTCAGCCATGCCCGGAATCTCCAGATTGATTATTCCGCACAATAAATTAAATTCCTCTTGAATCAAATTTTGTCTTAAAGAGGCTGAATAAATTCCCCTATTTATCAATGTATTGTGATAATCCGATGAGCTACGATATTCAAACATAGAGCCTGGAAGCATTATTTTCTTAATTTCTTCTTCTGAAGGCAGGCAAATGCGATTTTGATGTAAGCGAACCGACATTTTTTTCAAATATTTTATATCAATGTGCGATATCAATAGCCGGTAGTATTGCAGATCCATTTCATGAATTGGCTCAATAGCGACAACCGCCTGATGTAACACCTGTTTCAATTGTAATTTTACTATTTCAGCCTGTTTTTGAGTAAGATTGACAATTTCATATTCGGGAAATCCCTTCTTTTTATTAACGCGCCACGTTAGGGACGGCATTAAAATATTTAAATAATCACAGAGTATGTCATCATATTTTAAATCATCTTCCGTCATTATCCAGGAACTTAAGTCTTGATGTGTTATATCAATCTTATTGTCATCTATTTTTTTTCGTTTCCTTGCTCTCTGTTTATGGTCGGAAATTTCAATATCAGGAAGCATCCGCTTTTTTTCATTTTCTATTTTAGGAAAATTCATTCCATTAACTTTCATGTTTATCTCTCCTCAGTTTTGAGTATAGTATTTGAATTCGTTTATAATACAGAATTATAGCGGTTTTCAGATCTGAGAATCAACTATTGCTTTGTAACTACTCGCTCCTAAACAGGCAAACGCAGAACGGTCAATTTTGTCTGATATTCAACGAAAAAGTGATTGAGCAAGCGGAGCATACTACTGTATGTGAGCATTGCGAAAGCGCTTTTTCGTTGAATAGCAGGCAAAAGTGGCCGTTCCCATCTACAAGGCGCAAGTAGTTATTATTACTTTATCAAGCCGTTTGAGCACGGTATCACGCCCAAGATGGAACAGGGTCTGATCAATCGGAGGAGAAACGGTATTACCGGTGACGGCTACGCGCAAGGGTTGGGCGATTTTACCGAGATTCAGTGATTTTTGTTCGGCAAGGTCTTTGATCAATTGGTGGATCGCCGCGGGTTCCCAATCGGGAAGCGCGCGGAAACGGTCACGCATCTCCAACAGCACCGGAATAATTTCCGGGGTCAGGTGTTTTTGCCTGGCCTGCGGATCATATTTCACATCCCCGAAAAAATAACGGCAGCTATCGGCCATTTCCACCAGAGTTTTAGCACGCTCGGCAAACATGGCCACGATATCCGTTAAGGCAGGGCCGCGCTGAAAATCCACCCCTTTTTTTTCAAGCTGATGGGCCAGCGCGCGCGCGGTGATGGTCTTATCCAGAGTTTTCAGATAATGCTGGTTCAACCAGGCCAGTTTTTCCGGATTAAACGCCGCAGGGGATCGCTGCAATGAACGGGCGTCAAAATACTGAATCATTTCCTCACGGGAAAAAATTTCCTGATCCTGATAAGACCAGCCTAATCGCACTAAATAATTAATTAACGCTTCCGGTAAAATTCCCGCTTCGCGATATTCCAATACCCCCGCCGCACCGTGACGTTTGGATAAGCGCTTGCCATCGCTGCCTAAAATCGTCGGCACGTGGCCATACTCGGGAGGGGTAGCGCCCAACGCCTGCAAAATATTAATCTGCCGGGGAGTATTATTGATGTGATCATCCCCCCTGATGACGTGAGTTATGCGCATATCCCAGTCGTCAACCACCACCACGAAATTATAAGTCGGAGTGCCGTCGGTGCGCGCCAAAATTAAATCGTCTAATTCGGCATTGCTGATGGTGATTACACCACGCACAATATCGTTAAAACTCACCACTCCGGTTTGCGGATTGCGGAAACGAATCACCCCGGATTGATCCGCTTTGGGCGCCAAATCCCGGCAATGGCCGTCATAACGCGGTTTTTGACCGGTGCTCATCTGCTGTTCGCGCAGGGATTCCAGACGCTCTTTACTGCAATAACAGCGGTAAGCCTTGCCAGACTCCAGTAACTGTTGCAAAACTTCTTTATAGCGGTCAAAGCGCCGGCTTTGATAGAACGGACCCTCATCATAATCCAGATTCAACCAGCGCATCGCTTCAATAATTCCTTCCGCGGATGCCTCGGTTGAGCGCTCAAGGTCGGTATCTTCTATACGCAAAATAAAAACGCCTTGATGTCTTCTCGCAAATAACCAGGCAAATAAAGCCGTGCGCGCTCCGCCAATATGCAAATCGCCGGTGGGACTCGGCGCAAAACGTGTTCTTACTCCATCCATAATCTCAATACTCCATGTTCGCTGACGCCCGGCGCTAACCAGCGTACGCCGGCAACACTATTGAGCGCATTCGGATGGGACATCCACGGCTCGACGCAAATGAATGGTTTATCCTGCGGTGTATAAATTTGTACGTAAGGAAATAAGTCAGGATCTTCAACTCCTTCAGCGACCATATTCACCACATCCTTCTCGGGGTAGCGCAAATGGATAGTTTTATCTTCGCCTAATTGCAGCAATTGTTCGTGTATCTCGGGATTCGCCGCAGAAGTGGGCGTGGCAAACAATGGCTGATCGCCAACAATATCCGTTAAATGCTGGTTATAACGCAAACGCCGCCGCGGGTGTAAATTAAGGATTACTTCCTTTTTACCGCTCTCAGCCGGAGGAGTTAAAAAATTGGGGTGAAATCCGGCATAATAAGGCATCGGCCGGTCGCCGTGGTTAGTATATGTTTGCCGGCAAAACAGCCGGCGATCGGCAATTTCATAAAAAAGTTCCACGGTAAAATGAAAGGGATACGCCTGGCGGGTTTGTTCGTCGTCACGCAAAACCATTAAGAGATGATCGCTACCCGCTTCGCTCAATGTCCAGGGTTTACCGAGAGCGAAACCATGCATCGGCAACTCATAAACGTGGCCTTCATAATAATAACTATTGAGATTGCCCTGGCGTTCCAGCCGTCCGCAAATGGGAAAACAAAACGGCGAACCGGTCAGGGGCTCATCCTGGGAGTAATATAACAGTTCCCGAGGTCCCTGGCGGCCAGGCATGATAATGGACGAAACGATTCCGCCCTGCTCCGGAATAAAAGTGGCTTGCGTCAAACCATTTTTAGAAGCAATCGTATAAGTCCGCATGAGTTCTCTCCTGTGAAACCAGTCTGGTCAGATCAATATAGTTTACCACATTACTGCCATTTTCGACTCAATTCTATATAATGTTGGCAATGAGAAAATATCTTCTGTCGTTCCTGATGCTAATTTTGCTGATGTCAGTATACCAGGCATGGGCTCAGAAGGCATCCACACTGCAAATAAAAGTAGAAGGACTGGCAGACCCCCTGCGCGGAAAAATCGTCACCCTGTTAGCCAATCGCAGCAAGGATATTTCCCTGCCACTGACCACTGAGAAGATACAGGTTTTTTATCATAAATCCCCCGACTATATCCGCAACGGCCTTAAACCTTACGGCTATTTTAGTCCGCAAATACGCTCACGTATTGAGCACGTTGACGATAACTGGACGGTGGTATTCGACGTCAGTCCCGGACCCCCTGTGACGGTCATTCATGTGGACCTGAAAATTACCGGCGAGGGCGCGTCGGATAAAGCTTTCCGGCGTCTGTCGCACCAATTACCCATAAAGACCGGACAGACCCTGGATGTCGATAACTATCAGGCTGCGAAAGACGCGCTGTTTAACCTGGCCGCTAACCGTGGTTACTTCGATGCGAAAATGGTTCTTAACCAAATCATCATTAACGTCGGCTACCACCAGGCGTCGATCGTTCTGCATTTTGATACCGGCAGGCGATATCGTTTTGGAGCCACCCTGTTTCCACCGTCCGATCTCAATACCGATTTGCTGGAACGTTTTCTAAGATATCATCCCGGAGAATATTATAGCGCTGCATTGGTGCAAAAAACCCAGCAAGCCCTATCGGGCAGCGGCTATTTTTCACAATCGGTGGTGATGCCCATGTCCAGTGAAACCACTTCGCAGTTAGAAGTCCCGGTCAAAATAGAACTCACGCCGGTGAAACCTCGCCGCTATACTTTCGGATTAGGTTATGGCACGGACACCGGCCCGCGCGGCACCTTTGGTTTTAACTGGATTCCCATCAATTCTTACGGCCATCAGGTGAATTTCCTGGCGCGGGGTTCTTACATTAAAGTGAAGGATCAGCAGATCCAGAATAATACCGTGAACGCCAGCTATATTATTCCAGGCAAAGATCCTGCTACCGATTCTTATGCGCTCACTACCGGTTATGGCAATATTGTGCAGCAATCGCAAGACGTAAATAAACCCAATAAAGCCAATAGTTTTAAAGTCGCGGGCAGCTATAACACCCTTTTAAATGATGACTGGCAACAAATCCTCGCTCTGACCTATTTGAATGAACGTTATCAGTTTACCGATACGCCTTTTATTAACGCGAATGTGTTGTACCCGAACGCGCACTGGCAATATATTCACAATCGCACCATCCAAAAAGATAAAGTGGTTAACAATGGCATTAGCGCGACCATTGATATAGCCGGCGCTTCCAAAGAGATATTATCCAAAACGACCTTCGTTCAGGGTAAGGCGGGACTTAAAGCGCTTGGCACTTATGACCCTACACACACCCGGTTCCTCTTTCGCAGTCAGGTAGGTCGCACTGAGGTGAAAAATCTCAACAACATACCCCTGACTTTACAACTTTTTGCCGGGGGCCCTACATCGATTCGCGGCTATAAATACAATAGTCTGGGACCAGGCAAAAACCTGGTCATTGTCAGCGGTGAAATTCAGCAGCGTGTTTATGGCAGCTGGTACGTCGCTGCTTTTATTGATGCCGGCTCTATTACCGATACCAGCGTGCCAAAGCCTTCATTCGAAAAATATGTCGCCGGCGCGGGCGGAGGCGTGGTGGTGTTAACGCCGATTGGTGCGGTGGAATTAGCCCTGGCGCGTCCGTTGCCAATCAATCATACTACGAATAAAACCTGGCAATTAGAATTCTCGGTAGGAGCGGAGCTTTAATGCATTTAATCCTGGACTGGTTAAAAACGTTATTTCGCTGGGCCTGCCTGATGCTGATGATCCCATTACTGGCGCTGGGATTGTTGTTAACGCCAATGGGACTTAAGGTGGGTTTCATCATCCTGAGCCGCAGCATACCGGGAGAATTACACTATCAACAAGTAACCGGCACTCTCCTTGGGCCTATGAGCATCAAGCGGCTTAGTTATCGTTATCAGGATCAACAATTTTCGCTCAGTCAACTTTATCTTCAATGGAGCCCTTCATCATTACTCGCTGGCAAATTTTCTATCGATAAGCTTGAGGTCAATAATCTGAAAATCAATACACCGCAAGCGCCCGCCCCTGCGCCGGAATTTTCTCTGAAGGCCGTGAAGAAAGTGCTGCAGGATGTTCGTCCACAATTAACCGCAGTGTACTTACCGCTCAGCCTACAGATAAATCAGGCAAATTTTCGACATGTGGTTTGGCAGACTCATCCCGGCCAACCCACTCTGGAAGTCGTGAATATGCAGGTTCATGATCTCCTTATAAATCCCGATGTGCTACAAATTAAGGCCGAGGGACAATTAATTAAGCCCTATCCGTTACAAACGGTCCTTTCCATTAACGGCGCCCCGCAAGCATACCGCTTTAATTTAAGTGCTTATAATCTTCAAACCCATTGGGTAGTGAACGGTCAGGTCAATCCGGATGAGGTCACGCTCGACACGCAGAAGGCGCTTATTTTTGGCGGAGAACTCGATACTCACCTGGTATGGAAATGGGCCACACCCATGTCCTGGCAACTCGCCTTGTCCGGAAGACATCTGGATTTAAGTTCATTGAAGCCTGACTTTCCTCACCCCCTGGATATCACTCTCAACAGCACCGGCAATCTGGGTGAAGACTTTCCGCATTTTTCCTGGAACGCTATTCTGAAAAGTCCCAAAACAAGGATTGAAACTCAGGGAGAATATCAAAAACAATGGAATGTTTTCTGGAACGTACAAATTAGTGAGCTCGCGGAACTGTTACCCTTTAGCAGCGGCGTAATCAACAGCGCCGGAGAATTGCACGGTTCTTTCCCCCAACCCCGCACCAAAGGCTCTTTACACGCTACTTTATTGCGCTGGCAGGATTATCGGGCCGATAAAATCGATGCGAAATGGGACGTGGATATCAGCCAAACAAACAGTTCTTATTTTCAGATAGCCGCTGAACAATTATTCAGTCATTGGCTGGAACTTCAAAAACTGCAAATTTCCGGCCAGGGAAAATGGGCTAAACACGAACTTAATATTAGCGCGCAGGGTTATCATACAGATCTGACCCTGGGGGTGTCCGGCGGAATAATTGATAATCATTGGCAGGGGGCGGCTCAAAAACTCTCCATCTTTAACCCTACTTTTGGGACCTGGACACTGAGTCAACCCACCGTACTTTACATTTCTCCTCAACGCGCCGAAGTAACAGCCCTGTGTATGCAAGGCGCCCACAAAACCCAGGCGTGTTTGCGCGGCAAATGGAACGGCTCAGATAATTCCTGGCAGGCCGCCTTGACCACCCGGCTGAATTTTGATCAGCTCGTCGGTGTCATTCCGGAAGAGCTGGTCATCGATGTTCCCCTGGATTTCCACATGACGGCGGAAGGCATCGGGCAAAAAATCACGCAGGCGCAATTGATCGGAAACAGTCCAGGCGGCAACATCCGTTATAGCGATAAGCAGACCCTAAGCACGGACGTGAATAGCGCCAAATTGATTGCAAAATTAGACAAAAACGGTGCTGCTGCGGATTTTAATATTCATTTAGCCGATAATAATTCTTTGAGCACTTCGCTGACTTTACCCAAGGCAACCTTTGCCACTTTAATCGCTAAAAATCAGGAATTGCGCGGTAAAATCTCGATTAATTTAAATAATTTGACGCCTATCCTGGCGATAATTCCCGAAGTCGTCAATCCGCAGGGAAAATTTAAAGCGGACCTGACGGTTGGCGGTACGATAGCCGAACCTGCCATTAATGGCAATGCCAGTCTTGAGGGAGGCGAAGTCAAAATTCCCGGCTTAAATATCCAATTAAATCAAATTAACCTGGCGCTTAATGCTAAGAAATCAGATCTTAATTATATACTGTCTGCTACTTCTTCCAACAAACCTTTAAAAGCAGTCGGTCACACCCGTCTTGACGAGACCGGTTTTCCCACTGAAATCACGCTCACCGGTGAGAATGTTTTGTTAGCAGATACTCCTCAATACACAGTGTACGTCACTCCCAATATGCGCTTCGCATTCAAGGGCCGGGAGATTAATATCGGCGGGTCTATAGATATTCCTAACGCGGTGTTACATCAATTAGATTTTCAGCGCGAAACGTCCTTGCCCGAAGATGAAGTGTTATTTATTGGAGAGCATGTGATCACTAACGCCACGCCCTGGCGAGTGACCACCCAGCTAGCCATCAATTTGGGTGATAACGTAAAGGTCGATTCACCGGGATTCAAGAGCAAACTTGAGGGCAAGCTGAACATCATTTCTGAGCCGGGAAGCGTCGTTCTGGGGGATGGCAGAATTGAGATTGTGAATGGGGTTTATGAAGTTTTTGGGCGTCAGTTAACAATAGCCCCAGGATCTGCGATTATTTACCGCAAAAATCCTCTGAGCAATCCCGGACTCAGTGTACAGGCAATTGCTCACGTGATAGTGACCGACCCATTGAGCCAACAACAACTCGGTACGAACGAATTAACCATTGGCATGAATATCAACGGGACTTCTGCTTCACCGCAAATCACTTTATTTTCCAGCGCGGGTAATCTTTCTCAAGCTGATATGCTATCGTTTCTATTGTTGGGGACCTCCAGCGCGGGAATTTCTCCACTTAATATGAATTTAATGCTGCAAGCTTTAAACTCATTGCCGCTTACTAAAAAAGGCGCGGGAAACGTACAAGGTTTGACGAATCAGGTAAAACAGGGATTAGGACTGACCGAGTTAGGCGTCGAGTCAGAACCTACCCTGGGTCCTACCGGCGAAACGATTCAGACCAAAGCGACACCGACTTCTTATTTTGTGGTTGGAAAAAGGATTACCTCACACATCTATTTTCGTTATAAATATGACCCTTTTCTGGGTGTTAACTTATTTCAATTGATTTATCTTTTTACCAAAAACTGGAGCCTGCAATTGGAAACCGACGGCGCCAACAGGAACGGCGCAGACGTGCTCTACACTATCCAAACCGGCACGCCGACGTCCATTAATAAAACCCCGCCGTTGCCGGCTACCGGAAAATAGGCCTCTACATGACAACCCAATACCGGGATTTTTTCGCGGAGATATGCTACAGTAATGGCCATGTTATTAAAGCTACCTATCGGCTATGATGATTTCGGTGAAATCCGTGAAAAAAAGCTCCATTTTGTAGACAAGTCTTTATTCATCAAAGAGTTGCTGGATGAGACCGTCAAAAAAGTCATTGTTATTACTCGCCCGCGCCGGTTTGGTAAAACCTTAAATCTGTCCATGCTGCAGTATTTTTTCGCCTCGACCGTCATTGGTGGCAAAACCTAAGGGTTATTTGATGACCTTAAAATCGCCGCCCTGGGTGATACCTATATGCGGCATCAAGGACAATATCCGGTGATTTTTATCAGTCTCAAAGATGTCAAAAATGACTCATTCGCAGTGGCGCTGGAAAATTTACAGGAGTTGATGCGTCGCACCTATCAAGATCACCGCGCCGTATTGACCGGTAACATGCTCGACGAAGATGAAATGGTTGACTTGATCCGCGGCCTGTTCAGCGCCGCGTTAAAAACCAATCCCTATCTGGAAAAATCCGTTATTACCGGAATTCTGCGCATCGCCAAGGAAAGCTTATTTTCCGGGTTAAATAACGTCACCGTGTATACGTTATTGCACTCCAAATACAGCGAGTATTTTGGTTTTACCGAAGCCGAAGTCGACGACATCCTGCAACATTCTGATTTAAAAATCCAGGCGCCTGGGATTCGCGCCTGGTACAACGGGTATTTAATGGGCGAAACCGTTATTTATAATCCCTGGTCATTAGCTAACTGCATTCAGGAAAATGGATTATTAAGACCCTACTGGGTGAATACCAGCGACAATCTAAACGAAAACTTATGTCGTGCAGTCCAATCGCGAAAGCGGTTTTGGCCGCTATGATGTGATGCTGATTCCCAGGGACACCACGCAACTGGGCATTGTCATCGAATTTAAATCGATGCGCGACGCCAAAACTGATCTCATCACTGCGGCGCGGCAAGCACTACAACAAATCATTGACCGCCGTTATTCAGAAGTCTTAAAAAACCATGGTATTTCTCGCATCCTGGAATTGGGCCTCGTTTTTTACGGCAAAAATGTCGAGGTTATCGCACGCAAAGAAATGAGCTAAATTTTGTATCCTATATTTCATCTACTTAAATCTGTTTTATTCCCAGCGGGAATTGCTGTGAGAGGAGATACAAAATTGACCAAAGCAAAGATTTACGATATAGTGAGTAGAGGCATAGGCCTCTACATGACAACCCAGGTTATACATGTCAGTGCCATAAGTGTGATTACCGGTGGCATGAGGGCTTAAGGTAATTTTATAAGAATAGGAAGTCTGCTGATTTTCGGCCGGAATCAAATTAGTGAGATAACAGCTGCCGGGATGTTGATAATCCAGCTCCATTGCGCCGCAGTCGCCCTGACCGGTAATCTGGAAATTTAAATAATTATGCGCGACGCCGTCATCGGGCGGAGAAGGCGGCGATAGGGATGCCAATGGACTCGTTACCCACGTTGGACCGCTGTAGTATTCAATACCGCCGCCGGCTTCATACATATAGTTGAAGGAAAAATTTGTGTGTCCGCCGTGATCCTTACACAAACCCTGTGGGTCGGCAAATACCAACGTTAGGGTAGGAACGGCAGCCACTGCCACTCCCATATTGAACACCGTTGCCGCAGCAAATGTAAACACTAACTTTTTCTTAAATATCATTTTAATTTCTCCGTTAAGATAATAAACAAACGCGACCTTCAGCAAGACTGAAATGAATCCTGAAAATATTAAACACCGATTTTCACGAGCCTGATAAGCGCAACAATCAACCCTAAACAAAATTTGGACAGTCGTCAGTTTTGCCCTTTCACGCAGTCCACTCAAAACGTAAAAGGCGGTTATCCAGCCACGGAACAATCACACCTTTTTTGAGTTTATCAACACCCAGAAGAATAGGTGTTGTTGCATGTTTACGAATTTTTACAACAAATTCTTTTCCATCAAAATTGATTCGTCCTGGCATATCAATAAATTTTCGAAAAACCTGATCTGCTCTTGCGCGCTCAAAACGGGGTAAATCTTGCATAAATCGATGATAAAGGGTATCAGCGATAATCGTCCAAAGCATGTCGAAGTGAATCCGAATCATGAAAGGGGAAGATAAAGAATTCAAGTTAAAAAATGAAACAAGCTCACCAAATTTATTCTCAATATGCCATCGTTTGGCGTAGACAACAAGGATATCTTTTAGATCAAGCTCATGATTACTCGTGATGATAAATGTTGGCTCTGCGCGACCGTGATCTTTGACGATAATTTGTCGAAAGGAATTTTTACATTTTGGTAATAAAACATCTGCTTCATAAACTGAGCATTGTTTATGTTTTCGTTTAGGAATTGGCAGAGTAATTTTTTTCCATTTTTCCTCGGAAATTTTCGAGGTTTCTTTCAATAATTTCTGATTACGCTTGCGTAATGTAATAAATTTAATGCCTTCACTCACTAACGTATCCAACACAGAGTACGTTGTCAATTTGCAATCAAAAACCAGTGTCTCGGTGATATCTTTTCTAATTTCTTTCCAAAATTGTGCGAATTTCTGAATTTCAGCAGCCTCATTTTTTCGAAGAATATCCGCTCTCGTATATAAAATAACATCGCTGGTTGCATCCTGGGCAAATAAAGTATTGGCGCCTTTTATCGCTTTGCCGCGCGCGCCGCACCATACCTTTTCCATCTGTGACTCTTCACCAAAATGGGGAATAGAATGAAAATCTAGGTTAATAAAATTGGATTGATAAAAATCGGGATAAATTTCTTGAAAATGACGCACTAATTTCTGCTGAAATTCAGATAACATAGATTCTTCTGTGCGACAGGAATAAGTTGACATATAGGTTGATTTTGGCAAAACGGATAAACTCGCAAATACACCGAGTCCTTGTTCATGATCATAGGAAGACATATGGCTTAAACGCTGGTTACCAATCAATTTGAGCAGCAACATTGAAAGGCAAGCTTGCATTTCTGAAATGACACTTGATGTAGGGAGTTTACATTTTTTAATAATATCGAGAACACCCGATTCAATAATATAGGGGAGAAAGAAATAAACTCCAGCTACCGGGCACTCAAATGAAAAAGGTTTTAGTTTTTCAAAATCAAGTGAAGAGGCCCGCTCTGGAATCAGTTGATTTTTTTGGGTGAATCCTCTTTCCAAAGCACTACGGCGTGGCAATCGTGAGAAATCTGCATCATAGAGAATATTTTCAATGGTTCTCTTAGAAATTTTATAACCTTCTTCCTGGATTTTTTCTGCTATATCTTGACAAGAAAATTTCTGCTTACGATAGGCAATAACGGCTTCGCGCACAGGTTGAGGTGTTCGTCGTTCTTTCTGTCCAGAAGGAAACTGGGGAAACAAACATAATTTTCCGGAACGCACATCACGCATCATGGAGTAGAGAGTATTAATTTTATAGCCAAATTGTTGAGCCACTTCTTGTGGTGAGCGTTTATCCATGACAATGGCACGGATGGCCTCATATTGTTTTTGTAGGGGCATGACGGGGTATGCAAAAAATTGTCTGATGATATCCATATTAAGGTATCCTTATTGCGCTTAAAAAATTGAGATTCTAATAAAAAACGTTCTATTTGTCAAAATATTTTTTATAGAAATATCAAAAAAACCCGTAAATATATGGAAATTAAAAAAAACATAAAAAAATCAGAATTTAAAATTTGTCAAAATTTTAAAATCCTAAGCGCAATACCGATTATTGATACCCATTAGAATCTGTGATACTTGGCAAAAACAATATAGAGTATTTAACGCCTTTTTTAGCGGAAATAATGAATTAATTTACTCCGATAAGGTAGATAAAGTATGAGATAATTAGCTTTTCTTAGGGGTCGATTCTTGCGCTTTTAAGCTTGTGAAAATCGGTGTTAAAATGAATCTTTTACTTGCTAAATACCGGGATTTTTTCGAGGAGATATTGACCCTGCATTCCCGCGATCTTTTTAAAATTTTACAATTAATTTATCAATATAAATCAGTACATTAATAATTTTATAACTTGTCATTGCGAGCGCTAGCGAAGCAATCCAGTACGGAAAATTGTCAAAGTTATTTATGCGAGGGTCCTAAGGAACAGTCGTGTTTTCGAGTTTGACTTGCAGATGGGCGGCGGGGGCGGCGCCGTCTTTGTTTTCGCCGAAAAATACGACGGTGTGGGGGAAGGGAATTTGAATATCCAGCTCATCAAATTTCTGTTTCATGCGGCGATTGAATTCGCGCCCTACCACCCACTGCATGCCAGGCCGGGTTTTGAAACGGGCTTTAATAATTACCGCAGAATCAGCAAATTTATCAAGCCCTAATACTTCCAGCGGTTCGAGTATAAACGATGTGTAATTAGCATCATGTTGTAAATCCCTGGCGATCTGGCGCAGAACCACAATCACTTCATCCACATTTTCGCGATAGGCCACATTGATTTCAAAAAGATAATACGAAAAATCCTTCGTCAGATTACTGACTGAGACAATGCCGCTATAGGGAATAATATGCACGACACCCCCGGAATCCCGAAAGCGTACCGTGCGAACCGAGATCGCTTCCACTGTCCCGGTATTATCGCCTATTTTAATCACATCTCCCATGGCGATTTGATCTTCCAGCAACATGAAAAATCCGGTAATCAGATCCTGCATTAATTTTTGCGAGCCAAAGCTGATCGCCAAACCCAATACGCCGGCGCCGGCCAGTAACGGCCCGATATTCATGCCAAATTCCGATAAAATCATTAAAAAAGCGATTAACGACAGCGTAACAAAAATAGTCTTGCGCGCTACTGTTAACAGCGTGTGCGCTCGCCCGGTTTCAAGACTGAGCTCCCCGCTTTTGGTCAGCGACAATTCGACAAGACTGTTGCTGATTTCCCAGATCAGCATCGCCACCAGGATGATACAGGTGATGGAAATTATTTTGACGAGCAGCATTTCTTTCATTCCCGGGGGTAACCAGACAATTTCTTTACCACTCCAGATCTTAATGATGATCAGCGCGATGGAAATATAAATGGCAGCGCGTAACACGATATCCAGCACTCTGCGGTAACGCCTGAAACGTTTTTCTACCCCAGGTAACCGTTTTTTCAGGGATTTGCTGACTCTGAAATCACGGCTAAGAGAGCTATGGATAATTTGTGCGACTCTGATTGCAAAATATAACAAAAATAAGCTTAAAAGCGTGCCTTTTACCACGAACCAGAAAAAATGATCTTCCCTGATTACCCATACCATATAAAGCAGTAGCAGATACACAACGGCTGCGGCGCGAATCGTTAATTCAATTCGCGCAATCCTTTCCAGCCCCACGGTGATGGGGTCGGTGCGCCCCTTTCTGTTTTCCAGTAATTTCACTACGCGAAGGGGGATATTAAGTATAAAGATAATCAGAGCAATGACTATAAAAAATCCCCAAAGTTTCAGAAGGATTTCATATACATTCGGCATAACTCCTAAAAATAATGCGACCTGGATAATAAAATAACCATAAATAATTAAATCAGTCAGCGTGACTAACCATTTTTGAAAGTAAACCGTTAAACCGGCCGGCAACTCGAATAGTTTAGGAAATAAAGTAGCGACTTCGAATAAAAAATCATACAGCGCCCCCAGTGTTTTAACGACGACAAACGCAATGATCCACGCCAGGAGCACCCACTGAGGCTTCTCCCCGACGTGAAGCATTATCAAACTAAAATAAGCCAATATCGCAAAAAAGGTGATGGGCAATAAATTCAATAATAACAAAAATAATGAATTAATTATTTTCAGGGAAAGCCACTTAGACGCAACCCGGGAAAACCAGTTACTTAATTTTCGGATGATATGGCGTGCATAGAAAAAAAGCGCATAACTCACTCCGATAGCCACTACGCTTTTTAGAAAAACCATTATCCAAATATTACGCGACTGTGTGTTCATTAATCGGGTGACAAAATGCTGATAAAGCTCTTCTCCACGATGCGCTTCGTCGAGAATTTCCGCAGCTCCAGATTGAATGGCGTTGATGGACAGGGAGAGCTTTTCTAAAATTTTTACTGCATGATTCCCTGCAGGGGCAGCGGCCGGCTTTGTTGGCGGGGGCGGCGGCGCGGGAGGAGCCTGCTGCTGGCTTTGCGAAGTTGTCTCCAATTGATGAATTAACTGCTCGCGGGCCTGCGGATCGCGCAATATTTGAATAAGTTCCGCTTTTTTGTCCGGCGCCGCGGGAGAAGTTTGGACTACGGGTGCGGCATTTTCAGCAAAAGCCGGGGCAGCGCCGAGAACAATCCGACCCAGAAAAAATATCCCAGTTAAAAAGTGTAATGCCGACCTAAAAAAACTCATAACCCGGAATTGTAGACCCTATCCAGGCCAAATACCAGACAGCAGCAATTCCCGCTGAGTACAGCGAAAATTGCTTCCTGTTTTTATCCTGCGCTCGGCGGAGCCGATGCTCGGAATGAAGGGGGAGCGCTGCGCGCTGCTCCCCCTTGCGATCCCCCATCGCGCAGAGAATTTTCTACGAAAATTATTTTTCTTTATGAAAAATTAATCCTATATTTCATCTACTTAAATCCGTTTTATTCCCAGCGGGCATTGCTGTATCATTCCTCTGATGGTCAGAAGTTACTCTCTAATGAAAGCAAAGGTTGGCTGAGGTTGAGCGGGGCTTTTCTTCCGGGTTTAAAAAAATCAGTCTTGCCGCCGGCTGGTTCCTCTTCTTCAGGAATGGGTGTTAGCAAGGGACGCTGCTGTTTGCTTTCCAGTTTGTCCAGACTGGCTTTAAGGTCCATCTGGCGCGTGGTTAAGTCGTGAATGAAAAAATCCACTCCCACCGCGGATCTTTCTTTGATTTCCAGGAGGGGACGCTCATTAAAATTTCTATAATATTGATTGATCCGGTTATTTAAACCATCCGGAATAATGTTTTTAGTGTCTGGGCGGGGGCAACAACGCTTCCTCACACCATTTATTGATTCTCTGATTATCCATGTTAAGAGTGGCGCAAAAATGAGTACCAATGAAAGAGTAAACCAAACCAACATTCCAGTTGGTTCATTAAATAATTCATCACAGAGAGCATTACATTCGGGAATCGCCGGGTCAGGGATAGCTTGCTTATTGCAGATTTCAACGCCCCAACCCTGCTTAAGTTGATAACCCTGCTTCATACACTCCTGCCACGGAAGCTGACTGATGATAGCGGCATTATACCTGTGATGAGCCTTTAAACTGAATGAAAAAGATATTATCGATGGTACCGAAAGAATTCCTCCCAAAAGATGATGAAAATTCTTCTTAATCCAACGCTTCCAGGTTTCCGGATAGCGGAGTAAGGGTTGCAGCCGGCTAATAATATCCTGATTTTCCTGCAGGTGACCCATCAGTGTCTCTATTTGTTTGCGCAACATTGACGAAGGATTTAATCCGGGATACTGAATTTGTAAATCTTTTTGTTCTGCAGCAGACAGATATTCCACAATGATTTGCTGACACACCATTGGGAGCGGAATAGGCAGCTCATCGAGAATTAATTCGACAGGCAGGCCCAGCCTGGTAACTATTTCCTGAGTGAGTTCACCGGCACTATCCTGAAGGGTCAACGGTTTAATCAGTTTGTTAATATAAAACCTCTCACCCTCTAACAGCTCATTTCTATTCCATGCGTCACTGGAAATTCCCTGTAATTCTTTGCTGTCGTCATCGGGTATGTTAGTGAGATGCCGCAATCCGCGAAAGGCAGGCATTTCCAGCGGCTGATTTTCCAAAAAAGCAGCCGTCAACCATTGCACGGGCAACGGATATTTCCGATCCTGATTGTAAAGTGATAAACAAAAATGCAGGCCACGGGGAACCCGCAGTAAATCGGAATCCTGCAAAAAAACTTGAGCTGTCGTGACCGGCGAGCCGTATAAACAATGGATCCATTCAATAATATGTTCTGCATGAGATTTATTGGGTTTGCCTAAAGCATATTTTTTTATTTGCTTATAAATAGCCTGAAAAAAATCGCCTGACATTTCAACGACAATGCGAGTGTATTCCTGGCGCTCCGCGAGGGCGTTAATCGCCTGCATGGTTAAAGGATAAGGGGAAATCGATAGCACAGGTATTTGATCACCCGGCATGGATTTAATTTCTGGCATTTCATGGGATTTTTGTGCCCATTCTGTAATACTCTCAGGTAAATGGAGAAGTTCAAGTTTTTGGGTTGGCCCGGTGTTTTGCTGAATCCATTGGAAAACTTGCCGTTTTTCGTTATCAGGCAGGGATTCCCATAAATAATCTATAAGATCCCGCGAAACTTTATATAGGTAGGCAAGCCTTATAACACCGGGAAGCGTTTGCACACCATTTTTCTGCAAAAGCTCACAGAAATTTTCCCGTTTCAAATGTAGCGCCAGCCAATAAAATTGCATTGTTTGCCTGGCGCCAAATTCGCTGGTGTTTAATTTTAATAATAAATGTTCAAATAATTTAGGTTTATTATGAAAAATGCAGGCTAATAACAGGCGGAAATGGGTGGCATTCGGCGATCTTTTATCCTGCGAGTATCGCAACGTCAATAAATGGCTGATATGCAGATCGTTTTGCTGAATAGCCAGACGCAGATGAGGTTTTATATCGATGGGGATGTTATCAATGATACTTTTTTCTAAAAAAGAAAATACCTTTCGCATGTCGCTAAAGTAAACTGCTTTTAACAATTCCTCTTTATTGTCGATCAGAGAGTGGATAATAGCGGGATGAAATTTTTTTTCATCATTGTTGTTATCTTTTTCCTCTTCCGGCACAGAAATCAAAATATCCATTTCTAATCCGGAGGCATCTTCTTTTTTTTCCTCAACTCCCTCATATCGCATAGTCACTCTCCCTCGATATATTTTAAAAACAAACAGGTAAAAACTTTAGCAAAATTTTGCAGCATGTCAAGTGACTGTATTCAGAATGAGTGGTTAGGGTGCAACGGAAATCGACCTGCTAAATACAATGGATAGCAATGCCGGGCCTGAGAAACATCTATTACTAATCCGTTAGCGCTCATTATAACGCAATACTGAGGATGATATTTATCGGCATATTTTTGCAGGCTTTTACTGTGTGTTATCCATCCGGATTTTACTTCAATGGGTATTATCCCATGATCCATTTCACAAAGAAATTCAATTTCAGCCCGATTTTCCTGCCATGAATATAATGGTTTTTGTAATGAAGCTAACAGCTCCTGGGCGAGATAATTTTCCGCAAAATAACCTTTATAAGTACCGTAATCGTAATTCACGATAGAATGGGGAGATAAATTGATCATGGCGCCCAGAATACCGATATCAAATAACAGCAATTTAAAGCGACCCTCCTGAGTGTATGCTTTGAGTGGCGCTTCAGAAAAATTGACAATGGGTATTTTTATTACTAATCCCGCAGTCGTTAGCCAATCAATGGCATCGGCCAGCCGATTGTAACGATCGATGCCAGGAACAATGTCCCGAAATTTAAATTTATTAGCCATGCCATTATGAGCGCCGGCCATTTGCGCAGGTACCGATTCCCATATTCGATGGATATGCATCGCATTGACTTTCCCGGAGTGTTTGGCAATATCTGCGAAATAAGCGGTTAATAATTGATCCTGTTTCGCTCTGGCTGTTGAAAACGCGTCAAATAAATTTGAACGATATTGACAGAATGTAGTCACTACTTCCGGCAAACCACCCACTATAAAATACCATTTCAGCCTTTCCCACAATCGTTGATGCGCTATTTCGGGTATTTTAGTTTTTTGGTCGCAATTCAAAAGCAGAGCAACTGACTGCTGATCTTCTATCGCCTGTAGAAATTCAATAAATGTCATTGGGTACAAATGCATCATTTGTGTTTTACCCACGGGGTAAGAGGCCGGTGTCAGTTCCAGTCCCAGCAAAGAGCCAGCACAGCATATCGCCAGTTCAGGGTGATCTTCCTGAAAATATTTCAGACTAGTCAATGCCCTGGGGATAGTCTGGATTTCATCAAAGATAATGAGATCTTTACCCACGTTGATGGACTTATTAAGGTAAAAACTAAGTTCATTAATAATTCGTTGTGGATCTAAATTGGCTGCGAAAACCGTTGCCAGTTCCTGCTGTTTTTCAAAATTGAAATAATGCACCTGGGGAAATTCATTAGCGCCCAATTGACGCAATAAATAAGTTTTTCCAACTTGCCTAACGCCATTTAAAATCAGTGGCTTACGATTTTCTTGCCCAGACCAGTCGACTAAATTTTGATAAATTTGACGTTTCATACAAGTAATTATCGTCAATTTTGCCGTTTTTTGCAAGCACAGATTCCGAAATTGTCGTCCCGTTAATCCGGGATCAGCAATTAATCGGCGTTCTGGATATCGACAGCGCCCGCTACGACCGGTTCAGTAGCGAGGACCGCGCAGTATTAGAAACAATAGCGGCATTATTTATTGACACCTTGAGGTAACAAATTCATCGCAGAGACGGGCGGAAATTTCCTGGAAAATTTTGGGTAAGTGCGAACCGAATTGCTCGAAAAATTTAATGTGCGCGCGGACTTCCTGTGCCCAATATTCTTTGGTTATCGAAATTAATTCGGCGAAACGCTCAGGGTTAATCTCTTTCAGACCATCCCAAACCATATCCTGAAAACGCGGCAGCAATCCGATAAGATGTTCCTGCGCCTCTACCCTTTGGTTAACGCGGTCTAAAATCCATTTTAATACCCGCATATTTTCGCTGTAACCAGGCCACAGAAAATGGCCGTCGGAGCCTTTTCGAAACCAGTTTACCCGAAAGATTTTTGGAGGATGCGCTAAACCGGCGCCCACTTCCAGCCAATGCTGAAAATAATCACCCATGTTGTAACCGCAAAACGGCAGCATCGCCATGGGATCATGACGCAAAACACCCACTGCGCCAGTGGCGGCGGCGGTCGTTTCCGAAGCAGTAGTCGCCGCTAAATAAACTCCGTGGGCCCAATCGGCGGCTTCATAAACCAGCGGAATCGTTGTCGCGCGCCGACCCCCAAAAATAAACGCGCTGATAGGCACGCCGCGGGAATTCTCCCAGTCGGGATCGATCGATGGACACTGAATGGCCGACACGGTAAAACGGGCGTTCGCATGTGCGGCTGTGCGCAGGCAATTCGGCGTCCACGGCTGACCCTGCCAGTCAGTCAGGTGCGCAGGGGGCGTCGTCCGTCATACCCTCCCACCAAACATCGTCGTCAGGGGTGAGGGCTACGTTGGTAAAAAGGGTATTCCCGCTAATCGCCTTCATCATATTTGCGTTGGTTTTGAGAGAAGTGCCGGGCGCGACTCCAAAAAAGCCCGCCTCCGGATTAATGGCATACAGTCTGCCATCGATTCCGGGCTTGATCCAGGCAATATCATCTCCTACCGTCGTGACTTCCCATCCACTAAAAGCCTGAGGGGGAATGAGCATCGCAAAGTTGGTTTTGCCGCAGGCGCTGGGAAAAGCGGCGGCGACATAAACTTTTTCACCCTGCGGGGATTTTACGCCCGAAATCAGCATGTGCTCGGCCAGCCAGCCTTCGTCGTGGGCGATGGCGGACGCGATCCGCAGTGCCAGACACTTTTTCCCAAGTAACGCATTGCCGCCATAGCCGCTGCCAAAGGACCATATTTCGCGCGCTTCGGGAAATTGCACTATGTATTTATGCTCCTTATTGCAGGGCCATTTGACGTCCGGTTCTCCCGGTTGCAACGGCATTCCCACGGAATGCAGACATTTTACAAAATCGCCATCGCCTAACTGTTCCAGAGCAGCACTACCCATGCGCGTCATTATTTTCATGCTAACCACGACATAAGGAGAATCGGTCAACTCGACGCCGAAGCGGGAAATCGGAGAATTTAAAGGGCCCATGCAAAAAGGCACGACATACAAAGTACGTCCACGCATACAGCCTTTGAACAGACCGGTCAGGGTTTTTTTCATTTCCCCCGGATTCTGCCAGTTATTCGTGGGACCCGCCTCGTCCTGGCGCTGACTGCAGATAAAAGTGCGGCTTTCCACGCGCGCTACGTCTGAAGGATCGGAAATAGCCAAATAACTATTGGGACGCAATTCAGGATTCAGTTTTTTGAAAATTCCCGCGGCGACCAGTTCAGAGCAAAGGCGGTCATATTCCGCCTGAGTACCATCGCACCAATAAACCGCTTTGGGTTCACAAAGCGCCGTTATTTCCCCTACCCAAGCCTGTAGATTTTTATTTTTGACTAATTCCATTAATTTCTCCAGCAAAAATGAAAGTTTACCTGATGCTTTCAGGCCTCGCAATCCGCTCTCGGCATGAACGCTGTACTCAACTTTTCTTTTCAATGAGATATAACACGATTACAAAGACCATCATGAGAACAAGATGGAAAGCGCTGGCCGCTAGTTGACTGTCGAGGCTCACCTGCCGTGCCATCCAGATTAATATGCCGGCGAATAAAATATAACCGGCGCTCTGGAAATTTTTGTAGGGAATGGGATAGTAATGTTGGCCCATTAAATAGCAGGCGGCCGCCATTAAAAAATAGCAGATCAGCGAGGCCCAGCTACTGCCGAGGTATCCGGCTACGGGAATCAGAACAAAATTCAGGATAATCGTGACCACGGCGCCGCCGACCGTAATCAGGGTGCCATAATAGGTGCGATCGGTTAATTTGAACCAGACTGAATAATTATAATAGACTCCCAGGAATAAATAACCCAACAATAAAATGGGCACCACACTGAGTCCCTCGTAATACGATTTTCCGCCTAATAAATATTTTAAAACATCCATGTTGATAGTCACCGCCAGGAACACAAAACTGCACACTGCGACGAACAGATGATTCACTTTGGCAAATAATTCCGGAGAATTACGTTCATGAGCGTGAGAAAAGAAAAAAGGTTCCGCCGCAAAACGAAATGCCTGAATAGTTAAACTCATAAATACAGCATATTTATAACATGCCGCAAATACGCCAAGGGCATACAGCGAGCTTTTACCCGGATAAAAATTTTCCGGCAGCCTCCATTCCAGCGTCCACCGGCTAAACATTTCATTGGTCATTCCCGCTAAACCGGTGAGCATAATCGGATATCCGTATACCAGCATTGAAGGAAGCATCTGCCGGTCAAATTCCGGTCGCCATCGCATTAATATTTTAAAAAAGAATAAAAGGTAAAAAGCATTTGCTATCAAATTGGCGATGAATACATAGCCAATACCATAACCCGTATTTTTTATATAGGCGGATATCTGTTGAAAATCCAGAGAAAAATTTTTGGATATCAGCCACCAGGAGATCAGGAAAAAATAAACATTGAGTCCCACCAGAATAAACACATTGGCAATTTTAGCTAATGCAAAGAGTACGGCGCGCTTTTCTAAACGCAATTTGGCGAATGGAATGGCGACAGTCGCATCTATAAACATGATAATCGCCAGCAGCACAATGTATTGGGCTTTACCGGGAATATCCAGGGATTTCGCCAAAGGTCCGGCAAAAAGGATAAACAGAATCGACAGGGTTCCGCTGATGAGTAACACCGCGGTTTGCGCGATATTAAACGCCCGTTGCGGTTGCACGCCGGGCCGGGTAGCGAAGCGGAAGTAAGCGGTTTCCATGCCGAAAATATAAATGACATTCAGAAAAGCGACGTAGACATAGAGATAACTGATAACACCATAAGCGGCAGGATCAAAAACACGGGTGTACAGAGGAAACAGTAAAAAATTCAATACCCTGGGAACTATACTCCCAAACCCATAGATCGCGGTTTCTCCAGCTAATTTCCTGATTTTGGACATTGAAGGGATTATATAGCTAAACCATGCCAAAAACTATACAATATGTGGGTGATAAAACCCTTAACGATTGGCTCTCTGACTTTTAAACATAATCTCATTCAGGGGCCACTGGCAGGATATAGTTGCGCGCCCTTCCGCAGGCTGTTTTCACAATTTACTGCTCCTGCTTATTGCGTCACGGAAATGATCTCGGCACATGATCTGGTTCGCAATAAAAATTTCCGTTCGCGATATGTCTGGCGAGACCCTGCTGAAGAACGCCTGTGTTATCAGCTCTCCGGGAATTGCCCGACTATGTTGCGGGCCGCCACGGCTATTGTCACGGATTTGGGCGCCGACCTGATTGATTTAAATTGCGGCTGTCCCAAGCCAAAAATACGTAAAAAAAAATGTGGCTCTTATCTGTTAAATCACCCGCAACGGATTGCCGAAATAGTTGCGGCTATGAAATCCGTCTCTGCCACGCCGGTCACGGTAAAAATTCGTGTTGGCGACGGGGACGATAACGCGCATTTTGCGGTGGCTCAAGCCGTCGCACAAGCCGGCGCTGATGCACTTATCGTTCATGGACGTCACTGGCGGGAAGATTATGGCTCTCCCTGCCGCTATAATATCATTCGCGAAATCGCCGCCGCGGCCTCCATTCCGGTGATCGGTAACGGCGATGTCCGGGACATTCCCAGCCTGCGCGCCATGCTGGAAACCGGGTGCGCGGGAGTGATGATCGCCAGAGCCGGTTCCGGGAGACCCTGGATCTTTCAGCAATTATTGCAGGAGTTTTCGGGAAAAAACTATACGCCACCTCCGCTTACTGAAATTATACAATTATTTAATCAGCATATTGCCGGACTCACTGCACTGGAAGGCGAATTTAGAGCCGGTCTGGAAAGCCGCAAACTGCTGCATTACTATTTCCGTGATTACGAACCCAGGTTAATTCATGCTTGTTGTGATAAAGGTGAAGGATTCGCGATCCGGGAATTTCAGTAAATTCTTTTAACACCGCGAAATCGGTTTCACCCTGCAATTTAAGCGTGCATACAAAATTTTCACACAAGCCACTTTGTAGCCAGGATTTCACCAGTCTTAATAACCGTGCCGGATAACAAATAACATCGGAAAAAAACCAGTTAATTTTGCCAATTTCGTCAGGAACAATGGAAAAAGCGCTTCGCTCCAGATATCGAACTCGTGGCGATTTTAGTAATCGTGGATCCAGAGGGGCTTTGTCCACGCTGATTACCGCACATTGCATTTGCTCCAAAACCCAGGTCCATCCGCCTGGACTGCTGCCCAAATCCAGACAAACATCTCCTGGCCGGGGCTTTACGCCATACACGGTAAATAACTCCCATAATTTTAGATAAGCTCTGGATGGCGGATCGATTTTATTTTCCTGAAAATGAATCTCGCCATTCGGAAAAGGGCTGGAGCAATGGGCGCTGGCTAAAATGGAATCTCCTGTGATTAATGTCCATGACCCTATCGGTTTGGCGGGCAACGGACCCAAAAATTCCAGTGGCGGATTTTTTAGCGCAGGTAACTGTGCCTGAATCAATTCCGTGCGGCGATACAAATGAAAGGCATAGTCGGCCCAGCGCAGTTGTAATGATCTTAACTGTTTCACTGCCGAAGAAACCGAACTGATCGGGAGAAAAACCGCATTCAACCAGGTATTTTGCGCCCATAACGGTTGAAAATCATTGCGCTGTTCCACCACCACCAAACGTCCATAGATAGCGCTGACAGTACCCAGTTCGGCAATCAGTTTATCGGTGAATCCTTCGGGAGCCAGGTATGCAATCGTCATGACTGTTGGCACAACAGAAAAGCATAAATCGTAGCGGATAAAGACATAATTATTTCCAGCGCTAAGTGTGAACTCCTTTTATTTTATCATGGTTTTCCCTAATTACGGCGAGAAATTCCTTACTCTTTGGTGGTCTATAATTAATCTTGTATTGATCAAAAAAGAGTCAAAAAGAGGCTATAATGAATTTATTATACCGATATATGCTGACCATTATTGTGATTATAGGAACTGGAGGTTTGAATGGCTGCAAACCCAAGAAACCCATCGTCCAGCCTTCGCATGAAAACAATATTTATGCGCATACCCAGGCGGGAATGATGTCGCCGGCGACGGCCGGAGCCCTGGCAAGAGTTTACGTACCGAATAGTTTAAGTGATTCCGTCTCGGTCATTGATCAGGCCACCCATCAGGTCATCAATACTTTTGCAACCGGCAAAAATCCCCAGCATGTCGTTCCCTCGTATGATTTAAAAACCTTATGGGTGCTGAATAATAAAGGCAATACCGCAATACCCATCGATCCACAAACGGGAAAACCGGGACCAAGTGTTAAGGTTGATGATCCTTATAACCTTTATTTTACGCCGGACGGACATTTTGCGCTGGTGGTTGCCGAGGCTCACAGAAAGATTAATTTCAGTGATCCGCATACGCTTGCACCGCTATATTCTTTACCAGTAAAATGTCGCGGAATCAATCACATGGAATTTACCATCGATGGCCGTTACGCCATCGCAACCTGCGAATTTGCGGGACGACTGATTAAGGTGGACCTACTCACTCATCAGGTGGTCGGTTACCTGACACTGGGACTGGACAGTCCTGGGCAGGGCTCCATGCCTCAGGATATTCGCTCTTCTCCGGATGGGAAGATTTTTTATGTGGCGGACATGACCCGAGGTGGTGTTTTTCTGATAGATCCTTTGCAGTTTAAACAAATTGGATTCATCAGTACGGGAGTAGGCACCCACAGTATTTATCCCAGCAGAAATGGACGATTGCTCTATATTGGTAATCGGGGATGCGCAGGGGTGGGGTGCAGCCTGCCCGGTTACTGCCCAGCGCATGGCGCCGGCAGTGTGAGTGTCCTTGACCTCAAAAGCCAAAAAATTGTCGCTAACTGGCCGATTTCAGGCGGCGGCAGCCCGGACATGGGCAATGTCACCGCGGACGGCAAGGAATTATGGTTATCCGGCCGGTATGATTCCGAAGTATATGTTTTTGACACCACCACCGGGCAGCTGACTCACCGTATCCCGGTCGGAAACAGTCCACATGGACTGGCGGTCTGGCCACAGCCGGGCCGATATTCACTGGGGCATACCGGCAACATGCGCTGAGCCGTTAAACAATTTTTTCGGAGCATTTGGCGTAAATATCTTTTAATAAACTATTGGGATCATATTTTTCTTTGACGGAAAAATAAGCTTTTTTATCGTATAGCTTCCAAAATTCCTGTTCACTGTAGAATACATTTGAATAAAGGCATTTATTGCCGCCGCAGGCCATGGCCTTATTTTCAATTAAGCGATTAAAATACCCTGCTTCTTTATCGGAAGGTAAAAAATTGCCATAAGCGCCAAAATTAATATACAGCCGGTTTTTCTCCAGCTGGCAGAAAAGAAATTTATTCATATCCGGATTTAATTTAATCGGGCAAATCCACATGGGATCAATACGCAGGTCCTTTTTAAAAAATTGATAAAATTCGTCCGCTCTTTTTAAAGGAATTTGTAAATCCTGAATGATTGTCTCGGTTTTGGGACTGATAAAATTAGTGAGATTTCGAATCCAATCATTGGCATTAATAATATGCATAATCTTCCAGTAAACCGTGGATTTTAACATCCATTTACCCAGTAAAAATCTAAAAAAGAGATTATGCATGAGAAAATATTTGGAACACCAAAACCAGTCCATGTCCCATCGCCAGATATAATCAGCTGTGGTTAAGAAATCTTCGGATTTTTGAGAGATGGATCGATAATAAATATTCATAAATTTGTAATTACTGAGATATGGCGCCTGATCTACAAATCGGCCCAGGGTGATAAAAATTTCATCCCCTAAACCAGTGCCGTCAATAAAATCAATGTCCATGTTCTGCATTTCAACCAACTCCGCCATTTTTATAAAATAATCACGCGGATTGGAAAAACGTAATCGCGTTATGTGGACATAGGATTTGGCAGGAATTAAGCGGATTTTGGCTTTTAACACATAACCTAAACTGCCATAAGAACCGGGGATGGCATAAAATAAATCGCGATGTTCATTATTGGGAGAACAACAAATTACCTGACCATGACTCAACAATACTTCCATTTCAGTCACAGTTTCATGAACCAAACCAAATTTAAAAGACGAAGATTCCGCCGCCAGACCCGCGATTGCGCCACCGACCGTTATGGATTTCAATTCAGGAATAACTTGCGGCAGACAATGATATTTTAAAGTCTGCGCAACTAATTCTTCGAAGGTCACTAATCCTTCTACTTCTGCAATTAAATTTACCGGATCAACGTTTATTACCTGGTTGAAAGCCGTCAAATCCAGCCATTTCGCCTGGTTTTTTTTGCGATGACGGAACAGATTGGAAGTTTTTTTTTGTAAACGTATAGCGCCTTTTTGATTCGTGCGTTGTTGCAAATGTCTGAGTACGGCATTTTTCTTTTTATCATAATCAACGGAGGATGTGGTCGCCATTAATTTCTCCTTAGGCTCTTATGTTTTTTCAGCGGATACTGTCATAACCATTTAATTGTCCTCGCGGTGAAAATACGAATTGATAGAGTTGCATGCTACGCGCACGAAATCCACCCGCGCAGGAAAGTAAATAATAACGCCACATGCGATGGAACCTCTCGTCAAATCGCGCGGACAATCGTGACCATGCTCTCTCAAAATTATCATGCCAGGCCATTAAGGTACGATCATAATCCGTGCCAATGTTGTGAACGTCTTCGGGAACAAAAAAATTTTCACAGACTTCTCCCACTATTTTCAGGGTGGGTAGCATGCCGTGGGGAAAAATGTATTTTTGCACCCACGGATCAGTAAAAGGTTCGGAAATATTTTTGGCAATGGTATGCATAAGGAATAATCCATCTTCCTTCAGGTTCTCTCTGGCAATTTTCAGAAAGGTTTTATAATTTTTATAGCCGATATGCTCACAAAGACCAATACTGACGAGTTTATCAAATTTAACATGATTCGGATTATAGCGTTGGACGTCTCTGTAATCACATTCCACCAGTCGGACAGGTAAATTCTGGCAGATTTGCCGGGCGTATTGCATTTGCTCAGTCGAAATATTAATGGAAACCATCTCTACGCCGTATTTCTCCGCGGCATATTTTGCAAACCCGCCAAAGCCGCAACCCAGCTCCAATACTTTTTCACCGGCATGCAGGTCCAGTTTCCGGCAAATTAAATCGTATTTTGCGAATTGCGCTTCATCGAGTGAGTTGGCGTTACGCCAATACGCACAGGTATAAGCCATGCTTTCACCCAGCATGGCCATGTAAAGACCATTATCGAGGTTATAATGCTGTTCTGCGACCTGTTTTGACAGTCTTGGGGATTGCGAATTGGTAAAAAAATTTTTTAGATTAAAATTCAGAAATGTCATTAAAGGATACATTTCCTTTAAATTGAGATGACGTAACACGTGAAAAAAAAATTTATCTAAACGGGGGCAATCCCACCAGCCATCCATGTAGCTTTCACCTGCGCCTAATGAAGGTTCGGTCATGATGCGATTTAACGCTCGTGAATCGTTAATCTGCATATCCCACGGCTTATTGCCGTTAATCTCAATGCCCGCCTTCGCTAACAGACCGGTGATTCTGGATATCTTATCCATAAAAACACGCTCCCAAGCTGAGAAATAACGAAAAGCGCTATCTTAACAAAACAGGCCAAGGTAAACCAGAGCTATCTTTTAAATAGCTCTGGTTTATAACTGAGCCGGAACAGCAGAACAAATCAGATTAAAATCTGTCAAAACCAGATGCAAGGAAGGGAGTAGAGCTGGAAGTAGAAGTAGAAGCAGAACTGGAGACTGGAATTCCCCTTCAATTTTTCCTCGCCAGGATGAAGTCCCGAGTGACTACCTTTATTGGGCATAAGTGATTGACCATTTGTAGCAACGCTAAGAATAACCGGGTTATGAGTCGATTTTGATTCCTGATCAAAATGGAAAGGAAGCGGATCCAGTGTTTTGTACGCCTTGGGAGCAAAGTTATTTTTTATTTTCCAATCGATGATCAGCTTTGCCAAGTCATCACAAGTATAAAATTGATCTTTACCCTCTTTAATTTCTGAACGATCACACATGCTATTGTCGGCGTACATACAGGGATCCGTCATTACTTTATCAGTATTACGTTTGCTGATATAATAGGCGAGGTACCGACTCTTTATATAGCAACGTCAAAAGATTTTTTGAGATAAGATAGTCCCCAGGATTAATCTGCACGCATAAATTTTCCCAATCGTGCATTGTTAAAGATTTCAAAATAAACCTATACACATCTTTACCAATGGTAACATAATTCGCAACCACATCATTCAATTTTTGAAGATTCTCAGGATCGGTTTTAATGTCTGTCGCTACATCGTCTCTGTTTAATAAAAGACTATAAGTCTGCTCACAATTGATTTTTAAAGAATCACAACTGGCTTTAAAATTGGAACTGGCAACGCCTTTGAACATAGCCTCCAGTTTAATCGCTTTTTTATAAACCGGATTTACTGAAACAGGATAGCGTACCCAATTCTTAATTTTTCCAATATCATTTTTATCCCCGAGAACAATATAAGTTTTACCGGATTTTATCGTGGTAAATCCCCCACCAAGCCGCTGTTGTTGTTGCAAGGCATTCAATGCTGACTTTATTTCTTTAATACCCGTTTGCTGATATAGAGAGTCTGTCACCAAAGGCGTCACCTCCAGTGAATGTTCTGAAATAAAGTCTGTGCAATGTTCCGAAATACGATTTTTATATTTACCAGGTATTGAAATTTTAAGAACATTACCCATGCTTTCACGAGCTTCTACCGGTAAATTTGCAGGTATGATTTTTTGCTCTACTAATTTTGACACGACCTGCTGCGGAACGGTCAGCGAATCTGTGGGCTGCAAACTCAATAATTTTAAATAATCGTTCTCTATCTCCAGCCACTCACTCTTTAATGCTGCCAGCTTTTGGAGATTAGACAGGTCTTTGGTAATGACGGCTGGACCAGAAAGAAATTGAAAATTATTATTATCCAGAAAGAATGCAACCGATTGAGCTGTTATGGAATCTGCGGTATTTTCAATTTCCACATTAAGATATTGGCACATGTTAATGTCCAATTCCACCAGATTTTTCTTCCAAATTTCTTCAATTTTCAATCCTTCCTCCGGAAGGGCTACGACATAAAGGTTTTTTGAATTCTCTAAATTAACACTACAATTTATTGATATTTTTTTAAAAGCCTTCGATAATTGTTTCAAATCATCTACGTTTTCTTGTAAGGAGTTTACATCGATCTTTTCGTATTTTGCGTCCGCATGATAAAGTATAGCGATCGCCTTCGCCGGAGACATCGGTATGGGCTGTGGCATACCCTTTTGGAGTAATTGCAATATATCCGATTCGGCGATGACGCAAGCACTGCCGTTTTTACCGATGAGAACAATACGGTCTTCTAGACGAGCTTTAGAAGCAATTTTTTTAAGAGCAGCAATAGCAGAACGAGGCTGCGATTCATCAAATCCTAAGGCTATCATTTCAGAAGGTGAAACAATCAGAAATTGTTTAAGAAACACATTATTTAAAGTTTTTTCATCCTCAGTTGATAACCCTTCAACATAATATCCCCTGGGTAAACCACTCTCTAAATAAAAATGATCACGATTGACAGAATGATCCACATCAAAGTCAAATTTTCCCTGTAATAGTTGGGTAATTTGCGCGGCATGTTGTGTCACTTCCCCCTTGCCTCTCCCCGAAGAGATGTAACTAATACCATATTTTTTACCAGGTTTGGCGCCCAATAATAGCGTTAATGCCGTAGTTATTTTTTTTATAGGATCCACTTCTTTAAAAATTGTCAATGCTGATGGGTTATTGCTGAGCGCACTGTAGATGCTTGCGCATAAAACCGGTCCCAAAAACAATTCCTGTTTTGCTGCTTTCATTCTAATCTCCATATTTTGGTACTAAAATTTAGTATATTTTTTACAAACAGTATTTCTGCCTGCCACAGAATATAACTCTTTATTTTCTGTGGACAACAAGATGCATGTTTTTAAAAAATTTGTCAAGCATTTTTTCTCAGTCCAATCTCACCAGTTACTGGGCGCTATAACACCGAAAACCTAATCCTTTTGAGTATACTCAAAGCGATTGAGTGAGCAGATAGTCTTCGTAAGTCCCAGTAAAGTCAACTATGCCTTGCGGCTTGATTTCCAGAATACGCGTCGCCAGCGATGATACGAATTCCCGATCATGGCTAATAAAAATGAGGGTGCCCGCGTAATTTTCCAACGCAGTATTCAATGATTCAATAGATTCCATATCCAAATGGTTAGTCGGCTCGTCCATTAGTAACACGTTGGGTTTCAGCAGCATTAATTTGCCGAATAACAATCGGCCTTCTTCCCCGCCGGAAATAACTTTGACGGATTTATTGCTATCGTCCTTTGAAAACAACAACCTTCCGAGAACAGCGCGGATACTCTGTTCATCATCGCCTTCCTGCATCCATTGACACATCCAGTGAAATAAGGACATATCCTCTTCGTACTCTGCCGCATGATCCTGCGCAAAATAGCCAATATTGATGTTCTCGGACCATTTAACCACTCCGGTATCCGGCTTCAGGTCACCCAGCAGACAACGCATTAAAGTAGTTTTACCAATGCCATTAGAACCGATAATGGCAATCCGCTCGCCCGCTTCCACACTTACACTAAAATCTTTAAATAATGGCAATTTGGTATCGAATTTTTTACTGAGATTTTTTGCTTCCAGCGCCAGCCGATGCAGTTTTTTCTTTTGCTCAAAACGGATAAAAGGATTAACGCGGCTGGATGGCTTTACATCTTCAAGTTTAATTTTCTCAATTTGTCGTGCTCGTGAAGTCGCCTGCCTTGCTTTGGAAACATTAGCGGAAAAACGGCTAACGAACGACTGAAGTTCGGCAATTTGGGCTTTCTTTTTGGCATTATCGGTTAACATGCGTTCGCGGACCTGGGTGGAGGCTGTCATGTATTCGTCGTAATTGCCGGGATAAATGCGCAATTCCCGATAATCAAGGTCCGCCATGTGGGTACAGACACTATTTAAAAAATGTCGATCATGCGAAATAATAATCATCAAGGAGTTGCGCTCATTGAGGATGTTTTCCAGCCAGCTAATGGTATGAATATCCAGGTTATTGGTAGGCTCATCCAGCAGCAGGATATCGGGATTACCGAATAACGCCTGGGCCAATAATATTCGTAGTTTCCAGCCGGGAGCGATTTCTTTCATTAAACCGTTATGCTGCGCCAGCGGAATGCCCAGGCCCATTAATAATTCTCCCGCGCGCGATTCCGCAGTATAGCCATCCAGTTCAGCAAACTGGACTTCGAGGTCGGCTATTTTCATGCCGTCGGCATCGCTCATTTCCGGCAATGAATAGATCCGATCGCGTTCCTGTTTTACCGCCCACAACTGTGGGTGGCCCATGATGACAGTATCAATAACGGTAAAATCTTCAAAACCAAATTGATCCTGCCGAAGTTTGCCCAAACGCTTGCTGGGATCGATATTGATGCTTCCGGAAGTAGCCGGTAAATCTCCTCCCAGAATTTTCATAAAGGTCGATTTCCCACAACCATTGGCGCCAATAAGGCCATAACGATTAGAACCGGTAAATTTTACCGACACATTTTCAAAAAGGGGCTTGCCCCCGAACTGCATAGTTAAATTAGACGTCGCAATCAAGTTATCATTCCTGTAGTCAAAGATCTCGTAAATGGTTGTATTGTAATACTTTTGGTCATTATTGTCAAAAAACTGGCGGCAGTCAAAGTGATGAACTATACTCAAAACGATTAGGTTTTTGGTGTTATAGCGCCCAGTGACCGGTGAGATTGAAACGTTCTGACTGAGAAAAGCCGCAGGAATACTCATTGTATTTCAAGGTTTTTCGAAGGAAGAACATTTCAAGATCGCCGGTCAATGGGATGCTAGAACACCGAAAACCTAATCGTTTTGAGTATATATTTTACACTGAGTAACGTTTTAGCAGTTATCGTCGTGCGAGGCCGAAAATTCATGTGGACTGGTTATAAACATTTTCTGAACCACTTATGGATTAGGACCCTGAAAATTGACATCCTGACCTTATTTCTTTCTTTAACGATCGTTACCTTTACCTTTGTCATTTGTTATTCCTATTTTAAAAATTACGACGCCATTCTAAAGTATTCACGCGGAATGATGGAGCGAAATTCACTGGCGCTGATTGAACGCGTCACCCATATACAGAATGAAGCCGAGCAGGTATTGCATAATACTTCCGGATTATCTATTGGTAAAAAAAATCTTTCTTACAATGATCCCGAATTACAATTTTTTATGTTAAATTTGCTGAAATTTAATCCCGACATCTCGTCTTTCTTTATTGCTTTCAATTCCGGAAGCCGCCTGCTCGTCAAAAAAATTGATAGCTCATCCCAAACCACTTTTATATCCAGGCCTGAAATACCTCTTCCAGCCAATGCGCGGTATATCGTTAAAGTCATGGACCCGGCGAGTACTCCTGTTCCCGAAACCTGGTATTATCTGGATCAGAATTTCTTAATGGTAGACCACGAGAAATTTCCTCACATCACTATTTTTATCAGGACCAGGCCATGGTATCTCGGCGCTTTGCAGTCAAAACAAATTTATTGGACTGATCCTTATTATTATATTCATACCCATGATTTGGGAATTACTGCAAGCAATGCGGTTAATGATAAGGATGGCAATTTAAAAATGATACTGGGCGTGGATATTTCTTTTATTGAATTATCGAATTTTTTAAAGAAACAAACCATCGGCCAATATGGTCACGCTTTTCTCACAGACCAGAGCGGTAAATTACTGATTCCGTCCTTCTCAAGCCCTAGCGCCACAAAAATTCCCCCTGAGGCGCTTCAGGCTGCCTTATCTTATTTTAAAAAAACCAATGACCGGAATTTTTCTTTTAAATTTCATCATACCCGTTATCTCAGTTATGTGAGCAATCTGCCCTCCATTTTCGGCAAGCATTGGCTAATTATTACCATTGTGCCTTTTTCCGATTTTTTTTCAAACCTGATTAAAACCCAACTGGAAGTTACCCTGATTACTTTAATAATTCTGATGTTTTCCATATTAATCATTATTTATTTTTCCAAACGAATTTCCAATCCCATCGTTGCTTTGGCCAGTGAGGTGGATAAAATTACCAATCTGGACCTTTCGAGTCATCGCCGAATATTTTCCTATATTGTCGAAATAAGAACGATGGACGCATCGGTGGCGTCTCTGCGTGAAGCCATGCGTTCTTTTTCCCGCTACGTACCCAATGAAATTGTCAAACAACTTTTGGCACAGGGGAAAGAAATTACTCTGCACGTCGATAAGCGAAAATTAACGATTCTATTTTCCGACATTCAGGATTTTACGACTATTTCTGAAACTAATTCCTTAAATATATTAATGCCGCTCCTAAACGAATATTTCGACGGTTTATCCAAAATTATTCTGGAAAATCAGGGGACCATTGATAAATATATCGGTGATAGCATAATGGCCTTCTGGGGAGCGCCCCTCGCCGCCCCCAATCATGCGGAGCTTGCCTGTCGAACTGCGCTTTTATGTCAGCATTTTTTAATAGATTTTAATCAAAAATGCGGAAAGCAAGGTAAACCACAATTAATGACACGTTTTGGAATTAGCACGGGCTCCGTGGTGGTGGGCAATATTGGCACTCTGGAAAGGATGAATTACACGGCCATTGGGGATGCGGTAAACACAGCAGCCCGGTTGCAGGTGACCGACAAAATTTATCGTGTCAGCATTATCATCAGCGAGGAAGTTTACCTGCAAACGGATCAGAAATTTTTGGTCCGCCGCTGGACACTGTTGCGGTGCGCGGTAAAAAAGAAAAAATAAAAATTTACGAATTGGTAGCTCTGGAAGCCGAAGACTCCTCTATTGGCGCAACGAAAACACAACGCGAACTTTGCGAAAGTTTCGCTCACGCTTATAAAACATTTTCCGAGGGTGATTACACCACAGCACAGCAGCTATTCGAAGCCATCCATCAAAAATTCTCCGACGATTTCCCCACGGAATTTTATTTAAACCGTTTAAAAGAGACTAAAAAGTAAAACGTTGTGGGCGTTCAGGATGGCCGCTATCGGAAGAACTTCGAGATAAGAAGGTTTTTGCCGTAATCCAGTTTTTATTTGAGAAGAACCAAACCTTGATTTTTAACCATAAAATAGAATATATGATTTGATTTTCGACCATAAAATGGTATATTTATCTTTGAAAAATAACCGTAATTGGAAATGATTAAGGTAAAATCATTCCGATTGAAGTTAAAAGTGGTACAACCGGCGCGCTCCGTGGATTAAGGGAATATCTAAATCTCCATCCCAACACATCTTATGCGCTTCGTTTTTCCGCTCACCAGCATTCTGATCACGCTGGATTGCATTCCTATCCACTTTATCACATTGCCAAAGCACTGAGCGCTAACTTGCCGCCATTGATTTAAGACGAAGGCGAATTACTGCGAATTCTGGGCGGGTTAAACAATATTTACAGGGTGGGTTGGGCATGGGAGATGAGCATGTGAGTAGACCCACCCGAGCGACCGGGTGGGTCTACTCACATGGGACAAGACTGCGAAAGTATGCAAAAGTATGCAAAAGTATTGACATTTAAATATGTTTTAGATAGAATATTCGTTGATATGTATAAAATTTAATTGATAGCAGAAATGTCAAGAAAAGAAAAAGTAGTAACCTTAGGTGATCGATTCCAATTTCACAATTTGAATTTGTCTTTTCCAAAAGAAAGCAAGATTCTTAGCCCGTCACAAACTACCATTTTGATTCTTACTACAGATAAATGTCTATTTTGTTTCGGACATATTTCCGCTCTTGTAGTACCTCCTCTTAGTTCTAATTTTGAAAATACTCCAGTCGCATTAGTCAATTTCCCTAGTAATCAATATGATTGGGAGATATTAAGAAAATTTGAAAAAGCAATTATGGAGCTTGATAATTCAAAAAATATCCGGCGATGGGAAAATAGATTACAGGTTCTGCATTCTGAAAAATCAATAGATTCTGGTCTTATTCTTGATTTTCAAAGAAAATTTTCACGTAAAGGAAGTGGCTTGAATTATAGTTATAATTTTTGGACAAATAATTGTTCAGATCCAGTTGCTTATATGTTGCAACATTTTTTCCCTAAAAAAATGATTACGCCAAAGCCCTCAAGAACGGAGAGTATTTTAGGATTTTTTTGCACCCCATGTTTTTTTCTAACTTGCGCAGCGAGCTGCGTTCCTCGACCCCAACATCCGAAAATCAATAATCCTTCTTATATATTAGCAAAAGCAAAAAATTTGAGTAGTGATCTCGGTGAGATTAAACATTCACTAGAAGAAGAGGAAGAGAAGGAAAATAATTGTTGTACTTACACAGATGCTTGCGCAGACTGCTGCGGTGGCATGCTGTGCTTATTCTTAAGTGCTGCCTGCGTACTCTGCTACGGTTTACCTTGCCCTTTTCAACCTACTGCATTTGGCATGCAGGCTTCTCATTCCTTATTTAACTCAGCCAAAAAGAATTTTAAAAAAACCATTTCTAGCTCAGAAGAACCTTTACTCCCGGAAAATCAAATAATGAGCGATATTTAAAGTATCTTACTGAAGATGGCGGCTAAAAACCGCGTAAATCTGGCGAAGGAGTCCTACAGGAAGCAATTCCCGCTGTACCCAGCGGGAATTGCTGTGTCACCCCAGGGCTGTCCCGATTTTTTTTATATTTTAATCATTGCCATGTGTATGTGAAAATATGTAGAGAGATAACTATATTGATTTAAACCCCCTCCGCGGTATTCCCGGCATCCGCCCAAAGGCTCGCAGGATCTTCACTGCGGCCCTCTCCCCGAGTACGGGGAGAGGGAGAATTTGGAGAATTTTATTGCTTTCTGCTTAACTTAGTGCCATTGCCGCAGTGAAGATCCTGCGAGCCTTTGGGCGGATGCCGGGAATACCGCGGAGATGGTTTTTGTGCTTTTAGGGGGGCCGCGCATGTTTTAATTAAAAACTTGGGACAGCCGTAGTTTTGACCCCTATTCTTATTGCGCCAATACTGAAAATAAGGTATAATCTTTATCCGTAAAATATCGAGAAATGACATGAAATTGCCGAAGTCGTTACCTGCGTTTATCTGGTTTTTCATCAAACAACAGCCCGCCGCGTTTATTTTTATTGTTCTAACATCGTGGGTATGGTCTGTGAATGAAAGTCTATTTCCCTATTTTATCAAATCTCTGGTCAATGCTATTCATAATTATCATAGCGACCCTTTGCAGGTGTGGCATGTTTTAAAGGGGCCTCTCGCCGGTTTAAGCAGTCTCTGGCTGGCTATGGAATTTTCAATGCGCACGCAAGGGCTGGTAATGATGCGGGCATTCCCGCGCCTGCGTGCACAAATGCGCGAATCGATCTTTAAATATGTTCGCCAGCATTCTCATGAGTATTTCGCCAATAATTTCGCGGGAAATATCGCCACCAAAATAAATGATTTACCCTCGGGCATCGAACTGATACTGCAAATAACGTTATTTAATTTTATTGCATTCGCAGTGGCTTTTTTAGTCGCCATCATCGTGCTGTCACATGTCAGCCTTTTTTTCTCGTCATTATTGCTGGGCTGGTCGGTGTGTCACATGATCATCACCAGCATTTTTCTCAAATCCGGTTACCGATTGGCAGAAGCGGGGTCCGAAGCTTCCTCAACTGTAACCGGAAAAATCGTCGACAGCTTAACGAATATGCTCAATGTGCGCCTGTTTTCAAGAGGAAAATTTGAAAGCCGGTACTTAAATCAATTTAGCCGGGAAGAGCAAACGCGTTACCAACAATCGCTATGGCACCTGGAAAAAATGAAATTTATTCAGGGCGCACTGGGTTCTCTCTTCATTCTTATCGTGATGTTCAGCCTGGTCTACGGTTGGTCGCATTCTTGGGTTACTCTTGGCGATTTTACGCTGGTAGGCATGCTGTCTTTCTCCATGCTTGGGTTTATTTGGTATGCCTCTTATCAAATGACAACGTTCGTACGGGAAGCAGGGAAAATGCGCGCCGCTTTATCATTAATCACGACACCTCACGATGTAGAGGATGCTCCGAATGCAATGTCTCTGCAGGTACACCAAGGTGTCATTCAGTTTAAAAATGTTTCCTTCGCTTATCAGGCGGGCAAACCGATTTTTAATCAGTTGAATGTCCATATTCCAGCGGGACAAAAAGTCGGTTTGGTGGGTTTTTCAGGGTCGGGAAAATCGACTTTTGTTAATTTAATCCTGCGCTTTTACGATATTCAGAATGGTGCGATTTTAATTGACAGACAAAATATCAGCGCCGTTACCGCCGATTCCCTGCGGCAACAAATTGGTATGATTCCTCAGGATCCGAGTTTATTCCATCGTACATTAATGGAAAATATTCGGTATGGCCGGGAAGACGCCAGTGATGAAGATGTCATAAAGGCTTCTAAACTTGCCCACTGTCACGAATTTATTGAACAACTGGATGAACAATATCATTCACTTGTTGGTGAGCGCGGCGTCAAACTCTCGGGAGGACAGCGCCAGCGTATCGCCATTGCCCGGGCGATTTTAAAAAACGCACCCATTTTGATTCTGGATGAGGCGACTTCTTCACTCGATTCGGTCACTGAAAAAATTATTCAGAATAGTTTAAACAGACTCATGCAAAATCGCACGACAATTATTATTGCGCATCGTCTCTCGACTTTACTGCACATGGACAGGATTCTGGTATTTGATCAGGGTAAAATTATCGAAGACGGCCCGGCAAGCGAATTACTGCGACAAAATGGACATTTTTCCCGATTGTGGAATATGCAGGTGGATGGATTTTTAATGGATGATGACAAATTTAAACCAGAAAAACCAGCATACGCCGAGCTACCTTTAGGGCCTTTCGCATAAATAACTTCGACAATTGGCATCTTATCTAGGGCTATCTTTAAATGATTTTATTCTCGAAAAACGCTTACATAGCCTGCTATGCGCACATTTTTCGAGAATAAAATCATTTAAATCTGAACCCTATCTAAGCGCCAATTGTCGAAGTTATTTATGCGAGGGCTCTTATAACGAAATAATCATTTTAAGAATTTGTTAATAACATATCAATATAATTCTTCTAACTTAACTGATAGAGGATAATATAGATGCGATTAACACCCCAAGAAGAAAAAGAGCTAAACACTTTATTTGAATCAACGGTAAATCTGGTACGTGATAGCATTTTGCCTGATTATATACCCAATGTTACAAAAGAGTTAATAAAATTCATAAATTATGTTCAGACAGATATCCGGGATGGATTACTTGAATTTACTATGGCGCAGCAGCTTGCAGTAAATTTAAAGGATTATTTCTGGCAGGCTATCATGGTAAATCAGCCAGAATCAAAAGAGATGGTCCTGCAAATTAGAGATATTTTGAACGTGGAAAATGTAGGCGCAAGATTAGGCTGTTCTAAATGGCATTCATTTGGTGGTTTAATAGCCGGAGGATGTGCTCTTGTTAGCTGGTATTTTTATTTGAATTTATTATCATCCGATGAGAGTGTAAAGGCATGGGAATCAAATCCTATTTTGCATTGGACTGTAAACACATTTGTAGCGGTGACAAGCTTTGGAGCCGGACTGCTAGGAAATGCTTTCGGCCCTACGCTTGCCAGAAAATCCCTCATAAATCAATTTACGCGGGTTACTTTCAATACTCGTCTCTTTTTTAATTTTGCAAAGAATTATTCTCAATTTGCGAATAAAATTTTCCGCGGAATAAAAGACAAAATCTCACAGGATAATCTTATCGATCTGATCAGTGTCAATATCCGGGATGTGAATACCAGGGATAAAGTAATCAAACATGATATAGCAGAAGCAAAGCAGGAAAGATTTTTACGCCGTCTACTCGATACTCATGTGAACGCAAATGATGATCCACTTCATAAAGTGACTTTACGGCAATATTTACGTGATGCAGGAAAACTGAATGAAGTAACAGCGATAGTACGTAATAAAGTATTTGAAATTTTAAGGGAAAATAGTGATGATAAACACGCCGGTTACGCAATAGTATAAATTTCGTAACTATTCACCATGTAGAGGGGAACGCCCAATTTTTCGTCAAACCTGAGCCAAAATTGGACGTTCTGCGTTTGTAAATTCATGTGGTGAATGGATACTAAATTTCCGCTGAGAATTCTCTGCCCGATGGGGGATCCGAAGGGGGAGAGAGCGGAGCGTCTCCCCCTTCATTCCGGGCATCGACCCCGAGTACCGGATTTAAGCCAAAAAGCAATTCTCGCTGTACTCAGCGAGAATTACTGAGAAATCTCATCGACAGGTCAATGGCCTGAATGTGTTTGGTCAAGGAACCGACGGAAATATAGTCGACTCCGGTTTCAGCCACTTGACAAATATTTTCCAAAGTAATGTTACCGGATACTTCCAGCTTAGACCGCCCGCGGTTAAGCTGGACGGCCTGAACAATTTCCGTTAACTGAAAATTATCCAGCATGATTATTTCTACCTGTGCCGCAAGGGCCTCTTCGAGCTGCGCTAAATTTTCGACTTCGACTTCCACTATTTTACCCGGATGACGCTCCCTGGCCCAATAAACCGCCTCTGTGATTGAACCGCAACTCGCCAGATGGTTTTCCTTGAGCAAATAGGCATCATACAATCCCATCCGGTGATTTCGGCCACCTGCCGTGCGAACCGCATATTTTTGCGCCGCGCGCAGTCCGGGAATTGTTTTGCGGGTGTCGAGTAATTGCGTGTGAAAACCTTTTAAAGCCGCCAGGAATTTATCAACCTGCGTTGCAGTTCCTGATAGGGTTTGCAACCAGTTCAGGGCACAGCGCTCGCCGCTCAACAGCGCACGGGCAGATCCGGAAATTTTCACCCAAATTTGACCGGGCGCTACTCTTTCGCCTTCCTGTACCATCCAGTCGAGACGGACTTCAGGAGCTATTTGCCGATATACGCTTTCAGCCCAGGGAATACCGCAAACCATGGCGTGCTCGCGGCTTTTGATCTGCGCGCACGCCTGGCGCGAGGGATCAATTAACGCAGCGCTGATGTCGCCTTCGCCCAGATCTTCCCGAATTGATTCGGCGACCTGGGCCTCAATGGATGGTAACGTCGGGTTTTTCATTTTTATCCGGGCGAAACCATCTTATTATTGCGGTTAAAGGACCTGAAATCACATACAATAAAAATAGAATCAAAAAAACTTCCGGCGGAGAATAAGAAACTAAAACAAATACCAGACCGATGATGGGTATCACTAAAAAAGGCACCTTCCCGCGCAGATCGAGATCTTTAAAACTGCGATACCGGATAGAACTGACTTTCAAAACTGCTAACAATACTGCCACAATAGCCACCAGCCAGGCGACGCTGGCGCCGTCTATTTCATACTGAACACAGGTCCACAATATACTGGCGACAAAACCAGCAGAAAGAGTTGTTGATAATCCCTGAAAATAACGTTTATCCGCTGTTCCCAGCTGTGTATTGAATCTCGCCAGGCGCAATGCCGTGGCCGCTGTGTAAGCGAAACACACCAGCCAGCCAGCCTTACCTAAAGACGACAAAGACCAACTATACAAAACCATCGCCGGAGTAATGCCAAAACACAACATATCGGAGAGGCTGTCAAACTGCGCGCCGAAATCGCTGACGGAATGAGTAAAACGGGCAATGCGGCCGTCCAGCCCGTCTAATAAAATAGCGATAAAAATAGCAATAGCGGCATTATCAAAAGAATGTCTCGTCGCCGCTACGATAGCATAAAAACCGGCAAATAAAGCGCCCATTGTGAATAGATTGGGCAACAGATAAATGCCCCGGTAACGGGGATGGTCGGGTAGTCTCTGTTTCATGTGAGAAATTGTACTATAGTTCTTCACATAAATATATTCATCCCTATAAATTCTGATATAATCAGTTGATTAGCAAGGGTTAGATGCCATGAGCGAAAAAGAGCGAAAAATCATCATCGAAGGGGTCACGGAGACTGGGGAAACGTTTCGCCCCAGTGACTGGGCTGAACGCATGAGCGGTCGACTTTCTACTTTTCGCAAACGTCGTATCCGGTATTCACCCATGCTTCAGCCTACTATGAAGGAAGGCCATCAATGTGTGGTTCTTGACCCTTCACTGAAGGAATCCAATCCCTTGCTCTACCAGTCAATTTTAGAGTTCGCCAAGGCTAACCATTTGAAAATATGTAAGGAAAATGGAGAATCAGACCCCAACACTTCCGTCTGAAACCATCATTATTGATGGGGGCGTCTATTTTGACAGCCTGATAAAGGATATCCAACAGGCCCAAAATTCCGTGCTTCTAGAAACCTATATTTTTCAGAGGGATACACTGGGCAAGCGAGTCATTGAAGCGCTGGCAGGCGCTGCCCGCCGGGGGATACAGGTGCGGGTCATGGTTGATGGCGCTGGAACACCCTGGTGGAGCACCCAGTTTGCAAGAACTCTGGAAAAGGCGGGAGCCATGACTAAAGTCTTCCATCCTTTCCCCTGGCAACTGTGGAACTGGAGCCGATCGCGAATAAGAACGTCTCTTTTAATTAACTGGATTTATTTACTCTTTAAGATTAATTCACGTAATCATCGTAAAATTTGTTTAATTGACGGCAAAATAGCCTATGTCGGCAGCATGAATATCAGTAAATGTCATCTTAGCCTGGCCAGAGGCGGTGATAACTGGCGGGATACCAGCTTGCGGCTGGCTGGATCGGATCTGACCGATCTCTATCGCGCATTTGACCTCGCCTGGGATCATTTACCCATGACGGAAAGACTGCGCGAGGCCTTTCGCCAGGTGCGCCGTAATCCCGCCATCCGCTCTAATCACACCCGGCACCGCCGGCGTATATTGTATAAAAATCTCTTGCGGAAAATGTCGATTTGCCGCCGTCATATCTGGATCACCAATGCCTATTTTGTGCCGGATAATTTTTTACTCAAGCGTTTGCAGGAAGCCGCTCATGCCGGGGTCGACGTGCGTATTTTACTGCCCCGAAAATCGGATGTGGCGATCATGCCATGGGCGTCTACGGCATTTTACTTTAATTTATTAAAAGCGGGCGTGCGCATTTTTGAATATTTACCCGGGATCCTCCATGCCAAAACTTTATTACTGGATGACTGGGCGCTGATTGGTTCCAGCAATTTAAATCACCGCAGTCTGCTCCACGATCTGGAAGTGGATATCCTGCTCTCGGATCCGGTATCCATTCAAACGTTAGAAGAACAATTTTTAACGGATTTGGATAATTCACGGGAAATTTCCCTGGCGCGCTGGCATATTTTACGTCCACGCCACCAGCGCTGGCTGGGCCGGCTTCTGCTCTATCTTAAATATTGGATATAAAACTGGCTATTGTACTCAGCGGGAGCCGCTGAATTCCAGCCCATCGCCTTTGCGGACCACGCGGATTGAGCTGCCTGGCAGGAACTTTCCTGATAAAATCGCTTCCGCCAGCGGGTTTTCCAGATATTGCTGCAATGCTCGCCGCAATGGCCGTGCGCCATAAACAGGGTCGTAACCCACCTCGGCCAGATAATCTAGAGCATCGTCTTCAATTCTTAAAATATAGTCTTTTACGGCAAGACGTTGTTGTAAACGTTCCACTTGTATTCTCGCAATGTTGCGAATCTGTTCCTTACCCAGTGCATGAAACACCACGGTTTCATCAATACGATTAATAAATTCAGGACGAAAATGTTGCGCTACAACTTCCATCACCGCTTTTTTCATCTGCTTCATAATTTTCACCGGCAAATTCTTGAATTAATGCCGAACCCAAATTGGAAGTCATCACAATCACTGTATTGCGAAAATCAACGGTGCGTCCCTGACCATCGGTTAAACGTCCATCATCCAAAACTTGTAATAAAATATTAAAAACATCGTGATGCGCTTTTTCAATTTCATCCAACAAAATGACTGAATAAGGTTTGCGACGCACCGCTTCGGTTAAATAACCGCCTTCTTCATAACCGACATATCCCGGAGGCGCGCCAATTAAACGCGCGACAGAATGTTTTTCCATAAATTCAGACATATCAATGCGCACCATCGCTTCTTCGGTATCAAATAAAAATCCTGCTAAAGCTTTACATAATTCTGTTTTACCCACACCGGTTGGCCCTAAAAATAAAAATGAACCGATCGGACGGTTCGGGATCTGACAAACCCGCACGTGAACGGCGAATGGCATTGGCAACCACGCTGACTGCTTCATCTTGGCCAATAACGCGTTTATGCAATGCTTCTTCCATGTGTAATAATTTTTCGCGTTCGCCTTCCAGCATTTTTGAAACAGGAATATGCGTCCATTTGGAAACAACTTCGGCAATTTCTTCTTCGGTCACTTTATTTCGCAATAAATGCGGATGTTCAGTTTTTTTTACGCTATCAGCTGCTCGCCAATTTTTTTTCCAATTCAGGAATGATGCCATATTGCAATTCAGACATGCGCGTTAAATCACCCGCACGTCTCGCTTTCTCAAGTTCGGCTACGGGCTTTTTCCAATTCTTCTTTAATATGTTGTGCGCCTTGTAAGCTGGCTTTTTCCGCTTTCCAAATTTCTTCTAAATCAGCATATTCTTTTTCCATTTTTTTGATATTATCGCTTCCAAATCCTTAAGTCGTTTTTTGGAAGCTTCATCATTTTCTTTTTTTAAAGCTTCGCGTTCAATTTTTAATTGAATCAATCGGCGTTCTAATTTATCCAACGCTTCTGGTTTGGAATCAATTTCCATGCGAATCTGACTGGCGGCTTCATCAATTAAATCAATCGCTTTATCCGGCAAATTGCGATCGGTAATATAACGATGTGATAAAGTGGCCGCGGCAACAATGGCAGGATCGGTAATTTCCACGCCATGATGCACTTCATAACGTTCTTTTAAACCACGCAAAATAGCAATGGTATCTTCCACAGAGGGTTCATCGACCAATACTTTTTGAAAACGCCGTTCTAGTGCCGCATCTTTTTCAATATATTTACGATATTCATCTAATGTGGTGGCGCCCACGCAATGCAATTCACCTCGCGCTAATGCCGGTTTTAGCATATTGCCCGCATCCATCGCGCCTTCCGCTTTACCTGCGCCAACCATCGTATGAAATTCATCAATAAATAAAATAATTTGTCCTTCTTGTTTTGCTAATTCATTTAATACCGCTTTTAAACGTTCTTCAAATTCACCGCGAAATTTTGCGCCGGCAATCAGTGCGCCCATATCTAACGCCAGCAAGCGTTTGCGTTTTAATCCTTCCGGCACTTCGCCATTAACAATGCGTTGCGCCAATCCTTCAACAATAGCCGTTTTACCGACACCGGGTTCACCAATCAATACCGGATTATTTTTAGTGCGTCGTTGCAACACTTGAACAATCCGGCGAATTTCATCATCGCGGCCAATAACGGGATCGAGTTTACCGTCCTCCGCTTCTTTGGTGTAATCCCGCGTGTATTTTTTTAGCGCTTGATATTGTTGTTCCTTATCGGGGTTATCAACACTTTGCCCACCCCGCAGATCCAGAATAGCTTTTTTTAAAGCTTTTTTATCGGCGCCACTGGCACGCAGGGCGTCACCCAGAGCTCCCTTATCGTCCAAAGCAGCCAAAACAAACAATTCGGATGAAATATATTGATCATTCGCTTCCTTCGCCAGTTTGTCGGCAATATTCAGCAAACGGACTAATTCTTTGGATGGATACACTTCACCCGGCGTCCCCTGTACTTGGGGCACTCTGGCTATGGCATCATCTAATTGTTTCTGTAACGGCTCAACCCGTACCCCCACGCGTATTAGTAACGGTTTAACCGATCCCTGTTCCTGTGATAACATGGCGCGCATTAAATGCACCGGCTCAATAAACTGTTGATCGCGTGATATCGCTAAAGACTGGGCGTCTGCCAGCGCTGTCTGAAAAAGTGTGGTAAATTTATCCATTCTCATGGGAAACTCCTCGTTACAGTCTCACTAAGAAGTATATCAGGGTGTCTGGGAGATTTTTCAAGGGAATGTTCTTTGCGGCAATCCTTTCCTGGAGCACAGCATTGTGGAAAAATTCACTAAGGCATCGTGCAAGGGTGAGTAATTTGGCGGGGAAGCTCCGCCGACTTACTCACCCTTGCACGATGTCTAAGACGGGGACACCTGGTTATGCGATTATATCTTCGACGGCCCTAACAGTATCAATCTTTTCTTCCCAGTTTAAAAGCATATCAATATCGGCCTGATAAATTTTCGAAATAACCGCTGGGGAAACGACTCTAAACCGCCGCTTTAAAGCACGGATAAACATTTCGGCAACTACTTGTTGGCCACGCTGCATTCCTTGCTGCATTCCTTGCTGCATTCCTTGCTGCATTCCTTCTTGACGTCCTTTTATCAAGCCTACACGTTCCGCTGATGTAATAAATCTTGCCATTTCATACTCCTCTTCAATTCGTTTAACTTCCTGGTGATATTCTAACATAAGTGATTCGGGTAATACTATTAGCCAATCAATAAATACATACAATTGAAAAACATCTTTTTTCTGCAATTTCCAATGATACAATTGACGTGTTAACGAAATTTTTGCAAGGAACCGGCTCCGCAGATTTTTAGAAGTTTCTAAAATAATTAATTGTATCAGTAAAACCAGCACAAATGGATTATTACTTTTTTCTAAAGTTTCGCGTTGGCTGGTAAAATCCAAAATTTTTATCAACAGAAAATTAATTTCAATCGAACATCCAAATATTGCCTGCTTATATTCATGGGGTCGCCAGTTTAAATCATTATCTGTTAAAATAGCAATGCTTAGAATGGGAACCTGATGACGATCGCTCAGGCGATAATTATAGACAAACATTCTTTGAGGAAACCCGATATCTCGCCGTCCCTGAACTTCAAGATGGATAAGCATCCATTCCCCTTCCCTATCTTTAAGCCAGACTTTTATTAATTTATCCGCCAGTCGCCGACCCAGCCTGGCGCCGCGAGACACGGCATTTAATTCTTTGTCCAAACTTTCAAAGTTTTTAGACCAATCGATTTTTACAGAAATTTCGGCTAAACAGCATTCCATAAAATCCCGAAAATATAACTCAAGAATATTTTTCCAAGGGGTATCGGCATCCATTCGAGGCATTTTTTCCAGATTGATCTTCATCAAACTATTCTTATCGAAAAGTTTGAGATTGCCAATACCGGGATTTTATAATTCGAGCGAAGCTGCCTCTGCAAAACCCTCTGCACGTATGTGACAGGCGAGGCATCGGGTGCAGGGTTGGAAATCTCTAAGGGGATCATAGCAGGAAAAAGTCTGGGTAAAGTCAACATTCAGGCGCATGCCTTCGCGGATGATCCGGGCTTTATTCCAGTTTAACAGCGGCGTTAGAATTTGACAGCGATTCCCTTCAACGCCGTTGCGTGTTCCCAAATGCGCGGCCTGTGCCATCGCCTCAAAAAATTCCGGGCGGCAATCCGGATAATTATTATAATCCTCGGCATTTGCTGCGAAAAAAATAGCATCCGCTTTCAGGACTTCCGCCCATCCTAATGCCAGAGAAAGAAAGATCATATTGCGGGCCGGCACATAAGTATTGACCCGCTCCTCTGAGGAGCCATCAACTGCGAGAGTAGGATCCGTTAATGCCGAACCTCCCCAAGAACCGATTTCACAACGAATCACACGATGCGCTACCGCACCTATTTGCCCCGCTATTAATTTGGCACATTGAAGTTCGTGAACGTTACGCTGGTTGTAATCAACACTGAGTGCATAACAGGTAAATCCCTGCTCTCTGGCAATAGCCAGACAAACGCTGGAGTCTATGCCTCCCGACAATAAAACAACTGCTTTTTGAACCATATTTATTTCCCGGGAATATCTCCCCAGATAGTTTTATGAAGCTGGATCTGTAATCGCACCGGCAAACGGTCTCGTAAAATCCATTCTGCCAATTGCCTGGGCTGAACCTGTTGATAGCTCGGTGAAAATAATACCTGCACTTGTGATACCAATGTATGTTCAGTAACAACCCCCTTCGCCCATTCATAATCCTCTGTAATCACAAATCACTAATTTAATCTGATCATGGGGTAACAAAAAGGCTAAATTATTCCAGAGATTACGTTTACACTCTCCTGAGCCGGGGGTCTTTAGATCCAATACTTTAATAACGCGAGGATCCACACCGGAAATATCCAGCGCACCACTGGTTTCCAGAGAAACCTGATAACCCTGATCACAAAGATGGGTTAATAGCGTCAAACATTCCCGTTGAGCCAGGGGTTCACCGCCCGTCACACACACATAGCGGGAATTATATTGGGCAACCTGTCGCAGGATTTCAGTGATGGCAAGCGACTGTCCGCCCTGAAAGGCGTATGCAGTATCACAATACTGGCAACGCAAAGGACATCCTGTTAAGCGCACAAACACCGTAGGCCAGCCTACTGAATCGCTTTCTCCCTGAATGGAATAAAAAATTTCCGTAACACGTAACGACTGAACATTGAGCATGATTTAATACTGTTACTGACTTATAAAATAAATCACCCTTATAAAAAAATAATTTTCGTAGAAAATTCTCTGCGCGATGGGGGATCGCAAGGGGGAGAATCCCGATTCTCCCCCTTCATTCCGAGCATCGGCTCCGCCGAGCGCAGGATAAAAACAGGAAGCAATTTTCGCTGTACTCAGCGGGAATTGCTGGCATTCAGTTGCTGTAGTTGAATAGAGGCCAGTTGGGCGGCGGAACTGCCTGGATAACTATTCATGATAGCTCTCAGTTCCTGGCGAGCCTGATCCGTATTGCCCTGTTGGGCATGCAGAATAGCCAGTTTTAACTGCGCATCTGCGGCTTTACCCGATGTTGAATATTGAGTGATGACCAGGTTAAGCTCCTTTTCGGCCTGGGTCAGGTTTTTCTGCTGAAAATAAATATCTCCCAGCCAATAATGCGCGTTCGCCACAAACTGACCATCGGGATGACGCAGCAGGTAATCTTTAAAAGCGACAGCGGATTGATCATATTGTTTATTCGATAACAAACTAAATGCCTGCTCATAAGCCGCTGCATCGGTTTGAGGTGGAATTGCGCTAGGCCTGGCGTCACTGGGAGGCGCTTTAGCCACGGTAAGGATAGCAGGATTCGGGGGACTCTGGGAGAAAGGAGGCACCGCGGGCAACGCTTCCACACGTTGTTGCTGCTGGCTCATTCGGTCCAACTGATGTTCCAGGCTTTGTACTCGGCCACTTAACTGTTGCACCTGCTGCTGCAACTCGGCAATTTGCTGAGGCAGATTCATACTGATCAGATTATTAACCTGTTGCTCAACACGAGAGACACGTTCAGGTATCGGCAAGGCAGACGCGTCCACCGTAGGCAACGGTGGAACGCCATTATTATCCCGGGATGACCTGGGAGCCTGTTCAGGCGCATAGCCTCCCTGCGAAAGATCGAACACAGGGGCTGCCGGTTGAGTCGCCAGGACAACCCCTGGTAAACAGCTCAATACAATTCCCAAACTTCCCAGCCGCCAACATTCGATCTTATTTTTGAACATAAATCAATTCAACGCGGCGGTTCAGGCTCCATGCCCGTTCGTTGTTACCACTCACTGCCGGATGTTCTTTACCATAGCTCACCAATTTAATTTGATTGGGATTAACACCCTGCTGTTTTAATACGCTCTCAACGGCTTTTGCACGGCGCCAACCTAATGCGACGTTATATTCGCGGCTGCCGCGATCATCGGCATTACCTTCCAGACGCACCCGGGCGTTTCGGTGTTGCACGAGGTAATTCGCCTGCACAGTAATGGCGCGCATGTCGCTTGCGCTGACACCACTTTGATCGTATGAGAAGTAATAAACCTGATGGGATGGCGCTGACAACGAATTCACGTGTCGTTCGCCGACCATACCACCGCCTTCAACATCGGCGCCATTCAATCCACCCTTTTGGCCTATCGGGTAAGCTTTCGCCCCAGCTTCAGCACCCTCTGGTGGCAGATTAGGATTTTGCGCAGAATGACACGCCGCCAAAGCGATAGCAAAACCAGATACCGCAGCGACTTTTAACAATTTCTTCATAAGATAAAGTCTCCTTCAAAAAAAATTTAAATTAGTAACAACACGAGTACACACCCCCCTCTCCATTTGAACGAAAAATTTCCTCAAGTGGTGAAGGGCGACCAGGCCGGTTCCTGCACTGTACCTGCTCTTGCCGGCAAACGCAATTTGATCCGTCCATCGATCGAAACCGCTTCTAAGACACCGCGTCCCTGATATTGAGTAGCATATAACACCATTTTTCCGTTGGGTGCAAGGCTTGGCGACTCATCTGCGCCACTATCCGTTAAAATGGCTAACTTTCCAGAGGTTAAGTCTATTTTCGCAACCCCAAACGAATTGCCCTCCCGATGCATGACTACAAGGGAACGCCCTCCTGGAAGCAAGGATGCGCGGGCATTATAATTGCCTTGCCAGGTCAGCCGCGTGATCGCTCCGGTACTAAAATCGTAACGGAAAATTTGTGGTCCACCGGCACGGTCAGAGGTGAAAATAAGCGAACGGCCATCCGCGGACCAGCGAGGCTCCGTATCTATCGAATAACCAGTGGTCAACTGCCGCAAATGCAGCGTCGTTAAATCAACCGTATAAATTTTAGGGCTGCCGCTTCTTGTCAATACAACAGCCATCTGGGAGCCATCCGGTGAGAAGGCCGGAGCGCCATTAATACCATCAAAGCTTGAGACGAGGTGGCGTTGACCGGTATGAATATTTTGCAGGTAAACCGAGGCACGGTGCTCCTCGAAAGAGACGTAGGCAATTTTCTGGCCATTGGGCGACCATGTTGGAGACATGATAGGTTCCGATGAAACCAGCAGAGTTTGTGGATTAAAACCATCCGCATCGGCAACTTCCAAAGCATAAACGGGGGGGGAATTTGCTGGCCATTGCCTGAGTATATAGGCAATTTTGGTATTAAAAATACCGCGAATGCCAGTGAGTTGCTGGTAAACGATATCGCTGATGCTATGGGATAGTTGACGAAGGTCCGCCTGCCTGACCTGAAAAATCTTCGACAACAGGACCGGTGCTCCCGCGCCGGGTGAACTAAAGGCGCTGCGAAGCTGAATTGAAACGGAATAACTATCCGGTTCCCCCGTTGAAGCCACGCTGCCCTGAAGCACATAATCGGCCAGGCCGGGAGCCACCACCTGAAATTGCCCGCTGTTATTAAGATCTCTCTGCACCACTTCTTCAATGGTATGCCCGCCGGCCACGGTAACGGCGGCGCCACTAAACGGAGTTATCGCTATCGGAATTGCCTGATTCATCCCCTGCGTCAGTTCCATGTATAATTCGGCTTGTGCCGGGCTTGCAGCCAGCCAAAGCATGACGCAGACACCAATGACTAAAATAAATGAGTATATACGCTTTTTCATGATACGAATGTTATCTTTTTATTGCCAAAAATTCAATCTCCAGCAATTCCCGCTGAGTACAGCGGCAATTGCTTCCTATTTATATCCTGCGCTCGGCGGAGCCGATGCTCGGAATGAAGGGGGAGCGCTGCGCGCTGCTCCCCCTTGCGATCCCCCATCGCGTAAGGTATTTTCTGCGCAAAATCTGAAATTCCAATTCCCGCTGAGTACAGCGGCAATTGCTTCCTATTTATATCCTGCGCTCGGCGGAGCCGATGCTCGGAATGAAGGGGGAGAAACGCTGCGCAACTCCCCCTTACGATCCTCCATAGCGTAAGGTATTTTCTGCGAAAAATCTGATTTAGTGTGTAATGTCCTGGGGAGTCATTTTTAAAGTAAAATGCCGAAAAGGGGCAAACACAGAAGGGTTTCCGGGAACCGGCAGAGGCGAGGCTTTGTAAATAGCCGTTTCCGCCGCGCGATCTAATGCAGGATTACCGCTACTACGAACCAGCCGGGCACTGGAAACAACGCCTTCCGGTGTCAGGTTAATGGTAAACACACAGGAAATAGTGGGGTCAGCGCCCTCCGGAATTAACCACTGATTACCAATTGCCATTAAAATTCGGGCACGGAATTGATCAATAATACCCTGCATTTGCCGTGCGATAATCAACTGTTGCTGCTCATTAGCGATCTGCTGTTGCAAGAGCTGTTGCTGTAAGGCATCCTGCTGTGCCGTCAATTCTGTCTGTTTTTGTTGGGCTGCAGCAAGGTCATTTTGTTTTTTAAGAGCCAACGCTTTTTCATGAGCTATCTGCTGTTGTTTAAGCGCCTCGGCTTTTGCCAAAGCTTCCTGCTGTTTTTTGATCGCTAATTCCTTGGCCTGAGCAGCTTCCTGCTGCTTTTTGATCATTAATTCCTTCGCCTGAGCTTCCTGCTGTTTTTTAAGGGCCAGCGCCTTTGTCTGAAGCTCCTGCTGCTGCTTTTGCGCTTGTGCGAGCGCCTGGGCCTGCTGCTGCTGTTGAACTTTTAATTGCGCCAGGCGCTGCTGTTCCTCCTGGGCCTGTCTTTCAGCAAGCTGTTGTTGGCGCAAGGCTTTTTGTTGTTCAGTCTTAATTTCAGCCAAACGTTGCTCCTCGGCCAATTTTGCATGTTGCGCAATCTCCGCCTGGGTCTGTAATTCGTGCACTTTTTGCTGCTGTTCGGCCTGTTGCCGGGCTTCACGAGATTGTATCGTCTGTATTTGCGCGGCTATCTGTCCTGCATCCAACACCGCAGCATGTATTAACGGCTGGGTATTCGATCGGGAAGCATTCAGGCGATAGGATGAAACGGGAGCTACCACGATTAACAGTACAATAATACCCAGATGTAATACGACAGAAATCATAAAAGGCAAACTGAACTTTTGTTGGGAATATAATCGAATAGGGTCTTTCATTAAAAACTCCAAGGATCTAAATTAGACAAGTTCCTGCGGATCGATATCCAGAGACCACCGCACTTTATTAGCCATTTTAACACGGTTAATACCCGGAACCCAGAGGCGGAGCGCATTCTGTAATTCAGAGCGATTAGCCGCCTGCAATAATAATTGACCACGGAAACGACCGGCGCATCGCTCCATGGGGGCCGGAATAGGTCCTAATAGTTCAATCCGGTTTCCTGAAATGAGAACTTCCAGGTTCGTCTTTGCCGCGGCGAGAAACTCCTGAGTTGTTTCCCGTTGATTGGCCTCGGCGCGCAATAAGGCTAGAAAAGCGAAAGGCGGCAATAAAGTTTGCCGGCGTTCAGCCAGTACTGCCTCTGCAAAACGGGTATAACCTGATTTCAGTAAGAGCTGCAAGTGCGCATGATCGGGATGGTGAGTCTGGATAATCACTTCCCCGGTGCGCGCCGTACGGCCAGCGCGTCCCCCAACCTGAACTAACAGTTGCGCCATTCTCTCAAGGCCACGAAAATCGATGCTATACAATCCACTGTCGGCGTCGACGATGGCCACCAGCGTTAATCCCGGAAAATGATGACCCTTGGCCAGCATTTGAGTGCCAATTAAAATTTGTGCCTGTTGTTCATGCACTTTTGCCAACAATTTTTCAATACTGCCGCGTTGCCGGGCACTGTCGCGATCAATGCGTACGCACTGATATTGTGGAAAAAATTCTGCAATCACCTGCTCGATACGTTCCGTGCCTTGTCCGGCCGTTATCAGCTCGGGATAACGGCATTGTTCACATTTTTCAGGCGGCCGCCTGGCGGCGCCGCAATGATGACAATGTAAATATTTGGGGTGTAAGTGCAGAGTTAACCGGGCGTCGCAACGACTGCATTTCGCCATCCAGCCGCAATGATGACACATAAGCACCGCGGCAAATCCGCGCCGGTTTAAAAATAATAATACCTGGCTGCCGCTGGTGAGATGTTCACGCATTTTATCCAATAAGGGTCGGCTCAAACCGCCGGTTAAACGTTTATCGCGTAAATTAACCAGACTGACTCGCGGGGGTTTAGCCTCACCTGCCCGTTGCGGCAAAGACAAATGGATGTATTTTTGATTTTTAGCGTTATGCAGAGTTTCCATGGAAGGCGTCGCCGAACCCAGAACCACAGGAATATTTTCCAAACGTCCACGGACGATAGCTAAATCGCGGGCTGAATAGCGCAAATTACTTTGTTGTTTGAAAGACAGGTCATGTTCTTCATCGAGAATAATTATCCCCGGATTCAATAATGGAATAAAAATCGCGGAGCGGGTGCCAATCACAATAGCTGCCAATCCCTGGCGCGCCTGCAGCCAGCCGGTCAGACGTTTTTTATCCGATAAATCTGAATGCAAAAGTACGACAGGTACGTTAAAACGTTGCGAAAAACGCGCCACTGTCTGTGGAGTCAGTCCAATCTCAGGCACCAGTACCAATACCTGTTTGCCAATCGCCAGGAGCGCGGCGATACTTTGAAAATAAACTTCGGTTTTGCCACTTCCCGTGATACCGTCCAACAAAAAAGTTTGAAATCCTCGCGCTGCGGTGATCGAATCTACGGCCTGTTGTTGATGGGGATTCAGTATCAATGCCGCGTCCTGCAGTATTTCAGTATACCGCCATGTTTCTGCAACTAATATTGGGCAATCTTTTCCCTGCCGCAATGCTTTCGGCATGGCCTGGGCAATTGTTTCACCCAGCGGATAATGATAATAATCGCTGGCCCATTCGCACAAGGCGAGCACTGTGGGCGTAATGACCGGCTGGTCATCGAGCCGCGCAGTGGCGTTTTTTAACTTATCGCGTGCGACACTGGCGTTTGCCTTAACGCCCATCAGCACCGCCGTCAAAGAACGGCGGCCAAACGGCGCCTGAATTCTGATTCCAGGCTGCCAAACTTCCGGGTGATGAGCGCCCTCCGGAGGCAAATAATCAAAACGCTGCCACATCCGGGCAGGAACCGCCAGCTCAAGAATATAATCAGAACATTCCATCAATCCATAATATCGCAGCAATTATCGCTGAGTACAGCGATAATTGCTGCTCCTATTTATATCCCGCGCTCGATTGACTCGGACTTCTTATTCCCTCTCCCACTTGTGGGAGAGGGGGGAATCGGTCAGAATTAAATTGAAACGGTACTAAAATACTTTGATGAAGACGCTATTTGCGATTCCGCCGTGCGCATTAAATCTTCTACATTGGCGTCGGTATTGGTTAGCAATACAATTTTTTCCTTGAGCCAATCAAAATGAACAGATTTTTCATTGCCTTGTTTTAATAGCTCCACGAACATGAGGGTAGCGTTAAGTTTAGATTGATCGTCCGGGGAACGAGAAACTGACTCTTTAAATTCAGGCATGTAAAAAAGCTCTTTGAGGGTTTCTTCCCGCTCAGATTTAAATTCAAATATAATTGGGTGAAAATATTTTTTCGTATCATTTATGTCTTCAAAATAACACTCGTCTCTATCCTTTGCGTTTAAATTTAAGAGACCGCCGGAGATGAATTGATAAAATCTTAATTGCATTAATTGCAAAAATGCGTTTTTTATCTCTTCTCCACTTTCTTTTATAGGCTGTAATAATTTATCTAATTTTGCATTCATGGATCGTTCCGAATCCCGTTCTTTTATTTCGGTTTCTGGATGCTGATTTTCATCCTCATGAATAAAAGTTTTTAATTTTTTGACTAATTTTTCAAAATATTTTCCTATCAGTTTTAAAGTTTCAACGTCCTGACGAGAAGGACTGTATAGGAGAATTGTTTTGATTATTTCATCCAACCGTTTATCGTGTTGTAAATATCGTTGGTAATTTTTTTCTGCGGTTATACTTTCCTGTTTCTGTTTTACTATTTTTAAACCATCAACCAGAATTGACAACTGCCTCTGTAACCGGCTGGTACTAAAGAACCAAAAAAATGTGCGATTATTTTCTAGAATAAAGTTTTCAATAGCCCCAATAATATCATCAAGAGTCTTTATCTCAGGTCGGCTGATTTTAGTTATTATTTGATTCTTTTGACCTATCCTGTCGGTGAGTATCAGATCAATATTTTTTATAATGCTCTCTTTGCTCAGTCTAAAATTTTCTAGAATGTAATTCTGGCTTGTTTTCATAATAAATACCTCTACGTCTAAAATGTGTTAATATATATGACTTAATGAAACGCCCATGGGTATATTCATTTTTAGGTTACTATAAAAGAATTATTGAAATAGAAAAATAAGCTAATAGTTAAAACAATACTCACAAAGAGTTCGGAATCCATGAGTGAATTTGATCATATAATCATGTATTTGAATGTGGTAGAAACCAAAAGCTTCACCAAAGCGGCAGACAGACTGGGCATTTCCGCCAACGCTGTCAGCAAGCAGGTCACTCAACTGGAGCAGGAGTTGGGATTAACGCTTTTATCACGCTCAACGCGTCATCTGGAAGTCACGGAATCGGGTAAAATCATTTATCAAAAAGGCAAACTGGCGCAAAAAAGTCTGGCGGATATTAACGAATATGCTCTCTCCTCACAGACGAAACCCAGCGGTACTCTGGCGATTGCAGCCAGCATGGGCGCCGGACAAAGCATGTTATCGGCGCATTTGCCTGAATTTTTACAGTTATATCCCGAGATATCGGTTTATCTGCAATTTTCGGACGACTTTCCCGATTTAAACTCTCTGGAAAATGATTCTATTAATATCGTTTTTGGGTTTTCATTGTCGTTGATTCCCGGCAAGCTGAAAGGGATTGATCTGATCCGTAAACGCGTTAACGCCGTTCAGCGGATTATTTGCGCTTCGCCAGAATATTTGGCCCGCTGCAAAGAACCACAAAACTATGACGATTTGCGAACTCATAACATTATCGTCCATAGCCATAATCCAAAAAACTCATTAATTCGTGAATGTGAAAAACGGCAAATCCAGCTCCCGGGAATTATATTGGTAAACAATTCGGCCTCTATCCTGAAACTGGCGATCGAAGGTAATGGCATCGCCAATGTTGCCGATTTAATGGTTAGCAGTGAATTAGCCGCCGGTACTTTAAAAAGAATTTTACCATTTCACCAGGAACCGCCGATGGAAATTTATTTATTTTACAAAAAAATCCGCTATTTACCGCTGAAAATTATAAAATTTATAGAATTCTTTCAGCAACTTTCTTCCCGCTAAGGACCCTCGCATAAATAACTTTGACAATTGGCGCTTAGACAGGATTCAGATTTAAATGATTTTATTCTCGAAAAAATGGGCGCATAGCAGGCTATGTAAGCGTTTTTTCGAGAATAAAATCATTTAAAGATCAGCCCTGGATAAGATGCCAATTGTCAAAGTTATTTATGCGAGGGTCCTAAGTACAGCGAAAATTGCTTCTTCAAGCTTGCAAGATACCTTTAAAATCGGCGGTGAGGCTGTCCAGGCTGAGGCGGTTCAGGAATAATGAATAAGTCATCCATGTTGTCAAACCGGCTAAATCGCGAAATTGCTGTGGTAAAAATTTGGGAGGAATGACAATGCCCTCTTTGACTAAATCGGATAAAATCGCCAGATCTTCCAAAGTGGTTTTGCCCAAAAATAACAACGGAATGTAATGCGATAAACCATTTTTAATCGCCAGACGAATATAATTGTAAATTAACACAAAACCCTTGCTGTACGATAAATCTTTTGTAAATGGCCCAAAACCCGCGATGCAACCGCGAAAAACACGCACAGTGGCGTGATAACAGCTCTCTTCCTCAAAACCTAATTCGCGATAAAAATTAAAAACATCCAGAAATTCCGCACCCTGCTCCACCATGCTCACCGCGGTTACACGATGAGTCAACATCAAGACACGTTTGGGAGAGGACGAAAAAGTAAAAATTTCCATAATAATCGCCAAACCTTCCTGACTGACCGTCGAAGACGGCGGCCCTTTGCTGAGAAAGGTACATATCGGTTGCGACAGCCCGTTTAAGGTCGTCGCCATGTGCACCCATCCCTCATGGACTTCCAGAACACGTAAATCCCGCTCCGAGAATACCGCGTTTTTTCGCAGTTTAATCCACTCAGCGCCCGCGGATGCGTCTGCGACGATATCGTCGCTGAGCTTCACACGGATGGGATCGTCAGGGGTTTGAAAATATTCGTTTAAACGCCTGCCCAGTATTGGCACGGCCTCTTCGCTGGGATATTTTTTTTCATCCAGGGCATCGGGTTCCAGACGGGATTTGGCCAAAGTGTTTGTCACTAAAGCTGCCAAATCCTGCAATGTGGGGGCTCCGGCGTAAAAGGCATCCTGAGAACTGCCATACAATTCCTGAGAAATTTTGGGAAACTCACGCGTACCCCGAGCCTGTAATAGGCGGATGACTTCCCGATATTCGCGGCACATGCGCATCATAATATTACCCAACCCGCTAAATTGGCCTAAATGGCGGCGAATATCCCGCTCAATCGCATAAAATTCTTCGATCTTGGTTGCCGGGTCATAACCCAAAGGATTTTTTTCATAAGTTCCTCTGTCCACCCGAGGGGGTTCCTGACAGCGACTATTAAAAAAATTCTGTTTCACTTCCAGTGGCCATTTTATGGCATTCAAAATACGAATATCACTCTGCGCAGCGACAATTCGCTGGGATAGTGAATGGATTATCTTTTTATATTGAGGTAATGCGAGTGTGCTCATACTAAAAATAATAGCATCTTAGGGCCTGTTAAGAAATAACTTGGACATTTAGCATCCCATTTGACATGCATCTTTAAACGAACTGATTGAGAAAAAACGTTTACATAGAATAACTATGCGCACATTTTTTCTCAATCAGTTCGTTTAAATCTGCATGCCAACTGGGCGCCAAATATCCAAGTTATTTCTTAACAGGCCCTTACCATTGTCAAGTGAATTAACAGATGTCATGATATTCCTCTTCTCTTTGACATGAGGTAAATATGGCTAATATCAGCACCAACGAATTCCGCAGCGGCGTCAAGGTCATGATGGACGGTGATCCATGCAATATCCTGGAAAATGAATTTGTTAAACCTGGCAAAGGGCAGGCCTTTAATCGGGTCAGACTCCGCAATTTAAAAACCGGGCGGGTCCTGGAACGCACCTTTAAATCGGGAGATACCCTGCCATCGGCAGACGTCGTGGATATGGAAATGCAGTATCTCTATAATGACGGCGAAGCCTGGCATTTTATGAATAACGATACATTTGAACAATATACCGCCAACGAAACGGTGATGGGTGACGCCAAACAATGGCTCAAAGGCCAGGAAACCTGCATCGTCACCATGTACAACGGCAACCCCCTGACCGTCAATCCACCCAATCAGGTTATTTTGATGGTCTCTGAAACAGATCCAGGATTGAAGGGCGATACGGTTAGCGGCAGCGGTAAAAGCGCCACTTTAGAAACCGGAGCCGTCGTTCGCGTCCCGTTATTTGTTGAGCAGGGCGAAATGATCAAAGTAGACACTCGTACCGGGCAGTATGTCTCCCGAGTTAAATGACAGCAAGGATTGGCGTCCTAATGCAACGCTGGCGAACTTAAAGTTACGCGCAAAAATATTGGGACAAATTCGCCGTTTTTTTGCCGAGCGTCAGGTCATGGAAGTGGAAACACCGGCTTTAGGCCGTTTCACCATTACAGACCGTCACATCATTAGTTTGGCCGTTCCCACTCCCGGTGATGGGCATTATTACCTGCAAACTTCGCCGGAATATGCCATGAAGCGCTTGCTGGCAGCCGGGTCGGGATGCATTTATCAAATTTGTAAAGCTTTTCGCGCGGCAGAAAAGGGGTCAAGACACAATCCCGAATTCACCATGCTGGAATGGTACCGGCTGGGTTTTAATCATCAGCAATTGATGGATGAAATCGATACACTGCTGCGCACTATTTTAAACACTCCTCCGGCGCAACGCGTGACTTACAACGAATTATTCCAGCTTCATTTTAATTTAAATATTCATACCAGCACGGATCATCAATTACGTCAGCACATTCATCTCGCCGGCTGGATGAAAGAAACCGGCCAACTGGACCGTGATACCTGTTTACAATTAATGATGAGTCATGGCATAGAACCGCATTTGGGCTTTGAGGCGCCACTATTTGTTTACGACTTTCCCGCTTCCCAAGCCGCTCTGGCACGCTTAAGCAAAACCCAACCGCCGGTAGCGGAACGTTTTGAGTTGTATATTCAGGGATATGAAGTTGCCAATGGTTTCCACGAGCTGACCGATCCTGTGGAGCAGGAACAACGTTTTTTACAGGATCAACACCAGCGCCGCCAAAGTGGTGAAGCCGTACTCCCCATGGACCCGCGATTATTATCCGCATTACAGCACGGCTTACCGGATTGCGCGGGAGTTGCTCTGGGGATAGACCGGCTCATGCTGTTAGCTGCTTCGGCTGGTCATATTGAAGAAGTGCTGGCTTTCGCCTGGGACCGCAGTTGAGAATCAGTCGTTAAGGAACCGATCTCCTGACCCATTTTGACTGAGTCCCCCGGCTGCAATGACTCTTGCCAGCGAGCATTGTCCGGTCCAAATAATACGATAACAGTAGAACCCCATTGAAAATAACCTATTTCATCGCCCCTCTGAAAGCTGATCGATGAATCCTGATAAATTTTATTCACGGGTTTTTCACCTCGGGATGGCATCACTTCGCCGTGCCAGACCGTGACGACGCCACCAATTAACAGTGCCCCCACAAAAATGACGGCCATGGGACCCGCGGCGGTAGCAAATAAACAAATGACCCGTTCGTTTCGCGCAAACAATCGGGGGATTCCAAGGACTGATTCCGCGTTCACTGAAAACAATTGACCAGGAATATGGATCATCTGTTTCAGCGTACCTGAAACGGGTATATGGACACGATGATAATCTTTAGGCGCCAGATAGACAGTGAAAAACTCACCTCCTGTAAAATATTGCGACATTCCCGTGTCACCACCCAACAAATCATTTAACCCGTAATAGCGCCCCTTAGCCTGCAACAACCGTCCATCCCGAATTTTTCCGAATTCACTGATAACCCCATCCGCAGGGCAGCCAATTGAGTCTTGATCCTGCGGGAGCGGACGCGCCTGCGATTTTAAGCGGCGAATAAAAAAATCATTAAAAGAAGGAAACCGCTCAATATCCGTTATTAAAGATTCTGACAAATCTACCTTAAAATACCGGATAAAATGGCGTATCGCCCATTTTTTAAAAAACGTACACCGGGAGCGCGCAAAACAAGCCAGCAATCGGGATGCGCCATGTTTCCAGATTATTTTTTGCCAAAATATAAACATCCCTTAGTATAACACCGAAGTGAAAAACGATATAATACCTGATCATGGAAATTTATTTAGTGGGCGGCGCAGTGCGTGATGCATTGCTGGGACTACCTGTCACCGAGCGGGACTGGGTGGTTGTGGGCGCTACGCCGGAGGAAATGCTTAAATTGGGCTACCAACCGGTTGGCAAGGATTTTCCGGTTTTTCTGCACCCGCAAACCCACGAAGAATATGCACTCGCCCGCACGGAACGCAAAACCGGCAAAGGCTATAAAGGCTTTACGTTTCACAGTGATCCGGATGTTAGCCTTATCGCCGATCTGCAGCGCCGTGATCTGACCATCAACGCCATCGCCCAAACACCGGATGGAGAACTGATTGACCCATATAACGGCAAGGCAGATTTAAAAGATCGCGTCTTACGTCACGTCTCCACTGCCTTTCAGGAAGACCCCGTCAGAATTTTACGTCTGGCACGGTTTGCAGCCCGGTTTACCGAATTCAACGTTCATCCCGACACTCTGACTTTAATGCAAATTATGGTGAGAAACGGCGAAGTGAACGCCCTGGTCGCCGAGCGTGTCTGGCAGGAATTTTCACGGGCTTTGGAAACCGCAGCGCCGTGGAGATTTTTAAGTGTACTGGAAGAATGCGGAGCCCTTGCCATCCTGTTTCCGGAAATTAAATTAACTCTCCACAACATCTCCGTGTTAAAAAACGCGACTCAGACTCCGCAGGGAACTGTGCGTTTTGCGGCATTAATGCACGAACTGGAACCCGGTGCGTTAGTCTCTCTGTGCCAAAAATATCGCATTCCCCGCGAATACACGGAGCTGGCTGTGCATACTGCCCGATGGTATAACACCTATCCCCGTATCATCATGGCCTCCCCGGAAGAAATTTTTAAATTATTAAAAGCAGTGGACGCCCGCCGCCGGCCGGAACGTTTTCAACAATTTTTGCTGGCCTGCGACGCTATCACGGATTTTGCCCATACTGTCTGCGGAAAATTTTTGTGGGCATCCGCCCAGGAAATACAATCCATTGACATACAACCCTTACTGGAACAAAACTTGCGCGGCAATGAATTCTCGCTCTCTCTTGAAAAATTACAACTAAAAGTCATTGAGAATATGCTCCCCCGCTTCATGAGGAAACATCTTAACCCTGATGACAACCTATATTGAACCTATGACGTTAGTGACAATACCCTTTGTCCCAATTCTTTAAAAACAGCCGAAAAATTATCTCTGCTAGTTAAGATGGTTTTTTCAGCATGACCAAAAACCTTACCAATCTCTTTAATATCCTCATCTGTTAGTGCGAATGCAGGTTTTGATAATTGCTGACTTATTGCAATAAGAGAATTAAAGTCAGGTACATGAGCCAAATCATAAGGGTTCAAACCAGTATTACTTAATTCTTCCGCAATTCGTTGACTTACTAATAACACAATTAATTTGTTCCAAAGATGGAACAAGCTTTTTATTTACAGCTTCTCTTATTATATCTATCCACTTCTGAAAAGATTTTGCTGGTTTTTCATTTCTTGGCCTATATCTCTGTTGTATTGCTCCCAGGAACATTGGCTGGTTTCTTATTGGGAATGTCCTGTTATCAAACTTATTGTCAGACTTAAATCTTGTAATTTCAGTATGCCATTTTCTTATATTTTTCTCTAGCGAACTTATTGCCTGCAAGCAAAAATAATCAGGTGATGTAGGAACAATAAAATAATCACTAGACATTAAAATAACTTCATTTAACCCACCAACATTTGGGCTTAAATCATAAATTAAGTAATCTATATTTTCTCTTCTCGCAATATCCTGAAGTATCTTGGGTAAATTGCCAGGTATATTTTTAGTAGCAGGGACACCAGAAGCTATTTTCAATGAAAGGCTAATCTGAGAATCTAAATCAGCAATATCAAGATGCCCAGCCAGCAGAAAAAGATTTTCATTTGTAGTTACCAATAACTTACCTTTTTCATTATTAATGTAAGCTTCCGGTGTGTTCCCGTTGATTAAAGCTTCCACAATAGGTTTCATAGTTAAATTTTCACGACTAGAATAAAATACGTTCATGTTTTCGTCTTCAACCGCCATATAACCCAGCACAAGACCAGTAAGATTGCATTGTGAGTCTAAATCAACCATTAAAACTTTTTTGCCGAGAATTGCTAAGCTCCACCCCAGATTAAAGGCAGTAGTTGTTTTACTCACTCCCCCTTTGTGGTTAAATAGACATACTGATTTTGTCATAGCTTTTTTAATATGTCAGTATTTTCATAGCTGCTTTTGATAGACATTGAACAACTCCTTATAGTTCAGCAAGCAGATTCAGCACTAATCATTACGATTTTATCAGAAAATGGAAGCGATGAGTATACAGCAAGGCAGACCGCACAGGGCTGTCCCGATTTTTTTTATATTTTAATCATTGCCATGTATATGTGAAAATATGTAGAGAGATAACTATATTGATTTAAACCCCCTCCGCGGTATTCCCGGCATCCGCCCAAAGGCTCGCGGGATCTTCACTGCGGGTCCTGTCAGACTCCACTCAGGCCCCGTGCTCGTTACGCGTAATAGCAGGCGCATAGCACGGTTAGAGAGATTGTGCAGTGAAACTATTCAGGGCGCTTGAGTGGAGCCGGTCCGCTTCACTGCGCGCGCGGCCTGAGTTCCGTCTGCCACCCGCGCTCATTGCGAATGGGCGGATGGCCGGGAATACCGCTATGTGCCCCGTCGAAGTTTTCCTCAGGAACGCATCCATGAAATCAGAGGCGAATCATCCCGCTATCCCAAACCAAAGTAGGGAAATTCAGGTAACGAATATAAGGTTTTGCCCTTTAACAAGTGCCTTGTATAAAATCGTATCTATGATTCCAAAAAAGGCGAATCATATGAAACCGTCGGTTTGCTCAAAATTAGTCGGTGATGAGACGTTTTGGACTGAACCTATTAAAAAAATTCCAACAAATTTGCGGATATCGAATCGGGAATGCAAAAATAGCACTTAAAACTTTACGGAAACTATTAGGGTTTGTTTACAATTCATTAATTATGTTTTACACAAGAATTTTGTCATTGCGAGCATTAGCGAAGCAATCCAGTTTCCTACTTTAGACAAGCTCCGCACTGGATTGCTTCACTGACGTTCGCAATGACGGCGAATAATTAATGAATTGTAAACAGGCCCTAATAGGTAGTGACGACAATATGATAAAATTGATTCAATGTGCAACTTAAGAAGGAGATACAATCAGGTTATGGTTTATAAGGAATTATACAGATGAATTTTGGCTTTTTGCTTTTTTTGGGATCATAGATATGATTTACATGAGGCACTTGTTAAAGGGTAAAACCTTATATTCGTTACTGAATTGCCTACTTTGGTTTGGGATAGCGGGGATGATTCGCCTCTGATTTCATGGATGTGTTCCTGCGGAAAATTTTGACGGGGCACATAGCGGTATTCCCGGCCATCCGCCCATTCGCAATGAGCGCGGGTGGCAGACGGAACTCAGGCCGCGCGCGCAGTGAAGCGGACCGGCTCCACTCATGCGCCCTGAATAGCTCCACGGCACAATCTCTCTAACCGTGCTATGCGCCTGCTATTACGCGTAACGAGCACGGGGCCTGAGTGGAGTCTGACAGGACCCGCAGTGAAGATCCTGCGAGCCTTTGGGCGGATGCCGGGAATACCGCGGAGGGGGTTTAAATCAATAGAGTTATCTCTCTACATATTTTCACATACACATGGCAATGATTAAAATATAAAAAAACTCGGGACAGCCTTGGCAGACCGCAAGGCAGACTGGCTTCAAATATGTTAAAGTATATTTATCCTTGATTTTTTAACTCAAATTATCTAAAATTGCCCCATGTTTCTAACAAATTTTGTTATAAACATAGGGCAATTTTTGATATAAAAAATATTAAGTCATTGATTTTAAATGAAAAGAACAGTTTTCACTTATCTGGAGCAATGGCGACAGGATACCGTGCACCATCCATTGATTCTCCGGGGGGCGCGCCAGGTCGGTAAGACTTACCTGGTAGATTACTTTGGTAAACATTACTTTTCCGAATTCTTCAGCATTAATTTCGAAAAGGACCCTGGCTATAGCCAATGCTTCACCTCGCTTCATCCCAGAGATATTCTTAATAACATTTATTTAAAATCCGGTATGAGTATCACGCCGAATAAAACTCTATTGTTTCTGGATGAAATTCAAGAATGTCCGCAAGCGATTACAGCATTGCGATACTTTAAAGAAGATATGCCTGAACTGCATGTGATAGGGGCCGGCTCATTATTAGAATTTACGTTGAATGATGATGCCTTGAGCATGCCCGTGGGCCGCGCCCAATATTTATATTTAAAACCCATGTCTTTTTGGGAGTTTTTGCAGGCAGGAACTTATCAACATTTACTGGAGTATTTACAAAATACAACTATACGCGACGGCGTCAATGAAATTGCTCATCAACAATTAGTTAAATTGTTACGTGAATATTTCCTGCTCGGAGGATTACCCGCGGTATTACAGGAATATTGGCGAACACAAGATTTTTCTAAATCACAAGCGCTACAACACAGTATATTAAATTTTTACCGGGATGATTTTGGAAAATATTCCGCTAAAATCAGACATAACGATATGCGCCGTATTTTGGAAAAAGCGCCCGGTTTAATTGGCGAACATTTTAAGTATGTGAAAATAGATCCTGAAACAGGCTCACGTGATTTAAAAATTGCTCTGGATTACCTGGGAAGGGCCGGATTAATCCATAAAGTGCATGAAACTAACGCGTCTGGATTACCTCTGAATGCTTTTATTAATGAAAAAATATTTAAAGTATTGTTGCTTGATATTGGCCTGGTGCAAGCCACGAGCTTATTATCCCCCGATTTATTACTCCGGGAGGACCTGATGCGAGTTAATCAGGGGGCACTGGCAGAGCAATTCGTGGGCCAGGAATTGGCAGCCTATCAGCTTCCTTATGTCGAAAGTCAGTTATATTTTTGGGAACGCAATAAACCCGGCAGTATGGCGGAAGTAGATTACGTGCTAAACGTCGATGAAAATATCCTTCCCATTGAAGTCAAGTCTGGAAAAACCGGCAGTTTGCGTTCATTGCAATTATTTTTAAATGAAAAAAATGCAAAGTTAGGTATACGTTTATCCCTGAAACCACTCAGTTTTGAAAACAGAATATTATCAATACCGTTATATATGATTCACGAATTACCCCGCCTGGTGCGCGAGTGCATACCATCCTGCCATTGACTGGTGGCGCTGTGTTCGGGGCCGTTGTAAACTTTAACGGTCATTTCCTGAATGTGAAAATCCCGAATAAAATCTTTTTCCAGCGCAAGCCGGTCTATAAACCAGTGTGATAATTCTTCAATTGTAATATTGGGCAATGTTAATAACATCACATCTTCTTTCAAAAACAGCATATATTTTTGATCGAAAATCACACGGTAATGCTCGTCCTCAGTTTTAATCTGTAAATAAGGAGACAGGGAAGGCAATAATAACCGGGAGTGTAATTGCCGGCATAAATTCGCTAATTTATTGCGGAAAATGGCATAGTCAAAAGAGATGCCCGGTTCACCCAACGGTGCGGTGACCGCGGCTTCAAGACGATAATTATGCCCATGGATGCGTTCACGCGAAGTGGCGGAAAAAATGGTAAAATGCCCGGCGGAAAAACTCAGATCCTTGCCGCTATAAAATTGTAAATTTGACAATTTCATTACAATCTCTCTAACTGATTCATAAATGTAAATCCCAATAAAGGTTCTGCATAATTTTTTGTGAGCGCGATCGCCTTAAACGCTTCACCCATATCGCCAGGCAACGTTAAGCGCTGAATTTGCCGGCTCAGGGCGAAACGAACGCCGGGTTCTTCCTCTCCGTTCATAAAATCAGTAATGCCACAATTTAACAGGAATCCCGCCTGGGTGGTATAACCATGGACGGTCAGATCTCCACTCATCGCGGCGGACGCCACATGAGTGAAATCGACCTGAGCCGTGATGTCCTGAAGGCCCGGCCACCAGAATGGATTGGTATGAGCGCGATGCCGAAAATGGCATATCATCGTACCGCAACCACGGTCCGGATGGTAAAATTCCCGACGGGTTAGACCATAATCCATTAATAGAATAAGCCCTTCTTCCAAAAGGGTGTCGAGACTGGCGATCCAGCCAGGCAATAAGGCATTGATTTCAGAACTATACCCGTCTGAAAATTCCATCCCGAGCTGTGCCAACTGCCTTTCCAGACCAGGGCTGCTGAGCGGCCCCAGCTCCCAGGCGAAGGCGCCGTTTTTATGGGTCACATAATATTCCTGCAAACCTTTCCAGTACCCAAAACGATGAACAGGCATGGCATCGATCACTTCGTTTGCCAAAATAACGCCACGAAATTTTGAAGGAGGCAGCCGCGATAACCAGATAACGCGCGGCAACAATTCCGGCGCGTGCTTTTGCAATTCCAGCCGCTGTCGCTGCTGTAATTCCGCGCTGACTTCAAGGATGTAATAATGCCGCGGAAGAGCGTCCAGAGACGCCAAAGTCTGTAAAATTACCCGCGCCATAATGCCCGAACCCGCTCCGAATTCAAGGATGTCACCCCCCGGGAAATGGTTGAGTATTTGCCGGCATTGACGAGCCACACACTGGGAAAATAACGGCGACAACTCCGGAGCGGTAATGAAATCCCCCTGATCCCCAAATTTCTGGCTGCCGGACCGGTAATATCCCAATTCTGGAGCGTATAATGCCAGCTCCATGTAACGCGAAAATGTCATGGGACCCTGCGTAGCGATTTCTGCGCAAATATTCGCCTGAAGCCGCCGGCTTAATGCCCTGGCGGCTTCATCCGGTTCCGGCAACTGTAAAATGGATGGTCGATTTAACATAAACCACGTTCGATGATCACACCTGCGCCGGCGATGTCTGTCAGGTCGGCGGGCTTTTTGGTAATGGCCAGCCGCACCCATGTGAGTGAAAATTTTTGGATTAAATTCTCGCTGACATTCACCGCCAGGGTTTCCAGTAACTGAAAACGGCTGGCGGCGATATACTCGCGCAGATAGTGATAGATAGCCGCATAATCGATCGTTGCCGTGATGCTATCGGCGACAGCGGCTTTGGCTGAGTCTACGGCCGCTTCTATGTCCAAAAAAATAATCTGCGGAGTTATTTTTTCGTGTTCATACACGCCTATCAATGCGGGAACCGCTAATTGACGCAAGAATATTTTATCCATCGGAAAATAAATCACCCTTATAAAAAAATAATTTTCGTAGAAAATTATCCCCGCGATGGGGGATCGCAAGGGGGAGAATCGCGATTCTCCTCCTTCATTCCGAGCATCGGCTCCGCCGAGCGCAGGATAAAAACAGGAAGCAATTTTCGCTGTACTCAGCGGAAATTGCTGGGTCTATTCTTCGGTGAGTTGCCGCTCTTTAATTTCTTCAAAGGTTTTGCAATCAATACATTTAACCGCTGTGGGACGCGCTTCCAGACGACGAATGCCAATCTCCGCTCCGCAATCCTCACAAAATCCATAATCACCTTTATCAATTTTATCCAGCGCCTGTTCAATTTTCTTCAGCAATTTACGTTCGCGGTCACGAGTACGTAATTCGAGATTAAAACCTTCTTCCTGACTGGCCCGATCGATGGGGTCCGGATATAAAGCAGCGTCTTCTTTCATGTGATAGACAGTGCTATCCGCCTCTTCCATCAATTGCTGCTTCCACCTGTTCAATAAATTGCGGAAATGCGTCAACTGATTGGCGTTCATATACTCTTCGCCTTTCTTCTCTTCGTATGGCGCGATCCCAAGGAAACCGACATCCTTTTGAGCCTTTGGTTTGGTAGTTGTCGTGCGTTTAGTCATCTTCTTGTCCCCCACTTGAATAACAAAGATGGGGGTCTGAACTCCCCCATCACGCAACAGAGTCCCTTTCAAAAAGAACTCTTTAAACCGAATATTATAGCTTAACTTTGCGCCAGGAACAAATTTCCCTCGTAAACAAATTGAGCAGGACCGCGCATGCGGATCGGTGATCCTGGTCCATGCCACGTAATCCACACCTCACCTCCCGGCTGATTGACCCGCACCTGCTCCTGCAATAACCCCAGACGCCGGCCGACAGCCACCGCCGCGCACGCGCCGCTGCCACAGGCTAAGGTGGGACCAGCTCCCCGTTCGTTAACCTGTAATAAAATTTGCGAAGGCGTTTCGATTTGCATAAAACCTACATTTACACCCTCGGGAAAATTCGGATGTCTGGATAATTGACCGCCCTGTTGCGCGACCACTGCGGCTTCAATTTTTTTGGTCAAAATAACCGCATGAGGATTGCCCACACCCACCACCTGAAATTCAATGTCTTTCCCGTCAACTCTTAGGTGATATGGCGGCCCGGAGCTGTCAGTGGTGAAGGGAATCTGCGCCGGCACAAAGTAGGGTTCGCTCATTTCCACGGTAACACTGTCATCTGACTCTAAAAATACGCGGGTAATTTTATCATGGATGAGTAAACCGAACTCTTTCTTAGCGCTTAAGCCCCGCTCGTGAATAAATCTGGCCACGCAGCGTACGCCATTACCGCACTGTTGCGCAGAGGAACCGTCGTTATTGTAAATTAAACAGGTAAAATCAACGCCACGTTGCTGCGGCGCAGGGGCGATCACCAACAATTGATCAAAACCCACGCCCAGGTGACGGTCTGCCGCGTTGCGGATCTGCTCCCGGGTTAAAGAAAAAGGATTGACGGTGGCGTCCACAATCATAAAATCATTTCCAATACCCTGCATTTTTGTGAAGGGTAACGTGATCATGGCAGAACCTGGGTGGTGTTTTGAGCCGGTGGTTCCGGTAATGTTAAGGGACCCGTCTGGCCGCAACCAGCAAGCAAAATACTCAGCAAAAATATTAGATAACAATCTTTCATGGTATAGTATCCTCTCAATATTAAAACAGCGGAGCTTAGGATTATGCGTACGTTGCCACATTTAGAAGCGGTCATCACGGAAACCAGTCTTCCCGTTAACGCCACCGTCATCTGGCTACACGGATTAGGCGCAGATGGCCACGATTTTGCCGGCATCATCCCGCAATTACAGCTGCCACCGCAGTCAGGCATTCGTTTCATTTTTCCTCACGCGCCCGAACGTCCGGTTACTCTTAATAATGGTTTCACCATGCGCGCCTGGTACGATATTTATTCTTTAAACAATCTCCATCGGGAGGATCGCGCCGGCATTGAAGTCAGCGAACAGGCAATTGGGCAACTCATCATGCAACAGCAGTCAGCCGGTATCCCGGCTACCCGTATTATTCTAGCAGGTTTTTCGCAAGGTGGTGCAATGGCGCTACACACCGGATTACGCTACCCTCTTCGCCTGGGTGGAATTATCGGTTTATCGACTTATCTACCACTTTTGCCTGACTTCGGCGCCACCTCACATTCTGAAAATCAGCAAACACCGATATTTTTGGGGCACGGCGCAGAGGATGATATTCTACCGATTTCTTTTGGACGAAAAACCCGAGACCATCTCATGCAGGCAGGCTATCCCGTGGAATGGCATCAATACTCAATGGGGCACCAGGTTTGCCTCCAGGAGATTGCGGATGTTAGCCAATGGCTGCAACTAACACTTATAAAACAATAATTTTCGCAGAAAATTCTCTACGCGATGGGGGATCGCAAGGGGGAGCAGCGCGCAGCGCTCCCCCTTCATTCCGAGCATCGGCTCCGCCGAGCGCAGGATATAAACAGCGAGCAACTGCCGCTGTACTCAGCGGCAGTTGCCAGCGAAAACTACCAAAGCGTCCTGGGTCATTTGTTGACTGAGAGATACGCTGGGCATTTCGCGCGTTAGCGCCACCACAGTATTCATTTTAGTCATCATGGGTCCCGGCTGAACGCTCAGATTGACGAAATTAATATTATATAAATTATAACCCTGCCCGGGATATATCGCATTGATCCGATCTAATTCCGCTTTAGCCTGATCATAAATCTGCATACGCAGTTTAGACTTTGTGATGTTGATTTCAGCCGTGCTGGGAGAGTAAATAATATCCTGAACGGTATAGGTTTGTCCTTCGCTGTTTAGCGCATGTACCCGTTCCCGTAATCCGGCCAGAGCAGTGTCCGGTAAACGCGCCTCGGCAACAGCATGTAATTGCTCCAGACTGGTTTTACCAGGACTTCGTGAGAATTCGGTGATGTGCCAAATAACTTCCGGCGCAATCCTTTTTAATGAAGACTGAAAATTGTCCTGGGCTTTTGCTATTTGTTCCCTGTTAAATAAGGCATCGAGCGTAACACTCACTTTTGCGGTTTGTGTAGTGACCCAATCTTGCGCGGATAATTGCAGAGTTATCTGGGGCAATATATCGTCGCAGGAAGTATTTGCGTCTGCCTGACTATTGAAACTTAATACCGTAAAAAAAAGTGTCGTGATTATTTTTTTCATATTTTTTAATCTCCCGTATTTAAAATAGTGACCATACATTTGCGCAAAGGATTTTGAGTACAAGCGTGGACATATTGAAAGTCAATAAACCGGTATGGTAAGTGCGGGTCCCGATGTGCCGAAATCCCAAGACGTGTGGTTTGAATAATTTTACGCGGACGGTAGCCGACATCATCCAGATAAAAACACTCAGAATCAAAATTTTTTTGATCCCAATCTTCCACTTTTAGCCCCAATGCTTTGCATAATAAAGTTTGCCCTGCGCATAACCTTTCCGGTTTGCGAGTGAGTGGCGGATTGAGCGCCTGCATGGTTTGCAGCATTAATGAATTGGATTCAGAGGTAAAGGGAATACCCGCCTTGATCAGAACAGCGTTTCCTTCGCCTCGCGCACTGACGTTCAGGGAACTTTTTCCGCGGGAGTAATACATATAAATAGTTCCCGGCGGCATAAATAAAGCGCGGCGTTTCGGGGTAAATCCCAATGAGGCATGGCTTGCCTTTTCATTTAAATAATAAGCTTCCGTTTCCACTATCATTGCTTTCAGCCAAATTCCGGCATTTTTGACGCAAATTATTTTCCCTAATAAATTCCGGGCGAGTTCCTGTGCATCCTGGTCAAAAAAATCGTCGGTTAGCATCATATTTCATATTTAGGTGAGGCGGCGGTAAATATTTTTTTCAGTCACCACAATGTTCATAGGCACATCCCATTTATCAGTGACGATTTCGGGCACTTTTTGAAATTCATAGGCAAGTCCTATTATGATGGGAAGATGACCCCGACGCTCTTTGATAAGATTTAAGGTGCGATCGTAATGGCCGGCGCCGCGCCCTAAACGGTTACAGTCCGGATCAAAAGCGACTAATGGCAAAAAGATAAGATCGAGATTCGTTGTTTCCAGCGGTAATTGATGCCGATGAGCGGGTCCGCTGATGCCGTGCATGCCCTTTAACAGCGGGTCCCCCAGAATGTAGGTGTGGAACTCAAGAGGTCCGGCATCCGGGGCTGCGGCAGAATTAATGACCGGCAGGTATAAATTTTTATTTAACGTATGCGCGCAATGCATGATGGGCAGGGGGTCCAATTCGTTTTCTATTGCGAGGTAGGCGCCAATGTTGCGCGCTTCCAGAAACTCATCGAGCAGTACTACCTGCGCCGCTACGGTCTGGGCAGCCTGAGCGATAGAAATTAGCCCCAAACTCCGGCGACGGGTTTGCATTTTGCTGCGAACTTCAGGCTTATAAAATAGTTTAGTCATAATAAAAGGGGGCCTCCGTAATATCGTTGCAGGCTTTTATGAACCCATTTTGATAAGATGGGAGTCGCTGGTCTGCTTTAAGGCTTTCTACTACAAGGTAGACATGCACAACCACAGAACACTCTGAGTCCCTGGGTCATTAAATATCGGTTCAAAAAACAGTCCTACTGGCGATTACCACAGAGGCCTTATAATAATTATACAACTATTTGATCTTTTTCTGCCAGCTTTTCTTCAATGCGTTGCTGTATATCGATGATTCTTTGGTTCATGGCGTCAACACATTGATATTTCTCTCTTTTTAAGTCCAGAAGTTCTTTGCAAATATTTAGCGCAGCCACCACCGCCATCCGATCGGTACTGGTGATATGACCTGCCTGGCGGATTTTACGCATTTGTTCGTCCACATAATGTGCGGACTCCTGAAGATCGATGGCGTCCTTCGCGGTGCATTTAATTTTATAGAGGCGGTCCAGGATTTTGATAGTAACAATATTTTCCTGACTCATACTAAAGCCTCCTGTAAGTGGCTGATAATTTTTTTAATTTTCCCCGCCGTCTGCCGGTTATTCTGATACCATAGATTTTTTTCACGGGCATAGCGCATCATCTGGTTACGCAAATATTTATTTTCTGCCTGTAAATCTCCGACCAACCGGAGTAAATGATCGATTTGCAACTCTAAACGGCCCAATTCCACGCTTGCCATACTGTCCTCTATGGTAACTAGAACCCACAGGATAAAGGCATACGCTGTAAAGATCAACCCACAGGAGTTCCCGCTGAAGGGAACTCTCCTTACGCGATGGGGGTCGAAGGGGGAGAGAGCTTCGCTCCTCCCTCTTCATTCCGAGCATCGGCTCCGCCGAGCGCAGGATATAAACCAGGAAGCAATTCTCGCTGTACTCAGCGATAATTTTCGAGACTTGCCTCAGGGGCATGAATTTAATCTTTAATACAAAATATCCTGCCTTAAAAGAATAACATACTTGATTATCTGTTAAAGGTATGTTATAAACATAGAACGGCGATAATTAAGTTAATAAAACAATAAAAAGATAAATAAGTGAGGCTAACATTATGAAAAAGATAACATCGTGTTCTGTAGTGGCATTGGGTATCAGTTTGGCAAGCGGGGTGGCATTCGCTGATACCGGGACAAGTGCGGATACCCCCGGCGGCTATAGCTGGATACCTTATATTTCTACTTCACCCTACATTGGCCCTTATTCTGATAAACGAATAACAGCATACGATGCCTCGGATGTCTGGTCACAACAATCCTCAATGAACGAAGATTTAACCATCCTAAAATATAAGCAAACCTTACAAAATAGCCTGCAACAAGCCGGGGTGTCTTTAGATCAACGCCCTATTGTGGAAATCAGCGGAGGTGTAGCCGGGTCGGCGACGCAAACCTTCAACCCCCAAAACAGCGGTAATTTTAGCTTAAGTACCGCGGAGATTGACGTTAACGCTATGGTCAGCAAATGGGCTACAGGTTTTATGACTTTAGGGTACGGTTCTAATTCCGAAGTGGTCGTAAGCCGTGGTTTTGTGACTTTCGGTGACCTGGATAAATTCCCTTTTTATCTCACTGCCGGTCAGATTTATTTGCCGTTTGGCCGTTATTTCAGTGGCTTAAACACGGCGCCATTAACCCTGTCGCTGGCCAGAATCAAGGATCAGGCGGCAATCCTCGGCTATTCCAAGGGTAACCTTTCCATGCAAGGTTATGTGTATCCTGGAGTCAACGGCGATACGGGAAATACCGCTTTTCATTCCGGTGGTGTGAATGCAAATTATAAAATAGTATTTAATTCAGACATCAATATAAATTTGGGTAGTGGCGTGATTTCCGATATGACTGATTCTCAGGGCATGAAATCCACCGGCGCCAGCGCTCCGCAATTCCCGGGATTTACCAATTTTACGGGTTCCGCCTCCACTTATCCATTTGTACATGCTGTACCGGGAGCGGATGCGCATGCGGAATTTAACTTCTGGAGCAACACCCTGGCGGGAGAATTTATTGGCGCGGCCAAGCCGTTTGACGCAGAAGATTTAAGTTACAACGGCAACGGCGCCCAGCCCCAGGCTATGCACCTCGAATTATTACATAACTTTAAGATTCAGGAGCGTCCTTCCACTGTCGGTGTGGCTTACGGCCATTCCTGGCAGGCGTTGGGACTCAATCTGCCGCAAAACAGTTATATGGCTTATTTCCTGACCTCACCCTGGAAAAACACTCTGGTAGAAATTGAATACCGTCACGACGAAGATTACTCCAGTAAGGATATCGCCACGGCAGTCAGTAATCCAAATGCCAACAGTACGTCCGGTACATTTACCAATACCGGCACAGGCAAAGGGAGTGACATGGTAACCCTGCAATTAGGAGTGTATTTCTAAAAATGGATTTCAGTACATGAGCAAAATTCGTGACTGAGCCCAAAACTCCCTCTCTCCTTGGGAGATGGTTGGGATGAGGGGTAACGAGAAACTGCTTCGTTCACCCCCTCACCCGCCGCGCTTCGCGCGTCGACCTCTCCCACGAGGGGAGAGGTGAAATCGGCAATGCTTTCTTTTGCCAATCTATGCTCAATGTCGTAATATTGAGTAAGACTGATTTTTTATCTCTGGAGTGACTATGTGCGGAATAATGGGCGGAATTGCGCAACGAAATATAGCGCCTATCTTACTGGAAGGTCTGAAAAAAATGGAATACCGGGGCTATGATTCCGCTGGAATCGCCGTCCTGACAGACCAAAATTATGCACTGGAACGTTTGCGGGTTGCCGGGAAAGTCAGCGCGCTCATGGAAAGTTACCAAAAGCATCCTCTAGCCGGCAAAATTGGCATTGCCCATACCCGCTGGGCCACGCACGGCAAACCCGCGGAACGAAACGCGCATCCTTTGTATTCCCATCATCAGATCGCCGTGGTGCATAATGGCATCATTGAAAATTACGCGGAATTACGTGATAAATTGCGTAAGCTGGGTTATGAATTTCAAAGTGAAACCGATACTGAAGTCATTGCGCATTTGGTCTATCATCATCTTCAGCAGCAACCCGACATGTTGGCCGCCGTCTCCGCCGCCCGAGCGGAATTGACCGGCGCTTATGCCCTGGGCATCATGAATCAGCAAACGCCTGATGAATTATTCGCGGTCCGTCATCATGTGCCATTGATCCTCGGGGTAGGCATCGGAGAACATTTTTTCGCCTCGGACCCTCTGGCTTTATCTATCGTAACCCAACAATTCGTCTACCTTGAAGATGGCGATATCGCGCAGGTTAAACGTGATGACATGGTTATTTATAACCATCAAAATCAGCGCACGGAGCGCGCGGTGCAACAGGTCAATATTAATGCGGAAATCAGTAGTAAAGGTCCCTATCGCCACTACATGCTGAAAGAAATCTATGAACAGCCTGAAACGCTGACTCAAACTTTGGCTGAACATGTCATTGATGACCACATACCGCAACATTGGCTGGGACCCCGAGCGATTGAGATCCTGCCCAATATTACCCGCGTACACATTGTGGCTTGTGGCACCAGCTTTCACGCCGGCCTGGTCGCTAAATTTTGGCTGGAAGAATATATACGGGTTCCATGCACGGTGGAAGTCGCCAGCGAATATCGTTACCGTCACCCGGTGGTGGAAGAAAATACTTTATTCGTAGCGATTTCCCAATCGGGAGAAACCGCCGACACGCTGGCCGCCTTACGCCAAGCGAAGGAATACGGCTATGCGGGAACGCTGGCGATCTGCAATGTGGCGCAAAGCAGTCTGGTGCGTGAAACGGATTTAGCCCTGCTCACGCGCGCCGGGGCGGAAATCGGAGTAGCCGCCACCAAAACATTTACCGCGCAGTTACTGGCGTTATTATTACTGACTATTTATCTGGGACAATACCGCCAAAAAACCACCGCCACGGAACCGCTTTTGGTGGCCCTAAAACAGTTACCAGGCCTGGTTCGGAAAGCGTTGACACTGGAAGAATCTATTCAGGTTTTTGCACGGATACTGGCGGATAAATCCCAGGCGTTATATTTGGGCCGCGGCATGATGTTTCCTATCGCCCTCGAAGGCGCGCTAAAACTGAAAGAAATTTCTTATATTTTTGTTGAAGCTTATCCAGGCGGCGAATTAAAACACGGCACACTGGCGCTGATCGATGAAGAAATGCCCATTATTGTCATCTGCCCCCATAACGGTGTGACCGATAAACTGATGAGTAATGTGCAGGAAGTGCAAACCCGCGGCGGTATTTGTTATGGTTTTGTGGATGAACGGATCAATTGGCAGAACGAGCCTGTCATTAAAATGCCGGCGATGCCCGAAATATTGGCGCCGATTGTCTACACGATTCCCCTGCAATTATTGGCCTACCACACTGCGATATTAAAAGGCACCGACGTTGACCAGCCGCGCAATTTGGCAAAATCAGTCACAGTAGAATAATCGCGCGGCCATGACAGTGCATAATGCCGAAATCGCCGATCTGCTTGAAATTCAGGATGCCAATCCCTTAATAATATATATTAAAAAATCAAAGCCAAAGGAGTGATATCGTTGCTTTTATTGGACAAGGTTTTCACTGTATTTCCCGGAAAGATGCGAATGTGACTACTTTTTTCCTCTTGAGAGAGCTTATGCAAAGTGGAAAGCTGTTGCGACAAGGTCATAAAATCGGGATATTCTTTACTGAGTCTCCGGGTTATTTTTTTTGCCAGAGCGAGTACCGAAAAATATTCTTTCGCTAACGGTAAGTCACCAAAGGCGGAGAAAAATTCATTGAGCAACTCACAGTGTTTATAAATTATTTTTTCCTGACGAGCGGCTTGTAATGGTGAGGTTTGCAGAATTTTGTCAAACTCGACTAAATCACGATGAATGGGCGGTATCACTTCTTCAGCAACATTTTTCGCATACGCTTCGGGATTGTCCAATAAATCCTGTAAATGTAAATTAATGAGCTGCAATGTTTCAGCAGGCAGGGCGGCAGAGTAAGAATCTATTCGATAAAAAGTGATGGACCCAGGCGTAAAATAAGAAATACCAAGGATTTGCACATGCCAGTGACCTTGCGTGCCGAAAAAGACGACATGCAAACATGGCTCGTCCCGGTAGTGCGAGAGTACGTAGAAATTTATGGCAATTCGCATTTTATAGTAAGGAAGGCAACCGCCAAAAGTGGAAGATTTCTCTAATTTTAACTCTTCAGCCGCAGGAAGAGAATTAATGATCGTGTAAGCGGGAATTCCTGCACTCTCATTCATTTTCGATAATTGTTTGCAAAGACCAGGAAATAACTCAACCAGTTTTTCCTCACTTCCAGCAGTTGCGCACTCCATGATGTGACCCAAATCCACGGCGGTTAAATCTTCCTTGCGATTGGATAAAATATTTTTTACCACCTTCTTAAATTGCGCAAATTGAGCTGTGAGATCTGCCCATAGTGATATCAGTGAGGGTTGTGAATAAGGATAGAATACATCCGAAAGAAAGTTAAAAGAAAACAATAATGTCCAATATCCACAGTCAGCGCTACCCGGTTTCTGCTGGGGCACTTTAAAACGGCATATGGAAACCGTATTTTTAATATTTTCGAGGACTGAGTAACTGGCTAATCTTTCCATTTTCGCTGAGATTTTTTCGAATACTGAGGGAATCAAATATTCCACGACCTGCAATGAATTAACTTTAGGAAGAAATAAACTAATTATGTCGACAATCTGACGAATAATGGCAGAAAGAACATTTGCGTCTTTATCTTTCTCCAGGGATGTCAGCCCATCCATCATTGAAGCCGTTTCTATATTAACGGAATTATACCAAAACGGCAAAAAACCGCGACTCTCAAAGATTTTAAAAATATCATATACAGTTTTTATATTTTTTTTATCCTGAAAAATAGTGTAGTAATAATTTAAAGATTTTATATTTTCTATCTCCGCATACCTAAAAATATCTATATTTCTTTTGTAAAACTCTACACTCAAACATTTATTTCCGGATAAAGAGTTATTCAGCAATCTTGTCAATCGATTATAAAAATAATTATCATTGTAATAAAAATTTTTTCTCACAATTAAAACCAAAGCCACAATTTGTCTTTTTATTTGTAATAATTTCAATCCCTTCTCGTTAGATTTCTCCAGAATATTAAAGGCGAAATCAAATTCATTTTTTATTTTATTCCCATATTCGCAGAATAACATGCAGATATCAATTATAGGCGAAGCCGTATTTAATCTGTCATTACTAAAGAGAGAGGATATATCGACCAGAGCAGAGCCAAATTCAAAATTTACGGCAATGTCTTTATATTCTGTTAAAATTCCTTTAACGTTAGAAAGGCATTCACGCCTTATCGCCCAACGCAGGCAATTATCAATGATCTGGGTAATATTCAGATTTAAATCTGCCGCCAGCCTGATTAAATATCGTAAAATTTTCGGATTATTAGCCCGGGCAGCGAAGAGAACCACTAAATTATCCGGATTCAGATATAAACGATTTTTAGTATATAGATTTAAGGTTAACTTCTTGAGTCTCAGTTTTTCATGTTCATTAATATCGTCGGCGCCCCATCGATACGAACGATATAATTCATGGCTATGGTCCAGAAAATATTTTTCGAGTAATTTGTTATCTTCAAAATAATAAATTTGGCCATACGTATAATAATCCATCTTATACCAGGGGTCCCGGTAAGAATAATTGCGAATAACCACCAGGCGCCGGGGAAATTCGGATTTTTTCAGCAGTGACCAGGCAATTTCCTCCATTTCTTTTTCATGAAGATCACGATTATTAGGGGCTGTTTCGCTGCTATAATTACCAATTTCAAAATCATATTTGTTTAATGTCGCGGGATCTTCCACATCGATAAATCCGAATAGGGATTTTTGACGCATTATTCGATTTTTTTTACTTTCCAGTAGAGAACCTTCCATGAGGCTTTTAATATCTTTTAACCGCTGATCCTGGAGACTTTTTTGACTAAATTTAGGCTCCTTTTTCAAAGTCTGATAAACTTTGCAGGAGATGTCTTCACCCGCTCCTGCAGCAGTATCTATTCGCAGGGAAGCATAACTATCGTAATTATCTTCTTCGGAAAAGCGGTTCTCTAAAATTTCCTGAATTCTTTTTCTCATATATCTTTTCCAAATAATGTATTTTAATGCGCTTCGTCCCAATTATCGCCGATGCCGATATCGACCAGCAGCGGCACGCTGAGTTCCATCGCCTGTTCCATACAACGTCGTATTTCACGGCTAATAAGCTCAATTTCCGTTTCAGGAACCTCAAATACCAGCTCATCGTGGACCTGCATAATCATCCGGGCGGAAGTTTTATGTTGACTGAGCCAGTTATCAATGCAAATCATGGCCATTTTGATAATGTCCGCGGCAGTGCCCTGCAGCGGCGCGTTAATCGCCTGACGCTCGGAAGCCTGACGTCGAAACTGATTACTGGATTTAATATCCGGCACCTGCACACGCCGCCCCAACAGCGTTTTTACATAGCCCTGTTTAGCGGCCTGCGCGCGCGCCCGCTCCATATATTCCCGCACTCGCGGATATTTTTGAAAATAAATTTCGATATGACGCTGCGCCTCATCCCGGCTAATTCCTAACTGCTGCGATAATCCAAAACTGGACATGCCATACATCAATCCGAAATTAATCGCTTTCGCGCTACGGCGCTGGTCAGCCGATACCATTTCCAGAGAAACGCCATAAACTTCCGCGGCGGTGGCCCGATGCACATCCAGACCCTGAGAAAACGCCTGTAAAAGACCGGGGTCCTGCGCCAAATGCGCCATGATTCGCAATTCCACCTGGGAATAATCCGCTGCCAAAATTTTATAACCCGGCGGCGCGATAAACGCCTGACGGATTTTGCGCCCCTCCTCCGAGCGAATCGGTATATTTTGCAGATTAGGATCGCTGGAAGATAAACGCCCGGTACTGGTAATCGCCTGCTGATAAGAAGTATGCACCCGACCGCTCCGGGGATTGATCGCCTCCGGCAAACTGTCCGTGTAAGTAGATTTTAATTTACTGAGACTGCGATAGATCAGAATCAGGCGCGGAATAGGGTATTCCGGCGCCAATTCCTGCAAAACATCTTCTCCGGTGGAGGGCTGACCGGTCGGCGTTTTTTTGAGAACGGGCAGCTTTAATTTTTCATATAATATCACCTGTAATTGCTTTGAAGAATTTAAATTAAATTCCTCACCCGATAGCGCGTAGACTTCCTGTTCCAAAGCCTCCAGCCGCTCCTGCAAAATTTGGCTGTGCCGCGCCAGTTTCGCGGCGTCAATCAGTACTCCGGTCTGCTCCATGCCTGCCAAAATCGGCATCAGCGGCATCTCGATTGTGTTAAAAACCGCGAGGAGTTCCGGCTGGGCCTGCAAATCCCGATTTAAAGTTTGATACAAACGCATGGCGATATCTGCGTTTTCAGCCGCGTAAACAGCCGCTTTTTCAATGGGGACCTGATTGAAAGTCAATTTTTTAGCGCCTTTTCCAGCAATTTCTTCATAAGTGAGCGTACGAAAAGACAAATATTTCAGCGCCAATGTATTTAAATCGTGACGGGTAGTACCGCTATCTAAAATATAAGACGCCAATAGACTATCCCACAAAATTCCATGCAATTTCACACCATAATGCGCGAATATTTTTAAATCATATTTTAGATTTTGACCCACGACTATTTTTTGTGGATCATTTAGCACGTCCGCCAATTGCCGCAACACCCATTCACGCTCCAACTGCAAGGGCGCTCCCGCATAATCGTGCGCCAGCGGCACATAAGCGGCAGCCATTCCCGCTGAGTACAGCGGCAATGGCTTCCTGTTTATATCCTGCGCATCGGCGGAGCCGATTGCTCGGAATGAAGGGGGAGAATCGCGATTCTCCCCTCTACGATCCCCCATCGCGTAAGGAGAGTTCCCTTCAGCGGGAACTCCTGCATAAGAGGCCTGATTATAGCCAATCGCGAAAGCGATGCCGACTAATTCCGCACACATAGCGTCCGCATGGGTGGTTTTGACCGTAATGGCAATCACGCTACTTTGTGCCAGTTTTTTCAGCCAGTTTTGAAATTCCTCGCGCACAAGAAGCGTTTCGTATTCAACCTGAGGCTGCGGCTCATTGTGCCGGGGCAAATCCTGTAGCCAGGTTTTAAATTCCAGTTCGGTAAATAATTCTTTTAATTTTTCATTATTCGGAGCGGAAGGCTTTAATTCCGCAAGGGTTTGCGGCAAAGCGACATCCACTTTAACGGTCACCAGCCGGCGGCCCAACAGTACCTGTTCGATATTGTTTCGCAAATTTTCCCCGGCTTTTCCCGGGATTTTATCGGCATTTTCGAGAAGATTATCCAAAGAATGATATTGCCCCAGCCAGTTCGCCGCGGTTTTCGGGCCTACATTGGGCACACCCGGAATGTTGTCAACCGAATCGCCGGTCAACGCCAGGTAATCAACGATTTGCGCGGGTAGAACCCCAAACTTTGCCTGCACTCCTGCTTCATCCAGAATTTGCTGACTCATGGTGTTGATCAGCGTCACATGCGGATTGACTAACTGCGCCAAATCCTTATCCCCGGTGGAAATCAGCACGTCCATTTTCTGCGTTTGGGCGTACGCCGCTAACGTGCCGATGATATCATCGGCTTCCACGCCTTCCACCACGATCAGTGGTAAACCCTGCGCCCGGATCGCGGCAAATAAAGGCTGGATTTGCACTTGTAGGTCATCCGGCATGACCGCGCGGTGAGCTTTATAAGCCGGATACATTTGATGACGAAAATTTTTAGATTTGGAGTCAAAAATCACGGCGATATGACCGGGCTCATAATCTTTTATCAGCCTGCGCAGCATATTCAGCACGCCGTAGATGGCGCCCGTCGGCATGCCTTTTGAATTAGTGAGCGGCGGCAACGCGTGGAAAGCCCGAAATAAATAAGAGGATCCGTCGACTAAAATAAGCGGCGGCGAAGAGGGTTTGTGCATATTATCCAGCCGGTTTTTAAAAAAATATCATAATACCCCGTGCTCGCGTTTTATTCCACAATGGTATATCGTATGGTTTATCAAACACCTGAGTAGAATTATGCTGTCACCCACCAAAAATACTTACGCGAAAAATGAGGCGGCTACATGGCCGATTCCTAATTATTGGGACATTGTCGCGTTGGCGTCTGGTATTGGCACTGGTATTGGCGCTGGGCTGGGGCGCGTCCAAAATGATGGGGCATTATCAGCTTGGCAAGCCTATTCCCATTTCCTTAAGCCCGCTCAACTTGCCTTATTATGCATTGCGCACGGTTTTGCGCATGTTGATCGCCATGGGATTTTCCCTGCTGTTTACCTTTATTTTTGGAGCCTGGGCGGCGAAAAGCCGCCATGCGGAACGCATGATCATTCCTTGCGTGGATATTTTGCAGTCGGTGCCCGTGCTGGGTTTTTTATCGGTGGCTATTGTGGTTTTTATCGGCGTTTTTCAGGGCAGTATGCTCGGGCCTGAATGCGCGGCGATTTTCGCTATTTTTACCGCGCAGGTGTGGAATATGACATTGAGTTTTTATCAAAGCCTGTGCATGGTGCCCAAGGATTTGCGGGAGGCGACATCCATGTTCCGCCTCTCCGCCTGGCAGCGATTCTGGCGCATCGAAGTTTCATTCGCCACACCGGCGCTGTTGTGGAATACCATGATGTCCATGTCGGGAAGCTGGGTATTTCTGGTGGCCGCCGAAGCGATTTCCGTCGGACAATATCAAATTACTTTGCCGGGCGTCGGTTCTTACATTGCACTCGCCATCGCCCAGAAAAATTTAATAGCGATTTTCTATGTGATTATCACCATGCTGATCGTGATCGCTTTGTATGATCAAATCCTGTTTCGTCCCCTGACGGCCTGGGCGGAAAAATTTAAAACCGAACATACCAGCGGCGAGGAATTGCCGGAGTCCTGGCTGCTTAATTTATTTCATCGCACCTATTTATTTCACTACTGGGTCAGCGGGATTTCCACCTGGGGAATCATATTATCAATTGGCGTCTGGTTGCGGCGTCCGCCGCCGCCTCCGCGTTCAACGCCGAGGCAGGTCATGATCCGCTATGTTTTTCTGGTTATCTGGTATTGCGTACTGACCATCGCCGTGATCGCCGCGCTTCGATTCATCTCGCAATTTGTATTTTAGCGAAATTTCTTGGCAGGAAACCCGGCACGTTATTTTTTTAGGCTTTATCACCGGCCTGCGGGTACTGATTTTAATTATGCTGAGTTCATTAATTTGGGTGCCTGTCGGCATCTGGATAGGCTCAAAACCGCGCCTTTCGCAGTTGATTCAACCATTGATTCAGTTTCTCGCGGCTTTTCCAGCCAATCTGTTTTTTCCCATCATGACTTTGTTGATCGTGCGCTACCATCTCAATGTGAATATTTGGATTTCGCCGCTGATGGTGTTAGGCACACAATGGTATATTTTGTTTAATGTCATCGCCGGAACGAATGCTTTACCCAAAAATCTGCATCACGCCGTGGGCACTGTTAATGTCACCGGCTGGTTGTGGTGGCGGCGATTTATGCTGCCCGGTATTTTTCCTTATTATATTACCGGCGCCATCACCGCCGCCGGCGGGGCGTGGAATATCAGCATCATTGCCGAAACGCGTGCAATGGGGTAATATTCATTTACAGGCCACCGGTTGGGCTCGTATATCAACGCCGCCACCGCCCAGGGTGATTTTCCGCCGACTGTTATTAGGGTATTATTGTGATGGCGTTATATGTGTTGCTGATCAACCGATACTTTGTGGCGGCCATTATACCGTCTGGCGGAAGAACGTTTTCAGAATAGGGGACCTGAATTATGACAACTCCATTATTGCAGGTAAAAAACATTAAAAAAGCCTTTCAAAAGCGCGGCGCGCCTGAATTGCTGGTTTTGGACCAGGTTAATTTTGACATTAATAAAGGCGAAATCATTGCGCTGCTGGGGAAATCCGGTTCGGGAAAATCGACTTTATTGCGCATTATTGCCGGTCTTAGTCAGCCCAACTTCCGGAGAAGTATTATTTCACAATCAGCCGATTTTACAGCCGGTGCCCGGTCTCACCATGGTGTTTCAAAATTTTGCGCTTGTTGCCGTGGTTAACCGTGCTGGAAAATGTTGAGCTGGGCTTGAAGCGCAGGGCGTGGACCGGGAAGAGCGCCGTAAACGCGCGCTGAAGGCCATCGACATTGTCGGGTTTGGATGGTTTTGAATCCGCTTATCCCAAAGAATTATCCGGGGGCATGGCGCAGCGCGTGGGTTTTGCGCGCGCGCTGGTGGTTGACCCGGAGTTATTATTGATGGATGAACCGTTTTCGGCGTTGGACGTGCTGACCGCGGAAAATTTGCGAAGTGATTTAATCACTATCTGGGAATCGGCGGCGACTAAAATCAAATCGGTGCTGCTGGTGACCCACAATATTGAAGAAGCCGCTTTTTTGGCCGACCGGATTTTCGTGTTCGCCACGGACCCTGGCCATGTCGCCGCTGAAATTAAGGTGGATATTAAACATCCGCGCGATTATCAGAGATCCGCAATTGCGGCAGATTGATCGATGATATTTACAGGCTGATGACTAGCCCCGCCGGCGCGAAATTACCGGCCAAGGCGGCGCGAGATGAAAACTATCGGCTTAACTTACCGCTTACCGAAAGTGGAAATTTCCGAAGTGATTGGTTTTATCGAAGAGCTGGCTTTCGAATACAATGCCAAAGCGGATTTACCGAATTTAGCCGAAGAATTGCATTTAGAAATCGACGATCTGTTCCCCCTCACCGAAGCGCTGGAAATTTTGCGTTTTGGCGTGGTATCCGAAGGTGATATTGAGCTTACTGAACAGGGCAAGGTATTCGCAGACGCCGATATTTTACGCCGGAAGCAGGTATTTGCCGCGCATTTGATGAGTTATGTGCCGCTGGCGCGCCATATCCGTCAAGTGCTGGACCGCAAAAACGACCACACCATGCAGGAAAAAAACTTCCTGACCGAGTTGCAGGGTGATCTCAGTGAAGACGCCGCCGAGGAAGTATTAGCCACGGTGATCGACTGGGGCCGCTATGCAGAATTATTCGCTTATGATTATAATACCGGTATTTTAAGTCTGGAAAATCCGCAATAAGCAGCTTATTTTCCCTCTCCCCGTACTCGGGGAGAGAGTTAGGGTGAGGAGCGAAAGAGGAAGACGAATCACGAAAGGTATAAATTATGGAGCATCTTTTAACATTCCCGGAACAGGACCGTACTTTTCTTCTACCCGGCCCTGCCGGACAACTGGAGGTGTTGACCACTTTTCCGGAATCCGTGACCCCCGCCGGAGTCGGCGTTATTTGCCATCCCGATCCGCGATTCGCGGGAACCATGCTGAATAAAGTGGTCACCACCACGGCGCGCGCTTTTGGGAATCTGGGTCTGGCGACGGTGCGCTTTAATTATCGCGGCGTGGGCCGCAGCATGGGAGAATACGGTTATACCGATGGGGAATTGGCCGATCTTGAGAGCATTATTGCCTGGGTTCGCGAGGTTTTACCCTCACAACCGCTGTGGCTGGCGGGATTTTCTTTTGGCTCTTATATCAGCGCAAGGGCGGCGCAACCGGCGCGCCCGGCCCGGCTAATCAGCATCGCTCCGCCGGTCACTCACTATAATTTTAATCAATTTACGCAGATTGCCTGTCCCTGGCTGGTTATTCAGGGCGATCAGGATGAAGTGGTGTCGTGCGCGGCGGTCCAGGAATGGGCGGCTCGCCCGCCGTCACCTTTGGAATTAACGATTATGCCCGGCGCGAGCCATTTTTTTCATGGCCGGTTAATCGATCTTCGGGAAATTATCGAAAAATGGCAGCCGTGATTAAAGCACGGGAAGTCGACATTGATGCTTTGTTTATAGACCATTATTACTGAAAAAATAGAGAGATAAAATGAAATATATAAAATTTTCAATAAACCAGATTGAATTTTGGAAAAAATCAGAGCTCAATAAATCCAATTTTCTGTTTTTAATTTTAAATTTTCTTAACGAGAATGAATTGTTAATTTTTCGATTTGTAAATACTTCAATATGGAATGCCACAAAAAAAATAATAGGACTTTATGAAAATCCCAAACAATTTGCGTTGGGAACTTCTGGATATTTTAAAACTATAGAGCAATTTAAAACATCCTGGATTGCTTATGAAAAATCTATGGCCTGCCAGGAATTGGTTATTCCTTATAAACCGGCTTTGCTTTATAAAGCTACTGACTTGAATTCGGCTGAATTTATTCATAAAGATTTTCCACAAGGCGAAGATGTTTACGAAAATGGCCGGATATACGCCGCAGTTTTTCCATACACTTGGGAGCATAATACAGCATGGTTATTGGGTAATATTCATTTAGGACGTTCCTTTCTTTTGGTTTCACCTTTAGTGATACAATCATTATTCAGAGCAGACAAATTGCAAGAATATTCAGCGCTGTCTAAAGAGCTGGTTGGTTTATATAAAGCTGGATATAAAGCGACAGGTATAAATGCAAAAAAACATATTCTATTTTCCTTAACTTCAGATAAAGTATCAAATCAAGAATTTAATATAAAAGATTTAAAGTTAGAAACTTCAGAAATCAAAACGACCCTGAAAATTATTAATCAAGATATAGAAAAGCTCAGTTATGATCATCGGGCAAATGAAGAAAAATGTTTTCCCCATACGGTGAATAATCAAGGTATAAAATTTTTTTATTTGTCTATTTTAAAAAATCTGATGAATTCGACTTATTGGGAAAATATTTATAGATTCTGGTTTCCTAATACTATTATCATTATTCGAAAACAACTCGATAGCAAGGAGATTACATTAAGAAAAATAAAAAAATCTATACCCTATTGCTCTCAAAACCATTCATTTTTTAGAAATAATCCTATAAATTTGCTGAACAAAGCCATACACAGATACTATACCTTTAAACAATTAGTTTCTTCTCCTGAGTTGCAAAGTATTTTTAATAATCATGAACGATATATCAGAAAAATGGAACAGAGAGAATATGAAGCTAACTTAATTAATAGCACCCTTCCTGATTTTGTTTAAAACCGGTAGATTTGGCATTTTTCGAAAAATCAGGATATTTTAAAACTTTATTTATGTAATTATGCGAAGCTAAAATCCCATTACTTTCACTCACTAAGATTTTGTTGGGCGCGAAACATATAGGTAATGTGGTGTTTCTTTGTGTTGAGATTTGGAAAGTTCTCTGGGTGGTTTTTTGTAACGTTCAATTCTAGCATGCAGCTCTTCCAGCTCTTCTTCACTCTTGGATTTTTTGATTTGAAAAAGTTTATCGAACCTGGCTTGTATGGTTTGTGTTACTCTGTCAATTTCTTCAATTGATATTTCAATATTTTCTTCGGATTTTTCTTCAGTTTCTTCTTCCGTGTCTTCCTCGATTTCTGAATACATTTCGTCTTCCTTTTCCAATTCCAGTTCCTCTTCTAAAGTTAAAATACCTTGAAATCCACCTAACAAAGCAATATCGTTTGGATCGGTTTCTTCGACTAAATCTTGTTTTTCCTCAACATCTAACTGTTTTGTTTTTTTGGAGATTCTGTTTGTGCTAAAAAAATCGATTTGAAACTCTTTCATTCACCGCCCCACTTTAAATTAACTAGTTATTGACTATTTATATATTATACTTATTGATTATTAAATTATACTTAAGAAACCTGTTAAAAGTCTTTTAAAGAGATGGTCTCTGTATATGACAAAAATTCAGATTTGGTTATAACTAGCTGATAAATAATCATATATTCCTTTTCCTGGATCTGGCGGATAGCCCTACTTACGGAGAATACGTTTTACAACGACGCGGTTTTTGACAAAGACCCAAGCAATATTTTTCAATGAGGCCTTTAACCTCCATTTAATTAATGCCCACGATGCTTTTGTTTTTTCTTTTTTTGTTTGAGCAGGAATTTGTGTTGTTCCTGCTTTTCTCGTTCTTGTTTAGAAATCGATTTCTTAATTTTTTTATGTCGTTCCAGGTCAATCTTGAGTTGGTCTTGAGCATACGTTAGTTGAGAAGAGGGTGTCCGTTGCATGAATTTTTTAACTTCACGTTTTAAACGCTTAGGATTTTTTCGCTTGATGATCAGTTTAAACTGCTGAGGTTGCGAAAATTCAAGTTCCTGATAGTGATTAGAAATCCAGGCATAAAGTTCAGGATCAGTGGGTTCTTCGCCAAAAACAACACGTGCCACCACATAACATTTCTCATCAGTTCTTTCAAAGATACCAACCCACATAGTGTTTTCGAAAAAAATAGTGAGTTTAATAGTAGCTGGTAATTTACTCATCGACTTAGTTACGGACAGTACACTTTAATTCAAATATTCTGGCGCCTTAGGCAAAGCGGAAAAATCATCTGGATCATGCTGGATGATCAGTTGCGCATGATCGTCCTGCAAAATTTTATCTACACAAGCCATGGATGACAGCGTTTCAGTTCGACTGGTATTAAAAACAGGGACAAGCTTATGTGTATAAGCCTGGCGAGTGTGATACAAATCACCCGACAAAATAATGGTTCCTTTATGAGGTAATACCACTTTTAATGATTCGTGCCCGGGCGTATGACCCGGTGTCGACAAAATTTCTACAGCACCATCACCAAAAACATCGTAATCACCGTTCAATAGAATTTTATGTTTGTCTTTTAAAAAAGCATAGGTACTGTCCAGGATTCCCACTGGTGCCGGTCTTTCCTGAAGATATTTATATTCCTGACGTTGCATTATGAAGGTAGCATTCGGGAATAAACCGAGGTTTCCCATATGGTCGAAATGTGCATGAGATATTCCAATTAATTTAATATCATTCGGTACTAAACCAATTTGCTTTAATTGCTCCGTTAATGAAACAGGTACGGTAAATATTATATCGAGTTTATCATCTTTATGCGGGTGATTGAGGTATTGATCACCCAATCCCAGGTCCCACAGCATCCATCCTTTGGGATCTTTAATTAAAAAACACGGCGCCGCTAAACGCATCGGTTGGTGAGAGTAGAAATGAGTATCGGAAAAGGAAGAAAAATCGTGAAAATCAATATATCCACAATTAAGGACATATAAACGGACATCGACGGGTTTCGCATGGCTTAAATTTAAAGCGAAAAGAGACATCACAAAGCCCGTAGTTAACAATAATAATTTGTTTAACATTTTAATAACTCTAAGCTATTTTAGAGAACATATATTAGCAAATCCAGGGCGGGATTAGCAAATATCTTCAATTCTGCCAGGCGCCTTGTGGTACTCGTAATTAATATGATTAAACCATTCCGCAAAACTTTCATCCTCAAGCGCATAAGCGCCACGGCTCGACTGCCAAATAAAACCTTTTTCACGAAGCGCCTGGATAGCAGTTTGCACGGAAGAGACCGATAACGCAGATTCCTGAATGGCTTGTTTATAATACCGCATTGATTCTTCAGAAAACGGCGACCACATTCGACCCTGCTTAATAAGCAAAGTCAGTATCGCCCGGTGTAAAGGAGACAACGTATTAAAGTCATTCCTGAATTCTCCCCAGATTTGATCGCACCAGATGGACGCATCCTGTTTTAATAAATCAGAAAAAGAGTGAGCCTCATGATTAATGGCGGCTCGTCCAACAATTTGACGTAATACTTCCGGACGATGACCTATGAGTTGAAAAGCCTCCCACATGCTGTCATTACTGAACTGATTGTTTGCCACCAATGAATGATTCACTTTGTCAGTAAAAAAGTCGGTATAATCTCGTCCGAGTAAAGGAAAAGCCGTCACTTCAGAGCCGAAAAACGGCTGATCTTTTTTAATCACTAACTGAGCCAATTTATCGCGGTTAGAGCCCGTTAATACCAACATCAGATCAGGTGTTTTATGAGAAATATTGATCTGGTCGCGAGCAGACTTGATGGAAAACATAGCGTTCACGCCATGCGAAGTGGTTAAAGCATGTTGCGCTTCATCAATCATTAGCAATACCGTTTTACCCGAAAGTCGAACCAAATCATTGAGCAAATCAACTAAAGTGATACTGTCCGGCAACCCCGGTTTGGAGAAATCCAGCTCAACGGTTTTGAGGATGCTTAATTTTTGCAGTCGAACATGTTTGGTTAATTGAGTCAACTTTCCCTTATGTGAGGCAATACTCGTTTTTATTGCCTCGGTAATCAGCAAGGCCGGGTTCATGAGTTTATCTGCCCATAAATCTATATATATGGTGAGCCAACCCCGGCTTTGCGCTTCGGGTATTAAGTCTTTTATTAAAAAAGTACTTTTTCCAACCCGTCGTGGCCCCGCCAAAAACAATCCAGAGGTCGCGTTAGCGATGCCTTTTCCCTGCAGGCTATCGCAGTATGCTTTGGCCAGATTTATTCTCTTAAATGTAAAATCATCAGGCATAGTAGTCCCTTTATGGGTAATTATGTTAATTAAAGTAATTTATGTAAATTAACATAATTAAACATAATTTGCAATAAGAGTCAGTAGCCTCGGTGGCGTGAATTAGCTATAATAGCGGCATGAGTAAAGATGATATTACGCTGCAGATGCAGCAAACCCTGCGCGAATTAGGGATCGACGAAGTGGACTGGAAGCGGCATGTTTCCGCCGGAGACGTGCTGTATTTACTGGACCAATGTCCGTTTTTGCAGATCATGAATCCTGCCCTGCAACTCTCACCGCAACTGCCGGAGTTAAAATTAATAACCGCGAAATCCGGCTGGAAGATACACGATTATGGTAACGCGATCAGCAGCTCTCCGGGAGAATTGCTGTATGGGCGTCCCGGCAAAACCCGTAAACGCGGAGCTATCCAGGATGAAGATCAGGAGGGCGGCTCCGGTACCGGCACGTTAGTCAATCAGGCAGTGATCACGGCCTGGGAAATGGTGGAACTCGCGAAAGAACGCGGCTGGGAAGGGATTCAGCTCATAGACGGCCATCCGCTGATGGCCTGGGCGGCGTGGATGCGTGCCGCCGATTCGGAAATGACACTCGAAGGTTATACGCCCACCGCGCAGGATTTCAGTAAGCGGCGGCGGATTAAGCAATCCGCCGAACAAACATTCTCTCGAGGGCCTCAGCCCGGTTAGTGAGGAGCGAACTTCATCGTGCTGGCATCCACAGCCTCATTTTTCATCTTCTTACTCTGTTTCGCCCATAATGTAAGCAAATCCTTAACATTTGATTTCGATGCCTCCCGTATAATCACGCGAATACCACCTTTACCATCTTTCTTAAAATCTTCGTTATTATCAAGATTGATTTTGGGGTTATGGGTCTTGTTATATTCCTTGACCGCTAAAATTAACGTATCCGCAGTGGCAAAATTTTTACCTTTTGCATCCACACATTCCGATAATTCCTTTAAGCAGTCTGCAAGTCCCTTATCTTCCGCAGCCCATGCCGCCAGGCTTTTGGTTTCCGGTTGGCCTGATTCATCATTTCTGGGGAGCGTCAACATGACTTTCTCCGGGTGAGCGAGGGCGCTCACATCAATATGGTGGCTGGTATCAATTGATTTCGGTTCCGGGGCTTTTGGCTGATCCTTGACTTTTTTGCGGTGAGCACTGCGGATCATTTCCTCTTTCTCCAGCAGGGCCAGGTCTGAGTTCAATTGCCCAGTTTTTAGATTTTTAGCCCCGTCGCTCAAACCATCGGTAGGACGCGCTTCCAGTTCCCGTTCGGTTTGCTTCACCTGCGACAGGCTAGAGGCTTTGCTGGCAGATTGGGATTGTCTGGCCAGGTCACCCTGATCCAACACGAAAGCCAATGTGGCGCTAACTGAACCGGCCGCATCCAGACGTTTAGCCAATATTAAAGGTTGGGCGGCTATAACGCCGATTTGTTGAGCAAACTCCGCGGTATCGCGCTGATTTAGGGGAAAGCTGTCAACCGCTGCTTTTACCTCGACTCCCACGGCCTTGACTTCATCCGGGGAAGCGCCGGATTCATGAGCTACTTTCATCGCCAGATTCGCGGCCCAGTCGCCTAATTGCTCCGGATGACCGGCGGGATAAGCAGGATCTGAGGCCGCAGAAGCACCAAAACCAGTGAAAAACCCTTGCCGGGCGGTATCGCACAGTTCCTGGGTCGCCACTGTGGATAATTTTTTCAATGGTTCATGAGCTGCGATATACTTCTTAAGTTCCTGTTCAACGGCATTAGGTCCTCGGGCAATGACGCGCGGATCTGAAATAGCGACGGCAAGTTCAAACGCTTCATCCTCAGTGCATCCGGCTTTGACAGCCGCAGCGGCAAGTGAACCGGCGACGCCGATGGATTTGGCAATGCTGATTGAGGTTGGCGCCTGAACAGGAGGGACAGCATTAGGATCTGCCTGATCCGCGGCGGCTTTTAGTGCGGCTTTTCTGACAGCTCGACGGGCGGCATTCATCATGGACTGGCTCTGAGCGCCAATCGGTTCCACACTGCCGATAGAAAACGATACGCTTTCCGCAAGGAGATCTGCCTCGTCACTTGCGTCCTGGACAGCACCATTTCCCCCAAAAACTTGCGGATGTGGATTTTGAGTTTCCCAATGAAGAATTTGTGCCGCAAAAACCCCGTTTTGCGCAGTCAGCGCCGCAAAACTACCTGCTATCGCATCACCGGCTGCCGCTGCTGCCGCAAGAGACGATCCGGCCCTGTCCCGATAGGTTCTAGCAACTCTCAGGCCAACATGGGTTGCGCCAACGGCGTTGCCCATCTCGGAGAGGCTTACCTTTACCTTAGCGCCGCCTCGTTGACCCACGCCGCGCGCGACCAGTTTCGGGACGACTGTGGCATTAATCCTATCATTTGTTTCACCTGCCTGGTCTGACGCCGGGACCCGTAATAAGGCGCTGCCGACTCTACTGCCGGCCGCGGCGGGATTGATTTTTTTATCTGCAAACGATACAGAGGTTTCGGCAAGAGCGCTCTTTTGCAGGAAGGTGAGCTGCACTTGATCAGGATTGTCCTGCGCCGGCGCTGCCCGATCAGCCGACTCCTGAAGTTGTTCGTAAAAAGTTTTAATTTTTTCCGCGATGGGAGCAGCAGCATTTGCGAGAACTGCACGGGCGCGAACAAACTGACCGACATCGTCCAGACGTATGCTGCCGTTACGCAGGTAAGCATTTCGAATATCCCGGCTCAAATTAATAGCTTCGACACCGAGATTAAATCCACCCGCCCCGACATTCTGTCCCACCTCATGAGCTTTTAGAAGTATGGCACGGGCTCTGGCATTGACCAGAGACACGGCAGTGTCGATCTTTTCCAGTGCGGTAGCGCGATCAATCGGAGCGGAATTACTTTCGGTAAAATGTTTGGCAAACTGGAAAGCAATTTCTTTCCCAGCCGCTTTGTTGATGTCCATACCTCCCGCTACACTGGCCAATACCTCCAGCATTTCAGGGTCAGCGCCCTTTTTTCCCAACTCCGCTTTGACTTCTTTACCAAACTCGATGCCTTTTTGAACCTTGGCGTCTGCGGCAGCGGTTTCCGCAACAGTATTTAATTTGTTATTGTGATCAGCATCCCCAGCAACTCTGCCTACCGCTAAAGCAACGACTCCCGGTAAAGCAAGAAAACCTGGAACATCAATAGAACCATGCCGACGGTAATAATCCCGAGCTTGGGTAGTAACAGTTTTGATCTCAGCATCCGTCAAGGGGAGGACAAAGTTAGCGCGTTTAAGAGCGCTGGCAATTGCCACGCCGATGCCCGTTTGGATGATCATATCGTCATTCGAGCGATTCGACTTGACGGAGCTTTTTATTACCTCCGGATCACCGTTACTGAGGATTGCTCCAATCACAGCAGCACCAGCTGAATTTCTCGAACCCGGGATATTCTTCACAGATTCTTTCGCAGCAACCGCTCCACTGCTCCCATGAGAAGCCTTGGCTTTGGCGCCCACCGTTTTTGCTACATCACTCTCTAAGCCCGCTCCCAGAGCGCCGGCTTCCGCGCCTTTCTCCGCCTTTTTAGCCGACACGTCGAAGGCCTGTTGCCCCGTGCTGGCAATAAGCTGCTTGCCCGCTTCCTGCGGCATCAGAATATGATAGCGTTGAAGACCCCCCTGAGGGTTTGCATTAGAAGGAACCTCTCTAACAAAGCCACGGATAGCCGCTGCTGCGACAACTAAGTTTTGCGGAACAACAGGCCCTAATGGAACAGCTCCGTTTACACCCTGGATTCGTTGAGTATATGCGTTCAATTCCTGTGTAATAATATTTATAATCGCTTGATCCTGGGTAAGGTTATTGGCTAAATAGTTGCTCCTTAGGGCCACTTTAATACGATTAAGCAAATCAGTTTGCTGGGGCAAAGGTAATCCATTTAAGACACCGTTTAAAGACCCATTTGGAGCAAACAACACATGAATCTGAGTCAGGGCATCCAGAACAGCATTCGTGTGGCCAATGGTATGTTGCAACTGCCCCCTAACTGCTGCTTCATTAACAGTTGGCAAAGCAGATAAACGTCGAGCAAGATCCATGGCCATTGCCTCGGATTGCTGAGGCATAACCGGTTTTAGATCAGCAGCGGCCTTTGTTTCGGCATCAGCGTGTACCAGACGCCTGGCTTTTTCGCCTTTGGCGACACCAAAGCCGATGTCTACACCTTCGGTCAGGTCGTTAACCAAATCATTTATTTTTTTATCGCGTTCAGCTCCTGCCGGCACCTGAGGAACAATTCCTTCAACATGATATCGAATCACTCGAATCACCGCGGCTCTGCCATTCTTTGCTTCAGCAGCGGCTGCAACCGTTATGCGGTTAACTTGTTGCGGACTGAAATCAGCAGGCTTATTAAAAGCAATAACGGCAATACCATTCGCCACTGCACCAGCGGTACTCACTCCAAGTCTTGCGTTTGCAACAATAGCATGATCAACAGAGGCCAGATTTGCTGCATCATCATTTGCAGCATTTGTAAGGACTTCACGCAGAATCTCTCTCGTCGGAGCGGAAATTGCATCATGAACACCAGCAGCCAAACCCATAGCTGTTCGAATATCGGCACGAGCACCTATGACCAGTTGATTCACCTTAGGAGCAATCCGATCAATATCTAAAACCCTGTGACAAATGTTCAGTGAGGAAGCCGCCGCGACCTTTAAAATGTCGGCACGCGCTTCGATAGCCCGGTTGCCCTCGTCAATACCCTCTTCGGCGACAGTTTTTATGGTGTCGGCGACGTCTTTATCTTCAGGAGTCAGGTCAGGTGGAGAGCCTTTTTTCTCGAAAGCACTGCTGAAATTATCGTGAATTGCCTGACTGAGAGTGGTTTTATCGGCCACTCCTCCACTAGCGGGAAAAGCATCCCAGGTTGCGCCCCCAGCGACGGTCGATCCTATAACCATGCGATCCGAAGGAGTTAATTGCTTCATTATTTTATTATGGGAGACCATATAATTATAAGCTGCGCTGTGCTTGCGAATTTCCACTCCGCCCTTGTCTTCCAGCCATTTATTCACTTTATCTACCCAATTCTCGCGGGCTTTCACATCATCTTCGGCGAGGCGCGTGGACTTCGCCAAATTGGATAATTCTTCGCGTTGCTCCGCAGTTAAGTTAACCGCATGATCCAAAATCTCTTTTAATTTAACCGGATCGTGAGCCACGGCAACAAGGGCCTTTTGGAAGGCAGCTAATTCTGGCTGTAAATTGTTGGGATCCATTCCCAAGAGCGGCAACATAATTTTGCGTTCAGCGGCGATATCCAAACCACCTACCACACCCAGAGGAGGAGCAGCCATATTGGCATGTCTGGGAACACCCCCCGCAACAGGAACCCCAAAACGCTCATAGATTTTGTCTTCAAATAATTTCTGGGTCGAGTTTCGATACAACACCAGTAATTCGGACATCATCCCTTCGGTGGTGGCGGCCATATCCGGCACTACCCCTTGGGGATTTTCCCCGGAATAAAGCTCTTTGCGGCGCGTGACGAATCGGGTGACCTCCCGATGAAAACTTCCCAGAGTCCTGGAATCGATAGGTTCACCGGCACGGGCAAATCCTCGCATGGTGTGTTCAAACATCTTAAAAATGCTGGCAGTGGCGTTCCTGGCATTGTCCTCAATTGAGGGAGCACGAATCCGGCCCCGTTTATCGGTATAAATTGGGTTTTTACTGTCAGCTCCAGTTAACTGCCGCTCTACGGGACCATGCTGGGGAACTTCGAGCGGATCAGCGCCCACAGGCAACTCCTGATGAAGAAAGTGTATGCGCCGATCCCGCAGAGTCTTATATTCAGTTTCCATATCAATATCAAGGGGAAAATTAGCCGCCTGGTGCCGATGATAGCAGTCTATATATTCAGCATAGGTTTTCTCCACCCGGCTAAGAGCTGCTTCGATAGAGGCGCCAGCAGAGCCCCCTTTCGCATCGCGTATCGATGCAGCATTACTTATAGCCAAGTCCAAATTGTGTTTTGCCTGGATTATCGAATAACGGCTGCGGTCCTGAGCGCTGAATCTGGTTCCGAGATAAGAAGAACGTGACATAATAAATACTCCCAGTTAAGTGGTATGACCCATCATTTTTTTCAAACAACAGTATAACACCCAAACCTTAAGAAATACTTAAGAAAAGGCAAGCTTGGGGGATTTTTTAAAATAATATTAATCTAATCAAAGGCCTTAGAATTACCGCATCAGTCCCGTGGGTGCTGGTTTGGCTATCCCACGGGTGGTTGATAGAAGATAAGAGGCGGATTTTACTCAGCCATCTCTTTAAGCTTTTTCAGGGGTCTGACTTTGATGACGTTGCGGGCGGGTTTGGCTTTGAACATCATTTCTTCGCCGGTGAAAGGGTTGGTGCCTTTGCGGGCTTTGGTGGCGGGCTTGTGTTTGACGATGCATTTGGCTAAACCCGGCAGCGTGAATTCTCCGGCGCCTTTTTTATGTAAGTGGCGCATGGCAAGATTGTTTAATGCGGCGAAAACGTTGGCCACTTCTTTACGGCTTAGCTCCGTTACTTCGGAAATATAGCTGTAAATTTGCGATTTAGTGTAACTCGAAGAAACCGGCGTATTGACCATTTTCTTTTGCATATTGACTTTTTTCGCAGGATTCCGGTTGACTGTTTAGTCACTGCGGCACGCCCGGTTTTTTTCTTCACGGCTTTTGCTGCGAGCGATTTCTGAGTTTTTTTGATTTTAGGCAATAAATCCCTCTTAAGTTCAGTTAATAGCAAATACCAAATAGCCGGCATACCGCCAGCGAAAATAAAATAGCATATTTTTTCCAAAAAAAACAACTTTTTATAAGCTTTTTTAATTTTTCTCCACGGTCGGCGTTATAAACTTTCCCCCAGTGACTTGATTTTTAGGGTAGAAATAAAGTAGAATCTCCCACCTTTACGAATAAATGAGGATTTACCATTATGTCAACTGATATGAGCTGTGCTTACCACGTCGAGCCGCAGTGGTACTTGGTCAATGCGGAAGGCAAAACTCTGGGCCGTTTGGCCAGCGAGTTGGCCAAACGTCTGCGCGGCAAACATAAAGCCACTTTTACCCCCCATGTTGATACCGGTGATTTCTTCGTCGTTATCAACGCCGGAGCCATTAAAGCAACCGGTAAAAAGCTGCATGACAAATTTTACTACCGTCATAGCGGCCAGCCGGGCCAGTTAAAAACAGAAGCCCTGGGCGATATGTTGAATCGCGCCCCGGAACAGGCTTTGGAATTGGCGGTGAAAGGCATGTTGCCTAAAAATCCGCTTGGCCGTAAGGTATTCAAAAAATTGAAAATTTACCGGGACGGCAACCATCCGCACAGCGCGCAACAACCTGAACCTATTGATCTCTAATTGAGGATTATCCACATGGCAAAAGCTGAAAAATATTTCCTAGGAACCGGCAGACGCAAAAATTCTACCGCACGGGTTTTTTTGAAATATGGCAAAGGCGACATCGTCATTAATGGCCGCACTCTGGATGAATACTTTGGACGCGAAACCGCACGCATGGTGGTTTACCAGCCACTCGAAGCCGTAGACGCACTCACTCAATTTGATTTCCATATCACCGTTAAAGGCGGTGGGATCAGCGGCCAGGCAGGAGCTATCCGCCATGGCATCACCCGCGCCCTGATGGCTTATGACCAAGAAGAACACGGCGAGGAAAACTGGCGGCAGATTCTTCGTAAAGCCGGTTATGTCACTCGTGATCCGCGTGCTGTGGAACGTAAAAAAGTAGGCCGGCACAAAGCCCGAAAAGGCACGCAATTTTCCAAACGTTAGTTTTTTATTGACGAAAAACCCCTGGTTGGAGAATGCGTGCTGCAGGAAAAGGTCAGACATTGGGGGATCGTCTAGCGGCAGGACTACGGACTCTGACTCCGTTAACCTAGGTTCGAATCCTAGTCCCCCAGCCAACCACTTAGGAGCGGAATTTTATTTCTATGACTATTTTAAAACGCGCCATCATGACCCTGTATTCAGGAGATCTCGATATCTATAGCCATCAGGTGCGGATTGTATTAGCTGAAAAAGGCGTTAACGTGGATATCATTAATGTCGATGAGAATAATCCCAGTGAAGATTTACTGGAATTAAATCCCTACAATACCTTCCCTACTCTGGTAGATCGCGAATTGGTATTGTATCAAGCGCGCATGGTGATGGAATATCTGGACGAACGTTTTCCGCATCCGCCTTTATTACCGGTTTACCCAGTGGCGCGCGCCAAAAGCCGTCTGATGATTTATCGCATTGATCGTGATTGGTATAGTCTTTACCACACTATTTTAGAAGGAAATGCCAAAACCATAAAACCGGCACGAAATGAATTGAAAGAAGGTCTGTTGAGCTTGGCTCCCGTTTTCGCGGACTCTCCTTATTTTCTGAGCGAAGAGTTTACTTTGGTTGACTGCTGCATCGCGCCATTGCTGTGGCGATTACCCAGTCTGGGCATTGAGTTTCCCAATAGCGCCGCCGCGAAACCCGTGAACGAATATATGAAGCGTTTATTTAAACGCGAATCCTTCCAGGCCAGCCTGACCGAAGCTGAAGCCGGATTACAGGATTAGCGATGGCCGCCCTGATTCCCAAGCGCTCCTATTATTTCCGCGCCATGTATGAGTGGATTCTGGATAATCAGTTAACCCCGCACGTTGTGGTCGATGCCACCTATCCCGAGGTTCAGGTTCCCCCCGGGTATAGTGAGGATGGCAAAATTACCCTCAATCTTGCCCCACTGGCGGTAACGGGATTTGCCATGAATAATGAAGGGCTGGAATTTAAAGCCAGTTTTGGCGGCCGGTTAATGCATTTATATATTCCCATGGAAGCGGTTATCGCCGTCTATGCTCTGGAAAATAACCACTGCCTGGTCTTCGGTCCTGAGGAAATAGAGAAGGGCATTATCGTCAATATGATGGAAGCGGAAGGCGGAGAAGGCCTCTCCAGCCCCGGCGGAGATGACGATACCACCCCCCCCAAACGGCCCAAAGGCCCTCCCAAACTCAGTATTGTGAAGTAGCCAACAATTAAAACATGCTATTGTTATTGGCTGATTTTTCGGGGATATCCTGCACTACGTCCCAGTGTTCCACAATCTTTTTGTCTTTCAATTTAAAGATATCCACGATGGCTCTGCCTCGTGTGCCCGGTTGACGAACAGAATGAACGTGCAGGATGACAAAATCACCGTCGGCAAAAACCTGAATAATTTTACTGTGAGATTGAGGAAAATTCTCTTGTAAGTAATGAATAAACTGCCTGAATCCCTCTGCTCCGTCTGCTGCGGTAGGATTATGCTGCTTATAATAATTTCCCAGGTAGTGAGAAGCCGCATCGTAATTTTTATCGTTCAAAGCCAGGTTATAAAATTTAACAACAATTTTTTTATTAATATCTTGCATGTTACTGTTTTCGTCGGCATAACCATAAACAGGAGCAGACAAAATCAATAAAAGACAGATACCCATTTTAAGAATTTTTTTAAGGCACATCATTTTTTTGACCCCTTTTACTCCATAGACGATTACCAAGAAAAATGGCTAATAGGCCGACCAGAATACCACAGCTAATATCAACTGCATAATTCCAGCCGAGTAATAAAGTGGCAATAATCGCAATCAAATTCAGGACCAGCAGCACGATAAAGAAAACCTTGGGGGCATTTCGGAGGGCATAAACCGTGATAACCGACCACAGCACATGGAAAGATGGGAATGCGATCATTCCGCCGTCCATTGTCGTCACCATTAAATATTGATGAATTTCCCTAAAATTAAGCACGGTGTCGATTTGCGCCCGGCTAAAATGCGAGTCGCGAAAAATACCCGCCGGGCCGACGGTGGGGAAAAAATAATAAATGCCCGCGCCAATTAAATAAGCCAGCAGCGATATGGTTAAATACACGTAAAACTGCTCTTTCTTGCGCAATATGAATAATAGCAAAGGCGTCACCAGCCACTGCGCGACCACGCTGTGATAGGCAAATTTTAGAATAATGAGCAGTATCGGGTGTGCGTACGACCAGTCTATTAAAGCCGTTTCGTTAATCAGCAAAGAGCGATCGGCTGCGCTCAAAAAAGTATCAACCGTGGGAAAAGGGGTGTATTGTACGCCGTCCAGCAACACTAAAAATGCAAAGAAGGCTAAAAAGTACAGGCTGTAGCTTTTTAATAAAAAAGCTGCTGAGGGAAATTTTTTTAGCCGCAGGGAGGCAAAAAAAGCCACGCTCAGAAGCAGAGGCGCCATCCACATCCAGTTTAAAGAGAGGTAGTGATTTCCGCTGTAACGAAAGGTCACCGCATTCAGTACAATGCAAACAAACCCCGATAAAATCAGCGTAGCCTCTAAATGCAAGACCAAATGGTCTACGGGATCTAAATACCTTTGATATAACGAACTGATTTTCACTGCCTCAACCTTCAACTCTCACCAAAGCGATTGAGTATAGTATATCATTAACGAACATTTTTAAATATTAATTTTTAAGAGGTTACCAGCAATTTCCGCTGGGTACAGCGGAAATTGCTTCCTATTTATATCCTGCGCTCGGCGAAGCCGATGCTCGGAATGAAGGGGGGAGCGCTGCGCGCGCTCCCCCTTGCGATCCCCCATGGCGCAAAGAATTTTCTACGAAAATTATTATTTTTTTAAAAACACGGTATTGGCGGTAAGGGTCGGGCGGGTTAAATTACCAGAAAAATGATGTTTAACCGGCGCTTATTCCTGATCAGCGGACTTTTTGCAGCATTAGCAATCTTAAATGGGTGTTTTTTGCGGTCCGACAATCAGATGCATACACCCGATGCTTTGGTGAGTTTAGGGATAGCTTATTTACAATTAGGGAATTTAGAAAAAGCCCGTTCCGCTCTGAATCAGGCATTGGCGGCGGACCCACGTTCGCCGGTGAGCTGGGGGGCGATGGCATATCTGGAAGAAATCAGCGGCAATCTCACCGAGGCCGGGAATGATTACCGCCGCGCCATCCAACTGAGTCCGCGACAGGGCGAAGCGCACAACAACTACGGAATTTTTCTGTGCCGTCATGGTCAGCCCCGTCAGGGCATTCAGGAATTCCTGAAAGCGACTCAATTGCCCACTTATATTTACCGGGCCGCCGCTTATGAGAACGCAGGTCTCTGCGCCCAGCGAATCCCGGACCCGGCAGCCGCGCAAACCTGGTTCGCCGCAGCCCTGCGCAACAGCCCCGAACGAAAATTCTGACAGCAATTCCCGCTGAGTACAGCGAAAATTGCTTCCTTTTTTATCCTGCGCGAGGCTTTGCCGATGCTCGGAATGAGGGGGCGCGCCTCGCGCGCTCCCCCTTGCGATCCCCCATAGCGTAGAGAATTTTCTACGAAAATTATTTTTTATAAGGGTGATTTATTTTATTAAATCAAATGATTAAAATTCAGAGGGAATTGCTGAAAATTCTGAACCATGGATTATATATCAGGGCATATGGCATATCAGGAGTTCCCTCCAAAGGGAACTCTCCTTACCCGATGGGGGATCCGCAAGGGGGAGAAAGCGGAGCGTCTCCCCCTGCATTCCGAGCATCGGCTCCGCCGAGCGCAGGATATAGAAAGGAAGCAAATCTCGCTGTACTCAGCGAGATTTGCTGAACCATTTACTCATGACATGATCAAGGTGATTATCATCGATATCGTAATTCTGCACCCGAGGGCTTACCAGGCGAAAATACGTATGCTGGTACAATGGAATCATTGTGTAATCATTCATTGCCAAAGTCAGCGCCTGGCGGATTAATTTAACCCGTAACGCCGGATCGCCGGTATTTTGCGCCTGTTTCAGCAGATCGTCATAACCCGGCGTGCAACTATGAGAATCATTTTCGGCGCCACGGCAGAGATACAGGGTGGTATAACTGTCAACAGAATCATAATCCGCTATCCAGCGATCCCGCGCAATTTCATAACTGCCATTATGCCGGGACTGGAGAAAGGTTTTCCATTCTTCATTACTATTAGTGATTTGGATACTTTCCGGGCCAAACACCTGCTGCCACATGGAGGCAAGCGCCAGTGTGGTTTTTTTACTCACATCGTTCGTATTGTAAGAGATGTTGACCTGAAACGGGTGCGAAGGACCATAACCAGCCTCTTTAAAGAGTCGCCGGGCTTCGGCGATTTGCCTGTCTCGTGGCCAACTGGCCCATTGATAATCCAGGCCGGCAAATTTACCACCCTCGATTGTGGAAGTAGCGTACGAATACAATGGTTTTTGGTCCTGGCCCAATACGTTTTTCACCAGCGCCTCGCGGTCTACCGCCATTGATAACGCCTGACGTAATTTAATATTGTCCTTAAATTTGGGTGACGTCATGTTAAAAACATAATATTCATCGCCTTCCCATAACACGGTGTGTTCCTGATCAGGCATCTGCGCTTTGATTGTTTTGTATTGGTCAATGGGCAGCATGAAAGTCATATCGATACTGCCGGTTTTATACTGGTTTAATGAGGCATTGGCGTCAACAATCGGGAAAAATTTCACCTGGTCGATCGCCACATGGCCTGCGTCATAATAGTAAGGATTTTTACTGACCAGAATATAACCCTGCACCACGCGTTGATCCAGTTTATAGGCGCCTGATGAAACCATGTTCCTGGGTTCAGTCCATGCTGTGCCAAATTTGTCAATATTGGCTTTGGAAACCACCGCTAAATCCGGTTGTGCGGCAATGGATAGAAACGAGGGGTCCGGATTCGTCAAGGTTGATCTGCACGGTATTGTCATTGACTGCTTTAACACCCAGTTGTGAAGCGGGCAGTTTACCGTCCAAAATAGCCTGTCCATTGACTATATTACTGACCAGAAAATTATAGGGAGAGCCGGTTTTAGGATCGGCCAGGCGTTGATAACTATAGACCACATCGGTAGCGGCGATCGGTGAACCATCGGAAAATTTCAGGCTGGGACGTAAGTAAAAGGTATAGGTTTTACCGTCCGGGGAGATCTCCCATCTTTCCGCCAGGCCGGGGACGACATGATTTTTTTGATCCTGAGAGGTGAGTCCCTCGAATAAATCATAAGCTACCCGGGCGCTTTGTATGTCTTCTCCCATTTGAGGGTCCAAAGTGGGAACATCGGCGCCCAGATCAACATTCAGCGTTGGTTTTACCTGACCCTTCTCAGAGCAGGATACCAAAATAAAGCTAGCGGTTAATAGGATTGCTGTAATAATTATATTTTTTAATTTCATCGGCTATTTTCTCCAGCATGGTTAAATGCCGCGATGTTACCATAAAGATATATTATATTCAATTACTGAAAAGTAGCATTATTGTCAGGTTATACTTGCCAGCGAGGTAATTTTGTATTAGTTTAATTTAAATATTTCAATGCTCACATAAAAGAGGAAAAAAATGAAAATTAAAAACGGATCAGATCACTTAAATGAAGAAAAATATTTAAGTAATATGAGCAATTATCTCACAAAAATATATTCCCAAATAAAAAAACTTATTACGACTAATTTATTTAAAAATTCAATTACTTCTGATGAAATAAATGAAAAAAAAGATATCAATGATGGATTTAATAACGCACTAATGGTTATAAATTCTTTCAAAAAAATAATTGAAAGCAAAGAAGCTGTTACCAAAAAAATCAATAAAGTGGATACGATTTCAATCTTCATATATGAAAATGAGAAGATTAAATGTTCAAAGGCTGACACAGGAAATAATATTATCGGTAGTTCCCTCCAAACATTCACTATAGAAGAAAATGTTAAAGAAGCTTCCAGGAATTTACCTGAAAAGCAACTGATTAAACTAATGAAGGATCGTGAAAAAAATAAAGCCTCAAACGCCAGGTTTTGTCATGATGTGAGCTCATCTTCTAATACCTTTTATCGTAAAGTAGCTAATCAGGTGACGGCAACCGCACTAAAGCGCGCTGAAGAGTTTGAAAAGCAATGGAAAAATGGTTATTAAATTTAACTCGCTCTTTCCATCCTGCACATAAACTCAGTCACCAAAGCTGCTTAATGTGGGTACCTACTATGCCCTTATGTGGGAAGTAAGCACGCTTAGTTACCACTTTTAAGGAGGCCAGTAGCCCATATCCCCTGTCTTAGCATAAGGACGCATGTTATTAACTAACTTTTGAAAAAGCGCAGGATGATCAGCGAGCTTCGACGTCGCACTATTAATTTAGGATCGAAATTATTTTTTTTAAATTCAAGAAAGAAGACCATGCCCAGATGGTTGAGAAAGGAGATATTTTCTCATAAAATTTGAATTTTTATAAATTTAATGCTAATATGAGCGAAGATAAGAGAGTTTATCTCGAGAATGTGAAATATGTTAATCCGCTTTTCAATCAAAAACTGGATGTCTTTTAAAGACGAAACCTGTTTCTCCATGATTGCCAGCCCGGAGCGCCAGCACAAAGAACGCCTCCCTAATCTCGACAAATATAAAATGAAAATATTGCCGATCGCAGCCATTTATGGCGGGAACGCCTCAGGAAAAACAAATTTTTTCAAAGCGCTTAATTTTGCTAAGAGACTGGTGGTAAAGGGTACTCAAGTTGACGGCTTAATCGCATGCGAGCCCTTCCAACTAGATAATAGCAGCACTGAAAAGCCTTCACGCTTCTGCTTTGAGATATTAAGTGAGGATGATATCTACGAGTATAGCTTTGCAGTGACTAAAAAAACTGTTATCGAAGAAAAACTAACTCAAATTAGAATCACAAGCGAAAAAACTCTATACCACCGTCACGATGGCAAACCCCATTTTCATCCGACTTTACAAAAAAACAAACGCTTAGAAATTGTTTTCGAGGGGACCCGAGATAATCAGCTTTTTTTGAATAATGCTATCTCTCAAAAAGTAGATGATTTCCGTCCGGTTTACGACTGGTTTAATAGTACCCTTAATTTAATTGCTCCGGATACCCGATTTGGATTATTTGAACAATTTTTAAATGAAGATAGTTTCCTTAAACTGAACGAGATGTTACACCAGCTTGATACAGGTATTACTCGATTGGCAAGCGAAGAAATTCCTTTTGAAAATAGCCCTCTGCCAAAATCCTTGAAAGTAAAATTGCAAGAAGAAGTAAAAGAAGGAGAGCCAGTCCTTTTGCTCAATGAAGCTATGAATGAGAGGTTTATAATTACCAGAAAAAACGGCGAGCTTATCGCTAAAAAGCTTTTTACTTATCACCCCAAAGCAGATGGGACAGAAGCAAAATTTGAGATGAGATACGAATCCGACGGCTCGCAACGTATCATCGACTTATTACCTGGGTTTTTAGATATTGCCGAATCAGACTCAAAAAAAGTCTATATTATTGACGAGCTTGATCGCAGTCTACACACCAATTTAACCAGGAGCTTAATAGAAGGATATTTATCCAGCTGTTCCGAAAAGAGCCGATCTCAATTACTAATGACAACTCACGATGTTCTTTTAATGGATCAGCATTTACTTCGCCGCGATGAAATGTGGGTTTCAGAAAGGGATACATCAGGTATTTCTAAATTATTTTCATTTAGTGAATTCAAAGACGTTCGTTATGACAAAGATATTCGCAAAAGCTATCTTCAGGGACGTTTGGGCGGAGTACCAAAAATTTTATTGGATTACGCTCTTATGAATAGCTCATCACTCAAAGAAGGAAGTAAAAGGAAAGATTAGTGGCATCAAAAAGAAGAAGATTTCAAAGACCATTAGGCCAAAAACGATATAAAAAATTATTTATAATTGCAGCCGAAGGCAATAAAACTGAAATCCAATATTTCAATAGACTAAAAACATTAGAAAGCATACCGTCAATTATCTACATTGAGTGTTTGAAAGGTGGAAACAAGAGTTCTCCTCATCAAGTTTTAAAAAGAATGCTCAGGCATCTTAAAAATACCCCCTTAAAGAAATCCGACGAAGCATGGCTAGTCATAGATAAAGATCAATGGACTGACCAACAGTTGGCCCCCCTATACGAATGGTCTCTAAAAGCTGAAAATTACGGCTTCGCCTTAAGCAATCCAAAATTTGAATATTGGCTTCTCCTGCATTTTGAAGATGGTATACGGATAAATAGTTCTCAAGAATGCTCTGATCGTTTAGCACGATACTTACCAAAATATGATAAGGATATTGATTCTCAGAAAATAAATTTGGAAAGCATTATAACCGCTATTAAACACGCAAAAAATCGATATAACACACTCAACAATGACTGGCGCTGTAACGTAGGCGCAACTACGGTCCATAAATTAGTCGAGAGGATTTTGAGTCTATACTGAATATAGAAAATAAAGTGAAAAATATCAGATCGTGAACAAATGATGCATCTGCGATTAAATTTTTTCTACCATCCCATTAGATATTCTAAAAAAAATATGGAGGTATTATGACAGACACAGTAAATGCTTCAGAAAAATTTGTATATGATGTATGTAAAAAATCATTTCTTTCCTTATGGGGCTACCCAAACCCACAGGGCAAAAACCCCAGCCAAGAATTATGCGATGTTTTGATAGTTTGCGAGCCGCATGTCATTGTTCTAAGCGTTAAAGAAATCTCTTTTGATAAATCAGGGGATATTCTCAATCAGATGATGTCGCTGAAATCTTTATAGACTTTATAACTTCAAGAAGAGCCAACCCTGTGTCCAAGATCCTTATAACGTTTTCATCATCTTTTAACATAGCACCGTGTACAATTACAGCCACAGCAGGCCACGCAATGGCCTGTATAAGTTGAATACAATTTTCAAAAACAGAAACATTATCTTGCATATTTAGCCTATTAACCAATTTCCACTATTTCAAACTTAAAAAATCATTGATTTTTTCTTGGCATAAAATTTCGGTCAACTGCTGTAATTCGGATATGCGCTCTGAAAGCCAAGTTAGTTCTTCTTCAGTAATAGCGTAGCTTTTTTTATAGCGTGCATCGACATAAGCATCACGTAATAGAATAAATCGATACCTTTCTTTTGAATCACGTAAAGGAAAAATTTTAATTAAGCGTTCATCCAGAACATTAGTCAGCCTTCTTAGAATCGATAGATCATGGGTATTTGGTTTATAACGAGTAAAGACAAGCAATAACGTATTGTAAAGACGCTCTGTTACTTGGTGTAGTAAAAAAGCAGCTTCACTATAATTGCCTTTTTTAAATGAAAATTCAAAAAGCTCATAAAAATTACGAGCCTTGATAAATAAGTGATCATAATCTTCTTTGGCTAACTGATAACGCTCTTTATTACTCAGCTCTCGCGGTTCTTTCAGTTTTAATTCCCCTGAATCGTATAGAACAATACCTTGTTTTTTAATATCAGAGAAAAAATATTGTGCTTTTTCTAATCGGCGATTTATAAATTCAATATCATGTACAATCGGCGAAACAGGTGTCTTGATTTCAGATATGCTTTGAGTTGTGGTAATAATATCTAACTCCAGGCGATGTTGCGTCGAAATATTGCGCGTTTTAACAATAACCAATAAATCATAATCGCTTTGATATTGAATATGGATACCGTCTTCGGCGTACTCCTCAACCCATTTATTTCTTGCATAACTGCCAAACAAAATGACCATTTCTACGTCAGGGCACTGACGAATGACTTGTACGATAGCCTGCAGCTCCTGCTTTTTTGCGGCGGGTAGAAATTTTATATTGTTTTTCATTCTGATGTACTCGCGGGAGGAATTGTATCGTAGATAACCTTAGATAATATCGCAAATGCAACATCTTCAAAAGGCTTATCATCCATATATCTCTAACTAATTGAATTACAATAAATTAAAAGATTTGATGGGGCTCTCCAGGATATATATGTGGTGGTATGGGTGCAACCACATCAATGATTAAACCTATTGATTTAAATAGATAAAATATTTTTATTTTAAAAAATACCAACGAAAATACCAACAAATATTTTCCCAGATTTAATACCTTTCACAATAAAAACAACTCTACTGCCCTTTTATGGGTAACCGTTAACATGTTAAAATTCAAATTTATGCATTAAAGGTACGGCTATATAGAAAGGCAGTTAGCTGATAAATTATACAAATGCCTTATGGATATTTAAATGACCTTACAAAACTATACTGTCTCTAAACTACCTTTGCGAGAAGACCTCGAGTCAAAAATTGTATTGAAAAAAGTGAGTAAAGCACGAGCAGCACTTGCAGAACTCAAAGGTGTCGTGGATAGGATTCCAAATACCAGCATTTTGATTGACACCCTTTCACTACAGGAAGCCAAAGACAGTTCCGCAATTGAAAATATCATCACCACCAACGATGAGCTATTTGCCAGTGACGCCATTACACAACAATTTGTGAGTACCGCCGCCAAAGAAGTACACAATTACGCAATAGCCTTACGTGAAGGATTTAGAGAAGTTAAGCAATTGGAGTTACTGACAAACCGTAACATTCTTAATATGCAGGCACGGATTGAAGAAAATACAGCCGGTTTTAGAAAGCAACCAGGCGCCGCACTCAAAAATAGCCAAACAGGCGAAGTTATTTACATACCTCCACAACATCCCGATGAGATTATAGCCCTCATGACAAACCTGGAATCATTTATTAATGATGAAATACCCTGTGACTGGGACTCATTGGTGAAGATGGCGATAATTCACCATCAGTTCGAAAGCATCCACCCTTTCTATGATGGGAACGGCAGGACTGGCAGAATGATCAATGTTCTCTACCTGGTGAAAGAAGGTTTATTAACCATGCCGGTACTCTATCTCAGTCGCTATATTAATCAACATAAGTCAGACTATTACCGGTTACTACAAGAAGTACGCACTAAAAGTGCATGGGAAGAATGGGTATTATTTATGCTTGATGGAGTTGAGCAAACCTCAAAACAGACTATTGCGCTGGTTCATGCCATGGTGAATTTGATGCTTAACTACAAGAAAAAAATGCGCAGCAAATTGCCCAAAGTATATAGCCAGGATCTTATCAATAATATTTTTAGATACCCTTACACAAAAATTGATTTTTTAATCAAAGACTTAAAAGTTTCCCGAATTACGGCAACTCGTTACCTAAATGAATTAGTGCGCATAGAATTGATGATGAAACAAAAACCAGGCAGAGACAGTTACTACATCAATACTGAACTCTATGCCTTACTCGGCAACTTTCATCAGACGCCAGATAAGACATAAAATCTATATATGTTCAAAAAACATATATAGGAAACCGCCATTTTCTATATATGTTATATGCCCGCACTCTATCACCATTGTTTGGCATTCGCCATAACGATAGGCCAATATGCCACCTATAGAAAGAGATAGAAAGGCCCTATTTTCAACATTAATTTCTCATATTCTTGCAAGCTATGGCAAAAAAGGCAAATTGAAATGGTTAACGTTAAAAATTCTAAAATGAAATTAATTATCTTTAATCTTAAGCTTATCCTGCTTTTTGTTGTTAGTGTTTCGCCAATAGCATTGGCGGCCAGGAGCCTAACACCGAAAGCAGTTCGGCAGGCGAAGTAACTTATCTCTAACTAATTGAACTACAATAAATTAAAAGATTTGATGAGGTATCCAGGATATATATGTGGTGGCTATGGGTGGACTCGAACCACCGACATCAGCATTATGAATGCTGCGCTCTAACCAGCTGAGCTACATAGCCGTGTAAGGAATATAAATTTTGCGATGTTGATTAGATTTTGTCAAGCCGAACGATTTCAGGGTTAGGCAGTGTCGCTGATCATATTGCGTAACCAGGTATGGGCTGGATCGGAAGTGTACGACTTTGGCCAGGCCATGTGGACGTCCACAGATTCGCTGACAAAAGGCAGCTCCCGCATCACTAAACCGAACGGTTCCACCAGCTCTTCCGCAAGCCGGCGCATGGACGACAGTAAATAATCTGTACCCCTAACTAAATAAAAAGCCGCAACCATGTGCGGCAAAGCCAGCACTACGTCGCGTTTTCCGCCTAAATGCTGCAGGGCTTTATCTATCCTTCCCAACATCGGCATGGAATGCAGATGATTGGCAATGTGTTTAGCCTGTAAAAAACGCTTTAAAGTCAGCGGCTTTTGTAATAAGGGATGGTCCTTCCTGCCAACGCAAACAGCCGTCTCGGTGAACAGGCATTGAGTCTGTAACAACGTCGTCGGGATTTTTTCACAGAATATGCCAATGGCTAAATCGAGCCGCTCGGTTTCCAGCGCCTCGTGATGATCCAGTAAATTAAGATTAATGATTTTCAGCGAAATATTCGGCGCAATCCGGGCTATCCTGGCAAGTACCCGCGGCAATACCAGGAATTCGGTATAATCATTCATGCCAATTCTAAAAGTACGAACAGCGGTAGCCGGATCAAAAATTTGCGGCGCATGGATCATACTCTTAATACTCTCCAGCAACCGGTGGATTTGGGGCTGTAATTCCAGGCCCGCCGGGTTGGGATCATGCCGTTAGCGCCGCGAACTAATACTTCGTCCTGCAATAACTCGCGTAATTGCGCTAAAGCGATACTCATGGCTGACTGACTGATATTGACCTTATGAGCCGCACGGGTGACCTGCCTTTCGGTTAACAGGGCGTCCAACGCCACCAGCAGATTCAGATTTATTTTTTCTAAATTCATTTTATAAATACTGCCTATGAGAACAATTAATTTTACTAATTTAACAAAAACTGATAACATAATCAAATATGAATAAAATATCAATCAGTTCCAAGGCATGGGTAGCCATTTTATCTGCCCTGGTGACCTCTTTAGGTTTAATGGCAACCGATATTTATGCACCCGCCATGCCCGCAGTGACACGGGCGCTGCTGACTTCACCCAATATCGTGCAGTTAACCGTTACCCTCTTTTTGATTGCCGCAGGGTTATCCCAATTAATCTATGGGCCGCTGTCTGATCAATGGGGCCGCCGGCCGGTGTTACTCACAGGGCTGGGTATCTATGTTCTGGGATCGGCTTTATGCACTTTTGCACCTAACATGAGCCTGCTACTGGCAGGCCGCTTTATCCAGGGTATCGGCACCGGCGCGATCATGTCGCTTAACCGGATCATCATCCGGGATACTTTTTCGGGTCTGCAGCTGGTTAAAGCCATGTCATATATTGGGGCGTTTGTGGCTCTGGCTCCCGCAATAGCGCCGGCTTTTGGGGGATTTATCCAATTTCATTTAGGCTGGCGCTGGATATTTGGCTTTTTGTTAATATACAGCCTGGCGTTAAGCACGCTGATCTGGTTCTGCTTACCCGAAACTCATGTATCGCGCCTAAATCAACCGCTATCGCTCAGGCGGGTAATGAATAATTACGGGATAATCATCCGCAATCGCCGTTTTTGGGCTAACGTCAGTTGCGCGGGTCTGGCATTTGCCGCCATGATTACTTGTGCGACGATTAATCCCTTTCTCATCGAAAACGGTCTCGGCAAAACAGCGGCGGAATATGGTTTCTGGGCCATGGTCAGTTCGGTGGGGTTTCTCATTGGTATGATCAGCAATACCCATATTGTCGGACGTTTTGGCACTCGACGAACCCTGCAGATCGGCAATGTCCTGATATTAATTATGGCAGTGGTGTTTATCGTCGCGGGTTATCTGAAAATCATGAGTGTCGCCTGGATTATCGGGCCGACGATTGGTATCGAATTGGGTATCGCCCTGGTTTTTCCGAATGCTTTTATCGGCGCCATTACACCTTTCTCAATGATCGCCGGAGCAGCCGGAGCACTTTACGGCTGCACTCAAATCGGTATTAGCTTTATCTTCAGTGTTGTGGTGGCCGTGATCAGCGAATCCAGTACACTGCCGATGGGTATTTTATTATTGTGCACCTCTTTTTTAGGATTATTAATTTACGGACTGCTCAAACACCCATCCTGGGAAACTTCCAACGTTCCGTCGATCGGAGCGGATTGAGGATTGTTTCGGTTTGGATTCTGCTGATTCATTTTTTGTATCCATTCACCAGCAATTCCCGGTGAATTTTAACTATTTGATTTAACAAATTAAATCACCCTTATAAAAAAAATAATTTTCGTAGAAAATTATCCCCGCGATGGGGGATCGCAAGGGGAAGAATCGCGATTCTTCCCCTTTCATTCCGAGCATCGGCTTCGCCGAGCGCAGGATAAAAACAGGAAGCAATTTTCGCTGTACTCAGCGGGAATTGCTGTCCATTCACCACATGAATTTACATACGCAGAACGTCCAATTTTGGCTCAGATTTGACGAAAAATTGTGCGAGAAAGCGGAGCATACACAGGTATGTGAGCATTTTGAGCACGATTTTTCGTCAAACCTGAGTCAAAAGTGGGCGTTCCCCTCTACATGGGGAATAGTTACCTTTCAATGCCGCTATAAATTCCAGGCTATACATTAAAGCGGAATAAAATAACGTCGCCATCCTGGACGATATAATCTTTGCCTTCCAGACGCCATTTGCCCGCCTCTTTGGCTCCCTGCTCACCTTTATAGGCGATGTAATCCTCATAACCAATGACTTCCGCGCGGATAAAGCCTTTTTCAAAATCCGTGTGAATAACTGCGGCTGCCTGCGGAGCTTTCATGCCTCGGGTGATGGTCCATGCCCTGGCTTCTTTAGGTCCGGCGGTGAAATACGTCTGCAAACCCAATAATCGATAGCCTGCCCGGATGAAACGGTTCAATCCGGGTTCTTCCAGGCCGAGACTGGATAAAAATTCTTTTTGCTCGGCTTCCGCCAGCTCGGAGATTTCTGATTCCAAAGCGGCGCAAATCGGCACGGCCTCGCTGCCGTTTTGTTTCGCGTATTGCATCACTCTTTCCAGCAGAGGGTTATTTTGCAACCCATTTTCGTCAACGTTCGCGACATATAAGACCGGCTTCATGGTGAGCAGCTGCAGGGGTTCGACGAGCGCAAGGTCCTCCGCATCCAGGTTTAATGATCGGGCCGCTTTTCCCTCATCTAACCGGGCTTTGAGTTTTTCGAGTAACTCATAAGCGTGTTTCCCGGCTTTGTCGAGACCTTTTTTCGCCTCCTTCCCGGCTTTTTGCAAAGCTTTATCGACGGTGACCAGGTCGGCGAGCGCCAGTTCGGTGTGGATCACTTCAATATCTTCAAGAGGATCGACTTTTCCGGCGACATGCACAACATCATCATTGACGAAACAGCGCACCACGTGGGCGATCGCCTGGGTTTCGCGGATATGCGCCAGGAATTGGTTGCCCAACCCTTCGCCCTGCGCGGCTCCCGCGACCAGACCGGCGATATCGACAAATTTCATAGTGGTCGGCACGATTTGTTTGGATTGGGCGATGACGGCGATTTTATTTAAACGCTCGTCCGGCATCGGCACAATGCCGACATTAGGCTCAATGGTACAGAACGGATAGTTGGCCGCTTCTATGCCCGCCCGGGTTAAGGCGTTGAATAAAGTAGATTTGCCGACATTAGGCAAGCCGACGATGCCACATTTAAATCCCATAGCTCAAAATCCTATCATTTTTTGTGCCCCGCCGCCACTTCGGTTGCCAGGGACAGCGATTTGCCTTTATATTCTTTCTTATGATATATTTTTCCCATTATTATATAAAAGTGAGTAAGAAGTATGAAAACGACGACAGAAACATTCAAAGCCCTCTCTAATCTAAGACTTTTCCCTACTGATCTGACTAAAATTATCGATGCCTATGTCGCACGATATGATATCCAACTTGCCAAAAAATTATATGAAGAAGCATCCGCTGGAGATGAGCCTGATGGTTGCTACAGTGGGTTTGTTTTCGGATGGCCCAATTTCTGTGTCAAGGTAGATGTTTATTTATTTCGAATTTTTGCTTTAGCTTTACATGCTCTTTATGCTGAAAAAGACTTTGATTCTAAATTTTTTAAAGAAACGTATGGAGATTCGTTTAATTCAGATGGCGATTTATTTCCTGACGCCTTGAAAATGCTGGAAATAATATTGGTTGGTGTTTTTTCTTCTCAGGATCATAGTAACCTGATCACATATATAAATCGTAGTAAGGAGAGTCCTAATAGAAGCGGACCCAAATGGGAAAAGTTCAAAAATATTGTCTGGTCTTCTCTCTCCTTAATATTTAATGTCGTGACTATAAACTCAAAATTCATGCAATTAATGCATCAGGATAATTTAAAAAAAGGCTGTAACCCTTCTGACAAAGATTTAAATATCAGCGAAACCCTGGACTATTTCCTGGAATCAAAAATTTCTTATCCCAGGACCCGCTATATAAGTTTTTTTAATGGCAATTTTGGCAATAAACATCATATCTTTGCCTTAACTGATCATGAATCTAAAAAACTGAAAGGAATCTGTGATTCGTATTGCTACAATCACAAAGATGTGAGTATTCTAAAATTAAGCATAAGATCTACTTTAAACCAGCTTCTGTATGTCAATATTCCTGGTTTTCAAAGCGACTTTCCTAAAACAACAGGCGCAGGCATTGCACTGACAGCATTGATACAATCCATTGAAAACAGTGACTCTTCGGGCAAAATAATCGCTTTAATTGAATCAAGCTCAAATGATCCTGATCTGCAATGCCAGAGTTTTCACTCAGCATTAAAAGAGATCAAAGAGTTTTTTTCCGATTTACCAGCCATTGAGGATTATCGTTTTGGCATTTAGGAATTGTCATGTCACCGAGTGCAAATAGCGAAATGCGCGATCGATTTCTCCGGCCAGCAAGTCGGGGATGACGGGAAGAGAGTCTTCAATAGCCCTGGTAATTTTATCTTTATCGTGGGCCGAAGGCTCGCCCAAGACGTAAGGTGTGACCAAGTCGCGATGTCCGGGGTGGTCGATACCGATGCGCAAACGATAAAATTCACCGCCGAGGCGCTGAATGATATCGCGCAATCCATTATGGCCGCCGTGACCTCCGGCCACTTTTAAACGCACGACACCGGCGGAAAAATCCAGTTCATCGTGCGCCACGAGTATTTCTTCGGGAGAGATTTTGTAAAAATTAGCCAGCGCCTGAACGGCCCGTCCGCTTTCGTTCATGAAAGTGCCCGGAATTAACAACCAGCTCGAATGATTATGCATATTTAATACGGCAATGTGCCCTGAAAACTTCGGCTCTTCACGAAGCGCCAGCCCATGACGGGCGGCCAATTCCGCTACCAGCCAGGCGCCGGCGTTATGTCGGGTTTTAGCATATTTGGCCCCGGGATTGCCCAATCCGACAATTAGCCGCACAGCCAATGGCTAGTTCCCCTTATTCTTCAGATTCAACTGTTTTCTCTTCGATGACTTCCGTCTCTTTCGCTTCTGGAGCCGCAGACTCGCTCGCCAGTTCTTCAGCAGTGGGGATATAAGGCTTGAGAATGCTCACGACCGGCTGGTTATGCTCTTCATCCTCAACAGCGATGGTTAATTCAACCCCGTGAGGCAGCTTCAGATCCGCCAGATGGGAAGAATGGCCAAGTTCCAGCTGGCTGATATCCAGTTCAATAAATTGGGGCAAGTCGGCAGGCAAGCACTGAATTTCCACTTCCGTTAAGTGGTGAGACAGAATACCGCCGCCTTTTACGCCAGGAGCGTCCGCCGCGCCGAGCAGATGAATGGGGACTTCCATGGTTAATTTTTTATTCATGTCAATCCGCAAAAAATCCACGTGCAGGATTCTGGGACGGCTGGGATGGCGTTGTACCTGTTTTAAAACGGCTTTTTGTTCGCCATGGCCATCGATATGCAAAGTTAAGATTCGTGAGTACGTTGACTCTTCCGCCAGGGCGTTACTGAGTTCCTTAACAGCGAATTGCACCGGCTGGGTCTGCTGACCAGCGCCATAAATGACGCCCGGAATTTTCTCCTGCTTTAGACGCATTCTGCGCGAATTTTTTTTCCCAAATTCATTGCGCAATTGCGCATTTAAACGGACATTATTCTTCATAGACCTCTCCAGTTCACATTCAGATATAGATAAAACCGATCATTTTACCTGATTTATTGAAAAAATCTAGTGCAGCGCTCCCGCTGACAGGCCTGTCCCAAGTTTTTTTATATTTTAATCATTCAGTCATCGTGCCCTTGCGAAAGTGTGTATGGAGATAACTAAATAATGATTTAAACCACCTCCGCGGTATTCCCGGCATCCGCCCAAAGGCTCGCAGGATCTTCACTGCGGGTCCTGTCAGACTCCACTCAGGCCCCGTGCTCGCTACGCGTGATAGCAGGCGCATAGCACGGTTAGAGAGATTGTGCCGCGGAGCTATTCAGAGTACATGAGTGGAGCCTGTCCGCTTCACTGCGCGCGCGGCCTGAGTTCCGCCTGAGTTCCGTCTGCCACCCGCGCTCATTGCGAATGGGCGGATGGCCGGGAATACCGCTATGTGCCACGTCAAAATTTTCTTCAGGAATGCATCCCTGAAATCAGAGGCGAATCATCTCGCTATCCCAAACCAAAGTAGGGCAATTCAAGTAACGAATATAAGGTTTTGCCCTTTAACAAGTGCCTTATGTAAAATCATATCCATGATCCCAAAAAATAAGTGGTTGAGTCATCGAAAAGAGTGGAGCGGGCTCAAGAGCATCATCGCTGTTGGGAGTATCTGTTATTCCAGTATTCCTGGGCTCAGGAAAGTCGAGAAGTACGATATTTTATGAGTAGTTGCAGATGCCCATGTCATTTTACAGGCTGCCAGATTAGACGTTTTGGACTGAATCTATTAAAAAAATTCCAACAAATTTGCGAATATCGAATCGGCAATGCAAAAATAGCGCTTAAAACTTTACGAAAACTATTCATAGGCAGTGACGACAATATGGCAAAATTGATTCAATGTGCCGCTTAAGAATGGGATGCAATCAGGTTATGGTTTATAAGGAAATACAGATGAATTTCGGTTTTTTCGCTTTTTTGGGATCATAGATATGATTTTACATAAGGCACTTATTAAAGGATAAAACCTTATACTCGTTACTTGAATTGCCCTACTTTGGTTTGGGATAGCGAGATGATTCGCCTCTGATTTCAGGGATGCATTCCTGAGGGAAACTTCGACGTGGCACATAGCGGTATTCCCGGCCATCCGCCCATTCGCAATGAGCGCGGGTGGCAGACGGAACTCAGGCCGCGCGCGCAGTGAAGCGGACTGGCTCTACCCATGCGCTCTGAATAGCTTCACGGCACAATCTCTCTAACCGTGCTATGTGCCTGCTATCACGCGTAGCGAGCACGGGGCCTGAGTGGAGTCTGACAGGACCCGCAGTGAAGATCCTGCGAGCCTTTGGGCGGATGCCGGGAATACCGCGGAGGTGGTTTAAATCACTATTAGTTATCTCTCCACATATTTTCACATACACATGGCAATGATTAAAATAAAAAAAAACTTGGGACAGCCCTGCTCCCGCTGAGTACAGCGGGAGCCGCTTCCTGTTTTGATCCTGCGCTCGGCGAAGCCGATGCTCGGAATGCTGGGGGGAGTCGCTGCACGCAACTCCACCTTGCGATCTCCCATAGCGTAGAACCGGCAAATCGGTTAATGACCGGCTTCATCCACCGTTAGTAGGCCTTCCCGAACTGCCAGTAACAGTAAGCCAACATCGTTTTCGACGCCGAGTTTTTTAAAAATGCGACAACGATGGCTGTGAACCGTTTTATCACCTATCCGTAAGCGTTTGGCGATTTCAATGGCTGGCACACTGTGTAAGGTTAACATCAGTACTTCCATTTCTTTATTGTTTAACTCGCTAAAAATGGCATGGGCCTTATAATCAATTTTGGCCAGAGCCAACCGGCTGGCGATCTCGGCGCTGATGAAGGGCTGGTTCCGGTGGACCACCCGGATGGCCTTAATCAGCTCTTCCCGGTCTGCATCCTTAGTGATATAACCGGATGCCCCCATTTTCAGAATGCGTTGGGAATATTCATAATGACCGGTGGAAGAAACCACCAGTATTTTGGGCGCAGGCTCCAGACGCAGGCAGCGGGTGGTCACTTCCAGTCCGCTGATATCCGGCAGCTTTAAATCAAGAATAATCACCGAGGGATGCAATTCCCGCGCCATTTGCACGCCTTCCGTGCCGGTACTCGCTTCTCCTGCTATCTGAATATCTTTGGCGCTGGTGAGTAATGCGCGAAATGCCCGGCGCACTATGGTGTGGTCATCAATCAGGAGTACCCTAATCATTCTCGTTTTCCTTTTTAAGTTATGCAGGGTAGGGGAAAGGAGGTTGTATTTTGCCAGCAGTTTGTATATTTGTCAATTTTAAAATGCATTAACCCGGGTAAAAATAAATCAGAAAAATAGCCGCCGTTCAGTCATCCGGTGTCAAAAATTTTTCGATTGCATTTTAAATTCTAGAGGGTTTATAATCCCAAGCGCGACGCCCGGGTGAATCAAAGCACCCGGGAGCCGCTGACCACGAACAAACGGAATTTTGTTACATGGCTGTCATTATACTAACTGATAATTCATTTCTTTTGAATCGCCCGGGTTCCCGGGCGCTGTTTCCTTTTGAAAAAAATCTCCAAAGGCATGGTTTCGACCATGCGCCTTGGCGGCTGTTTGTCTGTACCCCGGGCAAACAGGTTCGGAAGGCAGTTCCGGGTTCCCGCATGATAGGGGATGCTCAGGACAATGAATTTATCGGTGGAATAAAACCAGTCCATGCGCCAGCGCCGCATCAGACTGGGCCCCACTCCTATGCGCGCGCTGGTGTCGTGGTCACTTTTAAAAGTACAGGAGATTAATTATGCGACCCGCCACTTTTCTTTGTTCACCCAATAATCTCGATTTTTCCTTTAGCGGGAATGCTGCCCTAGTCCAAGAACATGGAGCTGACGGATTCTTTGTGGTCAATTCGGGAAATAGTCTCCGCAATCAGGCGGCTGAGAGAAACCTGCCGGATTTTGGGATTGGCCAATGCATCCGGGGACAAAGGTATTGTATCCCCTACCACTAACTCATCTAAAAATGAATGACTGATATTGTCTAACGCCTCACCCGACAATACGGGATGAGTGCAGTAAGCGCTGACAGATTCCGCGCCCGCTTCTTTTAAGGCTTTGGCGGCAGTACATAAAGTGCCGGCAGTATCTACCAGATCATCCACGATCACACAGTTGCGGCCCTCCACGTCGCCGATAACGTTCAGGACCCGCGTCTGATTCGGCGCCGGTCGGCGCTTATCGATAATGGCCAATTCAGTATCATTGAGTTGTTTTGCAATCGCCCGGGCCCGAACCACACCCCCCACGTCGGGAGAAACGACGGTTAAATTGGAATATTTGCTGGTCAGATAGTCACCTTCCATCAGTTCACGGCTGGAATAAATGTTATCCACAGGCATATAGAAAAATCCCTGAATCTGGTCCGCGTGTAAATCGACGGTGATCACCCGGGAAATACCTACAGAAGCCAGCATATCCGCCACCACTTTCGCCGAAATTGGCACTCGTGAAGACCTGACCCGGCGATCCTGCCGTGAATAACCAAAATAAGGGATCACCGCGATGATATTGCTGGCGGAAGCCCGGCGGAAAGCGTCTGCCATGAGACATAATTCCATAAAATTGTCATTGACCGGCGCACAGGTGGACTGCAGGATAAAAATATCCCGCCCCCGAACATTTTCGAGAATTTCAATCTGAATTTCACCATCACTGAAGCGGCCAACTTGAATTCGGCCCAATGGTTTATTTAAATGTGCGCTGACTTTTCTGGCAAGTCCGGGATTCGCATTCCCTGTAAATATTTTTAAGTCCACAACCTTTCTCTTCTATCTAAAAGCTGGGGTGCCAGGATTCGAACCTGGGGATGCCGGGATCAAAACCCGGTGCCTTACCGCTTGGCGACACCCCAAAAACTAACATCCCGCATTCTGCTTGTTGCCAAAAGTTCTGTCAAGTTTGGACAGTGATTTTTCCTAACTATAAAGTAATCCAATATTGATTTATTTTGCAATCTTTTATTGATTATTAAACAAAAAGCATGTATAATCCATTTTCTATTAATAACCATAAAGAAAAAATCTATGAAAAACTCAATCTTGGCTTTAATTGTCGCGGGCTCCAGCGTTGCGGTTTCTCCAGCTTTGGCTGACCGGTATTATCCTGCCGCCCCTTATCAAAATAATTTTTACAATCTCTATCTCCCCAGGGACAGTTTTTATGTCTCCGGAGACGTGGGATTAGGCTCCTTAGCCACCCCTCAGCAGGTATTGATACCCATATCCGGCCCCATCACCGGCGCCTCTTATGAGATAGGCAAGAGTGTCGCTGCCAGCGGCTCCGTGGGGTTCAAACACGCGCTTAACCGGCATGTGTTATTGGGGGCCGAATTTGGTTACGATTATAACGGCTCATCCAAATACACCGAAGAATACGCTCCAAACTGGTCATATACCGAGTCCACTACCTACAGAATCAGCTCTCAGGATTTGCACGTATTAGCGACAGGCACCCTGGTATTCGGTCGTGGTTTTAATGTATTTGCAAAAGGCGGCGCCGCACGGGTCCAGCAGAAATTGAAAATCACCGATCAGGTTGATTATAGCAATCTTCCCTATTATTTAGGAGGCACCACCCTCGTAGGCTACAAACCGATGGCTGCCGTGGGACTGGGTTATCAATTCAGGGCTGTGGAGATTTACGCGGAGTATTCTCATATCTTTGGCACTGACGCCGAAAATTTTTACCCGGATTTGTTTAATGAGAATGGCACTTTTGCGACTATCGTCAGCTCCGATACCATTAAAATGGGCCTGGCGTTTCACATTCCTGTTTAAATTAAATAATTTTCGCAGAAAATTCCCTACGCCATGGGGGATCGCAAGGGGGAGCTAAGCTTCGCGCTCCTCCTTCATTCCGAGCATCGGCTCCGCCGAGCGCAGGATATAAATAGGAAGCAATTCCCGCTGTACTCAGCGAGAATTGCTGTCAACCTTTAGCAATTTGCCACTGTTTTACAACAATTCGGGCAGAGATATCCTGCCGGTGTAGTTCAATAACATGCGGCAAATCAACCCCCTGGACGGTATGATAGCCATCAAATGCCGCCTGCCAGCCGTTCTGACGTAGCAGAGTTAAGTGGCCATAACGGTCGTATTTGGCTTCCTGGGTCGGCCCAGGCGCAGGTAAGCCTCGCGCCCAATACCATAAAGACGGTACCGGCAAGGACCATCCCAGATTTTGTTGCATCAATTGTTCGGGGGTCGGAGCAGCCACCGGCCTTTCACGATCCCGCTGTAAAGTCACCCGCCCAGGCTGGCCGGTAATGGTGACGGCGGCCAGGTTCAGGGAAGCGGCTAAATCCACCCGGTAATTATTGGGTCCGGATTGCCGCCATTCATAATGCATAATCATCGGTGATTGCTGTGCCCGCTGGATACTGATAGCGCCGGAGGCATTCCAGGATTTCACCGGGACAAGTTCAGCCTGCCGCTGTTCAACGGTTTGGGTTTGGAAAGATCCAGGAGCCTGCGGCTTGGGTGCGGATGTGTTCACACACCCCCCCGATACGATAGCGGCGAGCAAGATGACACTGAAGCGTTTCATGATTATAATACCTCCCTGTTTATCACTGGAACTATAATACCTTACCTCGCCATAATTTGAGCTTTTTAGCATCCCATCTACGGGCCATCTTGAGTTGTAAAAAACACTTACATAGTGGTACTATGCTCGTGTTTTTTACCAACTCAATCTGGCCCATAGCTGGGCGCTAAAAAGCTCAAATTATGGCGAGGTAAGGTATATAATGCCCTTATTTACCTGTGGGATCAATCATCGATCGGCGCCGATCGACATTCGCGAGCGCCTGGCTTTCAGCGCCACACAAATTAAAACGGTGCTGGATGATTTGCGCCGGTTAGAAGCCGTTAATGAAGCGGTATTATTGTCAACCTGCAATCGTACGGAAATTTACATGGAGGGCGAAAATCCGCACGCCTTGCAACAGTGGTTCCGTGGACAGTCCAGTGCGGCAAATATGAATATCGATTTTCACTGCTATCTGCATCAGGATGACGCTGTGGTCCGGCACCTGCTGCGCGTCAGCAGTGGCCTTGACTCCATGGTGCCGGGGGAACCACAGATTTTTGGGCAGGTTAAACAGGCTTACCGCCTGGCCTGTGAAGCCGGGTCTGCCGGGCAGGCGTTGCAGCATCTGTTTCCCGCTGCCTTTGCGGCCAGTAAAAATATCCGTCAGAAAACCCAAATCGGCGCCAATCCGGTCTCCATCGCTTATGCCGCGGTAAAAATAGCCAAAAGGATATTCACCCAGTTATCAAATTGCCGTGTTTTACTGATCGGCGCCGGGGAACTGGTTGAATTGATGATGACCCACTTAATGGAACAGGGTGTTCATCACATCACGATTGCCAACCGAACCGTTGAAAAAGCGCTGCAATTAGCCACCCCTTGCGGAGGAGCAGGAATCCGCATCGGCGATATTCCGCTGCATTTGTCTCATACAGACATTGTCATCAGCGCCACCGCCAGCCAGTTGCCGATCATCGGCAAAGGCATGGTTGAGCGAACGCTAAAAGCCAAAAAACGCCGTCCCATTTTAATGATTGATTTAGCGGTGCCGCGGGATATCGAACCGGAAGTCGCCGAATTGGCGGATATTTATCTCTACAACATTGATGATCTGCAATCCATTATCGATGCGAATTTAAAAAATCGCGGCGCCTCCGCAGAACAGGCGGAAGCATTGGTCGAATTACAAACCCGGCATTACATGCGGCAATTACATATCGCCAATATTGGCGATATTATCAGCCAGTTTCGGAGAGAGGCACATCGGCGCCGCGACGAAACTCTCCTAAAAGCGATGACAGATCTGGAGCATGGGCGCGATCCGCGCATAGTGGCCAGTCAGCTCGCCCATCAATTGACGAATAAAATCCTGCATCAACCGACTCTGAAACTACGCCGGCTGGCCTACCATCAACAGACGGACGCGCTGATTTTTGCTAAAAAATTATTAACCTCCGCTGAAGAAGTTTAAATGAAAAATTCATTAGTAAAAAAATTATTAAACGTGACGGAGCGTTACCGTGAAATCAGCGACATGCTCAGTGATCCGGCCATTATTCGCGACCAGGACCGGTTTCGCGATTTAAGCAAGGAATACTCACAACTGGAGCCGGTGGCCAAATGCTTTTATGAATACCAGGATAACCAGCAGGCTCTCGAAGCCGCGCAGGAATTACTGAAAGATGCCGAATTCAAAAGCATGGCGGAAGATGAAATAACCACCCTGACCACGCAAAAACAGGTATTGGAAGAACGTTTAAAAAGCCTGCTCATTCCCCGGGACCCGGATGACGAACATAACGTATTTCTGGAAATCCGCGCCGGCACCGGCGGTCATGAGGCTGCGCTGTTCGCAGGCGATTTATTTCGCATGTACAATCGATTCGCAGAAAACATGGGCTGGAAAGTCTCTATCGTGTCAGAACATGCGGGAGAACAGGGAGGGTTCAAGGAAATTATCGCGCGCATTGAAGGCCAGGGGGTCTACTCGCAACTAAAATTTGAATCGGGTACGCATCGAGTGCAACGGGTTCCCGCTACTGAAGCGCAGGGCCGCATTCACACTTCCGCCTGCACGGTGGCGGTCATGCCGGAAGCGGCCAGAAATTGAAGCGGTAAAAATTAATTTGGCGGACTGTCGCATCGATACATTTCGCGCTTCCGGCGCCGGCGGTCAGCACGTCAATAAAACCGACTCGGCCATTCGCATTACCCACATGCCCACCGGCATTGTGGTTGAGTGTCAGGACGAACGCTCTCAGCATAAAAACAAGGCCCGGGCGCTGTCTTTGCTGCAATCGCGCATCATGGCCGCACAGCAGGCGGAGCGGGCGCGAGAAGAGGCGGCGACCCGCAAAAGCCTGGTCGGCAGCGGTGACCGTTCCGAACGGATACGCACTTACAATTTCCCGCAGGGGCGGATTACTGACCATCGTATCGGGTTAACCCTTTATTCGCTGGAACAGGTGATGGAAGGAAAATTACCGCAGGTGATTGATCCGTTAATTCGCGAACTTCAGGCAGAACAACTGGCGCGCCTCGATGAAGAATAATCAAAATACTATTAACGACATCGTTAACCAAATGACCCAAACCCTGGCGGGCCGGTAGCGACACGCCGCGACTGGACGCCGAATTACTGGTCGCCGCCGTGCTACAGCATTCGCGCTCGTGGATATTCTCGCACTGGGAGCAAACTCTTACCTCTGAACAGTACCTGCAGCTTGAAAATTTGAGTAGTCGCCGGGCCGGTGGCGAACCGATGGCCTATATTCTGGAGCACAAAGAATTCTGGGGATTAAAACTGACTGTCACACCGGAGGTTCTCGTGCCTCGACCCGAAACCGAGCATCTGGTTGAATGGATTTTAGCCAACTTCCCGGCGACCACCTCACTGCAACTGGCTGATTTGGGCACAGGTTCGGGCGCTATTGCGCTGGCGCTGGCTTTGGAGAGACCGGTTTGGCAGGTAGACGCCACCGATTATTCCCTTCCCGCGCTGACGCTGGCCAAACAAAACGCCGAACAACATCAACTCCCTAATATCCAGTTTTTTTTGGGCAATTGGTGCGCGGCGTTGCCCCGGAGGCGGTATTCTTTGCTGGTGAGCAACCCTCCGTATATTGCCGAAGAAGACCCTCATCTTCAGCGTTTATCGCACGAACCCTTGCAGGCTCTGGTGTCCGGGATTGACGGTTTAAATGCAATTCGGGAAATCATCGCCGGCGCCCCTGATTATCTGGTTCCTTCGGGTTGTCTGATATTAGAACATGGCCATGAACAGGCCGCCGCCATTAATAAACTGCTCAGGCAACAGGGCTTTAAGGATGTGCAAAGCCATTTCGATCTGGCCGGTCTGCCCCGTTTTTTCACCGCCCGCCGTTAGCAGGGCCACCGCCTCATGAAAATTTGGTCTGGAATTGTAATTCTTCATTCTATTGAGTAAAATTACTCAATATATTGAGTAATTTTACTCAAGACATTGAGCAATTCTAAAATTCGAGAATAAGCTGTTGTTTAAAAGAGAAATTTTAAAAAAATTATTGAGCCGTCTGGAGACATCTCAGGTCCTAATCCAGGCACTCATGGGCCCCCGTCAAGTCGGCAAAACTACTCTTGCCCGCCAATTACAGGAATCGGCCAGTCTGCCGTGTATTTATGCTTCTGCGGACAGCGCGGGACTGCAGGGAGCCAGCTGGATTCAAACCCAGTGGGATCTCGCGCGTCAAAAGCTGCTGACCAATTCCCAAGCGCTATTGATATTAGACGAAATTCAGATGCTGCCAAACTGGTCGGCGCGAGTGAAACAATTTTGGGACAAGGATCGTTTTGCTAACCGCTCGCTCAATGTGGTGTTATTAGGATCTGCACCCTGGCTCATGCAAAAAGGGTTAGCAGATAGCCTGGCGGGACGATTTGAAAACATACCGGTGAGACATTGGTCTTTCATGGAAATGCGGGAGGCTTTCGGTTTCAGTTTGGAACAATACATTTATTTTGGAGGATATCCTGGGGCAGCTCAATTCATTAACGATCAACCGCGTTGGAAAAGATATGTTATTGATTCACTTATTGAAACTACTTTATCGCGAGATATTTTACTGATGACACGGATCGACAAACCTGCCCTGCTTCGGCAATTATTTAAATTAAGCTGCGATTATTCCGGACAGATTTTATCCTACCAGAAAATGTTGGGGCAACTCGATGATGCGGGCAATACCACAACTCTGGCTCATTATTTGAAATTGCTCGAAGCGGCTGGTTTAATCGCCGGTTTAGAAAAATATACTGCCGGAAAAGCCAGGCAGCGTGCTTCCAGTCCCAAATTGACTGTTTTGAATACGGCGCTCATTTCGGCTTCCCTGGAAAATAATTTCGAAGAAGTCCGCGCGGATTCTACAGCGTGGGGTCGGCTGGTTGAATCCTGCGTGGGAGCTTATTTATGTAACCAGGCCGTGGATACGGCTATTCAAATCGATTACTGGCGGGAAGGTCATACCGAAGTCGATTATGTTCTGGTCCATGGAAAAAAACTCACCGCTATCGAAGTTAAAAGCGGGAACCGCAAAAAATCTCTGCCCGGGCTGGACGTTTTTACAAAGATGTATCGGCCACATAAAATTATTCAGATAGGTAACCACGGATTGACACTGGAAGAATTTTTACAGACACCGATAGAAAATCTCGTTTAGATCTCCGGTCTGCGGCGCCGCAATTCCAGCATGTCGTAAACTGGCCGAGTTATTCCCGGAAGTTTTGATAACTCCCCTTCCTATTTTATAACCCACTGGCCATGACGCCTAATTTCAGCGTGCATGGCGTCAGGAGCAAGGTCAATTTCACCAGGCCAGGTCACCACACCCTGTTGGAGATACACCTGATTAAACAGTTCGATATCTTTCAGCTTTGTAAAGATCCCTGCTTTATCGCTCATAATGAGATGCCACATGTCAACGGTACCACTCGTTCCATCAACAAACTCAACTTCAAGCCTATAGTTGGCAAGAGGTATCACTCTGGTAAGCCGCCACGGGGCGGTACATACTATTCCAGGGGAGATATTTTTTTCGGTGATTGATTTTCTTTGCATAATTTCCAATCCTCCAGTAGTTCAGCACGATGCACAGACGCCCATTCCAGGATCAATGCTAATGCCCTGCGCGGCATAGCTCCTTGAATAATTTCAGAAGAATTTTTACAAATTTTTACAGACACGAAAATCTCGTTTAGATCTCCGGTCTGTCGGCGCCGCAATTCCAGCATGTCGTAAACTGACCTTCCAGTTGCTCACCACAGCGGCATTTCCATGGTTTAGACGGGGTTAAGGGTAATGAATTTGCCTCAATAAGTTGCATTGCTTTTTCGTAATATTGGCTATCCATCACCCATAATTCAGGTCTGGCGGATACCGGAGGAAGTTCTCCGGCGGCTGGGGGATACTCATTTTTAATGAAGCAAATAATCCCTTCACTTTCGAGAATGGATTTTAATAAATAAAGCTGGGTTCTATCATCGGCAACTAATAATTTCTCCACGTGGGTATAGTAGCATAATTATATTCAAAAAAATTGGCTAAAAAATTCGGGATCAAGTCCTGAGTAATCCCCACGAAATTATTAATTTTTACAATGCAGTAAACAAAACTCGCTACGTGTCATTCCAGCGAAAGCTGGAATCCGCTTTTCCCGTGCAGACCATGGATTCCAGCCTTCGCTGGAATGACACGCCTAAAATGAGTTTTTTAGCCGAAAATTAATAAAATAGATGGGTTCACCGAATAAGAAAATTCGGGGTCAAGTCCTTCTGGCCGGTCTGCCCCGTTTTTTCACCGCCCGCCGTTAGCAGGGCCACCGCCTCATGAAAACCTGTAGAGCTTGAAACGTAGTCTCAATGGTACTACAATTATTATGTAAAATTTAATTTAAAGGTGACATTATGCATACATCTGATACCTATGTTCGTGCGCGCATTGATAGTGCTACAAAAGAGCGTGCTGCTGATGCCCTGGAGGCAATGGGTTTATCCATCTCGGACGCTATTCGCTTGCTCATGTTGCGGGTAGCTGATGAGCGCCGACTGCCCTTCGAGATAAAAGTTCCTAACTCGCAGACTCAAAAGGCTATGATGGAACTTGAATCTGGTAAAGGTAAGCGGCATAAGAGCATCCATGCCTTAATGGAAGATTTAAATGAGGATGATTGAGCGCTCAACAGCATTCAAACGGGATTATAAACGGGTAAGAGCTACCCCACGTTATAGTAAGAGTTTGGACTCATTGCTTTCTGATATCCTGGAACTTTTATTAGCAGATAAAGCGCTACCCGATAAAAATTGTGATCATGCATTAACTGGCGCCTGGAATGGATATCGTGAATGTCATATTAAACCCAATCTTTTACTGATCTATAAAAAATCAGATCAAAATACGCTGCGGTTAGCACGGCTAGGATCACATAGTGAATTGTTTGACTGAGTTTCAAATTTTTCGGATTCTCTATTGTTTAACTTCAATTAAAGCATACTCAATCTCAGGCATCTCTATATTTTTCGTATAAAATCATTACAAATCGGCGCCAGGCCTGCCGGTTCCGCAATTCCAGCATGTCGTAAACTGGCCTTCCAATTGCTCGCCGCAGCGTGGGCATTTCCATGGCCTGGATGATGTTACGGGTAATGAATTTGCCTCGATAAGTTGCATTGCCTTTTCATAGTATTGGTTATCCATCACCCATAATTCAGGTCTGGCGGATACCGGAGGAAGTTCTCCGGCGGCTGGAGGATATTCATTTTTAATGAAGCAAATAATCCCCTCACTTTCGAGAATGGATTTTAATAAATAAAGCTGGGTTCTATCATCGGCAACTAATAATTTCTCCACGTGGGTATAGTAGCATAATTATATTCAAAAAAATTGGCTAAAAAATTCGGGATCAAGTCCTGAGTAATCCCCACGAAATTATTAATTTTTACAATGCAGTAAACAAAACTCGCTACGTGTCATTCCAGCGAAAGCTGGAATCCACTTTTCCCGTGCAGACCATGGATTCCAGCCTTCGCTGGAATGACACGCCTAAAATGAGTTTTTTAGCCAAAAATTAATAAAATAGATGGGTTCACCGAATATGTACGTTTCTCGTTGCTAACTGCTTGATTCTACCCCTCACCCCAACCATCTCCCCAAGGGAGAGGGAGTTTTTGGGCTCAGTCGCGAATTTTTGTCATGTACAGAGGAAAAATCAAAATCTATCTTCATCGAAAAAACTAATATTTCTTTAATAATCAATTGGTAAAATGATAGAAAACAAAGATAGGGCAAAAAATAGAGGTAAATATGCATCAAGTTTTAGAGAAGATACAAAAAGCCAAAAATTCTGGGGACATTAATAATATTTTGCAGGAAAATAATTATGACGAGGCGGGAGAAGAAGTACAGAAGGCAATATTTAAACGATTGGAAATAATTGAGTCCAATAAAGGGGATACTTTTTCAAAAGATTTTAAAGAGGATTTAAGCGATAAATGGATGGATAAAATAGATAAAGAAGAAGGAGAGGAAGAAAATTCTTCGAAAATTCTATATCAAATATTTTTATCAAAAATTCAAAGTCTTAAACATCGAGTAGGAACCTTTAAACTGCAACCGATTTCTCCTACTATAAATGTAATCCGTGATTTAAATGAACAATTAGAGAAATTTAAATTAAAGATTGGAAAACTTAAGAAAAAAATTGATGATTCTGATATATCAGAAAAAGAATTTTTAATTTCAAAATTAGTTCTTTTAGAGAAGGAATGCGAAAGATCATTCAAAGCACAAACTCCAAAAATTATAAGAACAGCTTTAAATTATTTCGTTAGCACCCACGAAAATAATAAGCAGGATAAAACAAAAATATTCGATGATGTAGTTTTCCCCAGTGAAGACGACAACACACTTGTCAATGTAGTTAACATAAAAGATATTAACAGCATAAGAGATGAAATTAATAAATTTAGGCTTTCTCTTGGTCTGAGCAATACCAAGTTAACACAAACTGTAAAGACGCAAACTAAAGAAGTTACAGAAAATCAAATAAGTAACACTTCTGGTCAGGCCTCAAAACCCGAAGAGGGGACTTTCGAGGACGATAAAGTAGTACCCTATAATCCTAATGTTACCCCTGAGGAAACTAATCAAGTTAACTTAACTCCAGGTAGTCAAAGTAAAAGTGAAATTGAATTGCGAGGCTCCGCACCAAAAAGAGAAGTTCGCGTTCCTTCCATGAACCACAAAACAAGCAATAAAGCTGAGGAGAAGCCTCGACCTTTTATCGGTCTGGTTGGTTTATTTGGCCAAGTATTTTATCGAATTTCCGTATGGTGGCTTAAAAGAAATTCAGGACCTGGTAAACAGCCTAAAAAAGAAAATTCAAAATCGTCAAATTCTACAGTTGCTTCAACTCCTTATGAAAATGAGACCAAAGGCACAAATCAGTTGGGTGCGGCTGATTTAGAACGACGCTCAAAAACTAAAGTAGAGAGTGATCATAAATCGGACAAATCCGGCCATTCTTCCAACGAAAATTATCTTGAAACGGATAAAAATAGTACAATTTTAGAACAAAATTTGTTATCAAATACCCCCGTCGTTTCAAATCAGCCGCACCCAAATCAGTTGAAAAGATTGCGCGCAAAAACCGAAGGGAATTTTATTAAAGGGATATCAGAAGATACAATACCGGAAAGAACCGTCTCTGAGCCTCGTATCCTTATTGGCAAATTTAGTTTTTCGAATGAGATGAAAAATAAAAGTCAAGCCTTACACGACATACCCCTTGATACGCTGGGCACCCCCGATCCTTGACGACACCATGAAATATCTGTTTAACCTCTCGTAAAACAGCTGCTTACCAATATAAGCAGCTGTTTATTCTAATCAAGTCGAGATGATGGCTTGAGTAGCGTTTAAACTAAACTCCTGACTCAGGCTATGATAAAATATTAGGATGAAAAACGCGAAGCGTCGGGTTGGGGTATTATTGATTAATCTGGGCACTCCCGCAGGGCCGGATAAACGCAGGGTTCGGGATTATTTAGCGGAATTTCTGAACGACCCGCGCGTCATCGATTTGCCGGCGCCGTTACGCCAACTTCTGGTCTACGGGCTTATTTTGCCGTTTCGACCCAAGGTTTCGGCGCATGCCTACCGGCAAATATGGACCAAAGAGGGCTCTCCACTACTTCTGTACAGTCAACAACTCGCTCATTCCCTGAACGTTGCCCTCGGTGAAACTTTTGTGGTCGAACTGGGCATGCGCTATGGACAACCAGGAATCGCCGCGGCTCTGCGGCGGTTGCGTGAACGGGGCTGCCAAAAATTACTGATCCTGCCGCTGTTTCCTCAATATTCCTCTGCGGCCACCGGCTCCGCGCTGGAAAAAACACTGACAGAATTGCAAAAAAATACCGATATTCCAGACGTGAGATGGATAAATTCGTTTTTCGATCACACCGGATTTATACAGGCATGGAAAAGTCTTATCACCCGTCATGCCCCTGTCGAACAACCTGAAATGTGGATATTCAGCTATCATGGGCTGCCGGTCCGGCATCTGAATAAAAGAGGCTGTGCGACTTCGGAATGTCTCGCCCACACGCATTGCGCCGAAGCCAATGACAGTAATCATTTGTGTTACCGCCGGCAATGCTTTGCCACCTCGCGGCTGCTGGCGGAAGCCCTAAAATTGTCCCCATCCCGGTATCGGGTCGCTTTTCAGTCCCGGCTAGGCCGTACCCCCTGGATAACGCCCTACACGGATCATTTATTAACGGAACTGGCCGCCCAGGGTATAAAACGCATTGCTATCGTTTGTCCCTCTTTTGTAGCAGACTGCCTGGAAACCCTGGAGGAAATCGGTATCCGCGGCCGTGCTCAATGGCATAGCCTGGGTGGGGATCGTTTTCATCTTCTCCCCTGTCTGAACGCAGACGGTGAATGGGTAAAAGCCCTGGCAGACATGGTCAGGTTGTCATACCCCGAGTCTGCTCGATAAAATCAACAAACACCATGAGAGCAGCCTGGGTTTCTTCGGAGTACAAATGAACAGGTACTTTCCTGGTATTTTCTCCGAAGCTCTTAAAAAAGGATATAAAATATTTACCAAAACCGGGAGGAATGCTCTGTGGATTTGGCAGGATTACGAGATTGGGGCTATGAGAAACTAAGCTGCTGTCTTGTATACAAGTCAGTGCAACTTTATCATCATTATCATTTTTTTCTTCATCAGCAGGAACAGGAGCAGGAACACGAATAGAAGTACTGGCGGTAGAATCTCTGAATAACGGCGTACTATACTCGATATTTTGGATATTATCCCCTTCAGTCACATCTTTAGCATAAGTGCGGGTTGCTGTCAGTATGTGAATTATGGACTGAAGGTCAGGTCGATCTTCAGGCTTTACGCTTTGACAGGCCTGGCTGATATCCCACAACGTTCTGCCAAAGATTTTGTCCGCGTTATCTGCCAATTTTTTAGCTTCAATTTCCGCAGGCTCGTGAAAATTTTGATTATCGCTGCCCTGCTTTTTCCTGGCGATAACTTCGTCCAAATTATTGTTAAATTCCGGAATTTTTCCGGTAACCAGTTCTCCTAAAATCACTCCAAAGCTGTAAATGTCTGATTCTTCGGTAAGAATCGGTAAACCGTAATACAGTTCAGGCGCTTGCCAGAGTTTGGTCCCAAAATCGGTTCCGATGACATTTTTGGCATCCTTGAATTCAATGGCGCAGCCAAAGTCGGCAATTTTTACTTCAGATTGGTTATTTATCATTATGTTCAGGGATTTTAAATCACCATGCAGTATTTTCAGAGCATGCATATGCATTAAACCCCGGGCTATATCAATGGCAATGTTTAAGCGAAATTCCCAGGACATCGGCACGCCGTTTTTGAGTAGATGATATAAACTGCCACCGTCCATATAGGGTGTGACCAAAGCATAGGGAAAACCCTGTAATTTTGAGTCCATCACACCTAATATGGGAATAATATTGGGATGTTTCGCTTTTTCCAACAAATTAACTTCGCGAATAAACGCCTCTTCACTGACATACCCAGATACGTACTTCACCGCAATTTTATCATTGATGCCATTGAAAGTTCCCAACGAAACTTTGCCAACAGCACCCTCACCCAGAAGACCTTCCGTCACCAATTCACTTTCTTTAAAAGTACTGAGGCTCTCTGATATTGAATATTTCTTTTCTGCAATTTTCATGATTACCACATACCTTTATAGTTCTAAACTTAACCAGCCGTACGATTATACAAATACGATATTAAAGAATTATTAAAAAGAACAAAAAGTACACAATAAATAATGGGTATTTCGTTCAGTAGAGCATGAGTGGCAATTGGTTGGGTTTACGGTTACAATTTAGGCATTCATAAAATCCGGCAGGAGCGGGAATGCAGGCAGAACGTCAAAAAGGCATCAGTTTAATAGAAGTTTTATTAGTAATTATCGTGGCCGCGGCCATCGTAACCGGCGCAGTGATGTATTATTCTCATACTGTCGCCGCAAGCCGCGTGGCCCAAGCGGCCAACCTCATTCAACAAATTAATAAAGCCGGGTATGAATGGCTGCAGATTCCCAATTCCACCCTCAATCCCGGCACAACATATCCCCCTGATTTCAGCGGCCTCAATAATGCAGATGATGGCAATGGCCTGAACTATTTCAATGATTCAAAACTGATTCCCTGTGAAAATAGAAGCTGTTTTACCAACCCGTGGGGAGGCAGCGCCACTGTCACCGCTGCGGATGGCAACGCAAAATACATGCTGATCACCCTGACAAAAATACCGGCTTCCGACTGCGCCCTGCTGCAACAACAGTTGGTCAATATCGCCCCGCAAAACCTCGACAGGCAAAATATCTGTGTCACGATTAAGGGCGTTTCCACCTATCAAGTATATTTATGAGTAACTTACGGCAACACGGCCTGAGCTTGATTGAAATTTTATTAAGTTTAGCGATTATCAGCGTTATCCTGATGATGATCGTCAATTATTATTCCACTCAAAATAAAGACCAGCTTTTAGTGAGTAAAGCCGCAGCGCAAATTCAACAACTGGCCGGCGTCAGTTATGAATGGCAAACCGCGCAGTCGAAAATGGATTTCACCGGCATTTCCCTGACGGTTTTGCAGGACGCCGGATTATTATCCACCACTGATAATTATTCACAAAAATCCCCATGGGGCGGCGGGATCAGTATAACCGCCGACAATAGCAACCCGCAGTATGTGCTGATCACTTTGGATAAAATTCCTCGCGGCGCATGCGCCAACCTGCATGAGCGAATGAGCCAGGTCGCACATTCGCAGTCTTCCAGCAGCGACTGTGCGCAGGGCAGTTATTATATTTCACTGTAGAAATCAAATTCAGGATGAGAATATGCAAAAAATTATTTTAGCCAGCGGCAATAAAGGCAAAACCGCTGAAATCCAGTGGCTTCTGCGGGATCTACCGATTGAGCTTATCCCACAAACTGCGCTGCATATTTCCGATATCGAAGAAACCGGTATGACGTTTGTGGAAAACGCAATTCTAAAAGCCCGGAACGCCACGAAATTATCAGGACTCCCCGCACTCGCCGACGATTCCGGGCTATCGGTAGATTGCCTGGACGGCGCACCCGGCGTGTATTCCGCCCGCTACGCCGGAGCCGGCGCCCGGGATGTGGATTTAATCGAAAAATTACTCAAGGAAATGAGCAAGACAGACTGTGTTCGCCGTAGCGCGCGTTACCACTGCGCAATGGCGCTGTTATTGTATCCCGACGATCCCGCACCCATTATTTGTCACGGGGTCTGGGAAGGGGAAATTCTCCCCAGTGGCCGCGGCCGGCAAGGCTTCGGTTACGATCCGGTATTTTACGTTCCCACGCACGATTGCAGTGCCGCGGAATTAGATCCGGAAGAAAAAAACCGCATTAGTCATCGTGGCCAGGCCATGCGGCAACTCATTCAAAAATTGCAGGCGCAGATTCTTAATCCCGATATTTCCACACGGCATCGAAAACTCTCCTAAAGGATTAAGTGAAGGCTGAATTCAAGAGTCAACCGCACCCCTACAGATAACCTAAATAGACTTTAATTTCACTTACCTGCTATAATTAACCGGTATAGAAGAAGATTAGTATAAATCTTAAACGCATTATTAATCCATAGCATAAAAAGTATTATTATGATAAAGTACTTCACTCCTTTTTCCGTGAACAGTTACAAAAAACTTAACGGGAAAAATTGTTGAAAGTTAAATTTCCCCGTCTTTGTTCTGTCACTTTTGAAAAAAGTGTATCCCGGTGTCGGCTCAATTGAACAGTTATTTTATCCTTTTCCTGGCCGAGCTCTTCGAAAGTTAGCATTTCTGCATTAATTTTTTGTTTGAGGGATTCATGATCCTGGGCAGAACTTTTAACTTTAGGATTTATGCCCTCGCTTAAGGCATTGGCTAAGTAACTGATTGAAGCATAAAGTGTCTTTGAGCTTTTTTCCAGCATTCTTTGACGGCGTTCCAAAGTAGAGATTTCTATTAAATTTTTTTCGGTTTCTTCTATGTTTTGCCGGAGAGACGTCATATTTTTTTGGGCAATTTCAATTTCCTGAATTTTCGCTAATCCATCCTTAGCCATTTGTTGTAAGTGCAAACCAACTTCATGCGTATTTTCTAAAATAGTTAACTCTTGTTCAGACTCTTCGATCCTGTCTTTCAATTGTGCTTGCAACAATGGTTTTATTTCCCCCAAAGAGAACCAGTTTTTCCATGATGATAAAGAAAAAAATGAACCACCTTTTCCCGACTGATAAGATTCATTTAAACTATTAAGCAGTTTTTCTCCATCACGGTTTTTTGAAAAATGGGTCAACGCATCAGGGTGAACTTTATCCTTTAATTCTAATTCTTCCAGATAGGTTTTATAAAATTCGCATTCTTTAACGCCTTCCTGAAATCTGGAGTGCATCTGCTCCAGAGAAGAATTTTGTTCTTTTAATAAATTATCCAGCGAAGATTGATATTCTTTGTAATTTTTTCCAAATTGAATCTTTTGATGATTCAATTTCGACCCCCAGGTAGATAACCCGGCTTTGAAATTTTGAATTTCGTTTAAAAGAATTTCGATCTGCTTTTCATTAATAGATTTAGCGTCAATCTCAATGAGTAATTTTTTTAATTGCTGGTTCCCTTGCACAATTTCAGCGGGTAGATAGGCCGCAGGAACTGAGGTTTCATACCTCACTGTAGAACGCTTATCCTCGGAAATGGAAATGTCGATTATAGATTCTACAGGTTGGCCATTCTGTATGGTTTTTTGCTCAATATGAGTAGAAATAGTCGTGTGTGTTTCAGTATCCACCACACCATGAACCGGAATAATCAATGGCTGTGCACTGAGCTGTCCCAATAACTTTATTGCCGCATCCTCAGAATATTTAGCAATTTGTTCTCGAGATTTCCCCGTAAAACTTACTGACCCCTTGTCTTTAATAATTGCCCCGAATTTTTGTGCATTCTTTTGGCTTCGCTTGTATAAGCCCTTTAATAAAGTAATCAATTGAATAACATAAACGCGATTATCGCCATTACTACCGATTAAAGTCAAGTCCGAGCTACTGACCACACTGTCCAAAACCCTTTGCCACTGCTCCTTGTCTGAAGATCTCTGTCTCCCTAAAGTTTCCAAATCGCTACAGGCCTTTGCTAAAAGTGTCCCATCAAAATGGGCTTTAAGAAGTTCGCCAAGAAGCGCGGCGATAGCCTCATTATCTATGTCACCCATTTGATCAGCGATTTCTTGAATTGACTTGGCGTCACTGTCGGGAGTTATTGCTTTAAGGAGATCTTGTACTTTTTGTCTTTCTTTTTGCATAAATATTTCTACCACTTTTTTAAACTTATTAAGTTGAATATACATAGCTTCTATTAAAATAGTATGAAGAGGCAAAAAAAAAGGGGGTCAAGTCTCGAAAATCTAATACTTAGATTTTTCGAGACTTGCCCCCCCATCGGATGCGCGGAAGCATGGCAACGAAGTAGCGATAAGGCTCGATACCATTAGCTTTACAAGTTTCCAGCAGTGAATACAAAATAGCACCCCCATGCTCGCCTCGGGGAGAGGGAGAATTTGGGAGAATTTTATTGCGTTCTGCTTAACTTAGTGCCATTGATTTAGAAGTAATGTCATTTTTCAAGCCTGACCCGGTGGCGTCATTGCTAATGACGTCTTCAGCGTAATCCGAAATCAATTTAATAATTGGAAGTTCCATTTTCATACTGGGATGGCTAAAAAATTGAAATAAGTTGAAATACCGGGCATTTGAATATTCTTTTTTTAAAGATAAATATTTTCCAGTGAGTTTGTGAAGTTCTTCACTTGCAAATACTTCATAGTAGCCCAATACTTCACCTGGCATCAGCATCCAGGTTCGATACGATGTTTGATGATATTGTTTCCTATTCCCATTTGGATACAATTCTTGATGATATATTTTCATGCGTATTTCTGTTTCTTTATAAAATTCCTTATTTTTGCCTGTCCATTTTCCGTCTTCAAAAACTAACACAGAAATGCCTCCACTACCGTAGCTGCTTTCAACAGAATACAATCTTTCATAATAGCGTAAGAAGTGAGGCCGAATGCCTTCTTCTAATTCGTAAGATGCCAATGGATTATCTTGATTACATTTTAAGGTCTATAGTATATGGCCCTTTCATATGCTTAACTTCAAGTAAGAGAAAAGTGGGTGCAGAAGAATAAACATGTGTTAACGAAATATTTCCAGCTCCATCCTTAAGGACTACGGCGCAACCAGGACCTTTGATATATCTTGCTAATAAGCAGATATTGGGGTGTTTATATATATTTGTTCTGACCGTCTCGTCGGGTGCTATTAAAATAATTTTTTTTCGCATTACTTATCCTCATCTGGGCGCTAAAAGGGGAAGTTATTATTACACAGAGCCTTAAAAAAATGTCGCGCAGCGCCGTGGTTCGCGATTTTTCCAGGCGCCTTTGTGGTAGGCATAAGCGGCCAGTAAGGGGAAAGCGATCGTGGCTTCGCAAAATACCATCTGTTCATAAGTGGTATCGACTTTGCCCCATGAGCAGGCTTCCTTAAGCGTAGAACCTGACAGGGCGCCGTCGCGCTCGTCGGCAACCGTTACCTGAATGGCGTATTTGTGCATGGCGGCGTCTTCCCGCAACATTTCTGCCGCTACCACGATGTCCTGCGCAAAATTTTTGGGAACGCCACCGCCCATCATCAATAAACCAGTCTCTTTGGAGCGGATTTTCAACTGCGTCAGTTCGCGAAAATCTTTAACGGAATCGATTTGGACGTGCTGCTGCGGATGTTGCTCCTGATGCATCACCAGACCAAACCCCGCGCTGCAATCGCTAAACGCGGGAACAAAAATCGGCACCTCGTGTTCGTATGCCTGACGTACAATAGAATCCTCGCCTTTATTATGGGCAATTAAATACTGCGCCATGGCTCTAATGAACTCGCGCGATGAATAAGCACTCGGTTTTAAGCTATTGGCAATTTCGAGGATGGTATTGTCACACACGCGCAGATCGTCTTCATTAATGAGCGTATCATAAATGCGGTCGATCGCCAGTTCTCGCAAATGGTTATCGTTTAACGTGGGTGAACCCTGAAAGTGGGAAAAGCCCAGCGCCTCAAAAAAATCCTGATCGACAATGTTGGCGCCGGTGGATACGATAGCATCGATCATTCGATTTTTAATTAAATCAACGATGATATTCTTCATGCCCGCGCTCACTAAAGACCCCGACAGACAAAAAATAATCGCGCATTCCCGATCTTCCAGCATTTGATGATAAATATGCGCAGCACGAGCCAGATTGCGCGCCTGAAATGCGGTATGCTGCATGGCGTCCACCATAGAGCAGACATTCATATCAGCAATATTAATATGTTGAACTTTATTTTTTAAAAATTCGCTTTTTGTATTCATGATTTCCTCGCGTTAACTTGTTTAAACAGGTATTTGCATGGCGATTCCGTGCAAACTTCCATAATTTTCCAGTAACGAACGGCACGGAATGCCAACCACTTTCCGTTCCGGAAAGCACGACTGTAAAACTTTTTGGGCTTTAATATCCTGTGGATCCTCATAAACAGGTAATAATACCAAATGATTAGTGATTAAAAATTTTGTGTAGGTGGCGGGTAGTTGTTGACCATTTATACTACTATACACCGGTTGCGGCAATGGTAGCGGCTGCAAATGATAATGCCGACCCTGACGATTCCTGAAGCTTTTAAGTTGATTTTCCATAGCCGTTAACCCCGAAAAATGCGGGTCAGACGGATCCAGACACTGGGCATAGCAAATCGTTTCCGGATTCACAAAACGGGCCAGGGTGTCAATATGACCGTCTGTGTCATCGCCGGCCAGTTCGCCGTGGTCTAACCATAAAATCTGCTCCATGCCGAGCTGATCTTTCAGCAAGGTTTCAATCCGGGATTCACTGTAATGGGGATTGCGGTTTTTTGACAGTAAACATCTTCGCGTTGTTAATAAGCTCCCCAGGCCATCGCTCTCAATACTGCCGCCTTCCAGCACAAAATCGATCGGAGTGAACTGCGCTTGGGGGAAAAAATTCTGTTTATACAATTCTTCCGTGACTCCCCGATCAAGTCCAGCGGGATATTTATTTCCCCAGCCATTAAACTGGAAATGCATAATCCGGGTTTGCTCCTGATAACGCAGGGTCAATGGACCATAGTCTCGGGTCCAGATATCGTCGGAGGGTATAATAAAAAAACGTACGCGAGGTAAATTGATATTGGCTTCGATCAACTGGCGCTGGATTTGATTACGTTGTTCGACATTGTAGCAGATAATCATCACTGACTGCGTCATCGCGACTGATTTTACTATCGTCAGGTAGAGGGTATTGACCTTTTCGCGAACGGCGCCCCAACGAGAATGGCAGTGAGGCCAGTTAATTAATATGGCGCGCTGTGGATTCCACTCAGGGAGTAACTGGAAAGAAGGCTCCATTGCTCTCACCATGTAGATGGGAACGCCCACTTTTGGACGTTCTGCGTATGCAAATTCATGTGGTGAATGGATACCATTGTTTAATCCTCTAAATAGGTGTAGCCATGTAAAGCTTCCTGCACAATCGAATCCTCATCGAATCGCGATAGTACCTCGGTGTTAGTATCAAAATTGACGTAACGCAGCATGGTTTCAATCGTGTCGCCTCGCTGGATATTACATAACTCATAACTGCCATCCGGTTTTACCACCGCATTCAATGAATGAGTATCGCCGAATAAATTGTGCATGTCGCCCAATATTTCCTGGTATGCGCCAATCAGGAAAATACCCATATAATTAGGCTGGGAAGGATCAATTTCCGGCATCGGCATACTGGTCTCCAGACCATCATGGTCAACATAGCGGTCAACACGGCCGTCGGAATCGCAGGTAATATCCTGCAATATGCCACGAAGCGCCAGCGGCTTGTTTAAACCGGAGATGGGCAGGATGGGAAATGGCTGGTCAATCGCCCATGCATCCGGCAAAGACTGAAATAATGAAAAATTCACGTAATATTTGTCCGCCAGTTTATCATTGAGTTCGTCAATAATCGGACGGTGGCTGCGTACGCTGTGATTGAGTAAATGCCGCACTTTATAACAAATGGTGTAATAGATATGTTCGATACGCGCCCAGGTTTGCAACTCAATTAAACCGTGCACATACATGCCGTGCGCTTCGCGCATCCAGTAACAGGCGTCGTGGTACACTTCCAGCACCGATCGCGCGGAAATATTAGTGAGTTGGTACCACAGGGTTTGCAGGACGGCAGGGTCTTCTTCTGTCACCGGTTTGATTTTCTGATCATAAGGCGCCCGTTCCATATCAATAATGTTGGTCAATAAAACGGCGTGATGCGCCGTAATCGCCCGTCCCGATTCAGTAATAATATGCGGGTGTGGCAAATCATCGGCCTCGCATATTTCGGCAAAAGCGCTGACGATGTGGCTGGCATATTCTTTGAGTGAATAGTTCATGGAATACGTGGAACGGGTGCGAGTGCCATCGTAATCAATCGCCAAACCGCCGCCAAGGTCGACGGTGTGGATGGGAATCCCCATGCGGTGCAGCTCGGCATAATAACGCGCGCCCTCATAAACACATTTTTGTATATCGCCAATATTGGCGATCTGGGAGCCTAAATGGAAATGCAATACTTTCAGCCATTGACGCTTATCCATTTTCGTTAGCCGTTCGGCGATTTCCAAAGTCTGCGCCACGGAAAAACCAAATTTGGCTTTTTCGCCTCCTGTATCCTGCCACTGACCTTCGCAGGTAGAAGCCAGCCGTACGCGAATACCGAGGTTAGGCTCAAGTCCGCCCTGCCGCTCTACTTCGTCATTGACCAGGGCCAGCTCCGCCATTCTTTCCAGGATAATATAAACGTTAAAACCGGACTTAAGCGCCAGCAATGCCAGTCGAATGTATTCACGGTCTTTGTAGCCGTTACAGACCAGGGTAATGCGCTTTTGCGCAGCGGTAATTAAGGCGGCGATTAATTCCGCCTTGCTGCCTACCTCCAGGCCGACGCGGCCATTGGCATGTTTAATCATCTGCTCAACCACATAGCGCTGCTGGTTAACCTTGATGGGATAAGCAATCAAATATTGACCCTTGTAATTGTTCTGATCGATCGCCTGCTGAAAAGCCGATTGCAGGGCGTCAATACGCTGGTGGATAATGTCCGTAAAACGCACTAAAACCGGGAAACTGAGGCCCGCACGGTTGATTTGGGCGATAAGCTCCGCTAAATCAATCACCGCTTCCCCGCGTCTGCCCTGCGGGTAAACTACTACAGTGCCATTTTCGTTGATATCAAAATATCCACCGCTCCAGTGGGCGATGTTGTAGGCTTTGCGAGCTTCCTCGACTTGTGTCTGGTGGGTTTTTTCTAATTCAATCAATTCTTAATATCTCTGCGCTAGTTAAAAAATAGCCATTGTACCAAAAATTGAAGTTAATGCTACACTACCGTAGTTAGAACACTTGAAATATAGTGACTATTCCCTCATATACTCTTAATCAATAACGGTTTTTCCAGGAGATCACTCAGTGAAACTATATTATTCTTTATTAACAGCTGTCGCAATACTATGGGGCGTGCTGTCGCCTGCGGCTATCGCACAGCCCGTACTGCCCTCTCCAAAGGCGACCCGGATGCCACAGAAACTCTCTGAATTTACTGCTATTTCTGTCCGCGGACCGATCAGATTGACTCTGGAACAAACTCCACAGGATCAGCAAAATTTTTTTCAAATTACGGAAGCCCAACTCAATCCGGTCAGCGTCAGTGTTAAAAACGGCACTCTTTACATCCAGGCGCCCCAGAACGACTCCAGTCAGGTTTCCACTGCCCGGGTAGGCATCACCCGCCTGAATCAGCTTATGGTAGATGACGGCGCTTCCGTAATCAGTAAACAGCTCACCAGCTCCTCACTCAGTATCGACGCTAATACCGCCGGCAGCATTGAATTACTGGGCATGATCTCCCTGGACCGTCTGTTAAGCTCGGGGTCCGGGCCTATTCATATCCAATGGATAGACAGCCCGCGGCTGCGGATTGACGGTAGCGATAAAAGTAAAATTCAGTTAGCCGGAGTCGCGGGGACTGTTGAAATGCGTTTACGGGATGAGAGCGAGTTCCAGGGAAAGTATCTGCGTATTGACCAGATTTTCATTCAGACTAAAGATTTTTCCACCGCTAAGCTACTGGTGAACGACAGTCTGCGTGCTTTCGCTTATGACCACAGCAACATTTATTACTACAAAAGACCCACTGAGTTGACCGAATTCACCGCCGGCTCCGGCAACATCCTCCAGCTTGGCTGGGGTCAATGAGCGGGTCAATAAAAATCATCACAATTGGTGAGCTTATAAAGATAATTCAACGGCGTGGATTGGAAAATTTCCTGCATGAATTAATAGAACGTTTAAAGCTGAATTTTTCCCGCTGGCAGGAGTTTCGGAAAACACCGCGCCTTGCGACTTATTATCCTCAGGGTGTCATTGAGTTAATGCCTATTAGCGATGACCAGTATTACAGTTTTAAATACGTCAATGGACATCCCGAAAATCACCGTCAAAAAAAATTAACCGTGGCCGCACTGGGTTTGCTGGCGGAAACCGCCAGTGGCTACCCCGTACTCATCTCTGAAATGACCCTGCTGACGGCTCTTCGCACTGCGGCGACTGCGGCGCTGGCTTCGCTTTATCTGGCTAAACCCAAGCCTGCGGTGCTCGCCATTATCGGCACGGGAGCCCAGGCCGAATTTCAAATACTGGCGCATCGCTTTGCCCTGAACATCACAAAGGTTCGTTATTATGATCAGGACCCGGCTGCCATGGCTAAATTTAACCGTAATTTATCGGAATATGACCTGGAATTATTTGCCGCGGGGAGTGCTGCTACAGCCGTGACCGGCGCAGACATCGTCACGACGACGACCGCGGGTAAACACAAAGCACCCATCCTTGAAAACCACTGGATTTTGCCAGGAATGCACATTAACGCCATCGGCGGCTGCTCTCCTGGAGAAACTGAACTGGACCCTCAAATTCTGACCCGGGGCAAAATAGTCGTAGAATTTCTTCCGCAAACTCAACGCGAAGGCGAAATCCAGTCTTTAAATGACCCCAATATTTATGCGGAATTATGGGAAATTGTCTCCGGCAAAAAACCCGGCCGCCAGAACAAAGATGACATATTTATCTTTGATTCCGTCGGCTTTGCTTTGGAAGACTATACGATTCTCAGATACATCCATGATTTGTCCACTGAATACAAAACCGGCAAAACGCTGGACCTCCTTCCTCACCTCAGTGACCCTAAAGATTTGTTCAGCTTATTGGTCGCAGAAAAATAAGCCTCGCCCATGTTTCCCGGTATTGTGCGGATTGCATTTGCAACTTATCCTCATAAACTTTAGAAATTTTAGAGACTTCTTCAGCAAAAAAACCTGAAAGAATGATCCGGCCCCCCGGCGCTAAATGACTGATTAGCGTTGGCGCCAATTCACAGAGAGGATTTGCCAAAATATTCGCTAAAATAATATCCGCGCGCACAGTGGGTAATTGTTCGGGCAATACAATACTCAGGGCCGGGGTAGAAAAATGATTGAGTTCCGCATTATTTTGCGTAGCGGTCAAAGCCTGCGGGTCATGATCGACCGCCAAAGCTTTTTCCGCTCCCAGCGCTAACGCCGCCAGTCCCAAAATACCTGACCCGCAACCATAATCGATAACGGTCGTCTGCGCCAAATCCTGCCCGGCCAGCCAATCGAGGCATAAAGAAGTCGTCGGATGGGTTCCCGTGCCAAAACCAAGTCCCGGATTTAAACGCAGTATATGGGCTCCCGCAGGGGGTTCAGTAAGATCCCACGGAGGCGCTACCCACAAGCGATTACCGAATAATTGCGGGGGGAAACTTTGTTGGGTGAGTTGTACCCAATCCTGATCTTCTACCTTGCTGACCTCCGGTTCAATCATTTTCCCTAATGCCGTCTCCAGCTCACGAAAAATAAAATCCAGCGGCGCATCTTCGTCGAAAAAAGCATGGATCCGCGTTTCCCGCCATAGCGGTGCTTCCTGTAAATGTTCCTGGAATAAAGCCTGAGAGCCGCCATCCTCAAAGGTAACGGACAGGGCGCCCCGATCCATCAGAAAATCACTGATCATATCGGCGTTTTCACGACCCCCGGCAATGATAACTTTCACAAGCATTCTAATTTACTCAATATTCAAGTTTAAAAATCTCAAATTCAGCTTACCAAAGAAATGGCCGCCAATACAAAGGATATTTATACAATTGACTAAATATAAATCTTATTATATCATTATGATTGAATATGATTAAAAGAGGTTATTATGGAAGCTCAAACCAAAGTACTCACAGCGCATATTCCCATCTCGCTGGCCAAAAAAGTGGATAAATTAGCGGAAAAGCTTGAGCGCCCCCGCGCATGGGTGATAAAACAGGCTTTAAGCGCCTGGGTAGCGAAAGAAGAGGAACATTATAAATTAACTATCGAAGCTCTAAAGGAAGTGGAATCAGGACAGATAGTTGATCATGAAGATGTCGAGAAATGGGCAGACAGCCTGTCTGGTCAAAATCCTGACCCCGGTTCCTAAATGCCGGTGAAATGGACCAGCAAGGCGCTGGCTGATTTAGTAAGACTGCATGAATTTCTGGTTTCGATTAATCTCAAAGCAGCCGCTCAGGTTATTCAATCCTTGACTAAAACCGCTGCGCGGTTAATGCAAAATCCGCGTGTCGGCATTCCGTTGCAAGAATTTAATCCCCGTGAAGTGCGGCGAATTATTGTCGTCAAATATGAAATGCGGTATGAAATCTCGCAAGAAGTTCTTTATATTCTGCGAATTTGGCATACCCGGGAACAACGCTAAACCGGATACTTCTTCGGGTTAATGCGCAGCAATTCTCGGCGAATTATAACTGATTGAATAATAAAAATAAACTACTCATCGAAGCAAAAAGTTTTCGTAGAAAACCCTCTGCCCAATGGGGGTTCGCAAGGGGGAGAGAGCGGAGCGTCTCCCCCTTCATTCCGAGCATCGGCTCCGCCGAGCGCAGGATATAAATAGGAAGCAATTATCGCTGTATTCAGCGAGAATTGCTGGTTAATGCGCCAGGCCCAGTAACTTTTCCAGGTAATGAATATTTTGGCCACCCTTTATAAAGTTGGGGTCTGCCATTAAACGTTGATGTAAATCAATGTTGGTTTTAATGCCTTCCACCACCAATTCTTCCAGGGCGTTCGACATCCTGGCTATTGCGATTTCCCGGGTTTTACCAAACACAATGAGTTTGCCAATCAGCGAATCATAGTAAGGCGGTACTTTGTAGCCGCTGTATAAATGCGAGTCCATCCGCACTCCCAATCCGCCCGGCGGATGGTAGCGGGTCACTGTGCCTGGGCTCGGCATGAAGGTTTTGCCATCTTCCGCATTAATCCGGCATTCAATCGAGTGGCCGTGGATGGTCACCTGATCCTGGGTAAAGCTCAGTGGCTCCCCGGCGGCGATGGTTATCTGCTCACGGACAATATCAATACCCGTTACCCATTCGGTAACCGGATGCTCAACCTGGACACGTGTATTCATTTCTATAAAATAAAATTTTCCGTCCTGGTACAGGAATTCAAATGTACCTGCGCCGCGATAGCCCAATTGCAGACAGGCCTGCACACATCTATCACCAATTTCTGCGCGCTGCTGTTCTGTAATCCCTGGAGCGGGAGCTTCTTCCAGAATTTTTTGATGCCGGCGTTGCATGGAACAATCCCGTTCACCTAAATGCACGGCGTGACCGTGCGTGTCGGCCAGCACCTGAATTTCGATATGACGTGGATTTTCCAGAAACTTTTCCATATACACTTCGTCAGTACCAAAGGCCGCTCCCGCTTCAGTGCGCGTGGTGGCTATAGTATTGATAAGATCGGCTTCGTTGCGCACGACACGCATACCGCGGCCACCGCCGCCTCCGGAAGCTTTGACGATCAGCGGGTAACCGATTTTACGCCCAATGGCAAGGTTTGAGGGGTTATCATTACTCAAAGCGCCGTCAGAGCCGGGAATACAAGGAATGCCCGTGCCGGACATGGCTTTAATCGCGAGTACCTTGTTGCCCATTTGTGTAATCATGTCCCGTGTGGGACCGATAAATACAAATCCGCTTTTTTCCGCCTGTTCGGCGAAATTAGGGTTTTCAGCCAAAAAACCGTAACCTGGGTGAATGGCGTCCACATTGGCGACTTCTGCCGCGCTGATAACGGCGGGAATGCTCAGATAACTGTCAGCGGAGTTAGGAGGGCCTATGCAAACCGACTCATCCGCTAATTTGACATGCATTAAATCCCTGTCCGCCTGGGAATAGACTGCGACAGTTTGAATACCCATTTCTTTACAAGCCCGATGCACTCGAAGGGCAATCTCACCCCGGTTAGCAATTAAAACTTTTTTAAACATACGGTATATTACTCGGCGGGTTCGATGATAAATAGGGGTTGACTGTATTCCACCGGTTGCTCATTCTCTATCAACCGCGCGCTGATCACCCCAGAGACATCAGCTTCAATTTTATTGAACATTTTCATCGCCTCAATCAGACATAATGTGTCCCCTGCCTTGACATTATCTCCTACCTGTACAAAAGGCATCGCACCTGAGGAAGGCGCCAGATAAACGGTGCCGACCATCGGGGATAGCACGGTATGGCCGTCTGTACCGCCTGCCGCCGCTACGGAGGCCTCTGAAGCAGACGCCCGCTGTGCGACCGGGGTGGCGGCAGAGGAACTGACTTCCACTGCAGCAGCCACCGGCGCCGCAGCCGCTGCGATAATGTTTTTCTGGCAGCTAATCCGCACGGATTCTTCACCGGACTTAATCTCCAGCTCGCCAATGCCGGTTTCCTTAACCAGCTCAATTAATTTTCTGATTTTGCGGGTATCCATGATAGTCCTCACTTGTCTGCAAGTCATGTCCAGAGTAAGATCGCAGACATTGTCTTAAAAAACAAATTTTTTAGAATCAAACTGTCTTATAAGTTAACGGCAACTTCTGCTCATATTAGTGTAAATATTAGCAAGATCGCCGAAGATGTCAACCAACGGTATTGTTCAGGGGTTATTTTTTTGCTATTTTTTAAGAAAAAATAAGTGGAGTTTGTATATGCCGCGTTATTTAGACCCCAAAACAGATATTGTATTTAAGAAGATATTCGGAGAACATCCGCATTTGTTGAAAAGTTTTCTGAATGCAGTGCTGCCTTTGCCGGAAGATTGTTTGATTGTCAGCCTTGAATATTTACCCAGTGAGCAGGTTCCAGTGATTCCTGCGTTTAAATACACCGTGGTAGATGTACGCTGTACAGATCATCAGGGACGAACATTTATTGTAGAAATGCAAATTCAATGGACAACTGGTTTTATGCAGAGAATGTTATTTAACGCCAGTAAAGCGTATGTGAGGCAACTCCAAAAAGGAGAACAGTTTCATTTACTCAAACCGGTGTATGGTTTGGGGCTGATCAATACCACTTTTGATCAGAATGGAGAGGATTGGTATCACCATTACAAAATTGTTAATGTGAAAAAACCGGCTGTAGAAATTAAAGACTTGCAGCTTGTATTTATTGAGCTGCCCAAATTCAAAGCCAAAAATTTTCGGGAAAAAAGATTACAAGTATTGTGGTTGAGATTTATATCGGAGTTAAATGAAAAGACTCACCAGGCGCCGGAAGAATGGCTGGAGACTCCAGAAATCAAGGAAGCCCTCGATTTAGCAGAAGAGGCGGCATACACACCTGAAGAACTGGAGGCTTATGACAAATACTGGGACTCCATCAGCATTGAAAAAACACTGGTAGGAGAAGCTGAAATAAGGGGTGAAATGAAAGGAGCAAAAAAAGCAAAAGAGCTCATAGCAGAGAAATTGCTCGCGAAAGGAGATTCTCTGGAAGAAATTTCTGCGTTGACAGGTTTGGCAATAGATGAAATTCTTCAGATCAAAAACGAATAGCTTGCGAGACGGTAGGGTTCTGACTGCTTCATTTGCGAATTCGTTGCAGGAATTCAGTGGCGGAGATTTCCCCAATAATGCGCGATTGGGGCAGCTCGGCGTGCTGTCGATTAAAAATTAACACCGTGGGCGGGGCGATGACGTTAAAATATTTCATCAACGCCTGATCCGTGGCATTGTCGGCGGTGATATCCGCCCGCAACAGCAAAAAACCCGCCAGCTGTTTTTGCACAGCCGGATTGGCAAAAACCTGCTGTTCCAGCAGTTTGCAGGAGACACACCAGTCCGCGTAAAAATCGATAATAACAGGCTTCCCGGCAGCAAGCGCCATGCGCTGCTTCACATCCTCAATAGATTTGACCGGAATAAAATTCGTCTGCGTTGAGGGCGAACAGGAAGAAGTTTTTGTCCATAACGGGTCCCAAAGGCGGGTTGCGCCCTGCATTGCCCCAACTAATAATAAGATCCCATAAACAAAAATTAAAATGCCCAATCCTTTCATGAAAAGCTGGAGCCGACCCGCCGGCGTGCTAAAAGCTTTCAGGTACACGGCGCAGCCTATGGCTAAAATAGCCCATAAAATTAATGTGACCTGTCCAGGCAGAATACGGCTTAACATCCCGATCGCCATTCCTGCCAGAATGATTCCCAATATATTTTCCACAACGCGCATCCACGGTCCCGATTTGGGTAATAACCGTCTGCCAAAAGCACCGATCAGTAGCAGGGGCGCCCCGCTGCCTAAGCCAATCACAAATAAGGCGATGCCTCCCAAACGCGCATTACCGGTCTGGCTAATGTAGGTAAGCACCGCTACTAAAGGCGGGGTGGCACAGGGAGACAAAATTAAAGTAGACAGACAGCCCATGATCGCCGCTCTGAGTAAACTTCCGCCACGCTGGCGGCTGCTGAGACCCGCTACCCAGGTGCGTAATTTTTCCGGCGGCTCCAGATAATAAACGCCCCATAGTGATAGAGCCATGGCTATAAAAATCAAACTGAAGCCCGCGATAATCCACGGTTTTTGCAAATACGCCTGAACATTGCTGCCCAAAAAACCAAACAATACTCCAGCGATGGCGTAAGTAATTGCCATTCCCAGCACATAAGCGAGAGAAATGAAAAAAGCCCGCCAGTGAGAAATATTGGCCTTGCCGATGATAAGCCCAAACAAAAACGGAATCATGGGCAAGACACACGGAGTGAGTGAGATTAATAATCCTAACCCAAAAAATCCCAGCCACACCGGCCATTGGTAATGATGCTGCAATAATGCCTGCGCAGGTGCACGGAAGCTTGCGCCAGTAGAAGTTTGAGGAGCGCGGTCTATCGACAATGTTGACACGGGATGTTGGTCACCAGTACCAAGGTCGACATTCACAAGGCGGGTCTGGGGTGGATAGCAATAGCCCTGTGCCGCACATCCCTGGTATTTGATTTGCAATTCAAAGTGTGGCGTGCGGGCTGACAAGACCGGGATTCCAAGTTGCAAAGGCCTTTCGTAAGCAGAAAAATGGCCAAGGATCGGGTTGTCGTGCTCCGTCGCCGCCGGAAATCGCAACCGGCCCAGCTCGGCATCCGCCGCGCTCACCTCTATACGGTCTTTATATAGATAATAACCGGGCTGGATGTTCCATTCCACCACAATGGTTTGCGGGTCCGGCGACCATATTTTCAGCGGAAACGCCTGATCAACGGGTAATGGCGTGGGCGATGCCGCTATCGCACTCACAAACCTCAACAGTAATAACCAGCCGATCCAGCGGTATTTTATTTTCCCCATAATAACTTCGCATATATTCAAAACAATTAGGTTTTCGGTGTTTTAACACCGAAAACCTAATCGTTTTGAGTATAGTAGCCCAACGCCGCAGGCGGTGTAAACAATCACAAAAACAATCACAAAAACAGTTCTTTTGATGAGCCTGACTCAGAGCGGTTGCATGAAGAGGAAGATGTCAATATAGATAAATTAGTTTCAGAGAGAACAAAATTATTTTTATTGACTAAATCTCTGATAGTAATATTAGCTTTTAAAATATTTTCTAAAGATGTCTTATCCAACATTTCAGCGGGAACCTGCTTTTGAAGATTTTGAGCCTTTAAATCGGCTCCGTTTTTTAAAAGATATTCAATCGCCTCAATATTTTTATGCAAAAAAGCATAATGTAACAATGTATTTCTTCCTGGACCGGGAAAATTAACATCCAGTTTTTCTATTCTCAATAAGATATCAAATTTACCTATTGCCGCTTCCATCACCAGGGCTTTTTTAAGTCTCATTAAATATGCATTTTTAGAAAATGAAACACCTTTGTCAAGAATGGTTCGTATTATTTGGAGATTTTCTTTAGCGCTTTCGCGTTCAGCCAAACTATCCAGCACGTTAACCAAAATATTTTGTTTTTCACAACAATCAATTAAATCTTCAATGGTACAAAAATTCTTGCCTTCTCTTTCCTCCGGTTTCAGGGCGGCTAAAAAAAGCATTCTGTCTGATATTAAAATTGATCGTTCTTTCTCAGTCATTTTTCCCAGCTTTTCATTGAATTAAGGAGATGCCTATCTTCATGTTCCTCCGCGACCACAGTAATATTACGTTCTTGATTGTCTTTTGTCGGCAGGATTTTCGAAAGAAATTCTCTCAGAGGTTCGTAAATTTCCGGAACTATTATACGGGCAAAAGAATCAATTGGAAAATTCGGACTATAGTGGCACATTAAAAATAATGGATTTATCACAAAATTCCCGATATTGTGTGAGGCTGAACGTCCTGCTATCCGGCCAATATGGTCACGCTCACCAACCCATATTCCTCCGCTTATGTAATACATGTCTAATTGATAAAACCGTTCAGCAGCCGTTCCCTTCGCAGCTTCGACAGTTAATCTCTTTGATTCATAATGGGGTGTTCCATAGGAAGAAAAAACGGCAAATTTAATTCCATTATAAACAAAGTCGCTACCATCAGAGGTAGAAAAAGGAACGCTAAAATTTTCAGAATCGCCTCTTTGATGATTCCATGCTGGAATTAAATCAATAACTCCTATGAGAGATTTTCCATCTGTACCTAAAGCCGTGTTCAAAGCAAAGCCCTGGCCACGACCACTATTGATTGCACGATGAAAACATTGTGAAGGTTTACGGCCCTGACTAAAAAAATCCAGAGAACGTCGCGTGATTTTAAAATCAAACATTTTGTTCTCTTCGTATGACTTTTCAATCTCAGGATGCTCAAACTGAAAAAGTTGATTCGATTTCCAGGATAATTCTCTCGGCTCAAGAATTTTCGAAAAAGAGCGAAGATTTAAAAATTCTTTATCCTCTTCAATAATTTGATTTTTCTCATCAGATGATTTTTTCGACATGGCTTATACTCTTTTTAATTTTCACATATTTTAATACGTAAACATTAAGAGAACATTAACCCCATCATATGGTCAATGGCACTAAGTTAAGGAGATTCCCCCTCTCCCCTTTTGGGGTGAGGGGATGCTTCAGGGGTGTACAGTTGATACAATCTCTCCATGATCAAAATTCGATATTATGGATTGTTAACGCTGCTGTGTCTTTGTTTATATTTACCAGGGTTGGCAGCGCTTCCATTGTTTGACCGGGATGAACCGCATTTCGCCCAAGCCAGCCGGCAAATGGTTGAGACCGGGAATTACTGGCGCATCAATTTTCAGTATCAACCCCGCCATCTGAAACCACCCGGAATATATTGGCTACAGGCATCCGCAGTGCGGCTGTTCAGTTCGGCAAGGTCCACCTCATCATGGCCCTATCGACTGCCCTCTGCGTTGGGGGCATGGCTGGCCGTCCTGTTCACTTTTGCGGTGGGACAACGCATTGGCAGTGTTCAAACCGCAGGATTCGCCGCGATTTTATTAGCCTGCAGCTTATTGGTAATCGTTCAGGCCCATTTGGCCTTAACCGACGCGGCGCTGCTGGCGACTATTGTCGCCATGCAGTGGGGATTGGGTGAAATTTATTGGCGATATGCTGAGCAGTCTAAAACGGCTGACTGGTGGTGGCCATGCCTTTTTTGGGTGGCGATGGCCGCCGGAATTTTCATCAAAGGCGTGTCGCCTTTGTTCGGTGGATTCACTATCCTCGGTTTATTAATCGCTGACAGGAAAGGTGAATGGCTTAAGGGGCTGCGTTGCCGTTGGGGCGTCCCTTTGCTACTCATCCTCACCATTGCCTGGCTGATTCCCTTCAGTATGGCTTCCGGTCACAATTTCTTGTGGGATATGATCCGTGGGGATGTACTTCCCAAGCTATACAGCGGTCAGCAATCCCACGGCATGCCCCCGGGATATTTCACCCTTATTTTTTCAGCAGCATTCTGGCCGGCCTCACTGTTTATAATTCCCGCCGGGGTCTGGAGCTGGCGTCATCGCAGTGAGCCTGGCGTGCGTTTCCTGTTGGCGTGGATTTTACCAGTGTGGATATTTTTTGAATTAGTTCCCACCAAATTGCCCGAATATGTGTTACCGGCTTATCCGGCCATTGCGCTATTAATCGCTTTGACCCTGGCCGGCGGCGTTGCGCATGGAATATCACGCCGGCTACAGATTTTGCAAATATTTCAGCAGGGTTTATGGATTATTTGCACACTGGTTATGGCGGGGGCGATGATATATTTAGGTGGCTGGGGTTGGGTGTCGGCGTTGCTGGTGATAGGGGCAGGCGGTTACCTGCTCTATAATTTTTATAATCCCGCGGGTCGATTCAAAGCTGTCACCGGCATTATCATTATGGCAGCCGCACTTATTCCAATTTGGCAGTTTCAGCTGCCGGCTTTGCAACCACTGTGGATTAGCCGGCAGCTTTCAAACTTCATTGCTCGTGCCTGGCCAAAAGCCGTCGATGATTCACATCCCGTGTTGGCGGTGGATTACCGCGAACCCAGTCTGGTATTTGAGTTTGGCACGCATCGTATCCTGATGATGGATATTTCCCGCGCCATTGCCCGCCTCCAGCAACAATCTCATGCTATCATCCTCGTTTCCGGTAAAAGTTTATTCTGTTTTTCGCAATTAACTCATGACAAAAAATTATCCTGGCAATATCTGGGCACGGTTCACGGCTTTCAATATAATCATACACGTTTTAATGATATTTTTTTATTCTTAACTTCGGGAGACACTGATGCAAAAACTGGAAATCCTGACAAAACCCATTTTCTGGGTTCCCTGGTTCGCGCTCGCGATCCTGTGTTACTTTTTTGTGGATCTGCCAGTGACGATTTCATTGTACCACCTGGATCAGCATTACCCGGTAATACAGGTCATTTTTAGTTATATAAACCATTTAGGTAACGGTGAGACTTATTTGTTTCCCGCCATAGTAATCTTTTTTTGGGCTATTTTAATTGCTAAAAATAAAAAAATGGCATGGCTCATGTTTTACCTTATTTCAACTATTTTGATTTCATCCCTATTGTGCACTTTATTAAAGATACTGACCGGAAGAGCGCGTCCGTATGAATATTTCCTGTTTAAATATTATGGATTTTATTACTGGCAATTTATCAATAATTTTTGGTCCTTTCCTTCCGGACACGCGACCACAGCCGCGACAGTCGCTACCGCTTTTTATTTAATTTTACGGCGTTTTGGCATTCTTTTCCTGCTGATGTTTTTCCTGGTATTCTTCGGGAGGGTAATTTCACGAGCTCATTATTTAAGTGATGTCATGGCAGGAGGGTATTTAGGATTTATTGTCTCTTTATTTCTTTATAATCTTTTTAAGGACAAAGTAACCAATTCATTCTATTTTAGCGTGGACGGTTGTTCTGTATAACCATGTTAGAAACAGAATCACCACGACGAGTCCCAATGCATAACTGAATGGCATAAAGCTTTGCGGAACCAGCCGCAATGCGTCAGAGCTTTGTTTTAAAACAAAAGGGATGGCGAGGATAACGCCCATCAGAGCCGCGCCGGCAACGATACCGCAGGCCAATAACGTGCCCCCTTCCAGGGATTTTTCTATCATTGATGCCGAATGATGTCTCATCGCGAATTTGCAGGCATAATTAAGTATTCCGCCAATTACCACTGCGGAAGTCACTTCCGGAGATAAATAAATACCAATGCCAATACCCAAAATCGGTAAACGCAGATTACGTTTTTTAAGATATTCGTCAACCACAATCGCTACAGCGGCAATCGCAATACCTATGCTCAGATCCAACCACGGCAAGGAGTTGCCAAAAACGCCCTGAATGACCGCCGTGATCAGCGCGGATTGAGGCGCTCCGAGCATCTGCGCAGGATCCATATTCGCCCGCGGGAAAACGCCGCCGACGCCATAAGCTTTAAACAGCAATTCCAATACCGGAGCGATCACTAAAGCCGCTACCGCAACGCCAATCAGCAACATGACCTGCTGTTTCCAGGGAGTAGCGCCCACCATCCTGCCCGCTTTCAGGTCCTGTAAATTTTCTCCCGAAATAACGATGCCGGTGGAAATAATAACCGTAATAATTAACACGATGGAAACCGCGACTTTGGTCATAGCCACGTTGTTATGCCCGAAAACCGGCAATAACAGCAAGGAACTGAGTAAAGCGGAAATGAGTATTATGCCGGACAGGGGATTATTGGTAATGCCCACCAATCCGGTTAAATACGCACAAACCGATGCCAACAAAAATCCGATCACCAACAGATAAATAACCGCAAATCCGCTGATGCTATAACGCAATGCGTTAGATAATGGCTGGCCTTCCATATTAAAAAAATGTGAAAATACGAAAAAAGCACATATCGCCAAAAAGCCGATGCCCGTGCAGACATAGATCATGGGAATATCACGTTCCGTGCGAATCACCCTGGCGTGAGACTGATTTTGTCGCGTACCTCGTAAAGAGCTAAAAGAAGTAGACAGACTGCTCATGATCGGTTTCATTAATGTGAGCATGGTCCATATGCCACCCAGAAGCATGGTGCCCACACCAATATAGCGAATATGCACAGCGCGCAGACTCATCGCCATATCATAATAATTCGAGCCGCCGGGTAATCCATAATAGTGAGAATACACAGGAATGCCTACACCCCATGCGAGAACTAACCCTACGAGTATGGCCACACACGCCTCTATACCCACAATAAATCCCGCCGCCAATAGCGCGGGAGAAAATCCTAAAGTCACTCCATACAACGTATTATTGTTGACCGACCAGATGGGAAGGCTTTCAGATAACAGCTTAAAACCTGTTTGACACAAACTGATAACGCTACCGACAAGACCTCCTTTAACCAAATATTTCATTTGCAACTTACCGGAGGCGCTGGCTTTCAGAACATTGCCAATAGCGGTTCCTTCAGGAAAAGATAATGTGGGATAATTGAGCATCACCCGGCGAAGGGGAACTGAAAAGAAAACCCCCAATAATCCGCCGGTCAAAGTAATTAACACTGTTTCCCAAAATTTGAAATACTGCCAGTAACCGATAATTAACAGTCCTGGCAACACGAAGGCGACAGTGGCGGCGACACCTTCACCCGCGGAGGCGGCCGTTTGCACGATATTATTTTCCAAAACATTATGCCGCCTGAAAAATCGCAGCGCACCCATAGCGATAATGGCGGCCGGGATGGAGGCAGAAACCGTTTGTCCCAGTTTTAATGCCAGATAAGCATTGGAGGCGCCCAGTACAATGGTCAGGAGAATTGCCAATATCACCGCCTTAAGCGTAATTTCCGGGACAGATTCAGAATCAATTACATGTGAACTATTGGCTGTATTATTCAATTCCAGGCTAATTTCTTGCATAAAAACCTCCAGTGTTCAGGAATCTTAGCTGAAGATTAAAGAAGAAGTCAATGTGACACAAACCCCTCGGTCAGAATTAAATTGAAACGGTAGTAGTTACTTTTTCTGAAGCATTTGCCGGAGGACGTATTGTAAAATTCCGCCGTGGCGATAATAAGCAGCTTCATCCTGCGTGTCGATGCGGCTGCGGAGACGGGCTTCGTCTTTTGAACCGTCAGCACGTTTGATCTGCAGGGTTAACGCCGCGCCCGGTTCAACGCCCTGGGTTAAGCCCTCAATGGTCATTATTTCTGAACCATCCAGTTGCAACGTTTTGCGCGTGACGCCATCGGTAAATTCCAGAGGTAATACACCCATGCCAATTAAATTGGAGCGATGAATACGCTCAAAGCTTTCCGCAATCACCGCTTTCACTCCCAGCAACAAGTCCCTTTCGCCGCCCAATCACGCGAAGAACCCGTGCCGTATTCACGCCCGGCAATAATCACCAACGGAATATTTATCCTGTTGATATTGCATGGCCGCGTCGTAAATCGGCATGAGTGTTTTGTCCGGATAATACAGTGTAAAACCGCCTTCCACTCCCGGCGCCATTTCATTGCGAATGCGAATATTGGCGAACGTGCCGCGCATCATAACCTCATGATTGCCACGCCGGGCGCCATACGAATTAAAATCTTTTACAGCAACACCGTGTTCTTGCAAATAACGTCCCGCTGGACTGTCGGCTTTGATCGATCCGGCCGGCGAGATATGGTCTGTGGTCACACTGTCTCCCAACAACGCCAAAATACGCGCATGGGTGATATTTTTTAACGGTGCGGGCTGCTGCAGCCATCCCGGAGAAAAATGGTGGATGCTGCACGTAGGTGGAATCCTGCTGCCAGCGGTAATTGGCGCCGCCTGTTACCGGAATTTTTTTCCATGCCTCGTCCCCACTAAATACTTCGGCATATTCTTTCGCAAACATCTTGCGGTTGACTGAAGCCACCGCCTCAGCCACTTCCGCCTGTGAAGGCCAGATATCTTTTAGATAAACCGGTTGACCCTGTTTATCCATTCCCACCGGTTCGCGATTTAAATCAATGCGGCGTGGTACCGGCCAGTGCGTACGCCACCACCAAAGGCGGTGAAGCCAACCAGTTAGTTTTAGTCAATGGATGAATCCGACCTTCAAAATTGCGATTACCCGACAACACCGCACCTACCAGCAAATCATTTTCTTGAATGGTCCTGGTAACATTTTCCGGTAACGGGCCGGAATTGCCGATGCAGGTGGTGCAGCCATAACCCACCAGATAAAATCCCAATTTGTCCAGGTAAGGCATCAAATCCGTTTTTACCAGATAATCCGTGACTACTTTAGACCCTGGCGCCAAAGAAGCTTTGACCCATGGCTTAGTCGTGAGACCTTTTTCCACGGCTTTTTTAGCGACCAAACCAGCCCCCACCATCACGCTGGGATTGGATGTATTGGTGCAGCTGGTAATGGCTGCAATCACTAAATCTCCGTGCTGCATGGTATAGCCATCGGGATTATTGAATTTTTGTTCCATCTGCTCCGATTTGCCGGCCTGCCGTATCGCTTCTTCCGTAGCGTGACGTAAATCTTTAACGCTGACCCGGTCCTGAGGACGCTTGGGGCCGGCTAGACTGGGTTCGACGCTATCCAGATTCAAAACCATTTTTTCAGTGAAAACCGGCTCCGGTGTATTGGCGTCATGCCACAAGCCTTGCGTCTCTGCGTATGCTTTTACCAGGGCTATGGTTTGAGCGTCGCGGTTGGTCAGCTGCAAATATTTAAGGGTCTCTTCGTCAATTGGAAATAAACCGCAGGTCGCGCCATATTCGGGGGCCATGTTGCCGATGGTGGCGCGATCAGCCACTGATAACTGATGTAACCCCGGGCCATAAAATTCCACAAATTTGCCGACCACGCCTTTGGCGCGCAGCATCTGGGTGATTGTCAGCACCAAATCGGTGGCGGTAATACCTTCACGCAAATTTCCTTCCAGACGGAAGCCGATAACTTCCGGAATTAACATCGAAATCGGCTGTCCGAGCATGGCGGCTTCGGCCTCAATCCCACCGACACCCCAACCCAAAACACCCAGGCCATTGATCATGGTAGTATGACTATCCGTGCCCACCAGAGTATCGGGATAAGCCATGCTGCACACCGTTGTGCTTGCCTGACCAAATTCCGCGGCCCAAATATTCTAAATTAACCTGATGGCAAATTCCGGTTCCCGGCGGCACCAGGCGAAAATTTCCAAAGGCTTTTTGTCCCCATTTTAAGAACTGGTAACGTTCGTGGTTCCGCTCAATTTCAATAAGCACATTGTCCTGATAGGCATGGGGGGTTCCAAATTCATCGACCTGTACGGAATGATCAATAATTAAGTCTACCGGACACAGCGGATTAATTTTTTCGGCATTGCCCTGCAATTCCGTCATGGCGTCCCGCATCGCCGCTAAATCCACGACCGCCGGCACTCCCGTGAAGTCCTGCATGAGCACCCGGGCGGGATGGTAAGCAATTTCCTGTGTGGATGAGCGTTTTTTTAACCAGTCGGCTACCGCCTGGATGTCATTTTTGGTTACTTTTTGCCCGTCTTCATGGCGCAGAAGATTTTCCAGAAGAATTTTTAAGGAGAACGGCAGAGTTTCGATATTCCCCAGAAGCCGTGCCGCCTTCGGCAGACTAAAATAAATATAATTGTGATCGTTTACACTTAATTCACTGCGGGACTGGAAGCTATCGGTCATGTTTTTCTCCTAAATTCGATACGCGTAATTTACTCCTTTTTTGCTAAAACGCCAAATGTTGACAGGGTCAGCCTTGAATTATAAAAAACCGCCCCTATATGTAAGGCATAGGCGCCAGGGGTGAAAGCCCACTGGTAAAAATGTGCAAACTAAAAACCAATTTGGAGAAGAAATATGGTAGCAGTGGCTGAAAAGGTCAATGTAAAAATAAGCCCGTTAGGAGATCGTGTTTTGGTTGAACGGATCGAAGCGGATCAAAGATCACCAGGGGGCATTGTCCTTCCCGGAACCGCGAAAGAAAAACCGCAAGAAGGTATTGTTCGCGCCGTGGGCAAAGGCGGCAAAGATAAAAATGGCAATGTCACCCCAGTGGCCGTTAAAGTGGGCGATAAAATTATTTTTGGCAAATACTCTGGCAGCGAAATCAAGCTCGAAGGCAAAGAGTATGTGGTGGTTCGTGAAGACGACATCATTGGTATTATTGAATAATTTATTAAATATTTAAGAGGAAATATATGGCTGCAAAATTAATTCAACACGGCGAAAGCCGCTAAACGCGCATTAATGCGAGGGTGTAGATATCCTAGCCGACGCCGTTAAAGTCACGTTAGGTCCCAAAGGCCGCAACGTGGTTCTCGACAAATCTTTGGCGCACCGACCATCACCAAAGATGGTGTTTCCGTCGCCAAAGAAATCGAATTGGTAGACAAATTTGAAAACATGGGCGCACAAATGGTTAAAGAAGTGGCTTCCCAAACTTCTGACGATGCTGGCGACGGCACCACCACCGCACCGTATTGGCGCAAGCGATCCTTAAAGAAGGCATCCGAGCTGTGGCTGCCGGCATGAATCCCATGGATTTCAAACGCGGATTAGATAAAGGCATGACGGCTGTTATCGCCGAACTGAAGAAAATTTCTAAACCTTGCACAGATGATCGAGCCATCGCTCAAGTTGGCACGATTTCTGCGAACTCTGACGAAGCAATTGGCCGCATTATTGCTGAAGCCATGGCGAAAGTGGGCAAAGAAGGCGTTATTACTGTTGAAGACGGTTCTGGTCTAGAAAATGAACTCGACGTCGTCGAAGGTATGCAGTTTGATCGTGGTTATCTGTCTCCTTACTTCATCAACAATCAACAAAACATGAGCGCTGAACTGGAATCCCGTTCATTCTCGTGATCGACAAGAAAATTTCCAATATTCGCGAAATGCTGCCGGTCTTGGAAGGCGTTGCAAAATCCGGCAAACCATTATTGATCATTGCTGAAGATGTTGAAGGCGAAGCGTTAGCCACTTTAGTGGTGAACAACATTCGCGGCATTGTTAAAGTATGTGCTGTGAAAGCCCTGGCTTTGGCGATCGTCGTAAAGCAATGTTGCAAGATATTGCGGTATTAACCGGCGCGAAAGTGATTTCTGAAGAAATCGGTTTAGAGCTGGAAAAAACCACTTTAGAAGATTTGGGTTCCGCCAAACGCGTTATCGTCACCAAAGACAACACCACCATTATTGATGGCAGCGGTAAAGCCGAAAGACATCAAAGCACGCATTGATCAAATTCGTCAGGAAATCGAAGCCAGCACTTCTGATTACGACAGAGAAAAATTGCAAGAACGTTTGGCTAAATTAGCCGGCGGTGTTGCAGTAATCAAAGTAGGCGCAGCCACTGAAGTGGAAATGAAAGAGAAAAAAGCCCGCGTTGAAGATGCATTGCATGCAACCCGCGCTGCGGTTGAAGAAGGCATTGTTCCTGGCGGCGGCGTTGCATTGATTCGTGCGTTGCGCGCACTGAAGAAAATTGACGTTGCCAACCACGACCAGCAGGTAGGTGTCGATATTTTACGCCGCGCAATGGCAACGCCATTGCGTCAAATCGTTGCCAATGCCGGCGAGGAACCCGCGGTGATTTTAGCCAAAGTGGAAAGCAACAATAGCGAAAGCTATGGTTACAATGCCGCGACCGGTGAATTTGGCGACATGATTGAGATGGGTATTCTCGATCCCACCAAAGTCACCCGTACTGCATTACAAAATGCGGTATCGATTGCCGGCCTAATGATCACCACCGAATGCATGATTACTGATGTGCCAAAAGAAGACGCACATAATCATGGCGGCGAAGGCGGCGGTGGCATGGGCGGTATGGGAGGCATGGGTGGAATGGGCGGCATGATGTAATTCTGCTATTCAGAACCTGTCTTTTACGCAAAAAACCCCGCCATCCGGCGGGGTTTTTTTTAGATGAACCCAGCAGGGTAATTTGTCTGGTTATGCTTTGAAAACGATTAATTGCAAATCTTTAATCATTTTATAGTGCTTCCGGTTACCACTGACTAAATCAGCATTCCGCTCGATAGCAGTGGCGGCAATAATAGCGTCATTAGTCCTAATTCCATCTCTTAAACTATATTCTTCTATATAAATAGCAGCGCGATGGCCAATATTTTCATTCAAAGGAATGACTGTAAAATGACAATCGCTCAAAAAACTTTTAATTTGCTTGTGTAGAATTTTTTTTGGGGCGCATTGGAGTAACTCCATATAAGTAATAACAGAGATTTCACGAACTTCAGTTTTATCAATAATTTCCGCAGCGTTGGCATTTCCTCTTTGCAGCCAAATCAGTATATCCGTGTCAAATATCACTGTAGCGATCTCCACGCAGCTTCGCCATGATATCTTCCACAGAGTTTTTTTCGTCCGACAGCATACCAAAAAATGGATGCTGTTTAACTGAGCGCATTTTTTTCTTCCGAATAGGCACGATAACCGCCTTTTCTTTACCATGATACAGGATCACCACTTCCTCGTTGCGATTTAACGCATTTAGCACATCACGCATACGGTACCTCAAATCAACAATGTTCGCACGCATAAACACTCCTTAAAAAGTATATTTATAAGTATACATTTATCTATTTTCCGTAGCAAACGGCAAAATTGCAGGCACATCCACTGCGGATAGTTGTCAGGCGCCCAAGATCTGCGCAAAGAACCCCGCATCCACTGACAGCAACTCTGTCGCCGATTATCATCATATTCGGCAACTCCGCCACCGATTTTAGAAGAAAATCCGTCACACTAACTATAATAACCGTCGATTATTAAACTGTCTTTTATTTTACGCGAAAACCCCGCCATCCGGCGGGGTTTTTTTAAAATTTTTTCAAGCTCTTATGCTCTTACATTTTGATCGTCTTTATTCTATAATACCTATTATAGGTAATCTACGTAATCCGAGGTTTTTATGAAAGCAACTGCGACTGAATTAAACAAGCATCCGGGTAAATACCTTAATCAGGCGATTAAAGAACCGGTAATCATTGAAAGAGCAGGCCATCCAGTGGTCGTCATGATTTCTTATGAACGGTATTTGACGCTAGAGGATGCGTACTGGGGAGAGTTAGCCAGTCTCGCCGACAAAGACAAGTCCCTGGGGGTTAAAAAGAGCATGGATTTTCTGCTAGGCGATGAGTAATGCCAAAGCTTGACCTCAAGCCCAGAGCCAAAAAATTCCTTGAATCCTTACCGCCAAAGCATAAAAGGCAAGTCAAAGATCACATTTTATCGTTGGCAGATAACCCCACGCCTCACGACGCCAAAAAACTGATAGGGTATGAAAATTATCTAAGAACTGACATTGGCGAGTATCGTATTATTTATCGCTATGAGCCAAACCCGAATACTATTGTTGTCGTGTTAGTGGGAAAACGCAACGGCGATGAAGTTTATCGGATCGCCAAAAGGCTTTTATAAACATTGCAAAAAAATTTTCTGCCACGAAGTTTCGTCATGATATACTCAACGATAGGGTATTTTTTTTTACGGAAACTGCATTATCTGCATTATCACAGGATCGTCTTCTTTTACGCCATTCTTCAGACAACAAAACCGCGGAGGTTTTACCCAAATTACCAGTACTATTGGATTTTATTAGCCTGTTTTGCGGCAAATGTGGCTTTATCACTATATTAGGGGAAGGATTATTATTCTCTTTTTTAGCATCTCTGACTCGAATGATAGCAGGTTCAGGTTCAGGTTTTATTTTTATGACTTTCTTCGGTTTTATCCAGTGATAAAATATTCGAGCTAAACGAGAGACTAAACCGTCACCGCCGGCGCTCATTTCAGGCACTTTCTTTTCTTTTTTAAAATCACTGGCTATTTTTTGTGGAGCAGAAGATCTTTTAGGCTGCAGCCAATTATAAAATATTCTAGCTAAACGATATACCAAACCGCCACCCTGGGTACTCATTTCAGCGGCTGTTACTTCCCGTTGCGGATTACTTGCTATTTTTTGTTGATGCTTTTCATCTTTGATAACTTTATCTTTCTTGACATCGAGAGAAGGAGCGCTCGCCAATTTATGTTCTTCATATATGACTGCTATAGTATTATTCTTTTTAGCACGATTTTTAGCTTTTTTTAAAATATTGATAATAACTTCGTGTTCTTTGCTATTTTTTAAATCTGGATAAACTTTCTCTACAGTTTTTAAAATTTTATTGGCTGCAGTCTTATCCCCAATAAAGCGAGCAGCTACTAATTGGTTCATCAAATAATTTATTCCTTCAATTTTCAATTTGATATCACTTTTTGACAGTTTATTCCATATCCTCTTAGCAGAATTTATATTTTTTTCTTCATTCTCAAGCTTTAGGCGTAATTGAAGCAAATCGAATAAAACTGTGGATAATCCATCATCTGGCCCGAGTTTATTTTCTTGTATAAATTTAACTATTTGAGATTCATCTTGAGGATTATTACTGATATATTTTACAAAATTTAATTGATCTAATTTTTTTATTTTATCCTTTAAAAAACTATCAATTTCATCTAATGGTGGCCGTTTATCACTCTCAGACCTTAGCATGAGATCAACAACACATTGAATCAAACCCAAATTTTTAGCACCAGGAGATCCTGGCGGAAATGTCAGATTACTCAATAAATCATCTTTAAAGATTGCACCCAGAGAAAAAACATCGGCAGAAGGTTCAAATTTAAGTGACGAATAATTAATAGGGTATGTTTTGCGTATTTTTCTCAATAGGACTTTCCAATATATCCTTAAACTCAGATAAAGGGACACCTCTTCTAAATTTTTTTTTTTAATTTATCTACTTCCTCTTGGTTAATTTTAACTTTAAGAGGAGCAACTTTTTCATCAAAATAATAAAGATTTAAATTATTATTATCATATATATAAACAAATGAATTTTTATATTTCTCTCCTGTTACGTTATCCAATTTATTTTCAGAATAGATAGGAAAAAATCTCGATCTCATCACTTCCGGCGCACAATACCCATAAGTAATCGTTGGATGTGTTTCTTCACTATCTATTAATTTTGCACCATCATAATCGATCAATGTAACATTTCCATGTTCATCCACTAAAATATTGAACGGCTTTAAATCTAAATGGATAGATCCTTTTCCATGAAATTCTTTGACGGCTTTAATTATTTTATGCATCATTTTTAAATAATGCCGATAATGCTGTAAAGTATCCTTTGGTGTTAATCGATCATTCCTCTTTTTTTCCAAGTATTTTTGATTATAGGAATTAAGAGCAATATTTAAATTCTCTCCACCATAAGGCATTATCTGAATTAATTTAATGCATTCTTCCGATTTGCTATCCTGATTTTCCTTTTTACTAGAACTTTTTAAAACACAAAAATAGAGACTGTCTGGGTTAGGGTGAAATTTAATCAACTTATTGATAATCTTATTGATATCATTGTCGAGATGAGCATTGCTCATGTTTTTAAAAACAGTTATTCTTGTCACATAAGGCTTTTTATCCTTTTCATCCATTGCAAATGGCTGGAATCGTTTATCCTTTTTCGATATCAATGCTAATAAATCTAAGAAAAATGGTTTTATTATGTTTTCATTCCATATGTCTGGGTTGATTCCATATTTATTGCGTAAGCTTTCTTTTGTTACATCTACTTTTAAAATTGATCCATCATTTAATACGGCTCTGCATGCGAGATGATCTCCTTCTTCAAAAATATACAATTCTCCGGGATTTGGTTTCCGGTCTTCTGTCACTACACACAATTTGTAATTCAAACGAATTTTTCTTGTTTTCTTAACTCTAGAACTTGTACCTTCCCCTATCCGGTCAATTTTTTGATATGTTTGGCGACGGTCGATGTCAAGGCCGATGAGATCAGCATTGACTACGTCGTCTTGTAGACGTAGCCCTGAGATTTGCTTTTTGCCTGGAATTTTTTGAAAGTAATTATCCCCGATCTGGATGATAGATCCCTTAGAGGTATAGACCTTGCCCCTGGCCTGGTGAAAATCATCCAGTAGAAACAAATAATTCTTGGTACGCTTTTTGTTCCAATATTTTTGGAAAACGAAACGCTGAAATTCTTTTCGCCTGAACTGATTTTCCAATATTTTTTTTATGCCATTCAATTATAGTTTTTGTTTTTACTGATTCCATTGCATTTTTAATCACATCTATTGTTGTTTTTGAGACGCAAGCTGCCAGAGATAATAACAATCCAGTAAAACCATTTTTTGCCTGTTGTTTTTCAATATTTTTCTGCTTCCCAAATAATGATTCAATAATTTCACTGCTACCTAACAAACGTTCTTTTGGTTTTGCATAAGATGATTCTTTTTCAACAAGCGCGATCATTTTCTGATTAAATATATCTGCATGATCTGAAAGTTTTAATTCTTCCAGTACTCTTTGCAAGTCAAGATGAGCATTTGTATATAAACCATTATTTCTAACGAAATTTTCTGTGCACGAAACAGCACACATCATATTTCTCCATCTGCTTATTGCAAATCTATATTCATTCACCCAGACAAATTTCTCACGTATTTTTTTCGATGTATTTTTATTTTCTAACAGAAGAATTATATGACTACTCCAATTTATCAATGTTTCAATATTCATATATCGTGATTTTGATTTTTGGTTTGGTGGAGATAAGTAGGCTAACTCTGTTTGCTGAAGATGATTTTTTGTCGACTGGCATAGTTTAATAAACGCTTTCCATACTTCACAATGTTCTAATATATTTTTTAATAAAGTAGCCAGTGCGTGCTTTATGTCGTAAATATAACGCGTGTTTTGATGCTCAGCACAAAAACGATTAATGCCGGATTTTATGTCAGTGCCTTTATCTGCAACAATTTCCGCTGGGATACCTGTTTTTTTAGCGGTTGCATTTAATTGCTCATATACCTTTTCGCCATTAGATTTCGTCACCGGAATAAGCTCGATTGGTTCAACATCCTCGTATCTCAAAGATCTACCAATAGGTAAATCGGATAAACGAATACCTAATATGACCAGGCATTTTTCTTCTCCAATTTGCACTGAATGATCAATGATCCATATCCAATCATCCGCTTTTATTTTTGCCCTATTCAATTTGTAATAACCTAATCGCATCAACCACAGACGACCTGAATACCAGGAGGGTATTGACATGTCTACGCCAAAAATACGGGCGCTAATTTCAATGGCACGACAGCTTGCGCGAAGTCCAATCGCTGTCATCACAAGAGATATAAAATAAAAGATTTGTATCGCAGAATAATGATGGTAAAATAAATTATTCCGACTGTTTACTAATGCCGTCATCTTTCTGTTGCTTTCATTTTCAATGAATGCTGTCGCGCTGTCTAATTTTTCAGTAATTTTTTTTTACCAGCTTCAGATTTTTTAATATCATCTTGTAATTGCTTATTTTGTGCTTTTAATTCCTTTAATCGAGACTTTAATTCTGCTTTACTTGTTTCCAAAAATTCAATGCGTTTCTTCTGGCTTCGAATATCCAGCATGGCTTGTTTACATTTTTCTTTCCATTTATCCCGGCTATGTTTAAAAAACACAGTGAGCTTTTTAACCGGGCTTTTAAAATTTTCCATAATTAAATATTCCTTTTGAATTACCCAATACATAGTAATGCAAAAGATACTAATTTAAAATAAGAAAAAACGGAACAACAAATTTTATTGAGATAGGATCGAATTTTTAAAGAATAAAATTTGAACCAATTTTTCTGTAGGTTATCGGGCAATTCATGGGTGATTTTCACCAGGCCACCTTGCCCCCATCCTCATAATGAACTGCGTGCATCCCTTTTTTATATTTTTTCCCCATATGGTGACTTTAACGTCTTTACTCATATACCTACCTAATATTCGTTCTTTTTCATTATAACTGTTCAACATTAAGTAATGTATTAAATGCACTCCCTATGATGGTTCATCGAACCTAACCAGTAGGTTGTCTTTAGCTTTAATTTGGTGTACAATTAATCGTGTACACATATTAAAAAGGATCTGGTTATGAAAACAACTATCCGCAAACTTCGAAATTCAATGAAGCAAATATTAGGAGCTGTACAGCATGGAGAAGAAGTCATTATTTATTTGCGAAAACAGGCTATTGCCAAAATCGTCCCCATTCAAAAACCCAGACAGGCTGATAAAGATTATGGTTTCGGCATGTGGAGTGATCAGGAGAATATGAGTGACGTTCCCGGTTATCTACGAAAATTAAGAAAAGGACGCCGGCATGATATTTGATACCGATGTGTTAATCTGGTATTTTCGAGGAAATAATAAAGCCAAAGAGAGTTTAAATAACACCGCTGAAATCGCCATCAGCGCAATCTCCCTAATGGAACTGATTCAGGGCATCAGGAATAAGCAGGAATTATATACGCTACATAAATTTCTGTTATCCAATGCGATTCGCGTATATTACGTTAGCGAAGAAATAAATTTGCATGCTATTCATTTGCTCGAAGGACACACCCTCTCAGACGGAATTGAATTAGCCGATGCGCTAATAGCTGCCACTTCCCTACATTACGGTGAAAAAATCTTAACTGCAAATGTTAAACATTATCGCTGCTTACCCAATTTAGAATTACAGAAATTTGTTCCTGACTAAAATTTATCCATAATCCTGCGGCAAAAATTGCAGATTTGAACTATATTTAAACGAGAAGAAAAAGGGTATTCCGCAAAACAGGAAGATAAAGTGAAAAAGAGGATTTACGGATTAGCAGGCATTCTGGCCGCCCTGGCGGGCGGTTCTCCGGCGTATGGTATCGGCGTTTACTTCAATATGATCATTAATTTTATTCCCAATCCGGCTTCCTGTGAATATTTTATTAATTCCGGGGCATTATTTATGGCCGTTAATCCCGGCCTGCCCGACACAATCACCGGAGGCGGCAAAACACGGGCGCTGGTTAACTCCAATTCAACCATCGCGGTACTGAATGCGCGGCCAGGCTATACGGTCCTGGTGCTGGCCCTGGATCAGGAAATCTTTTGCTCAGCCATGTGCGCGCTCACTCAGGCTAACTGTCAACGGCAATGCGCATTTGCCGTGCGTAATTTTTACAGTGTGCAAAAACCCACTTACGCCGTACCGAATGGCGCCGTATTTATTCGCTGCCCCACGCTCAATATGTCCAAATATCCCTATTATCCAAGCGATCCTTATACTAAATTTCCCTATACCCGATAATTTATGCAGCGATTTTAAGTTGCCGGGTGACCAGCCCCAGCCGGTTGACCGGCTGGATTTTAATCAGACTGTTGGTGAGAAAAATTTCGGCGGCGCTTTCAAGCTCTTCAGCGGTTATTATCCTCTCCTCCACCGTTATATTTAGTTTTTCTGCCAAAGTAATCACCTTTTGTCGCATAATGCCGGGTAAGGCGCCGTCGGCAATACGCGGCGTCGCCAGGCCGCGCCCGGTCACCAGGAAAATGTTGGCGGCGCTTGCTTCGGCCACGTGGCCTTTGGAATTCAATAAAACCGCTTCCTCTGCCCCCGCCTTCACTGCGGCCATTTTAGCCAGAATATTATCCAGATAATTGAGAGACTTAATTTGCGCCAACGGCGAGAACTCGTTCTGCGAATTTCCACCACACGGACACGCACCGGTTCGGGATCGAGCGCCGGCAGCGGAAAAGCCGTCATCATAATTGTGGGGTCCGGCCCGGCGGGCGGGAGTAGTCCGCGCAGCCCGCACCCGCGAGTCAATGTTAATCTTAAACCGGCGTTTTGACCGGCCAGATCGTTGCACGTCAATAATTCAGAAATAATTTTTTCAAGTTCGCGGCAGTCTAATGGCAGGGGAATTTCCAAAAAATCCGCGCTTTTTTTCAGGCGCGCCCAATGATCGCAGAGCGATAAAACCTGACCGTCGTCCACTCTCATGGTTTCAAACAAACCATCGGCCAGCAGAAAGCCTCTGTCGGCTGGCGAAATCCGCACACTTTCGGGGGCGAGAATCTGTCCGTTAAAGTAAATCATCGCTTCATTGTATTAAAAATGAATATATTAGTACAGCAATTCCCGCTGAGTACAGCGGGAATTGCTTCCTTTTTATATCCTGCGCTCGGCGGAGCCGATGCTCGGAATGAAGGGGAAGACGCTCCGCTCTCTCCCCCTTCTGATCCCCCATCGGGCAGAGAATTTTCTGCGAAAATTATTTTTTATAAGGGTGATTTATTTTGTTAAATCATTAGTAAACAGACGGCGACCGTTTTGTACTGGTATATTTTTTAAACTGTACTATATTTAATCTGACTAGTAATGTAACAATTTTTAACAGGGAGAGTATCTATGAAGGGATTAATATTAAGCGCCATAGGTGGGTTAATGATCGCCAGCCTTGGTTGTGGTTACGCGGACGCTATTCGGGTCACCGTCATTAATGAATCTAACAAAGACGCAAATTTGCTGATTCCGTCGTCTTTGGGTAACAAAACGATGCCCGTTAGCCAGATGGGAGCCAAAATGTTTACGACAGATTACAAATATCCGCAGCGGATTATGATCCAGGGCCGGAATGGCATTCCAGGACCTGTGACTGGAGCATGCCTGTGGTCGGAAAACAAACGATCAGAACGATTACTATGAATATAAGTACTGATAAATCAACGAATTCTCAAACTTGCCTGTTAAGCTGGCAATGATGGGAAAGTGGCGTAAACCGCCAGATGTTCTATATTTAATTTGTATATTAATAAACCAGGAGGATATGAAATGAAAAAAGTTATAATCGCTTTAACAACAGCGGCCGTATTATGCGGCGCAAGCGCCAGCTTTGCTCAACCTCAACGCGGCGATGTAGAGGCATCTAAAGTAGCAGGAAAAAGAATGGTGGTTATTAAAGTGCAAGGCATGGGCGCTGTTGCAGCGAAACCCCAGCTTGTGACCATCAATGGCGCCACGATTACCATTCCGGCAGGCCGCAGCGAAGCCTCCAAAACAATCGCCCTGCCTGTACTCTTGAGGGAAGCAGACGGACGAGGACTGCGGCTGACTCACGACGGCAGAGTCTGCCCAGTCACTCAGGTCACGTTTCGGCCCGGGCCATCTACCACGGCAACTATAATCCTCTTGCTCAAGCCGCCCCGGAGCACCCCGACTAGTGGAGCAACCCTTGGAAAAATAGCTGAGTGCCAGGCTCATGTAGAAGCTACCCGCCCCAGAAGAAGCTAAAGCGTAGCTTTTACAGAAACAGCCTGTCATTGACTTAAAGATGACAGGCTTTTTCGCCACGGATAAGTCTGACGTAATCTTAAAAATTGTTTCGCGCTGTTTTGTCTATCTTTTAACAATTCCTCACGCATTCTCTCACTGTATGCCAGCGGATCAAAAATTTCTAAAACGCGTTTTTCCCAGTCCAACCCCAATAAACTCTTTCCGGAATTTTCATTTATAAAACTATTTTTAACAGGCAATTGAAAAAATTTCTGAGCCTGCCGATACAACAACTCACTGGCGCGGCGCTTGGCGTCAATGCTATAAGCGGCGATATGCGGAGTCGCGATCACGGTACGCTCCAGTAATTCAAGATTAATCTCCGGCTCATGTTCCCAGACATCCAGGCACAGCTTTATATGACCCTGGCGCAACAACACCTGAGTATCCAGAACCGCGCCGCGTGAGGCATTCAGCAGAACCATGCCGGATTTTTGGCGTCTCAAAAAAGAGTCGTCCAAAAGATGCCAGGAAGGATAAGGGCCTTCACGAACCAGCGCCGGGTGCAGACACAGCAGATCCAAATTCTCAAACTCAGCCAGAGGTGTGGACTGAAAACCCGGCTCGCGCGCCGTGCGAGGTGGATCATGGAGTACGAGCTGAAAGCCAACCTCTGCAAGATAATCCGTCACGATTCTTCCAACCTTGCCTACACCAATGACACCGGCCCGCAATGACGGCCCTCTCAATTGATCCCGCGCGCGCAATGCCGCGATAACACACAACACATACTCTGCCACTGCCACGGCGTTAGCGCCGGGCGCGTATGCCCAGGCAATGCCATTGCGGTCAAGCCAGCCAGTATCCAGATGATCGTACCCAGCCGTGGCGGTACCGACAAAACGCACGGAGGTTCCCGCCAGCAGCTCTTCGCCAACCTGAGTGACGGTGCGGACCCATAACATATCCGCCTGAGACAAATCCGTCCGGCTAATAGCTTCTCCGGGTTTTTTTACCAGAGAATGCCCGGCGAATAAATCATCGACTAATGGAATCTGTTCATCCACTACAATCTGCATCAATCCCCCTCTTCTCAAATCAAAACCCAGCTCTTGATTTAATCATAACATACGCATTGCATCTGGGGCACGAGCCTGCTTTAATGAGCAAATTATGCGGTATTTACAATATTTTTCAAAATTTAGACCTCGGCGGGCATTGATCCTGGGTTTGCTCTTTTTCGGCGTAAACGCCGTACATAGCGCGTCTGCGGCCTCAACCGTTCTGGTCAAATCCGCCACCGTAAAAGAGCTCGATCAGCTGCCTTTACCGCAAAGCACCACTATCGCCACCAAATTGTTAACCCTGGATGAGGCCATTGTTCTGGCTTTGCGCAATAACCCTTCCATTCATAGCAGCCGCCTGCAACGTATTTCTGATAAATATGCTCTGGAACTGGCTGACTACCAGTTTCAGCCACAATTTCAATTCGGCGTCAGCGCCACGTTTACCCAGGGCGAAAAAACCGGATACGCCGCCAACCCCGGTATTACTTACAACACCCGCTATGGCACGGAAATGAGCCTTACCAGTAACACTAATTTGAAGGGTGATCAGCAGGAAACCTTTCGGGTGCTGCAACCGTTATTACGCGGTTTTGGCCGTATCAGCGAAATTCCCTGGCTTAACGCTCAGGACACTGAACTTATCAATCGGCAAAGCTTCAAAAGCAGTATCATTGACATGGTCACGCAGGTAATTACCAATTACCGTCAGGTCGTTCAGGATCACAATAGTCTCACCGTGCAGGAAAAGGCTCTTCAGCGGGAACAACAGACCTCAGCCCAGTATCAATTGCGGGTCAGCGCAGGAAAAATGGCTTCCAGCGAACTGCTGCAGGAGCAGGCAACCCTCGCCAATACCCACCTATCCGTGGTGCGCCAAAGGAATCAGACGCAACAGGACTATCAGACTTTACTGGACACACTCGGCCTGTCGCCAACGTCGAAATTAAAACTGAATACTCAAATCGATTTTCACGCTTACCACACCCCTTCTAAAGAACAGGCCATCGCCATAGCCCTGAATAACAATCCTCAATACGTGTCGCAGAGATTACAGTTAAACGCGACAAGGCGGGCTGTGGCACTGGCGAAAGATAACTTACGCTGGGAGCTTAACGTCAGCGGCGCGGTCAATTTTGACAACAGTACGGGCGCCAATTCCGTTGTTAACTTCTCGAATGAGATCAGTACCACGGACAAGCCGACCGCTATCATTGAACTATCAATCCCCATTCGCGACATTACCAGTAAAGCCGCATTGATTGACGCCAGAGTGGGTCTGTCGCAGGCTGAGGATTCTTTGGAGCAGGCCCGCCGTTCGCTGATCCGGCAGGTGGTCAATAGTTTGAATAATCTCAACAGTGAACTGGAACAATTAAATCTGGCCGGAAAAGCACTGGATTTGCAACGCAAAAATCTCGAAGCCGAACGGATCAAACAGCAATATGGGCAAACTACGGCATTAAATGTTAATATTATAGTGGACAATCTGTTGCAGCAAGAAATTGATTATATTAACAGTCAGATTGGTTATTTGAACAGTGTCACCGACTTTGAAAATCTGCTGGGCACGACTCTGGACGATTGGCATATAGAGATGAGGTATTAGATCATGGGAGCGCCATTGCGACAGCATACCGGAGTGTTATTATTGTGTGGGCTGGCCGTGGGGTCTGCGCTTGCCGTCAGCGGCTGCCATAAGCAAAAGTCTCAAACGACTGAAAGTGAAAAAGTCAGCATTATCACTGCGCAAGCCAAATCCACCGTCACGGCGTTGCATTTCAATGGACCTCTGGGGCCGCTCTCCTCACAATCCCTATTAAGTCCGCTGGAAGGCCGGGTCACTGCCGTATTGTTTGAATATGGCCAGCAAATTAACAAAGGCCAGGCGGTCATCACCATGGACGCCAGTAAGCTGGCAGAAGAATACCGGAAAACAGTCAGTGAGTTTCTGGAAAAAAAACAAACTTACGAAACCGGGCTTGTTTCTTATCAGGGGACCGAAGCCCTGTATAAAGCCGGGGTTATTTCCAAAGAAGAATATTTAACCGCATCCAACCGTCAGAAAAGCGATACGCTCAGTTTTTATCAGGCCAAATACGATCTGGAAAAATTGTTGCCGCAAACCAGCGTTTCTTTTAAGACCATTGAAGAACTCAGCCTCTCCAATGTTGCAAAAGCCCACGAGCTGTTAAATAAGCAATTCAAGGAAATTAAAATTTTCTCCCCCGCTAAAGGCGTGGCGTTATTCCCATCCGCGGATCAAAAAAAAGAAGGCAGCGGAAATGGCCGCATCAATGTGGGAGACGACCTTAAAGTGGGACAACTCATTTTATCCGTCGGCGATTTAAGCGGTTTCTCCATGAAGATTAACGTCAGTGAAATCAGCATTAATCTGATTAAAAAGGATCTTCCGGCCAAAATTACCGGTAGCGCTTTCCCGGGCATTACATTAAATGGATATGTTTCATCGGTCGCCTCTCAGTCCAATCCCGGCGAAGGCGGTGAAGGGGGCTTGGGTATGTTTGAAGTCAGAATTAACATTCCTGATGTCACCCCCGAACAACGCCGGATTATCCGCGTAGGTATGAGCGGTGCGGTAGAACTGGATATTCCCGAGGCTCCGCAGATCTTCCTGCCAATAAAGGCTGTGGCTCAAAAAAATGGTAAAACCGTAGTTACTGTTGAGGATAAAAACGGTCAGCGCCGGGAAGTGGTGGTGATTACCGGTAAAACGACGTTGACCGAGGTCGCCATTGTGAAAGGCATCTCTCCAGGAGACCGCGTTGTCGTGCCTCATTGAACTTAAAGATGTGACTAAAACGTATGTGATGGCCACAGAGACTTATACCGCGTTAAAGGGCATTAATTTAGCCATTGAACGAGGCGAACTGGTCACTATTATCGGTGCTTCGGGATCGGGAAAAACCACTACCATGAACATCCTGGGTTTGCTCGATCATCCCACCACCGGTAAATACTTTCTCGACGGCGTGGACACCTCCTCCCTGAATTTAAATAAGGTAGCCGATTACCGGAATGAAAAAATTGGCTTTATTTTTCAGTCTTTTTTTTTACTACCGCGCCTGACTGCTGTGCAAAATGTAATGCTGCCTTTATCCTATCGCCGCAACCACCCGCCGGGAGATCGCAAGGATAAAAAGCGCGCCCTGGCCATGCTGGCCAGAGTCGGCATGTCCAAGTATGTCACGCACAAACCTTATGAATTATCCGGAGGCCAACAGCAACGCGTCGCTATCGCCCGGGCTTTGGTGGGCGATCCCAGCATTGTATTAGCGGATGAACCCACCGGCGCCCTCGACACTAAAAATAGTCATGATGTGCTGGAGCTATTAAAAGAGATCAATAAAACCGAAGGCGCCACAATCGCCATCATTACCCATGACCCGGAGGTTGCGGAGCAGTCTCAACGTATTATTAAAATTTTTGACGGGAATATCGTGTAATGGGGTTTCTGGCACATGTACGTGAAGCATTAATGAATTTATTCTCGGCCAAATTACGTTCGCTACTGGCTATTTTAGGTATTCTGGTCGGCACCGGTTCTGTCGTCGCCCTGATTTCTTCCAGCGAACTGGCGACCGATCACGCTTTGGCGCAATTTAAAAAACTGGGTACGAATTTATTGGCGGTCATGCTGAGTCCTGGGTCGCCAAACGCAGCTTCCAGCGGTCAGACTAGTACATTGAAGTTGAGCGATATGCAGACCATCCAGAATCAGGTTCCGGCCATCGAAAAAATTGTTCCTTACACGACCCTGTTCCAGCCGATGTATTTCCGGGATATTCAATTTAACGGCCAGATTTTAGGAGCCACCGAAGCTTTGGCGCAGATTGTAAAAATTAACATGGAGAGCGGCCGTTTTGTGTCTTTTCTGGATGCCAATAGCTTTTATTGTGTTGTCGGCCACGATATTGGCGCACAAATTCGCGCTAAAGGCCTCAATCCGATTAATCAGCAGATCAATATCGGCAAAGATGTGTATACCATTATCGGAGTAGCCGACTATTGGGAACCCAACCTGTTTTTATTTGCGAATATTAACGAAGGCGTCATTATTCCACTGTCACTGTCACTTTTAACCAACACCAATATCCAGATTCAAAATGTTCTTTTTCAGTTACATCATGACACGCCATTAGATCCGGTCAAAACCCAATTACAAAATGTGATCAGCCAATTAACGCCGGGCACTCAGGTTCGTTTCCACGATCCACAGCAAATCATTGACATTGTCGGTAAGCAGCGCAGTACATTTACCTGGTTATTAAGCGCCATCGGCGGCATTTCATTATTAGTCGGTGGTATCGGCGTTATGAACATCATGCTGGTATCGGTTATCGAACGGCGCCGCGAAATCGGCATCCGCATGGCGGTCGGCGCGCGACGTAAGGATATTCTACAAATGTTTCTGATTGAAGCTGTCGTACTTACCCTTTTAGGAGGTTTATTAGGCGTGATATTAGGTTCGGGCACCACTCTCATTTTAGCGTTATCATCGGGTTGGGAATATAGCTTCCATTTACTGCCCGCCGCCCTCGGATTTATCGTTTCAGCCGCCGTCGGAGTTTTCTCCGGTCTTTATCCTTCCTACCGAGCCTCCCGTCTCGACCCCATCGCCACGCTGCAATCAGAATAATTGCATCATTTTTAATTTTTCAAAAATACTATCGGTATTTTTATAATTTACGACAAAAAAATCTCCCACAGGTTGCTCAGACTCCCCGGCATAAACAAGAAATCCCAACGGACAACGATCACCGACTAATTCCTTAAAAAATCGTAAATTCTTTAGTAAAGCCGGACTAAAAGTCTGTGTAGATTTAATCTCAACAGGAATTAATTGATGGCCCAGTTTTAATATAACATCTACTTCATGACCATGATTGTCACGGTAATAATAAATTTCCGGCTCCTCTGCCCGATTATAGCGACATTTTACCAACTCCATAATGATTAAATTTTCGAATAAATGCCCACGCATGGGATCCCGGGTGAGCTGTTCAGCGGTTTGTACTCCTAACAAATAACTAGCCAGCCCCACATCCGTAAAATATATTTTGGGTGATTTTATTAATCGTTTACCAAAATTCTCAAAATAAGGCTGGATTCTAATAACCAGGTAAGAGGCTTCTAAAACAGATAACCAATTATTCATGGTTTTATGAGCAATTCCTACTTCCCCGCAAAGGCTTTCAATATTTAAAATATTACCTATTCTTCCCGCGCTTAATTTCATAAAGCGTTGAAATTGCGCCAGGTCTTTAACGTTAACAAGGGTACGTACATCTCGCTCAATGTAAGTGCGGACATAGTTGCGATAAGTCATGCCAGGATCTACATGCTGGGCATAAATGCGCGGAAAAAAACCGCTAATAAGTAATTCTTCAAATAAAGAAATCGATTTCAGCTCGTCGCGAATTTCTTCCAGACAGAGAGGCAACAAATCAAATAAAGCCACGCGCCCAGCCAAAGACTGGCTCACTGCCTGGTGTAAAGCTAACTGATGACTCCCGGTTAATATAAATAAACCGGTTTTATCGCTTTGATCGACTATCGCCTGAATATAAGAAAGCAGCCCGGGAACGCGCTGGATCTCATCCAGAATGGCGCCATCCGGGTGTTCGGCAAAAAAACGCCGGGGATCGCTTTCCAGCAACGCGCGGGTATCCGGTTCTTCCAGGTTAAAGTAGGGTTTATCTCCAAATAAATATTTTACCAAAGTCGTTTTGCCCGATTGCCTGGGTCCCATTAATGCGATCACCGGATATTCCCCGGCAGCCTGGCTAATTACCTTTTCGATTATTCGTCTAAACATAGTTTTTTTATCTCTGTACAAATCAGGACGTTGAGTTATCAATTTGTACATAATACCCTATCAACTTCAAAATTTCCAGGAAAATCTGGACAAATCCAGGAGTCAACTGCCGAATTTACACAAACCAAAACTAAGTAATTCCCGCTAAAGGAAAAATCAGCCATATCCGCATGAAATATTGAAATAATTATTTTTCAATATAAATATTTTTCGCAGAAAATGCCCTACGCTATGGGGGATCGCAAGGGGGAGTTGCGCGTAGCGACTCCCCCTTCATTCCGAGCATCGGCTTCGCCGAGCGCAGGATCAAAACAGGAAGCGGCTACCGCTGTACTCAGCGGAAGCCGCTTCCAAAACTGGCATATCCTACTGAAAATTTATATACTATTGACCGGGATCAAGGATGATAGTATATGCAAATTATTATTTTAGGAGCGGGGCAAGTCGGCGGTTCACTGGCTGCCAGTTTAGTCGTTGAAGAACATAGCGTGACAGTGGTGGATATCAATGAAGAACGGCTCAGCGAGCTTCAATCTCAATATGATCTGCGAACCGTGTTGGGACATTGCACGCATCCCACCACTCTAACCGAAGCCGGCGCCGATAGCGCGGATATGATTATCGCCGTTACCAATAGCGACGAAACTAATATAGTCGCCTGCTTCGCGGCCGCTACTTTTTTTAAAATTCCACTTAAAATCGCCCGCGTGCGCGCCGCGGGTTACTTTGAACATTCCGGCCGTTTTTTTGCCGGCGCCCATTCACCGATTGATGTCTTTATTAATCCGGCAGAACTGATCACTCACTCATTGGCCCATCTGATAGAATATCCCGGCGCTTTGCGCGTTTTTGATTTTATGGACGAGCGAATGAAATTAATCGCCACCAAACCACTGACGGGGAGCGCGATGCTCGGTAAATCCGCCGAAAATCTTCACGAACTGCTTCCCAAGGCCCACGCAAAAATTATTGCTATTTATCGTGATAATCACCTAATGCCGCTGAATACGACCGTGATTGATCAGGACGACGATCTATTATTCATCGCCGAAACGGCACACATTAATACCGTGCTCAATAGTTTACGCCCCGGGGTTATAAAACACGGCAGTAAGCAGATCATGATCATTGGTGGCGGTTATATCGGCAGCCTTCTGGCGCGGACCCTGGAAAATAATCATCAGGTCAAATTAATCGAACATAACCGCCAGCGCTGTGAACAATTAGCGCTGGAATTAAAAAATACTTTGGTATTGCACGGCGATGGCTGCGACTCAAATTTACTCAGCAATGAAGACGTGGAAAACACCGATTGTTTTTGCGCACTATCCAATAGTGACGCGGATAATATCGTCAGCTCTTTACACAGTAAACAGCTGGGCGCCAGACAGGTTATCGCGCTTGTCAATCGCGATGCTTATCTCAGTCTCATTATCAGCGGTTATATTCACCTCGATATTGCGTTATCACCACAGCAAATCACCACCGGCGCCATATTGAAATATTTGCGCCATGGCAATATTCTTAAGGCATACTCATTACGCCGCGGCGCCGCAGAAGCGCTGGAAATAAGCGTTCCCATGGGCGCAAAAATCACCGGCATGACAATTGAAAAATCTCCCCTGCCGCAAGGCCTTCAGATTGCCGCCATCCAGCGCGGGACCCGCCTGATTTTTCCTGATCAGAACACCTTCATCCAGGCTGGCGATCGGGTTGCGCTCTTCATCAGCGATAAAACTAAAATCGCAACGGCGGAACGACTTTTCGCGGTCAAGGATAACGCATAATATGCGTATCCTGGCCATCGCCCGCATGCTCGGACTGCTACTGCTGATCTTCAGTATTAGCCTGCTGCCACCGATGGCTGTTTACGTCTGGTACCGGCAAGGCACTCTGTCACCGTTTATCATCAGCTTTGCGCTTTGTCTTATCGCTGGTGCGATTTTGTGGCTGCCTACCCGCAACGTCTCCCCGGAATTAAAATCCCGGGATGGATTTTTGGTGGTCGTGTTAGTGTGGCTGGTAACCTGTCTGGTAGGCGCCATTCCATTTTATCTTTATTTTTCTCCGGATATCAGTTTTACAGACGCCTTATTTGAATCCGTATCGGGATTATCCACTACGGGTGCAACCGTGTTCAGTCACCTCGATGACATGCCCCATCCCATTTTATATTACCGGCAACAACTCACTTTATTAGGCGGCATCGGCATTGTCGTCATCGCACTCTCGGTTTTACCGGTTTTGAGGATCGGCGGTATGCAACTCTACATCGCGGAAACCGGCGGCCCGGTAAAAACCAGCCGGCTGCGTCCGCGACTGCAGCAAACCACCAAAGCGTTATGGCTGATTTATACAGGACTGATAATAGCCTGCAGCCTGGCGTACTGGCTGGGAGGAATGCCGCCGTTCGATGCTTTCACTCAAAGTTTCAGTACCCTCTCTACAGCCGGGTTTGCTGTTCATGACCAAAATCTGGCGTTCTATCACAGCCACTGGATTGAGGGAATTTCAATTCTATTTATGATTCTGGGCAGCACCAGTTTCGGACTTCACTATCAATTTTTTCGCCAAAAACGTTGGAGCGTGTACTGGCAGGATCCTGAATTTATGATGTATTTAAAAATACTGCTCACAATGGTACTCATTGTTATCGCCACTCTGGTTTTCTATGAGACTTACCAACACCATTTGGTCAGGATCAGCGCCAATTCCGCATTTACAGTCGTTACCATTCTCTCCACCACAGGCTATACGTTAATCAATGTGAATGAATGGCCGACCTTTATCCCCTACCTGTTGATGTTTGGCTGTTTAATCGGCGGCTGCGGCGGGTCCACCAGCGGCGGCATTAAAGTGCTGCGTTTTATGCTGTTAAAAAGACAGGGCGAACGTGAACTGCAACGCCTGATTCATCCTCAAGGCGTATTCTCAGTTTATCTGGGTGAGCAACCGCTTTCTGAGAAAATTGTTCAGGGCGTCTGGGGATTTGTGGCCATTTTTTTCGTGCTGTTGATTTTGATTATATTAGCATTGCTGGCTACCGGCCTGGATTTTCAAACCGCCTTCGGCTCCGCCGCCGGAGCCTTGTCCAATACCGGCATAGGGCTGGGAAAAACCGCCCTGACCTTTGAGAATATTAATAATCCTGCTAAATGGATAATTACCTTCGCTATGTTCACTGGCCGCCTGGAAATTTTAACTATTTTAGTATTATTCACTCGCAGCTACTGGAAGAAATAAAAAGAATTACTGGTACCACTCGTCCAGACAGGCTTGAGCTTCTTCAATACCCTGGGCCTGAAGAGCGGAAAAGATTTGCACTGTGAGTGTTGAACCGAATGGCTCCAGCGCGGCGCTCACCTCTTTGTGGGTTTTGCGGGACTCAGAAGTATTTAATTTATCCGATTTTGTTAATAAAATATGTACCGGGACTTCGCATTTCACAGCCCACGCAATGAGCTGCTGATCGCCTTCTTTGAGTGGATGACGAATATCCATAACCAGTATGAGTCCCCGTAAACAATGCCTGGCTTCCAGATATTCGTCGATCGTTTTTTGCCAGCGTTCCTTGATAGTCCGCGGGACTTTGGCATAGCCATAGCCCGGCAGGTCCACGATGCGGCGGTCTTTATCCACCGAGAACAGATTAATCATTTGTGTTTGCCCAGGGGTGCTGCTGGTGCGGGCAAGACCACGAATGCCGGTGATCGCGTTGATGGCGCTCGATTTTCCCGCGTTGGAACGCCCAATGAACGCCACCTCCCAGCCTTTATCAGCAGGTAACTGCGACAATTCCACAGCGCTTTTCAGATACTGGGTTTGATGATAATCAAACTGCGGCTGACGGGTCAGCTTCATGCCGCGCCGCCCTTTTCGTAACGCTTGGACATTTGGTCAAAAGAATAGATTTTAGTGAATTTGCCGGCCTGGCCCGCAGCGCCAAATGCCTGGTAACGGGCTTTACAGATTTCACGCATGGCCACTCGCGATTCGCCCAAATATTTACGCGGATCAAATACATCAGGATGTTTGGCAAAATACTGCCGAACCGCGCCGGTGGCAGCCAGGCGTAAATCGGTGTCAATATTTACTTTACGAACGCCGGATTTAATGCCTTTTTGAATTTCTTCTACCGGAACTCCGTAGGTTTCTTTTATTTTTCCACCGTTTTCGTTAATGACCTTTAACCAGTCCTGAGGCACGGAGGATGAGCCGTGCATGACCAGATGGGTATTGGGCAACCGTTTGTGGATTTCTTTAATGCGGTCGATAACCAACACCTCTCCTGTCGGCGGGCGGGAAAATTTATAGGCGCCATGACTGGTGCCGATGGCAATCGCTAAAGCATCCACTCCGGTTGCTTTTACAAAGTCTGCCGCTTGCTCGGGGTCCGTTAACATTTCATTTTCGTGTAATTCGCGCTCGGCGCCGGATTCATCTTCTTTTCCAGCCATTTTTGTTTCTAAAGATCCCAATACGCCCAACTCGCCTTCCACGGAAACACCGCAGGCATGAGCCATTTCCACCACTTTTTTGGTGACTTTGACGTTATATTCGAAGTCGCTGGGAGTTTTCATATCTTCGCGCAAAGAACCATCCATCATCACAGAAGAAAACCCCAACTGGATCGAACGCTGACAAATCGCGGGAGAACCGCCGTGATCCTGATGCATACAGATCGGAATCTGCGGCCATTCCTCGATCGCCGCCTCGATTAAATGGTAAATAAACAGGGGTCCCGCATACTCGCGCGCACCGGCGGAAGCCTGAACAATCACCGGACTGTTAGTCGCTTCCGCAGCTTCCATTACCGCACGGATTTGTTCTAGATTATTAACGTTAAAAGCGGGCACGCCATAATGGTTTTCGGCGGCGTGATCTAACAACTGACGCAATGTAATCAAAGGCATAATTTGTCTCCTTACGGCATTCGTAATAATAATACGCAGAAAAAAACAACTGCGATAATAACCAGGGCTAAAATACCTATCGTATAAAAACTTTTTCCCACATTCTCTTTGCTGAATGCCTGGGGATTATGACGGATGGTGCGGACCATGAACCAGAGCATCAGGGCTGCGGCGACTAACGCTAAAATAATCGTCCATCCGCCGGTATTCATATATCCTTACCGACTTCCAGAATTTTCATGACGTTGGAGCCTCCCGCGACTCCGGCATGGTCCCCGGTAGTTAAAATAATTAAATCGTCCGCTTCCACCAAATTTAAACTGAACACCGTGCGCACGGCTTCCCGATTAATCAGATGGTAAGGATACTGCGTGACATCAAACGCAATAGGGAAGACGCCGCGGTAAAGGGACATTTTCCCCAAGGTTTTGCTAAAACGGCTTAATCCATAAATCGGAATGCTGGTGCGGACCCGCGACATCCATAAGGGCGTGCGTCCCGACTCGGTCAAGGTGACAATGGCGGCGATATCCAAATGGTTGGCGGTATACATGGTGGCCATGGCGATGGCTTCGTCAATGCGTTCAAAACGCGCCTCAAAACGATGCCGGGAAAGAAGCGCCCGGCTGTTGCTCCACGGCCCGGCAGACCCGCGCCATGGATTCGACAACGGCGACGGGATATTGGCCGCTGGCAGTTTCCGCGGAAAACATCACCGCATCGACATTGTCCAATACCGCATTGGCGACATCGGAAACTTCCGCCCGAGTGGGTACGGAATTGGTAATCATGCTTTCCATCATTTGGGTCGCGATAATAACCGGTTTATTCAAGTGACGGGCCCGGCGGATAATTTCTTTTTGCACCATCGGTACTTCGGCATCACCGATTTCAACGGCCAGATCACCGCGCGCGACCATAACGCCGTCGCTGGCTTCGATAATTTCATTAATCGCGGCAACGGCTTCGGTGCGTTCGATTTTGGCAATGATGCCGGTAAAATTATTTTTTTGATCCCCGGCAAATTGATGAATCAATTGCCGCGCCGACACCACGTCGGCAGCATTACGGGGAAAGGAAATGGCAATGTAATCCACGTCAAGGTTCAGAGCAAATTGCATGTCCTGCTTATCTTTTGCGGTCAGGGCTTCGGCGGTTAATCCACCGCCCAGGCGGTTAATGCCTTTGTGATTCGATAAAATTCCACCGACTATCACCCGGCAAAAAATTTGTGAACCCTTGACCGTTTCAACTTGAAAACGTAATCGTCCGTCATCAAGTAAAAGAATATCCCTGGATTTCACATCGTTGGGTAGATTTTTGTAATCAATGCCTACTTGCTCAACCGTCCCGTCATTATCGTCCAAAGCCGCATCCAAAATAAAAGTAGCGCCTTTTTGCAGCTTAACGGCTTTTTCTCTGAAATTAGCCACGCGGATTTTGGGACCTTGTAAATCAGCCAAAATGCCTACAACTTTTTTTTGGTCAGCCGCTATTTTGCGAACGTTTTCCATTCGTTTTTGATGATCGGCTTGGACCCCATGGGAAAAATTTAAACGGACGACATTGACTCCGGCGGAGATTATGGCTGATAACACCTCTAAATCATCGCTGGCGGGTCCGAGGGTGGCGATGATTTTGGTGCGACGCACCAAATGATCTTGTTTCCTCATTTTTATTGAGCTCGCTTGATTAGTATACTGACGGCAGGCAATTCAGAACCTTCCAGATACTCTAAAAATGCACCACCTCCAGTACTAATATAGGAGATTTTATCACTCACACCAAATTGTCCCAGTGCGGATAATGTATCGCCGCCCCCAGCGATTGAAAAAGCTTTACTGTGGATGATCGCATTCGCGAGAGAGCGAGTACCGTGGCTAAATTGAGGTAATTCAAACACACCGAGGGGGCCGTTCCAGACTACCGTTCCCGCGTCTGCGATGTAACCATTATAATGTTTGGCTGTCACCGGCCCAATGTCGAGAATCCTATCGTCCAGATTCAGGGCGTCCAGTGGTTTGGTGACGGCTTTGGCTTGGGCCGTCATTTCCGGGGCCACCACAACATCCACCGGTAAGGGAAAATTCACGCCCTCGTCACGGGCGCGATTGATGAGGTCTTTAGCCTGACCCAGCCAGCTGGGTTCATATAAAGACTTGCCCACGGGATAACCCTCAGCCGCTAAAAAAGTATTGGCAATGCCACCGCCAACAATCAGGCAATCGACCTTCTTCAGCAAATTTTTAAGTAGCTGAATTTTGGATGAGACTTTTGAGCCGCCAACCACCGCGATCAAAGGACGTCGCGGATGTTCCATCGCCCTGGATAAGGCTTCCAATTCCGCCATGAGCAGCGGGCCTGCGCAGGCTACAGGAGCGTATTGGCTTATCCCATAAGTGGAAGCCTGGGCGCGATGGGCAGTAGCGAAAGCGTCCATCACAAAGATATCGGATTGTGCCGCCATGCGCCGCGCCAGTGCGGAGTCATTCTCTTCTTCTCCGACCAAAAAACGCACATTTTCTGCCAGAGCGATTTGGCCGGCATTTATGTCTACCCCATCCAGCCAGTGCGGGATCAGGGGCACGGGTTGTGCTAAAGCGGCACTCAAAGCCGCTGCGACAGGCGCCAGAGAAGCGTCGGGATCGTACTGACCTTCTTTGGGCCTTCCGAGATGAGACAAAACCAAAACCCGCGCGTTGGCTTTTAAGGCTGCCTTTAGGGTTGGCAGCGCTTTCTCAATTCGGGTATGGTCAGTGATTTGACCGTTTTTCATGGGAACGTTGAGGTCTTCACGGATCAGCACCCGTTTATTAGCCAACTCAAGGTCGACCATTTTTAGAACATTTATAATACTCATAATCATAAATTTTACTCCATCCTGCCAAAAACAACCATAAATATTTTTGAGGCGGTGATTTTATACCTTGCCTGACAGGAAATTTACCCTTATTATCATTCTTCGAACTTGGATGGGTTTTTCACTTTTATTTTTTTTTAGGAGTTGCCATGTCGAGGAAAAAACAATTACCTGCTGCGCATGAAGAAGAATTTTTCGACCAGATGATGCTGGATGACGAAAACTACGGCGAAGAAGATATGCTCAGTACCTTTGGTCAGGTCGCGGACGCTTCAATACAACACATGAAAGTGGCTTGCCGATTGACTAATATAATCGTGAAAAATCACGCCGGCGAGAAATTATCCACGAAAGATATTCTCGACATTTTCCGCAAAGCCGCCGAAACTATTCTGGACTGCACGCCATTAAAAGCATTATTCGAAAAAGAAAAAACCTGAAAAAAAAGGAAAAGGTCTCCCCTGCTTGATTGCACCAATGGTGCAATCAAGAATAAATTGGTGCAATTGGTGCAATTAACGGGAGAAAGCCATGGGACCTACCTTTGAAGAAAGGGAATCAAGGAATCTTGAGTTTAAATCTCTTCTGCCTAATTTTCATAGCCTGATAAAAACCTGCGTGGCATTTAATGTTTGAAAGTTGCGCCAAAGCGGGTATAGCCAAACCGGTGTTTTTAGAAGGCGCAGACAGCGTCAAAGTGGTTTTCTCATTTTCACCCGCAGAGAAAACGTATTCTTCCGATGATGAAAAATTATTGGCGTTTTTTAAAACACGTAAAGAAGCCAAACTTGCCGAAATCGAAAAATATCTGCGCGCCTCAAGAAATACCGCCACCCGAAAATTAAATTCGCTGATAAAGAAAGGTAAAATACGGCGTGAAGGCCGCGGCCCGGCGGTTAAATTTATATTAAATTAATATATGAATCCGTATCAAGAGAATTTTCATTAACGGGTATCGGCTGACTGATCAGGTTTTTCATTTTGGCTAAAAGTTCTTTCATTTTCATCTCGCAATTATATCGAAGTCGACGCGAACAGTTTGATCTCTTCTCTTATTTGAGGAAGCTTTGCATTTATTTGTTTTTTAATTTCAGGCGTTAATGAATGACAAAATAAGCTGAAATTATAAGGGTAAGAGTGCGATCTTTTGGCGTAACCGTGAATGATATCGGTTAATACGTCGGGTATTGGCAGAACTTTCAATAGATTTCTAAACTGTTTATCCCGTTCCATATGTAGTGCGGTATTTCTTATGTTTAAACCGTTTAGACCGTGATAGTATCTGTCAGTAGGGCAGGATCTGAATGGATCATTGGAACAATATTCGATAGTGAGAGATTTCAGATTTTGGTTACCTAACAGAAATAACCATCCCAGCTGCTTTTTGTCCGTGATAGATATTTTGAGTGTCTTCAGGGTCTCGTTAAAAGCCAGAGCCATTGCTCCTAAAAAACCAATAGGATTATCCATTAAATTTAACCAGGTAAGGCGTGTATTGCTGGCCAATACCATGGCTCCATCGTCATTAATACAACGACCCTGCAAATTCAGTCTGGTCAGCGTGGAATGATTTGCAAAAAAATGGGCGAGGAGGTTATCTAAAATACTTCTAGTGGTGTCATGAGGACGGAAATCACTTAAATCAAGAGATCGCAAAACGGTATTCTGCAAAAAAAAGTCGTTTCCCCAAGGAATGTCAATGCGGCAACCGCCCAAACCGAGACGGGTCAACGTGGGATGGGTTGACAGGAGACGAAAGCTCTCCTCAGATAAAGGATTATAACCTAAATAAAGATCTTTTAGGACCAGGTTTTTCATAAGAAAACCGACTCCTTTATTTGTAATTTTGTTGTCGGCGTTCAATTTAAGTTTGATCAAACCGGGATGAGTTGACAGAAGACGAGTAGTCTCATCATCAATTAAATGACTGCCTAAGGCAAGATTCTCTTAATAGAGGATTTTTCATTAAAATAGCAACTCCGGCATTACTAATGTTGCACCCTATAAGATTAAGTCTGGTTAAGGTTGGATGGGTCGACAAAATAGCAACACCGTCATCACTTATATTATTATTCATAATAAGATTAAGAGATTTTAGAACACGATTATTCGAAAAATGATGCATTACTTTATCATTTATTGAGCAATTATTAAATTCAAGATTTTCGATTCCGGGATTGTTCAATATAATACGAATTTTTTCGTTAACTTCACCTTCTTGAAGTTCGTGGCCATATCTACATAATTTAAAAGTCTTAAGATGGGTATTTTTTTCCAATAAGGCAATGCTTTTTTCATCAATTTTTGCCGGCAAACCAAGGCTAGTCAGGGACTTCTTAAGCGCCAAAACAGCAAATCCCTGGGTAACAAAAAAAGGTTGATCACCACAACTCATTTCCAGACTGGTTAAGTATTTGCAAAGTTCTAAATTTTCCATGATCCTATTAAAACTAACTTCGGAGCGAGCCAAAGATCCTTCTACCAAAAGATTAAGGATTTTTATATCAGGATTTAAATTTAAATAATTTACAACATGATAAATTTCCTGTTCATTTTTAACGCGAAATACCATTGTAATTCCATATCTATATCCGTCTAATATATTTATTATTTTATCCTCAGAATCCGTATCGAGAAGATTTTCGTTAACGGGTATCGACTGACTGATCAGGTTTTTCATTTTGGCTAAAAGTTCTTTCATTTTATTAACAGTTACCCAGCAAACGCGCAACGTCGAGCATACGATTGGAGAAGCCCCACTCGTTGTCGTACCAGGAAATGACCTTCGCCATGGTCTTATCGATAACGCGGGTTTGGGTGGCGTCAAACGTCGAGGAAGCCGGGCTATGGTTATAATCAATCGATACCAGCGGTTCTGCCGTGTAATCCAGCACACCTTTTAAATGGCCATGTGCGGCCTGGCGCATAATTTCATTGATTTCCTCGGGACTGGTAGGCTTTTCAACTTCAATGGTCAAATCGACAATCGACACGTTCGCAACCGGCACGCGCATGGCGTAACCGTCCAGTTTGCCGGCAAGCTCGGGGAGCACCAATCCGATAGCGGAGGCCGCACCCGTTTTACTGGGAATCATCGACAGAGCCGCAGCGCGCGCCCGGCGCAAATCACTGTGCGCACTGTCGGTGAGACGCTGGTCATTGGTATAGGCATGTACCGTCACCATCAGACCGCGTTTAATTTTTAAAGCCTCATGCAAAGGTTTCACTAACGGTGCAAGGCAGTTGGTGGTGCAGGATCCGTTGGAAACGATAGTATGGTTCGGTTTAATGATATCGTGATTGACTCCGAAAACGACGGTGGCGTCAACGTCTTTGCCGGCAGGCGCTGAAATTAAAACTTTTTTCGCTCCGGCTTTTAAATGGACGCTCGCCTTGTCCCGTTCGGTAAACAAACCGGTGCATTCCAATACTACATCCACGCCCAGCTCTCCCCACGGTAATTTGGCCGGGTCGCGTTCCGCGCAAACCCGAACTTTATCACCGTTCACCACTAAATCTTTACCTTCTGTGGAAACAGTGCCTGGGAAGCGGCCATGAATACTGTCGTACTTTAACAGATGGGCGTTAGTCGCCAAGTCTGTCAAGTCATTAATGGCGACCACCTGAAATTCTTTACTCAGATGACTTTCATAAACGGCGCGAAATACGTTGCGGCCGATACGTCCAAAACCATTAATAGCCAACTTGATAGTCATAATTTATGTTCTCCACTAAAAATACACAACTCATAATATTTCATGCACAGCGGCAATAATATTTTCCACGGTCAATCCCACCGCCTGGGAAACTGCTTTTGCGGGTGCGGATAAGCCAAAACGATTTATACCAATTATCCGGCCCCGTAATCCGGTGAACTGATACCAATAATCGCTGACCCCGGCTTCGACCGCGACACGCGCGACAACACCGGCAGGCAACACCGATTCGCGATATTGCGCTGTTTCTTCCTTAAACGCTTCACAACAGGGCATCGACACGACGCGGATATTCACTCCCTCTTCCAGCAACAGTCGCGCGGCTTCCATGGCTAATGGTACTTCTGAGCCCGTGGCCATGATAATACCGTGCAAGGGACCCTGCTCGGCGTAGATCACATAAGCACCGCGCTTAACCTTTGCCAGAGTTTCCGATGATCGGGCCTGATGCGGCAGATTTTGCCGGGATAACAAAAGACAGCTCGGTCCCTGATGCTGCAGGGCTTGCTGCCACGCTATGGCCGTTTCTACATCATCACAAGGGCGCCAAACACGCAAATAGGGCGTCATTCGCAGCATGGCGGCATGTTCCACCGGTTGGTGGGTCGGACCGTCTTCGCCCAGGCCGATAGAATCGTGGCTATAAATATAAATAACCCGCTGGCGCATTAACGCCGACAACCGCACAGCATTGCGGGCATAATCAGAAAACACCAAAAAAGTACCGCCGAATGGGATGAATCCACCGTGCACGGCAATGCCGTTCATGATCGCCGACATACCAAATTCCCGCACGCCATAATGGATGTAATTACCGTTAAAATCAGCACCCGTCAGCGATTTCGCGCCTTGCCAAAGTGAACAGTTGGATTCGCTTAAATCCGCGGAGCCTCCCAGCAGCTCGGGCAAAGCGGGCGCCAGGGCGTTTAAAAAAATTTGTGAGGCTTTCCGGGTAGCAATCTCCTGAGTCTTCGCCTGGAGTTGTTCTATAAATTGTTGGGATTTATTCACCCATCCTTCGGGTAATTGATGCTGCTGCCGCCGCAAAAATTCCGACGCCAGTTCAGGAAAGCCGGATTTGTATTGTTCGAACTGTGTTTGCCAGGCCGCTTCCAGCTGCTGCCCCTGAGCACGTCGGTCCCAGGCCGCGGCAATTTCCGCGGGAATTTCAAATGGGGCATAGGGCCATCCCAAAGCCTGACGGGTCAGTGCAATTTCCTTTTCCCCTAATGGTGAGCCATGGGCTTTTTCAGTGTCGGCCATATTCGGAGCGCCAAAGCCAATTTTGGTCCGGCAACAGATGAGAGTGGGTTGGGTTGTCTGGGCCCGGGCTTCGCGGATTGCCTGCAAAATGGCTTCACTGTCGTGTCCATCGACATCCGCAATCACATGCCAATGATAAGCGCGAAATCGTTCCGGCGTATTATCCGTGAACCATCCCTTAACGTGGCCGTCGATGGAGATACCGTTGTTGTCCCAAAATACGATGAGTTTATGTAAGCCCAGGGTTCCGGCCAGAGAACAAGCCTCGTGCGAAATGCCTTCCATCAAACAACCGTCACCGGCAAAGACATAGGTATGATGATCCACTATCTCATGCCCTTCGCGGTTAAATCGTGCGGCAAGCGCCCGCTCGGCGATCGCCATGCCGACTCCATTCGCCAAACCCTGGCCTAATGGGCCGGTGGTGGTTTCTACCCCGGGGGTGTCGTGAAGCTCCGGGTGACCCGGTGTTTTGGAATGCAGTTGGCGGAACTGCCTGAGATCATCCATGGTGAGGGGGTAGCCGGTTAAATGCAGCAGAGCATATTGCAACATCGCGCCGTGGCCATTGGATAACACAAACCGGTCACGGTTATACCAATGGGGGTTATTGGGATTAAAACGTAAAAAATCACGCCACAGAACCTCCGCAATATCCGCCATGCCCATCGGCATTCCAGGATGACCGGAGTTGGCCTTTTGCACGGCATCCATCGCCAAAGCGCGAATGGCGTTCGCTAATTGTCGCCTGTTGATCATAGTTCTCCTTTTCCAAGACCAAATAAATCAATAATGCCATGCACCAGCCATTGGATGGGTGGCCATAAAATAAAACTCAATACTCCGAAAATTAATAATGCCAGTAAAATCCAGATACCAAATGATTCTATTTTTTCATAGACATGCGCGGCTTTAACAGGCAGTAGACTGGAAATGACGCGGCTGCCATCCAGAGGAGGGATCGGTAATAAATTTAAAACTAATAAAACACAGTTGATTAAAATGCCGAAGCTCGCGGCGGCCTGAAGAAATTGTCCGGTGGCCGCGAGCCAAGGCTGTTGACTGCCAGGCAAATACAAAACCGTGCATTTGGCAATAATCGCCCAGATCAGAGCCATGCATAAATTGGCCACGGGGCCCGCTAACGCTACCAACGCCATATCCCGTCGCGGATGCTTTAGATTCTGCCATGCGACCGGTACTGGTTTCGCCCAGCCAAAAATAAAACCGCCGATAAAAAGCAAAACCAGGGGCAACACGATCGTGCCGATGATATCGATATGCTTTAGCGGGTTTAGTGTTACCCGGCCCAGCATCAGCGCGGTTTTGTCGCCGCATTTATTGGCAACCCAGCCATGCGCCGCTTCGTGAAGAGTGATCGCGAAGATCAGTGGCAAAATAGCTACCGAAACGGCTTGAATGGCAGAATCTGTGTTCATTCGTCTCTCGAATTGCTTCAGGTTTCGAATTCAAATACCTGAACGACTTTTTTAACGTCGCTCACGTTTCGCGCGGCATCGGTGGCTAATCTCGCCTGGTTAGGCGTTACCAGTCCCATTAAATAAACTACTTTATTCTCGGTCACCACTTTAATTTGTGAAGAACTGAGTCCGGGTTTGGCGAGCATGGCGGTTTTTACTTTAGAAGTTATCCATGCGTCGCCGCTTTGATCCCAGGTTGTTAAGATGGGGGAAACCTCTATCTGGTTGTAAACCCGCTTGATGCCTTTTAAAACGCGGACGTCATCGTAAGCCCGCTCCCGCAGTTCTTCCGATTGCGCCTGGCCAACCAATAACACGACGTGATTGAAAGTGGCGACTGAAACGCGCGCCGAATTCTTGAGAGCCGTGTCGGCATTGAGCTGACCGAGCGCTCGGTTAGTAATATCCTGGTCCTGCAAAATGACTCCACTACTGCGCTTATCATAAATAATAGCGCCTCCGGCTGTCGCGCCAACGGCGGCAATAATGATCGGAACGCAGCCCGATAATAAAAATAATAGAAATGGCAACATTAATCGTAAAGAAATACGTTTCATAACTTAACCCTCCACAGAAATAAATAATCGATGATCAATAAAATCACACAAACAATGAATAATCAATAAATGCACCTCCTGAATCCGCGCAGTCGATTGGACAGGAACGCGGATTTCGACGTCCGTATCATTTAACAAACCGGCAATGGCGCCCCCGTCACTGCCGGTGAGGGCTACTATCTGCAAAGCCCGCTGTTGAGCGGTGGTAATAGCCTGCACCACATTTTTGGAATTACCGCTGGTGCTAATCGCTAATAGAACGTCCCCTGGCTGTCCCAGCGCCTTGATTTGTTTAGCAAAAATTTCGTCAAAACTATAATCATTGGCTATTGCGGTGACAGTCGAAGTATCTGTGGACAGGGCTATCGCGGGTAAGCTGGGACGTTCGGTCTCAAAACGGTTCAACATTTCAGCGGAAAAATGTTGAGCGTCGCCGGCAGAACCGCCATTACCGCAGCTTAGAATTTTGCCCCCATTTAATAATGACTGCACCATCATTTCGCCTGCCGCGCAAATCGCTTCGGTTAAAGATTCGGCTGCTAATATTTTGGTTTGAATGCTTTCTTCAAAATGCTGTTTAATTCTCGATGACATATCCATGGGTGGTATTTTACAGCATTTTTTCCAGGATTAGTATCGGACTTCGAAGGCGTTCTGAATCCAGTAAATGTCATCATCCGGAGCCAGTCCCACGATGTCGAAGCGGGCATTCACTTTTTCAACGGCATTAGTTTCCAGCAGATAATGCCAGGCGGCCTTGATCAGGCGGTGTTGTTTACGTCCGGCGACGGTTTCGACGTTTTTTCCAAAGTCAGGATAAGTTCGGTAACGAACTTCCACAAAAACCACGGTTTCCTGATCCAGCATGATTAAATCGACCTCACCCTGAGAGCAAAGATAATTGCTCCGTACCCAGACCATCCCCTGCTGTTCTAAATAAACCCGCGCCCGCTCTTCAGCCAGTCGCCCAATAATCTTTGTAGTCATTTTAAAACAGTATTTCCCGCTGAATTATAACAATTTGATTTAATAAAATAAATCACCGCGCTATGGGGGATCGCAAGGGGGAGCAACGCGCAGCGCTCCCCCTTCATTTCCGAGCATCGGCTCCGCCGAGCGCAGGATAAAAAGGAAGCAATTTTCGCTGTACTCAGCGGAAATTGCTGGTCATTGAATCGGTTGCGGCTGGCCATGAATGATTTGCGCCCAGGGCAAGTCCCGGCGCCAGACGTGGTTATCCTGAAGAGTCAATTTGCCCGTCGCTCCGTCTATTTTGGGCATCGCCATACCTGCGCCCAGCTGTCGTGCAACCCGGTAACTATCCACTCCTAAAGCAAAAAATTGCGGCTGTCGCCGTGCGGACTCCGGCCAGGCCTTTTCTACATTTTGAAGAATGGCTTGTAAATCCGGTGACAGTGTCTCAGGGGCAATCTCCCAGGGGATGGCGCAAAACTTAACGTCGTTTAAATCCTGGTCATACCGCGGGTCCGGCGCTCCGCTGTAAATATGCGAAGTGGCATACACGGGTATTTTTCCGGCGTAGTAAAAATTCAGCAATGGGCGGATTTCACGTCCAGACTCTGGTTTCGCAACGAGAAAAATCATATCCACGTCCTGCCGGCGGTAAGGGATGGCGCGCAATTTTGGCTGTAACAGTAAATGTTGAAGAGCTTTTGCGCGCTTTTCAGAAGCCTCCACCTGTAATATTTGCGAGATTTGCGACGATAACTGACCGGGATCATCGTAGTACATTTCGCCAACCACTTTGCCCCCCAAAGTTTGCCATTCCATTAAAAATACTTGCGAAAGCCTCTGCCCCCATGTACTGGCAGGCACAATAATCAAAGCGTTTTTTTTGTGGTCCTGCCATGCTTTGGCAGCCACCTGTTTGACCTCATCTTCTGGCGCCAAACTTAACTGATAGAGATTAGGAACAGGTTCGGTGATTGGTAAAATATTTAATACCACCGTAGGAACGGCGAGTGGACCTGCCTGCACTAATTGCAGACCCTGCTCTTTATTTAAAGGCCCCACAACCAGCTCCATGCCTTGGGCTACGGCTTGACGGTACAGAGTAACAATATCTCCTTCACTCGTATCAATAATACGGATGGTGGGGGCGGCAGAATCCTCTGGTAATGACTGGTAATACGCCGCTAAAAAACCATCGCGCAATGCCTGTGCAGATTCTCCATAAACACCGCGCAAGGGCAACAGTAATGCCATCCGTCCCGGCACAGGCTGAGCGGAAGACCAAAAGCCCGCCAACCCAATATCTGCGAAAACCAGTAACAGACACCCGGTAATTAAACCAATAACTCTCGATAAACTCATAAAATATATCCTAATACAGAGAACATACCATGGAATATTGCGTAATATTCAAATTCAGGATACTGTAGCTTTTTATTAATAAACTTTAAACCCGTTATTGTTAGGAGTTAATATGAGCAAAATATATGGGTGGCTGGCCGGTGCGCTCATCCTGTTAAGCGGCTGCTCAACCACACCGCCTCCCTTGCCAATCCCTCAAAACACTTTGAATGGGCAGGTTCATCAGATGCAGCACGCGGGGATTCAAATGATTCAACAGGGAGACCGATTGATGATGATTATCCCCACAGATAAATACTTTGAACCCGGGACCGCTACCGTTAAAGAAAGCCAGCAATCGAATTTGCGTCAAATGGCGCTATTCACGAAAAATTTTGCCGACACCTATCCCAATTCAGTCATTCGGGTAATCGGCTACACAGATCAGGTTCTGAGCCAAAAAGCGCAACTGGACTTATCCCAAAGTTACGCAGAAGCCGTAAGCGCTTATATTTTTAACTCCGGCGTGGATCGCCGCCGCATCGCCACCGAAGGCCGTGGCAGCAGAGAACCCGTCGCCGAACAATCCACCCCCCGCAGCGCCACCCTCAACCGCCGAGTGGTAGTCCAAGTTAATTAGTTAAAAATTAATTTTCGCAGAAAATTCCCTGCGCCATGGGGGATCGCAAGGGGGAGCAGCGCGCAGCGCTCCCCCTTCATTCCGAGCATCGGCTCTGCCGAGCGGAGGATATAAATCAGGAATCAATTCTCGCTGTACTCAGCGAGAATTGATGGCAGCCTGTAAGTTAGCAGCTTGCTCCCATGAAATTTGATTAGGGGGCGTCATCGAAAGCGTGGGTCCAGCCTGATTTTCCCGTAATTCCTTCACCGACACCGGCTTTGCAGTCGAAGCCTGCGGCTGCGCAACAGGCACAGGTTGCGTGACCTGAGTATCCTGGGCAGGTGCGGACGGCGGTTGGGGTGCGGGCGTTTCCGGGGTTACGGTGAGGGGCGCGGCAGGAATATCTTTCGGTGCTACATTCGGGGTCGCGGCAGGAACTGAACCGGGAGCGGCCGGAGCGACCGGGGTTGAGGTAATACCCAACATTTTGGCAATTTTAGCATTGCTTTGGCCATTGGAGGCGCTCGCACTGCTCGCATTGCTGGAAGCGGGAGGGGAAACGGAAACAGCAGGAGCGGCGTTCGCCTCGGGTTGCGCCTTTTTAACAGGGGTTTTAGCCTTCACCGTATAAGCCGGAGTTTCATTATCGACATTCACACTGCCCTGAAAAGTTAACACCAGTTTTTTACCTTTTACCAAACTTAAGACAACTCTATTGCCATTAATGGAAAGCACTTTCGAACCGTTCTCCAGACGAGTGCCGACGTGCACTTCTTTATAAACTTCACCCTGATTCAAAGTCGCGCTCCATTGCCCCGCCTGACGGTCTATGTAAGCCAGTTGATAGTCGTTGTTTTCATTACCGTACATCGAGGTATCGATGCCGCTCGCGCCGGATAAAGAATTGTTTGTGCCGCTGTCGGAGATGCGTTTTTGCGCATTGGCCAATCCCGCTTTCTCCTCAAGTATTTGCCGTTCCATTTTGGTAATCTGATATTCGCGCACCAAATTAAGGTATTCTCGTTGACGCGGCGTTAACACCGGCGCACGCGCCGGTAACTGATGCACCACCACTGGTGGAGGAAGAGTACTGACGGGAAGAGCAGCCGCCGCTACGGGCGCTGCCGAAGGCTGAACAGATGCTGCGTTGCCTTGTATAAAGTGGTAAATCTGCCAGGCTAAAAAGACAGCCGCTAAAATGGTCAACGCCAGCATCACTTTTTGCCGAATATTAAGTTTTGTTATAATGTTCATGGTTATATTCCCCAAACAGATAATTGAACGCTTCCATTGAGTAATCCCCCACTAACACTGACATTCATCGCTGCAATGGACAGCGGTAAATGATTCCCTAATGTATTACCGATTAATACTAACGTATCCGGGGAAGCATCCGACCAAATTAATTGTCACCGTTCTTGATTTGGTCTGACCCAATATTCGTGGATCGCTAATGGTCACTGCTTCATCCGGAAACAGGAGGTCAAGTTCATCCACTAGTGACGCCATGACTTGTGACAGCGGATATAAAAAGCGTGGTCTGGCGCGCACTATCAACTGGCTGGGAACAGCCACTTCCGCGGCGGCTGAACCAATGTAAGTGAATAATTTTCGACGTTTGCCCATTGCGTCAACCATTGTAACTGCCGCCCTGGCGCTCCAACTGAACACGGTACTGGTTGCCATCGGAACGTATGTTCGCCGCCGCCCATCCAGGCAGGGCATAAAATCCTTCAAGGGTATGCGCCAGTTCATCCAATTGTTCACCCGGAGATGGCGAGCTCATGGCCGCATAAAAATCCATATAAGCCACATCTAAATCCGCCTTTTGAGCCACTTTTTTTGGCGCCAGGGGCGCTTCCCATGTCGGCGGACTGACCGCATAAATCCACCAAACGACGCCCAATACCGCCAAAGTGGCGACACCAATGGCGAGAGATGAAATTCTTGAACCCAATAACGGCGATTTCAGAGCCAGCAACAACGTTAATAACCGGACATTTGGCGAAACAGGTAAATTTTTAAAAACAGGTTCTTTGGCGATCTCAAAACTATTGATCAGATTTTTAGGCAGGACAAACTTGCCCGGCGTTTCATTTGGCTTAAAGAAACCTCACCGTAGATAATAACCCGAAAAGATTCCTGGCATGGTCATTAACGGAACCAGCTCCGTGCGCAGCTTTTCATTATCAACAACCGTATCCAGATAAACTTCATTCGCTCTGACAATGACCAGCAATACCTGATTAGTGTCTTTGGATAACCGCTCGCAAAAAATCAGATAAGGAGATTTATCAAAGTAAGTCCAGACGTTTTCTCCCAGCAAATAGCCGGATTCTTTGGAAAATACCGCTTCCACCGCGTCTCTGGCCCAGCGGTGAAATGCAGAACATATTGGCCATGCTGTTCAGATAACAAACGAATTCGTTGAGTCATCACCGAGCGTTTACCGATTGGAATGCGCTCCCGGTAGGGTTGCACTACAAAATGTATGCCATCTGGTCGATTCAATAAACTCATACTTTACTTCATCACGATGGGGGTAATTAACACCAGCGTTTCAATATTCTCGCTTTCAGAACCTTTGCCGCCTAAGCGCAGCCACAGTAAAGAATTTGGCTTCGGAGGTCTTGTCGCGCACGCGCCGGTAACCCGCCACGATTAAGGTCTGACCCGACTGCAATGCCGTGCGCTGGTTAAATACTTTTTGCGCCAACGTCGGGATTTGAATGGCTGTAAATGTGCTTTGATCTTTGACATTCGTTCCCGTCGGCGCATTATCCGCTTTGGTAATACTCAGCAGGTCGGACAAAGTGCTGCTAATTTGCATGAACACTTTATCACCTTGAATTTTGGGTAAACATAAAGCGTAAAGCCATCGGTCACCGTTCCCGGCGTAATGGACGAAGTGGTGCCGGCATCGGGAGTTTGCGTGGTGCTGACACTTTTCACATAGCTGGTATCGTTGGTGATGCGAATAGTCGCCATCTGGTTGTTCATGGTGACCACCTGCGGATTGGTCACAAGGTGCACTCTACCCTGAAGGTCCAGAGCATTGATAAAAGTGCGGTGCTGGTTTTTGCCAATCACGAACGAAGCAATACCGGAAGTGGTGCCCCCTGCCATCGCGATGGGTGAAATTGTGGTGGCGTCGGCCAGAGCGCCTGTAATCTGAAAATTGGTGCAAAGTCTTGATGATCGCATCCCAATTAATACCCATTTCATAATTCTGATTAAGCCTGACGTCCAGCACTTCCACTTTAATAGCCACCTGCTGGGACAGGGTTCTGTTTAAATCGTCAAGGTACTTGCCGATGGAGTCAATATTATCCGGATGATCACGCACCGTCACTGTGGTGGTCGATTCGGAAATCATAAATCTGCCGTCGGGAGAAACCAGCTTACCGAGACCGTTTCGTAAATCTTCCCAGACGGATAATTGGGCCTGCAGGCTGCTGTACTGATCGTCATTGACGTCGCTTTGCACTTCTCCGGAACCCAGATAGGCATTACCAAAACCGGATGAACTATTCTGGTTGCGTCCCACCAGGTAAGAGGAATAGCCAGGCATAAATGAGATGTCAAACATTTTGGTTTGAAAGGCGGACCAGCTCACCACATTGCCTTCGACAAGGTAGTAATAACGGGTTTTGGCGGCCACGGTATCCAGCGCGCCTTTTACGCTGCCGGAATAATGCAGACTTACCGGGCGCTTGGCTTCCACGGAATTATCATAACGAACGTTGACGTCGCTATTGCGCAATAATCTCGATACCAATTCATCCATCGGCATATTTTGCGCGGTCAGGGTGATGGAACGCTTCATCCAGGCCGGATCTTTGCTTAAGCTCACCGGATTTGAGTATCGATATAAAAGCCAGGCCGGCTGATCACCGGCGGAGCGCGCTCATCATCAGCCGCTTTATCGGCAGCGATTTGCCGGTCGGTTTGATCAATACGCTCACTAGCGTGTTGATAAGGAGGCAGAATGCACGCCGTCAGAAATAATGTCGTGCAAACTAAACCAAGAAATCTGAAGATGTTACGCTTTTTCATTATTTTAATGTCCTTGGATGTATATATAATACGTGATTACCTTGATAGAAAACCGCCTGTAAAGGAAAATCCGCAAATAACTGGCGTAAAACACTGGATAAATTTTCACCCTGGATTTGGGCGTAGCCAACCCACCGGTAATCCTCCGGAGCATCCCATATGACCTGATGCCAGCCGTAATGGGCAGCGATGCGCTCAACATTTTCCTTCAGAGAACCGGGATAAACTGAAATAGTCGGCAGAGGTTTTTGGCGCACAATCACATTTTTGGGGTACGTCACCGGATGAGGCGCCGGCATGTTGATAACTTGCGCTGCCGGAGGGGGCACTACAACGACAGCTTTGGGAGCCGGGGCGACAGGAGCGGGAACTGGAACAATCTTTTCTGGAGCACAACCTGCGCAAAAAATGAAAAGTCCTAAAATAATAGCTAATTTATTCATAAATATAATCCTATTCGCGACATAATAAATAGTCTATCTAAAAAAGTCATCTATCATATCTTCTTTTTTATAGAAATAAAAGCTTTTTTTGTTGAAAACCTGCTCAAAAATTATGAAAAATCAAAGAAATCCTGAATTTCATAATCATCCTTCAAAAGGAGAAAATAAGCATATATTCCAGCCATTCCCGCTGAGTACAGCGGCAATGGCTTCCTGTTTATATCCTGCGCATCGGCGGAGCCGATTGCTCGGAATGAAGGGGGAGAATCGCGATTCTCCCCCTTGCGATCCCCCATCGCGTAAGGAGAGTTCCCTGCAGCGGGAACTCCTGCATATATTCCCTCTCCCTGTACTCGTCCCTGTACTCGGGGAGAGGGTTAGGGTGAGGGTGAGGGGTTTTCCGCCCCTCATCCCAGCCCTCTCCCCCGAGTACGGGGGAGAGGGAGGAATATGCCTTCCCTGGAATGACACTTCGCGGTTGCTGTTTATGCCAAAAATATCCCCGGTCATGGCTGTCAGAAATTCATGTCTACTGCTTCCCTTCCCTCTTCAACATTTTTTAATGAATCTTCAACAATCGCCTCTTCAGGGGTGGGCAGCGAATTATATAAACTCCTGCCGTCACTCACAAACCTAACGAGTTCTTTCTGTACAGAATTGACTGAAGGATTCTGCGGAGACCCTGACAACTCAAAAGGCAGGGGCGCAGTGATTGATTGGGCAATCCTATCCTTTTCATGTTCAAAACGGATGTTCAGCGGCTCTGCTTTTAATTCCTGCTTTTTTTCTTTCTTTGTTTCCACTGGCGCAGCATCCTCTCTGTCATCTCGTGGCATTGGCGCGGATTCAGGTATGAGGATAACACTCTGGATTGAATCAGGCCTGTTGCCTCCCTGAAGGAATTTCAACAAATTATCGCGCATGGGAAAAAGGGTGCCGGCATTCGCACAACGCACATTATCCGCTTTCCAGCGATTGATTAATTCATCCACCTCTGCAGCAGTTAAAATCAATTCATTGCCTTTGGATTTTTTTATTAACTTACTTAATTTCTTATTAAAAAACTCCGCTCCGTGCGCCGGAACCTTTACTCCGGTCAGTCTGCCCTGATAAACGAAGTACAGGTTCGAACAGAGTGTCGACGTTTCATGCGCATATCGCTGACCCACCAGTTTAAATTTTGGCACCAGCTCCGTGGAAATAAATACTATTTTCCCTTTGCAGAAATTGAGCATGTCGCCCTGAGGCATCGTTTCAAGCCATATTAATTCACATTTCTGCTCTGAGGAAATAAGCCGAAGCTGACCATCTTCCCCCCCGGTAAAAGCAAATTTCTTCACCTGTTCGCGATCTAAAGGCGCTCTGCTGCGCAGTTTTCCATTTTCGGGATAATGGGCTTTTTTACCAATAATTTCCTTATAAGCCGCCGAGTAGGCAGGATTTTTAACCAAATACTTCTCCCCACCCATATCTGGAAATTCCAGCCCCTGCGCGATGTTCGAAGTAGTTTTGGTCAGACTTAAACCATTCGCTGTCTGTCCCAATACATAATAATTTGTGGTTTTTAACATCTTTTGATAAATAATAACCGGAGCATTTCCACGCTTCTGATAAATTTTCTTCGCTTCTGTTTCAATCTCTTTTTCTTTTAATTCCGCAGCCATGGCAGTCAGAACTATATCGAATCCTGAAGTTAAAAGGGATTCCTGCAAAATGGTGTTAAAATCCGCATCAGGAAAACTGTACAATTTACAGGGATTGCCTTTCTCATCAAAATATTGAAGATTGCTAAATTCAATACGGGGATCGTCTACTGACTTCTGACCATCAAATTTAAATTTCCTTGAACCCACCAGTAAATATTGACCTGAATAACCTGCCAAAACCTGCTCCTCCGGCAGTTGATTTAAAAATAATAGTTTACTCAATCGCTCTTCGGAAGGAACGGGATCAGCCACCGAAGGATTGGTTAGCTGGGCCAATTTAGTCAGTAATTCCAAACAATGAGTTCGGAAAATTTTCTCGTTCAGGGTAGAATCATCGCAAATTCGATGGAGTATACCCATATCACTCCCGTAACCGTATTTACCCGCGGGAGAGACAGCGGATTCAACTCTGGGGGGAAGAAACAGATTAAAAGTCAGTACAAATTCGCTGAATTTGGCGATGCCTGCCTGGAATAGCTCCATAAGCCTTTTAAATTCGTCCGTTGTAATAATATTCTGACAACCGCTGTCCTGCTTTATCGTGATTCCTAAAGTTTTCTCCATGAGTTTTACCATGCGCTGGAATCGCACGGTCCAGCTTTCGTCGCTCTCCAGAATGCGGCCACCTTCTTCGGTGAATCGTTTATAACCCAGAAGAGCGATATAGGCACGCAAAGGCCGGAGCCAGCCCTTCTCATGGAGTTCGTCCAGCCACTTCACATTCAATACTTTTGCTTCCGCACTGTCTGTAAAATTTTTAAATAATCTGTGCGCGATAGCAAACGGCAACTGTTCATCGTAGGATTTTATCCGAGTTTTTGTGAGCAGAAGTTGCTGCCCGGGTTGCCCATTTTCCACTATCTCCAGATTGGGCAACCAGGTCCGGCCGGCTTCTGCGGTCACATCAGCAATGACGCTGCAAACAAGCGCCGGGGGCGTGGTTATCCTGGATAATTTCCCAGGTAGTGCGGGATCTTTGTAACTTTTTTTCAATTGACGGCAATTTTTTATGTCAACATCAATGTCTTGCTGAATGACCTTGCCCATGCGAATCAGGCAGGCTTTGTTATGGGTATTGATGACAACGGCGTTTTTAATCGCGTGGCCGCCAGGTAAAACCATCTCCGCAGATCCGGGCGTGGCAGTGCATGCCTTAACGTCAAAATCATTGATGATATAGAGATCGTAACCGCTATCAGCCACTCCCATAATCATTGCCGCAAGGTTCCCGGAAGGAGACGGGATGTCGTTTGGACGAATACGCCGGGTGAATTCTTTTCCTGACTCAACCGCGGGCCACGCTTCCATCGCGCCCAAAGACACACTGCCGCAAACATCGCCGGCGTAGTTTAAAATAGCCTGCCGCAGATTATAATCACCATCTAACTGTTGTTGAGACAAACGTTCGTCAGGTAATAACTCTTTGTATTCGGGTAAATTTAAAGGCCATTGATGATATCGGGAAGATTCATCTTCATTGCCTTTTTGTTCTCCGACTTTAGCAATATAAACTCCTAACTCGTAACGGCCCTCTGATTTTTGGATCATATAAATGCATTTCTGTTCCACCACCCGTTTTTTTTCTTCCACAGTGGGTTCCCGATCCAGCAGTTCAATGCGCAGGCCTAACAGAAGGTGAATAAAACCGTTCAGACGCACCTGTGCCTCGACTACCGGCTTACGCTCTTCTTCTTTAAGCGCCGCTTTCTCCACTGTATCTTCTTCCGCTAAAATCAATTCTTTCGCGTTAGGATTGCAGGAAATAGATTTGAGATATTCAATGAGTTGATTTTGCAGGCTATTTTTCCCAACCATATCTCCAAAATTCACTAATATTTTTTCGCCGTCCATTCCCAGCTTCCGCAGCACGCAGACGATAAAACTGGTGGCGTTGTAAGCGTCCCTGTCAAACAGAGTGTCATTGAAAAAATCAATGCCCTTTTGATTTTTTTCTTTCAGAAATTGCTCGATAAATGGAATGATTCTGAACGGAGGCGTTTCCTTTCGCGCCGGTCTCGACTCCAGATAATCCTCAATTAAAGTCCAGCGGGTAAAACGCGGTTCATAGTCGCTTAAAGCCTTGAATAATTCCTGAATCTTCACCGTATTTTCTTTAAAAGTCATGCTCTGGGCGTGTTGACTCCAGAAATCCAGTTGATCGACATTTAATTCGGCAATGCTGCTCAAACGGAAAACCGCTATCAATTCGGCGGTTCTCGCCTTCCCGGAAGCGAACCATGCCAAAATTGCCCAATCGACTAAATGTTGGTATAACGTAAAACAATCCTGCTTATTTCGCCTAAATCTATCCTTGAAAATGATCAAAAATTCACGCAAGCAGTCTACTTTCTGCATGGTCAGAGAACTGTCACCTTCCAATACTATATCGCGACCGTCTTCTTTCTTTTCCATTGCATCAGAACGCCACTTGTTATAGCCGCTGTAATCAAAATATTCATTATTTTTAGTTCTATTTGCGATTTCCCCAGCCATATTTTGGAAATTATCCTGATGTTCTTTATCAATTCTATGGCGCTTAAAATCATGATCTTCATACCACCATGCGTGAAATTCGCCCCCCTGTTTATCCTCTGCAATATAAATAGCCATTGGGTCATTCCCGGCCGCTCTACTGGGAGTCGCATCATTCTTTCCTAATATTAAAATGCGAGTGCACCCACGTGTAGGAAATGCTTCACTTATTTTAGTTCGCCATTCAATGAGGTGATGAATCAACTCATTCTGTTGAGCGGCCACCTGAAGTTGAGAATCATCTTCTTCAAAATAACTTGAGGATTGCTGGGAACGCCCCAGCATTTCATGAGCCAGCGCAGTCCAGGCGGTTTCTAATAGATTTTCAGTCCAGTGAAGTTCTACTGGTTTCGAAGCTACCAACACTGTGCGGCATATTGGCTTTTCGAGCGCATTCAGGAGTGGCTGAATGTTATCGTCCAGGCATACCTCTGCCAGTTCCCGTAAAAAATATTTGCGCAATTCAGGACGTATTAAGATGTTTTTAATTTTGTTATCCAAAGCATCCGGGACAAATATTTTATTGGTGGTTTCGCTGACAATGCCGTTTAGCAGCGGAAAATAACGGGCGTTGCTCAATCTTGATCTTTCTGTGTCAATAAACAACCCGGATAAAAATTGACTGAACCGATTAAAGTTGGCGAATAATTTGCGCCGGGCGACCTGATTCGGGTCGATATAGGAGACCACTCCAACATCTTCCCAACGGGTTATCAGGCCGAGCAGGGTAACATCCTCTCCATCCGCCATTTCACGAAGGCTGGAAGGAACGTCACGCAATACTTCGTCGCGAACCGCTTCCCGCTGCAGGGGCAATAACGCCAGATAGCGCTTTTCAATGGCGTGGAATATTTGATAATACCGATCTTCCCACGGTCTCTCTACTTTTTCCAGATGAGTGTGTTCGGTTAAATTGAAGATCTCTTTCAATTGTTCTGCAGTCAATTTTCTACCTTCACCCGGCGATAAACCAGCCACTTCCAGTCTTGCATCAAAGTCGGAAAAATCTTTAAGATTGACCACACTGAGTGTGCATTTATTTGCTGCTATGATTTTATCATTTACAATTTCATTAATATTGTTCGCGTAAAATAACTGGTCGTCGTATCTAATGTAGGCGGCATTGGAAATAATAGTTAACTGTTTCACATTTTCTATCGTCGGCTGGGTTTCCATTAAAACCAGATCACATCCTCCCCAGAAAATACGAAGTTTTCTCCAGTCAAAATTTGGCTTGAAATTAAAAAGAGAGTCCACCGGCTGCCGGGGATTCAGCAAACCCGCGATCCAGCGGAATTTATCGTACCAGGCGGCATAATTTTTAAAAGCCGGGAAATTCATATTTTCAATTCCCGGGACCAGATCCTTTGGTTTCGTATCGGCTTTAATTTCAATTTTGGTATTAATGATTAAACGCAATTCACCGGCTCTCATCATACCTTGCAGCAATGCTCCAACGGTGCGCGTCCTCGGCACCCTGATAAGTTCTCCCGGTAAAACGCTCTCAGACGGTTCTTTTTCATCTTCCGGGTTCGGCTCTGTTGTGTGATCGGTCAATTCTTTAATTTGATCCAGGCGCCGCTCGGACAGCAATCGGGGTTGCGCGTAGCCCAGCTCGCCCACCCGCATGGTTTCATCAAAACGGGGCAAAGATCCACTGTCAACATCCAATTCCGTTAGTGTTCCTTCGCCTGCGCGGTTGTATTTAAAGTAATACAATTTATCAAGATCCCTGATATAGATTGCGTTAGAGGCGCCCTGGCAAATTAAATTTTTCAGATTGCCGGATTTTAATTTTTCCAGTTCCGGGTCTTCATTTTTGGAATCCTTACTGTCTGAGCCACGCAGTTTTATCAGACTGCAACCACCCAAAGTATCCAGGGTGTTGACAATATTGCTGATATTTTCGCGCAGGTTATAGTCCGAAACCCTACTCAGAGCATCGCTATTAAATTTCTCCAAAGGAATGGGAACTTCATCTACCACTGCTGCCAACAGCTCGGGTACGCTAAAACCAAATTGCGGACATTTGTATTCATCCGGCTGATCGCTAAAATGCTTGCCCCGGCGTAAACGAACCAGGGACCGCTGGTTACGCCTGTCCTCGGTGGGTACAAAACCTGCTTCGGATTTTCGTTCATGTTCTTCTTTTATTTGGATGTTTTCCAGTACTGTTTGCTCCTGAAGCAACAATTCGAGCGCATCCCTGAACGAATCGGGAAGCACATCATTACTCAATGCGCCTAAAGTATGGGTGATCACGCAAGCCCCGGCGCTGAGAAGATCCGGATCCCCGGTTCGCGCACGCGCATTCACAGCCGATGGCTCCCCGGCAGTTCTGACATTCACTAAAGATGTGAGAGAATTCAGCATCAACTTGTCGCCAGATTCTATTTTCACCATCAGCAAGTAGTGCAACTCCATTAGCGAGCCGGGTAGTTGAAACGAGGTAAAACTTTGGCCGCCGCTATCCTGAAATGCTTCGAAAGCGATACGCATGGTGTCCAGTAAATTTTTGCGAAAAGCATAGAGATCAGGGGGATTGTCCCAATGAGCATTGATTGCGGCGCGCGCTAACTGGTTCCAGTGCAGGAACAACATTTCCATAAAAAAGGCGTGCAGTTTTCCAAGGGGTTTGCGTTCCAGGGTTTCCTCCGAATTTAACAATTCGAAAATAAATTTCATGGCATTTTTAAAGAGATGCGAATTGGTTACGGCTTTGTTTTCAATCAGTCCAAGTAACCTGTTGGTCTGTTCGCCTTTGTCGGTGATATCATTGCCATTAGTAAAATAATAATTCAGTAATTTTCTGATAATTTGTCCTTCGCCATTTTCAGCGCCGATAAACTCAGTACCAAAGAAGTGGCGGGGGTTTTCCTGCTTCAGCAATAGCGCACGGAACTCATTTTTCGCGCGTATCTGCCCGGGGGTAGAGTTAATGATGCTGTGTCCGGCGGGTAGTTTAAATTCGGCGCTGGTTTTGGTCTCTTTGTATTCCATTCCCATAAGAGGGTAAATATTTTTCCAGCGCATAAATACAGACTGAAGATCGCGAAGTTCATCAAGTATATCTGTATTATCAAAAACTTTATCCCATGCGTTAGGGTCAGACAATTCGTGAACCGGAAGTCCGGAACTTTCAAGTATTCTCGTTAAGCCTCCGACCAACTCCCGTCTTTGCTCCAGCTGGGCTTCATAGATGGCTTCCCTAATGACTTCCTTCATCCGTTCACACAATTTTGGGAAGGATGGCATCAGGCCGCTGGGAGAATTCACCTGGTCCAGTGCGCTCGAAAATTGCAGAATCAGTTCTTCCTTTTTAAGGCCTATTTTGATTTGCGGGTCTGTTCTGAGCTGTGTGAGGATATCCTGTAATTTCACTCGAATAGCTGCCCGGTTATTTTCCTCCGCGACGATTAATAACGCTTTTCTTTGTTTATTGAGCCGCGTATAACTTTCGATTAATTTGGGATTTGTCTCCACATGAGCGTAACGATTTCTAAGCAACAAAAGAAAACTATCTCTGATAGATTTCCGAATCTTCGGATTAATTCTATCATTTCTCAGCAGGACTTCGAGTGCACGGATAAATCCATCAAACGGTTTAGCGGAGCTTTTATGTTCTTTACTTTCTTTTTCATCTCTTGAAGGCTCAATGATATTTAATAAATAATGTGCGACTTTCCAGCAGATATCGCTGGATGGCAAACGATCGATTGATAACGTTATCAATTTTAATAAATTGATAGCAATAGAGTGATCTACCCTCTGGATGCTACGCAGATGTTCGCCAAAGGTTTCATCGGGTGATTGGTAAACGCGGGTGCGAACGTTTGACGCCAGAAATGTTTTTACAAAAGCAATGAGAACATCCGTTAAATCGGAAGAGCCTGGGACCTTAATTTCTGGCAATTTTTCTCGCGATTCATACATTATTTTATCAGCGAATTCCACCAACAGGTCCTGTGGATCAATCTCTTCGACGAAATCTTTGTTGGTTTTACCGGTCACAAAACAGGCGCAACTATTCGCCAAATAAGCGCCACGATCGGAGTCCGCAACATCCCATGAGAACGAACGCCAATACAGTCTCTTGGCTTTTTCCAATGCTTTCCTGCAATCGTCGTCCGTTTTCATTTCAGATAAAGATTCAAGATAGTTATGAACCAATACTGTCTTGTAAGGAGGATGCCCTTCAAATTTGAGTAATTTTTTCATCAGTTCCAAAAAGTCCGCGCTTTTAATAAATAGCGCGCGCAAATCCGGAACGTAATGATAATAATTAAAGGCCCAGACCACTTGAGTCCAGGGGGAAAAGATCCGTTGCCCTCTTGCTGTTAAATTTAAACTTTTATTTTGAGGCTGGCTGAAAGATAAGACAATCGCTTTGTCTTCATATTCGCGGTCCAGATGCGGATACATAGAGCGCAATAAAGATTCCGCTATCTCCACCTGACGGCTCGTTTCTTCTGAGGTCAGACACTGATAACTGGGCATTAATCCCGGAGATGGCGGGGACACATTGGCAATTTTTTCCATCTGCCCGGCAATGACGGAGAGGGTATTTCGCCGCAATCCTTTTTCAAATTTATTGGGTATACGAACGCCCTGCGCTACCGCTATCTGACGCAAAAGACCGCGAATATCTTCTTCGTGACCACGGTCTATACGGGTTAATGACTCTACCCTGGGAATGTTGCCCCGGCTCTTAATTTCAACAACCAATCGGCCGATTTTCATAATACGCCAGTGTCCGTAGCAACTCCGGTAGATCTGATTGTCATTCGTGAGAACAAACGCATTTCCCGGAATATTTTTTCCCTCTTTCTCGTTAAATTCGGGCGTGGCGTAAAAACCATATTTTTCTGAAAGTTGATCGGTCAAATAAATAATGGCCCGGACGTTCAAAACTTGTGACCGAATGAAATAATGAGGCGACCCCTTTATTTCCTGCTGCTTCGTCGAAATATCGGTAATCTGTTTAATGTAATGTTTAATCTGTTCTTTAACCCGGAATTTTTCATAAAATTGGTCAATTTTCTTGATACGAACTTCCGAATCCGATTCCTGCTGGAGAAAAAGTTCCTCCGCATGATCATATAAGGCGAGTACACTTCGCTGATCCAGTAAACCTATCGGAACCTGAAGCATTATTTGCGCCATTCGACTAAAAGCTAAAGGCTGTTTTTCCGGTTGATCGTGTAGAGCTCGACTCAACGCTTTAGCATCGTCGGCCGACAAAAGTTGATAATAATTGGCAAAACTAGAAAATAGATGATCAATTTTCTCAGTCTGTTCGAGGGGTGTAAAAGGTATTTTTCCAGTTTTTACACAGAATCTGACCATGGCTTCAATCATGACAGAGCTGGTCACCGTCGAAGCGCCTAACGCCTCGGCCACATCCCGGGTATCAGGTGAATCGATTTTAAATAAACAGAATAACTGCACGGCGCGTTTATCACGGCTTAACTGCCCGCCCAGTTGTCTTTTCAGATGATGCTCTATTTCGGGACGCACCATATCATTGACCTGGCCTTCCGCCTTTGGAATACATTGCACCAAAGTCCAGCACCAGGCGCGCAACGCCTGGTCCTGCTGATAATCAGGCGCAGATTTCAATAAAGCATTTTCCAAGTCCGAAAATCCGTCAATCATCTCCGGTATCAGAATTTTCATAAACTTAATAAAGTATTCAATCCAGTCCTTATGCGTGGCCTGATCCTTAACCTGATCCAGGGCATGCAGGCGCCGGCTTTTGTTGGAATCAGGGAATGCTGTTTTAAAATAATGTTTGAACAGCTCCCGCAGTTCTTTTTTAGAATCGGGAGTCAGGGCAGAAAGACTGTTTTCTTTTTTGCGCGGGATGAGTAAACCCTCACACCTATCATAGGGAACATTAAACGCCGCACAAATACCGTCAAACAACAGGGACGTCATCTTCGCTTTTTTTAATCTGGCTGTGTGCCGGTCAAAATTTTTGACCAGCCTTTTTCCGCCTTCGTGCCGGCCATAAGCGCTTTCATTCACTATCCGGCGCCAGGTGAGCGCCGAAAAATACCCCAAAAACTGATTGGGATTGTTAAATGCCAGTGCAAATACGTGTTGATTAAAAAGGGAAGCGTCATCTTTTGAGGGTCCACGATAACTTTCTATGACAGACTGTAAAAAAGAATATGCGGGATAAGCGGCCACAATAGAACTGAGTAGAGGCAATCTTTCAGGGCCTTTATGATCCTGATTCGGTATTTTCGCCGGCGGCGAATAAAGTCCCTTCTGTTCCAAAGCTCTGAATATGGGAGCCAGCGGGTCCGTATACGTAGCTTGCGGTTCCGGCCATTCGCTAAAGGATTTGAGTTCCGGTGAGATGCGAGGCGTCAACATTAATTCCTTCATCTCCGGGTCAGTCTGTTCTTCCGGTAAAATCTCTGCCCCAAGGACGGCGGGATCCCCGATGAGGATTTTCAATTCGGTTTCTTCCGGGGGAACGGCATTTTCCCCTCTCCCTTGATGGGTGGAGAACGACTGCCGTTTCCGCCCCTCACCCCAGCCCTCTCCCACAAGGTGAGAGGGAGAATTGAGCTCGATATGTTCCGGCAGCAATAAATGATAACTGATCAAAAATCTATGGATATATTCAAAATGCTCTACATCCACGAGCGGTTCCAGAACATCGATAAGCGTTTGCACCTTATCCACCGGCTGACCTGAAACACTGGTGGCGAAAGATAAAGGATCTATCGTCCGGCCCAGCCATACCAAAGTCTGGAAATATTCGCTCCATTCCCGGTATTGCTGAACCTGAGGCGCCAGAAGCGGGCCTGGAAACAACGAGCACAATGGCTGGTGGAGATTTTTAACAGCGATGGAAGCGATGCGCCGCTCAGCGGCGGAGGGTTGTTGGGAGAATGGATGCCGGTATGCCTGAGCGATGCGTAACAAAATAACTGCCATCGCCGTACTGACGTGGATATCGTTGCGTGACATTAATCCGCTCACCAGCGCAGCGCTCTCACTCTCAGTAAGGCCGCTACGGATTAATAAATCAGAAAAGGCATCGTTTAAGTTATCCCGAAGGGGAACGCCCGCAAAGGGCGACTGATAAGCAAATTCTTTGACTTCACATAACCTATCGATAATCGCCGCAATGATCGGTTCAACGCATTCCCAACCTTCTTCTGAAACTACTTTTGAATAAAGCTCCAGATCGGAATGAAGAGATCCCGGTAAATTTCTCTTTTTATTTCCGGGGATGTCCTTCTTCAAACTTTGGAGTTTACGCCGGGCAAATTCACGGTCAGCCTTTTCTTTTTGCATGGCTTGCGGAAGGTTACTCAGTGCTTCCTGGCCGGACGGAAAATCTTTATTTTGAAGTAACTTAATGACAGCGCTTGCGCGGGGAATCACGGATTTAGGTGGAACGGTGACCTTTTTAGGCATTGCCTGCGAGGAACTCGACTGGGGGGAAATTTCGAGTGGCTGTGATGAAGGCGTTAGCAACTCCAGTAATTTTTTCCGTGCCGGCCATGTCCCGCCGAACCGTATTTTCATGTAATGATCTAATTTATTGACCAGGTGAAAGTAGACTTTTTCGGCAGTCCAAAGCTTCTGAAGAAGCAGGTGAACCTTTTCTTCTTTTACCTTTTCGTCTTCAATCGGACTGCTATCATTCAAAATTACCAAAATACGCAATCCAATGTTTTGAAACCGGATGGCGACCCTCGAATCTGCCAGGTTGCTCTGCAAAATATCCTGGTATTTTATGGCTATTTTAGCCGCACGGCTCTCTAAAAGACCGCAAAATTCGTTACCAGGCACGGCAATAAATTCCAGGGCGTAGGCTTCCGCCTCAAATAAAAACTGAGCCTTGCGTGCATTGCTCAGGGAGATATCCGGGCTGTTTTTTATGTCTAATGACCTTCTTCTATCGCCTTTACGTTCTTTATCCTCTGGATCCTTTTTTATGAATGATCCTAATAGTCTGGAGAGGGTGGACAGTCCGGAACCTGAATCGGGCGTTTTGACTTCCAAAGGTTGGGTTTGTAGTAATAGGGACCCGATAGTCTTACGTCCTTTGTTTACTCCAGCACAAACGACATCGAGCAGCTGACCCGCCTGACATACACTCTGCTCACTCAATGATTGCAACGATTGCGGAGGTAATCTCATATCAAATAATAGCTGAAAAAAATCAATAAAATTCTGTGGATTCGGACCCGCCGCTTCACTGAAAACGTTAATGCGCCTTAAATAATATTTATGATTTTCACTCCTCGAACAAAAAGCCACCACGTTCATCAATTGTTCGCCAAGCTTTGGCCAATGCCAAGCCGGAAGTTCCCACCCGGTTTTTACTAAAGCCATGAAAATAGCGCGAAAAACCACGGGATGAATGTAGTTGTGGGAAACTGTCCGGATGACCGCTTCTCCACCGGATTCCGCCGTGGAACCATGACCCGAACTGACAAAGTGCATGAGGAAACGATAATTTTTTTCTTCTGAAAATATATTCGCCAGAGCATCCCTGAGTTTTTCCTGAAAACCTATGCCCATTTTGTCTAAAAACAGAATCGTTTGATCTTTTATGGAAAACCGGTACTTGGGCAATTGTTTACTCATGGCAATAGAAGACACTTTAAATCTGAAAGCCTTTTCTTCTCTGATTTCCTGTTCATTATTGGTTGACAGCGTTTGGTTAAGACCGGTGGCAACCTCGACAAAAAAATGAATAACCCTGGCCCGTAAGGCTGCCAGCTTTTTGAGGGTCAGCTCGTCATAAGTATTTTCATCCTGCAGCAATTGATCAACGTGTTCAAAAACTTCGTGGACCCGGCGGATAAATCCTTCCAGCTGGTCCGGCGTTGTTTCCGTCATTTCGCCAAGGTGGCGATAGACACTTTTTATGGAAACTCCGGACACCAACAGAAAGAAAGTCGCCTGACATTTCGGGGCAGTGACGGTAATTTTATCATCATCAAAAAACCCGGAAGAATAATCCGCTTTAATTTCTCCCACCGCCAGCAGGTCGATCGCAATGGATCGCATTAATTGTTTGAAAGGCATAAACCTTTTCTGTGTGGCAAGAGCAATACAAACGTTTAACTGCAGAACAGTAAACGATTTGAAATCCTGAACCAGCAAAGCGCGTGAAAATTCCCACACCGGTAAAATTTCAGTTCTGTTCCTGTTTGAAGAGAAATCATAAAGCCATTTGCAAAATGCCAGCAAACGTTCACAGCCTGTCGGGGTTTCCACTTCACGCGTATAGTTGTTCAGTACCCACTGCAGAGCAGCTCTAAACAGAATAAACTGGGAATAAAGTTTCGATCGCACATCACTGCGCATTTCTCCGGCATGATGATTGTAGTGCGGCCGAATTTCATTCTGAAAATTTTGTACGCAAGGGTAGCCATGAAGGTTCATTTCTCTGAAGGTTTCAAATAGATTCGCAAAACGTATAATTTCAAGGGTAAAGCAGACAGTCGAGGGGACTGCCTCCCAGCATCCTTCCAGTATTTGCACCAAACGAAGACAAATTTCTTCCCGCTTCTGCCAGAAAATTGCCGGCGTCAGGCGGGAAGCGCGTTCCACATAAATAAAAAAAGACTGCATGGTCGAAGCGGGATCATCCATGAAATTAATCAGATCGACTTCTTCCACTTCCGGCTCTTCTGCTTTCAATTCTGAATCTGAAGGCCCTATACTCAATACGTCCCAATGATCAACATTTATAAAAACCTGTAAAAACAGAGTGCCTGGTAAGCTGTTTATCAGTTTTTGGATAGAGGCTGCTTTAAATTTTGCAAATCGCGATTTATCCGTGTCAGCTAATTGCTGTAAAAAGCTGACAAATTTTTTGTTATTCAGCAGGCAGTTAAAAAATGGCCTAATTTGTATACGGGCACAACCGGCCGGGTCATCGCTAATAAAATTTTCCAGACTGAATAGCCATTCGACTGCCTGTAATACTTCTTCCGGCGGAAAAAATTCCACAAAAAACAGGGAAAGATCACTGCACACACGGGGATATCGCTTGTCCGCGCCGGTATGGCGCGAAGCCTGTGTTTCGGGTGGGAACTGCAATAGGGTAAAAAACAGAGCCGCCCGTCTCTGCGTTTCAGGGGCTGACAACGATATCGAAAACTTTTCGCACTCACGAATGGCTTTTTTTAATAGCTCAAAGCTGGGACCACAGATTTTCTCATTAAATTCATTTCTGATCTGAAGGTGGTTTGGGATAAAAAGCACGGCATACATGGCGGCGATATTCCATTCATCATACCCGGTGCTTTCCAAATTCATCTCTTTCAGGTACCCGTAAAAACTTTCCAGGCCCAGGAAAAGTGCCTGTAATTTCTTTAGTTCCTTTGCAATTTTCTTAATGTGCTGCGGAATAACGCCAGGTTGCTCTTTCGGCTGATTCCCTTTCAGATTCTCTGGGCGATTGAGAAAAAGCGTTTAACCATAGAATAATTTTCTTGATTTCACGAAAGCTTTGGGCAGTTTTTTGGCGGAAATTCTCATCAAAGGCAAAAGAGAAAGCAGATTTTTCAACGCTTCCGAAATCATGCCAGTTTCTGGCGCTCCATCCTATGGGATTTAGTAAAAAGGTTTTATAGGAATCCTGACAAAAACTTTTTTCATCAAAAATGAAGCGCTGTTCTGCTCCAAGCTGACCAAATTTTTTGGCGACAAAAGTGATCAGATCATCATTTTTCAAATAAGTCATAAAATTGATGAGCAATTTGAATCGTGAAGAAAAGGTTAACGTATTCTGCAGGGGCAATTCCACACAACCCACCGCCAGTATGAATAAAAAGCAATATTCCTCTCCCCATGACTGAATTTTAGCAAAAAATTCTTCGGGATAAGTTTCGGGTATTGGGTTGCCACTGTTAAAGTTGCGCATCTGGGTAATGCGATCAACCATCAGGGTGGCGAGATTGAGGAACGCCGGCATTAACTCAAATTTCGGGGATATAGGAGAGAGTTTTTCAGGTTTATCGGAATCCAAATCTTTTGATTTGAAAGTCAGGGGAAAAGATTCTGGAATTTCCCTGCTGATGAGTTCAGCCGTGAGAAGGGGCGCCTGTTCAGACTCCTCCTTATCTTCAAACATCGGCGCAGGCATACTTGCGAAGCTGCTGCTTGATGAACTTGTGGAAGAAGAGGAAAAAAGGAAATCACGGTCTGAAGGATCATCCTGTTTCTCCTCACGTAACTTTATGAACATGGATGAGTCTTCCATAGAGAGTTCAATCTGCGAAACGCTGTTGTCAGGACTGGGGAGTTGACCTTCGCGCTTCTTTATTTCAGCGGAAATTTTTTTAATTATCCGGTGAATAATCTTATCCTGCCGTGGCTCCACCACGTTGAGACGGTTCAGGGAACTAATACCCAACTCGTTACCGGGAGCTTCAGCCAAAACCCCCATGCTTCTCCAAAGAGGCCCATCGGGTTTGAAATCAGCGGTATTAAGTAGCAATTCTATCAAGAGTTCATGGCAACTAAATATAAATTTATCGCCCTGTCTGAACAGGCATAGCGATTTTACAAAATCAAAGTACCGGTGTTTTTCGATGCAGTTTTTTAATATGGCTTTTTTGCCGGCTTTATCGATACCCACATTCAAAGGATTTAGGGTTGTGGCGGAATTTACAAATATTTCTTCCAGTATCTTTACACTATGACGCACAAGGTTTTCCATACCTTCTCTTTGCGTATCCCGCCCGCTTGATACGCCTTTCCTTAAAATGACCGTGAGCCAATCAAATATCTTCATTAACTCAAAAAAACCGGTGGACGTTAAATAAAGATGGGAAAAATTATCAATAAGCACAGCAGGATTAGCCACAATAAATTTAAACGCTTTACTGGTAAATGCTTCTTCCCCTTTATTTAACCATTTCTGCAAACGTCCCAAAATAGGGTTAGGATTTGCGCCCAGAAATGCTTTAATGGCCAGCTCCTGGCCGGGGTGAGTCTCTCCTGAAAAGATCAGGAGATCAACAATGGTTTCCGCATGATCCGGATTATCTTTATATACTTTTAATCGGGTCTTTCGGGTGGTCGCTTCATAAGGATCGTTATTATATAAAGAGGCGAAAAAATCATATAATCGGTAGTGTTTGGGACTCTCCATGATTCCTGAAAATATCCCGGACAAATGCGAGGATGGCAGCAACGCGTAACTGGTGTACGGAATTCCCAGCGTCCAGAGAGCGGCTGCGGATGTTGTCGCCTCGTCAGCAGTCTCATTCATTAAGGATCGCCAGGGTGAGATATGCCTGATTCCGGTTAGTGGCGCAGGCTCTAACGCATGCACCGGTTCCAATGTCCGCGTCATTCGCGGTGAGGGATGTGCCGGCTGCCTCGCAGAAATCATCGGCTGAGTCGCAGGCACAGATGTTTGACCAGGAATACGTTGTTGCTCAATTTTTCGCGTAGCGTTCAAACCTTTTCGAATATTGACGATAAGGCCCCGTATGTCCGCGTAAGATGTTCCTTCAAACCCGGGGATCTGGTTTCGGATTTGTGAATCGATTGAAATAAAATTGATAACGGATTCGATGATTGCCCGAAGCCTGTCTCTTTCCCTCTGGGTCTCTTTGGGATTTTTGTCTTCTCCGCTATCCGCATATTCGACAAAGGAATGCCCCGCTTTTTCGGTGATTTCCCTGTAGGCCAATAATGGGATTTCATATCTTTTAAGGATAAGAACATTATCCTGAGTAATGTTTTTCCGCTTCGGCGGGGCAGTGAGGCTGGGCAGTATTAAAGGTTGGGAGCCGGAGGGAAACTGGAAATCCTGAAATTTATCGGCATTTAGGAGTGTGATGCGCCATTGGCCGTTTTTATAACCGCAAATAGAAACCCGGCCTTTTTGATCTTTGGCTAAAACAGGGTTATTAAATTTTTGGCGAAGGGCACTGAGTAATTTGAAGTCCGAGGCATCCGGCGTGGAAACGAGCGTCAAAGAATAATGTTCGTTCATTAATTCCTGCAATATTTGGTCATCCGTCTGACCGGCTTCAATTTTTTCGCTGATTTTCTGACGCTCTTCACGGTCTCTGAGGAAATCATTACCGGCAGCCCTAAGTTGCCTTTCGGTATAAAATTTTAAATATTTTTCAGTGAGGTCAAGGACAAGTGTTCCATTAAGAAGACCCAATATCGTCCTGATGTCTCCAGATTTAAACTGTGAATCCAGGCGTTTAAATTCCTGTGCATAATTTTTTTCATTTCCATTGCAGATACTGACAATGAACCTGATGTCCGCGGGATGATATTTCTCAGGCATGACGTTTTTATTCTCGGCAAGCCACTGGATCATGCCGGAGAGTTGGGTGATGACCGATGTCGGAAGGGAATTCCTTTCCTGGATTACCCATTCATACCATTCCTGCTGTATTCTTTTTTCATCCTGTTCGTTTACAAATTTGGTATAGTCTTTTCTCACCTCATCTAGTAATTTTTTGTGTCCGGGCTGAAGTTTTAATTCCAGAATAATTTTATCATCATCCGTATTGGCTTTAATTTTTTGGCGAATTTCAAGGACCAGTTTTTTCAATGACAGATAAGAACCCTGACCACGACTTTCAATTTTAAAATCAGGGTCCTTCCTCATGACAGAGCCGGCCAGCCTTCGGTAATTCTTAATTCTGAATTCTCTTTCCTGCGGAGTCAGGTCTGGTATTGATGACAGTTTTTTAAATTCAGCATCCACTACTGTCTCAAGGTCCGCACCCGACTGCTGCTGAGTGCGGATATTTCTCACTTTTTCCCGAAATGGTTTAACGTTTTTCTCGGGGAGGTCGCGAATAATCGCGTCTATTGGCTCAAGATTCCCTCTTAAATCACTGCTGCTAATTTCAGCGTCCATGACGACTTCACAAAAAAAAGGATCTTCCCTGTAAAGCCGGTTAGCGTTTTCCTCCGGATTACGCTTTTTTTCGGGTATATCTGAGATTTTACTTTCCGATTTGTGATCGCCTTTTGACATGAATTTCGCTCCTTCAATGAAATACCAATTTATTCAATTCTTCGCTTATTATTTTTTCCCGCCCTGGAATATTTTTTTAACTTAAAAAATTTCCAGGGCGAGAATTGTCGGCGACTCTTAGCCTCGTGGACTTATAAAACTATCTGTGGAAGTCACAGAAGTGGCGCCAGGGCGGTCGTCCGAACCTCTTCTGCCCTGGCCTCCTCCGGCAACGAACGATTGTGAATTAGACGCTTGAGTAGGAGTCTCCTTTTTTGCTCTACGATTCATCAATTCGTTGGTAACATCAGAAGTATGACCTTCTCTGGTTTCAGAAGCAGTGTTGTCCAGGCCACCCAATGTTTTCCCATCGCTCACGGTTTCCTTCAAAAGAATCTTTTCATCAAAGTCTTCTTCTAAGGGTGGGAGAGGGCTTCCCTTCAAATACTCCACCGCATTCTCCAGTCTTTTGAAGCGCTCTTTCAGTTGCGTAGCGGTAAGCTGTCCCTTTAATTCCTCTTTCAGTGCTTTGATTTCCTGGGTCAGTTTTTTGATTTCTTCTGCCTGCTCCTTTTCTTTGTCGGTCAGTTTTCTGATGACTTCCGTTTGCGCCGTGGTCACCTGATGGGTATTCTCGCCGGCCTGACGCGTTTTTTCATTCTGATGATGTATATAACGATAAATGAAAAACTCAACTGTCCAGACCAGACCTAAAACACCCGCGGCATAATAGCCCATGCGCTCCAAATTTTTAAGTGACCAGACGTTATTCACCAAATTATAGATATCCGAAGTGATTCCCCCCAATGCGTAAATACTATCGTCCGTCGTGTCGCCAGGATGAAAATCAGGAGCCTGATATGCATCAGCCACGTTAGCCTGGCTTTTCAGGTAAAGTCCTACACTAACGACTGCTCCGGCAGTTAGAAGGACAAATGTGCTTTTACATAAATTAGGCAGACAGCCGCAGCACGCCCAATTAAGAAAACTGGTGGTCTTATACCATAAACGCGTGGCTCCGCCTGCCTCAGCCGTCCGCTTGTCTTCTTCCCGGTCAGCGCGTTTTTTTGCTTCCAGCCTTATTAAAGGATCGTTGACACCCTTGATTACCTCCTGCAGATGTTTCCACGCCTCCGTGGGTGTTGAGAATGGATCTTTCTCCTCAGAGGAAATTGTCACTGGAACCTGAGAGAGTCCTCTGCCGTTGCTGCCTGGACCAGGTTTAACATCTTTTTCATCGTCGTCGTTATCGGAAGGGATTAACGGCGTGATATTCGTAATAAATTTAATCTCCCCACTTGGGCTTAAGGGGATGGAACCATTGCCTATATTAATCCGATTGCTGACGGAATGGGTTGTAGCACCAACTCCGTGTTTCTTTTCATCCCCCAAAGAGACATATTCATTCATAAGGTCTTCTGGGGGGAGGCTCAATGAGTCAATGTCTTCTTTCTTACCTAAATTTATACTTCGATGATTATGCATACTGGCACCTCTCTTTAGTTAGTTAACAATATAAATACAATTACCAAAAATTTTTACCGGTTTGTTTTACCGCCAAATTCGCTGAAGCCGGTGATGACTGGTTGCACATCGCTATATAGGACGCTCCGACAGCGCCGCTGCGGCCACCCGCTGCGTCAGCACATCCACCAGAGATAACGCCGCCTGAGTTCCTGACAGGCACGCAGGTACAGACCTGCAAATCATTTTGCATGTGAGTGGTGCATCCATTCGTCACCAACGCTCCGCCATTCTGGTAACCATAAGTACCCACCATTGTGACCTGACATTTGGCAGCGCCGTCAGGAAGTGGACCGGTTGGGCAATAGTCTTTCGTGTAATCAACCCAATAAGGGGGCTTGCCCGCATAAGGATTTGTTTCAGGGGCTCCGGATAATTCATACACAGGATCCACCGTGACGGTATTTGAAGGACTCCCGGTAGAGCCGGAGTAGCGATCCATTCGCACGAAGTTGGGAACGACGTATATGGTCGCATATTCTCCAGGCTTGCATTGAAATCCAATTTCGTATTGGGATAATGAATTAAGCTCGGTATCGCCACAGCCCTTTTTAGAATTAGTGCAAAATTGTTCAGACAGTGTGGTTCTTCGGCAATAAACATTAACTCCCGAACCCGGCTGCTTATTCTGAACACTGCCGGTGAGCGCATCGATATTCGAATCGCAATTACCAACCCCGGCAACATAGCTGGCGCCCAAATTTCCGCCGCCTGCGGCAGGCATTGCCACCACGGCTTTGACATAACAGGCTCCGCTGGTGCAGACGCTGCTGGGAACGCTCGTTGGTTCAGCATTAGGATCATTAGTGATGATCGCGTTGGGTAACCGTGCGGCAATGCGTTGCGCAATGGACACTGCGGTGGCGTCGCCGCTATCGCCGGTGCTGACGGCTACCCAAAAACGTTTCGCTTTTTGTTCGCCGGCTGTCCCCGCTGCTGTATCGTCACCATTCCAGCAGATAGGTACGCCCAGATTACTCAGGTTGCTTTCGTTAGGAAGATAATTCTGTACGAAGACGGTGTCTGCGGGAGCAGCAAAGCAGTTAGAACCGCTCCAGTTTTTCTTGGGCCACTTCGACTGGTTGGCGAGATTGTAGGAAATTCCTGCTTCAAGAACGTGTTGGATATTCAGCGCGGCAATATTGATGCGGTCGGAAGCGGCTTTGTCACGATAAGTTTTTACTCCCAGCGAAGCAATAAATGCCAGCACTGTAACCACCAAGAGCAACTCGATAAGAGTGTAACCTTTTTGTGTGCATCTATTTTTAATACGACATGCAATCATTAGTATTCCATACGGATAACTTCTTTGTGTACCGATTTTACATAATCGAGCCGCCAATAGCAAATTTTAATTAGCGCAAAAGGAACCCGAGAATTCAGGCATGGGCGCGCCACCGGTTCCGTTTTCGTTTTGGCTGGCGCGAAAATAGGCGCCGGCGCCATTGAGAATCCACGAATTATCACCTGCCTGCACATAACTATTCGTGGGTAAACTGTCCCATATTAAAATATTATTCTGCGCATCAATTTTTGCAGCTAATTGTTGCTGAAACCAGGCAACCTGTTTATCGCTTAACTTCGCCGACAGGATAGCCTGGATTTCAAGTTGATAGACAGGCTTGGGAGTAAGCCCCTTTGTGGTCTGACCTGTGTCGATTAATTTTGCAGCGTATTGCGCGACCAATGGCGGGCGATTACAAACAACGTCGCCGTATTGCTGGAGGTCCTGGCAATTGATATTTCCCGCAGCCTCGGCGAATTCACCATTTTGCTTGCAGCCTGTCGCATGGAAATAAATATCTAACGCTCGCTGTAGGGATTTAATATCCGATTCTATTTGTAAGGTTTGTGTACGGCGCTGTTTCTGCTGGTAGTGATGCATGGACCACGAAATAATCGCGCCCATGCATACCAAAACCAGTAACAACTCCAGTAAAGTAAAACCAGATGGCCTGGATTTAATCAAGAGAACATTCCACGAATTTAAGTTGTACCTGGAATGGTTCCATTAAGATAAACAATAGCCGAACCTGCGGTTGTGGTGCAATCAACTACTTTTGGTCCGTAACTCTCCTGTAAATTGCTGCACAGCGATGTAGAGGGCAATGGGATGGTAATTGTACCCAATCCATTGTTTCCAGTCGCGACGCCGATAGTGATATTCTTACCCCATGGCGTTATCTGAAAACAGCCTTTTTGTGAGCCGGAATTACAACTCATGTTTTTGGGATCCTGACTGATGTAACCGCCATTCACTAAAGTATCCCAGCTTAAGGATGAAAAAGAGGGGTTATTAACTGCATAACTTTCAACGGCAGACATATCCACGCCAATGGCCGTTCTCACCATGTTGAGTTTTTGATTGGTGCTCGCGGTTGTAAAATATTGTACCGCCATCACCAAAATAATGGCAATAATTGCTAAAGACAGCAAGACCTCAAGTAACGAAATACCTGCCTGTTTTAACTTCCCGTTGAAAGTCTTCATGTTTTTTACCTCATAAAAAAATAGTTACTGATTACGCTATACCACGAGAGGTATGTAGCGTACCACATTTCATTTCCTATGCAAAGTCTCCTAAAAGCTCAGAGAACTGCCTACGGTATAAATACCAAAGACAATCGTCATTGCAATCCCTGCGCCGATCAATAAAAGTAAACCGCCCAATACTTTACCGGTAGCGTCAATTCTTTTGGAAGTGCGAACCCGGGCTTGACGCCCGAGGCTGATTAATGCATCAGCAAAGCCCTTACTTTTCGCCACTACCCGCAAACGCATCAAATCGTTACGACTGATTAAATTAGTGTCCAAAACATCGGCGATATTTTCCTCTCCTCCGCTAAGACGGTATTCCATTTGTAATAAATGCCAGGACAGGTAAGGAGAGGCATCGTATTGCATGGTGCTTAAAGCCTGTCTGATCATTACTCCGTTCGCTACCAGCAATCCCAAAGTTTCCATAAATCGCGCCGCCAGCGATGCGCGGTATAGCGAAAAAAATGGGATATCATCTATCCACCCACGGACATGGCCGGTGACATTTTTTAAAACATTGTTCACAATGATACCCAGTAAACCCGCGGTTAATAGCATCAACCACCAGCCATTTTCCACGATCGATCCCATTCTATATAAATTTTTACCAACCTGCGGCCAGGTAGCCATGGGCTTAATTTCGAGAAAGCTGGTCAGTACTGAATTTCTTATAAAAGCCGTGATCCCCAGCGCTAATATAATAACGCTGATAGGGTAAAGCACCGAAGCTAAAAACGCGTTTAAGGTCCCAGCATAACTGGTGTACATGTTGGCGGCGGCGCGCAATGTTTGTGGCAAAGCGCCGTTTGATTCACCGACTCGAATGATTTCCACTACCGCGTGTGAAAACCATGGCTGCATGCCATCGGCAAGGCTTTGGCCCTTGGCAATGCTGACTGCAATCGCCTCGGCTACTTTTTTGGTGATACCGCCGGAGACGCCGATAATCACGTCGATCGCCTGACTGGCAGGCACACCATCTTCAATCAGGGCCGCCAGATCCTGCAAAAAAGCCTGCTGGGGCTTGCGGTTGAATTGCATGCGATGCCATCGCTGCAGCAGAGGCTGTGTGTAAGGATATTTCAACAACCACTGATAATTCATGATAACTCACCCGCCAGTGCTTCCGCATCCAGTGGATCCACCAACCCTTGTTTGACAAGGCTCAACAACTGATCGTGATAACTGAGCCAACCCGTTTCTTTCAGATGGCTGAGCCATTTAGTCAGATGGTTGCCATGAATCAGCTGCCGACCCACCTCATCCAGCCAGATCATTTCCGCCACCACTGTGCGACCAGAAATTCCCAGACCGTGGCATTTAACGCAATCGTGTCCGCGCGCCTTCACCTCTCCCCATTGGTCACCAAAAACTTTTCGCCAGCGAGGAAAATATGCTTTGTGGCGCTCGGACTGTTCCAGGGGAACCGTGCAGGTTGCACAAAGCAAAGGCGCCAAACGTTGACAGATGAGACAAACCAGTAAATCGGGACTGGCCAGTAAATCAGAAGAAATTTTCAGGTCTCCCAGACGGGTTACTATACCCGGGGCGCTATTGGCGTGCACCGTGGAAAATACCAAATGGCCGGTAATCGCCGCGCGCACCATGACGGCTGCCGTGTCTTCATCACGGATTTCTCCAAGGACCAGAACGTCAGGATCCATACGCAGTACCGTGCGCGCCATATTGGCGAAGCTGCGGTCATAATGCTCGGTATTCACCGGCACCTGTGTGACGGTGGTGACTACTTTTTCCACAGGGTCTTCAATAGAATAAAGTTTCCGGTAATCCTCTATTAAACGCATGCAGGAAGCTAAGGTTGTGGTTTTCCCGGAACCTGTCGGACCCGCCAACACAACCGCTCCGTAAGGCATGTGCAAGGCGCGTTCTAACATTTCCACCTGCTCAGGGCGATAGCCCAATTGCGCTAATGTGGGCACTTCGTGTTCGGCAGTCGTGAGAATTCGCATAACCACGTCAAAGCCGCCATGGGCAGGCAGACTGGCTAAACGCAACCGAACTTCTTTATCATCAATGAACAAAGGCATGGAAGCGTTTTGCGGTACCAGCGGATTAAAATGAGTGATGTTATGATCTGTTTCTTTATTGAAGGCGACGGATGCTACTTCCCTGGCCAGCTTAGGCAGCCATTCCGCATGTAAAAAAAGTTCACCGTGTTTTCGGAAACGGATGCGGGCGATGTCACTGCGCACTTCCATGTGAATATCGGTCGCTTCCATATCCAGCGCACCTTTGACCAGTAAACGCAGCCGTTGTTGCTGAGTGCTGACTTCGGCCACGCCTTCCTGACTGGCGTCTAATTGCTGGCGGCGTTCTTCCGCATTCTCCAGCAGGATTTTAACCAGACCACTGGTGGCGGGAAAAATCAATCCCGGCACCAGGCCTTTGTTGTGCATGACGATTTTGCAATTCTGGACAAGACGGGAAGTAGGCTCGCTGGTTAAAATGGTGCCGCTTTGCAATACCACAATTTTCTGGTGTTCGCGGCACCAGGCCAGCATTTCCGGCATCGCATTGTCTTTGGGGCTTAAATCCGCTTGGCTGGTTAGCACTTTTCGCTGGGCAATGGTAGCGTATTGCTCAAGAGCCTGCTGCTCTTGTGTAGGCTGCTTCATGTTTTATTTACCTTTCTAATGAGACCCGGATTTTAATACAAGAGAAGATCAGGGGTCAAGTCTCGAATCGTGAATGTAGCGCCAAAGCTGTAATGTCCCACATCTCCAAAGTTAAAATGTCCCTTTTTAGGAAAGGGAGAGTAAGCAATGACGGAGAGGTACATACTCATGGGCATCAGGGCATTAAGTCGTATAGAGGTGCTGGAAAAGATAAAAGCCAGGCAGCTCACGCAAGAATTGGCAGCACAGCATCTCGGTTTAAGTCGCAAGCAGGTCAATCGACTCTACAAAAAATATCGTCAACAGGGGGCGGCGGGTCTAACGTCCCAGCGCTGTGGCAAGCCCAGCGCTAATCGACTATCCGATGAGCTAAAACAGGAAGCGATGGAGATTATAGGAAACCGTTATAGGGATTTTGGCCCGACATTAGCCCATGAGAAATTAGTGGAAATCCATGGGCTCAAGCTCTCTGTAGAAAGCGTGCGAAAACTGATGATTGGGGAGGGATTTTGGGAAGAGAAAGCGCGTAAAAAGATCAAAATTTATCAACAGAGAATGCGGCGTTCAAGCCGGGGGGAATTAATACAGCTGGATGGTTCGCCCCATGATTGGTTTGAGGATCGCGCAGAGCGCTGCTGCTTATTAGTGTGGATAGATGACGCCACCAGCCAGCTATTACACTTGCGTTTTGAAGAGAGCGAAACCACACAAGGTTATTTTAGGGGGATGAAAGATTATCTCAAAAAGCACGGCCGGCCAATTTGTTTATACCCAGATCGCCACGGTATTTTTCGTCAAAATCAAGGCAGTGATTTGAAGGAACTGGATGATCCGCAGTTCACTCGGGCGATGAAAGAATTAGACATCGAAGTGATCTGCGCCAATAGTCCACAAGCTAAAGGCAGAGTGGAACGAGCGAATGGTATTTTACAAGATCGCCTGATTAAGGAATTACGTTTGCGTCGAATTGACGATATCAAAACAGCCAATATTTTTTTGCCGGAATTTATGATGGATTACAATCGACGTTTTGCAGTAGAAGATCAGGGGTCAAGTCTCGAATCGTGAAAAACAGGATTTATGGTATTTTTAACTAGAAATAAATTATTCAAAAAACCATAAACCCTATTTTCACGATTCGAGACTTGACCCCTTGACCACTTGCGTCGAAAATGGGTTTTAGGTTTTTAAATTAGGAGAGAATGTTATGCGCTTAAATCTTGATCAAGAAGAGTCCAAAAAATCTGAGAATGCTTATCAGGAGATAGTTCAAGAGCTTAATACAGTTTCAGAAAGTAAGTTAATGAATAGAGGTCAGTTATTGATAGGAGCTTATAAAATGGCTTTCTCACAGTTTGTAACCGCGAATGATATTTTTGAAAAGAAATGGCGGGTAGATGTCTTATCCCAAATATTGATTGACTTACTAGCCGCTAAAGCTGATCTCGAGGCTAACCAAAATGAGATAATAGACAGTATTCGTCAAAACGTGCTAGAAATAATGAAAACAATGAGTGGATTACATTCAGAAAGGTTTAGATCCCGATTGTGCTTCGTGATGCTCTTGACTTACATATTTCCTGCGTGTGGGCTGCTGCTTAATAATTCTTTAGACCGGGAATCGCAAATATGCGGTCATGGGATTCTGGGGATTTTGCCCGCTTTAACCGTGATGATATTTATTAACATGAAATACATAGAACCCCTTTATGTTCACCGCGTTCAAATGAAACCTATCATGGATGAATTAAACATAAAAACGCAGCAATTAGTTCAGACTCAGACGATGTCTTTTATCTTAACATCTCTCATCGATGAGAAATTTAATAGAGATTATCAACAAATAGTGACTGATTTAAATAAACAAGAGGCCACCACACCCTTGCGGACTAAAGAGAAGATGAAATTTGTGGCGATTCAGCGTGCGTGTTCTGAGGATGATCAGGAATGCCCAATTTGTCTATCAAATTGTCAACCCTCAGAGGCCGTTTATAGTATGGTTGAAACTAAACCGTCAGAAGACTCAAAAGAGTGGCCGTACCAAGGATTTTATCACCAAGACTGCTTAAAGAAATGGATCGATAACCAAAATGATAATAACTATGCTTTGATCGACCCTAAGACCAGTAAAAAGCTGGTGCTCAGATTAGGATTTCCCCTCTTGATTTCCATACAAAAAATTCGAGAGGATTTCAGCGATCTCCAAAGAAAATATCCCGTGAAGCCAAGCTACGAGCTAAATCTATCTCTGCGGCCTATTCAAAATGGTGTTCAAATGGGGTTCCAACCATCATCATCTGATGAGCAAAAGCAACAAGAAATTAGAAACAGACTCCTTATTTTTAGGCCAACAACTTTGACGACGACTCCGCCTGCATTGATTTTTGAGATGTAACCATTCACCATATAGAGGGGAACGCCCAATTTTCGTCAAACCTGAGCCAAAATTGGACGTTCTGCGTATGTAAATTCATGTGGTAAATGGATACTTTGAGATTTAAAATATCATAAACCCTATTTTCACGATTCGAGATTTGGCCCCCTTTCGCTAAATAACTTTAACAAGGTCGGTATAGGGCGCTAACAATTTGTCAGCGGTCAGAAATTGCAGAGGTTCAGAAATTGCCTGAGCAATTAAAATACGGTCAAAAGGATCGCTATGGATATCGGAAAGTTTATATGCGGCTACAGCGTGTTTGGCTGTAATGGACAACTCCAAAAAGCCACTTTCAGTAATGGCTTCTGCTAATTTTTCCACCTGAAACTCGAGTTTGCCTATTTTAACTTTTATACAAGCTTCCCATATGGATGCGCTACTAATGTATACTTCCGTCGCCGCCAAGATTATGGTTTTAGTTTTTTTGGATAGTTTTGGATCGTTGTTTAACCACCAAAGGAAAATATGAGTGTCCAATAAAATGCGCATTAAGAACGTCCTTCAAATTCTTTTAATATATCTTCTGGTAATGGCGCGTCGAAATCATCGCTAATACGCATTTGACCCTTGTAGAGCCCAATCTTTCTTTTTGTTTTAGAAATATAAGGAACCAACCTGGCCGCAGGTTTTCCGGCTTTTGCAATGATAATTTCTTCTCCTCGCATGGCGGCCTCCACCAATTGTGAGAATCGAGTTTTAGCTTCATGAATATTGACTGAGCGCATATCACCCCCCCCCCAAAAAAGGACTAAGTCTAGTCAAGTTTAATTTTCAAGCCAAGCTTTGTATTGTGAGCGTGTCATCGTAAGCGACTAAACTTACGTTGAGTTTTTCCTGCCGTAAGGATATGATGCCATAGAATATTATATGACAACCATTAGCGTCATTATCATTACTAAAAATGAAGTCCGGAATATCAGCCGTTGTTTACGCTCGGTCTTTTCCTGGGTGGATGAAATCGTCGTCGTCGACTCGGGCAGCACGGACCGGACTCTCGATATCTGCCGTCGGTACACTTCAAAAATTTATATCGCCGATTGGCCGGGCTATGGGCCCCAAAAAAATCGCGCTCTTCAGTGGGCGCGAAGCGAATGGGTATTGTCTCTGGACGCCGACGAATGGATCAGACCAGCTTTAAAAGCCGAAATTCAACAGGCCATTCGTGGCGCGAAATGCCAGGGTTTCTATATCCCCAGGCTGAACATGTTTTGCGGGCGCTTTCAGCGTTACGGCGACGCCGCGCAGGATCGCGTGTTACGTTTGTTTCAGCGGCATGCCGGAAAATTTAGCGACGACATCGTTCATGAAAAAGTAATCTGCTCCGGCAATATTGGACACCTGCATCAACCTTTACTGCATAATTCCTGCCGCACTTATGGGGAATGGACGGCGCAGATGACCCGATACGCCATACTTGCCGCCGATCAGCGCTACTCTCAGGGGCGACGCTCCAATCCGGTAAAAGCCGGACTCAGCAGCGCCTGGATTTTTCTGCGTTCGTATATTCTCAGACTGGGATTCCGGGACGGACAACCCGGATTTACTTACGCCTGCCTGAATGCCAAAAGCAGTTTCCAGAAACACTGGCGGTTATGGCAGAAGCAAAGGCGTTCCCGATTGCCCGAAATGAAGGGAGATCATCACGATTCTCCTTATGATCCCCCACCCGGTTAATGTTTAGTTTATAAAATTAAACAACAAAATTATGGTTTCCGCCAGGTCTGCCGGGGCATCCAAAGCAACTACCGCTTGAAAAGTTTTATCATCCTGCTGCCCCGCCAAAATGGCGGCTACTCCACCTGGGGTGGCGCTCGTTTTACAATCCGCCTGCCCTTATAGCAAATCTCTAAAGATATTTTTTCTGTACAGTTCTTGCTTTTTGTCCATGAGTTCACCGACAATAAGCGTACCAGGCAAGTGCGAGAACACTTGCAAGGTACTAACCGCATTAACCCAACTAGCGAGTTAACATGGCTAAAGTTATTCTATCTAAAATAACATCTTTTTTGAACCCCGTTCAGAAATCGTTCGGATTTTTTTCTGATTTACGTTCCCGTTTAATACCGGATTTTAATCTGGGGCGGTTGTGCGCTTATCAGAAAATCCGGGGATGGAGGGCAGGCGGAAAAATATTGATGAAATTTTGGCCGGATCAACCAGTCATGCGCCGACGCGCATCGGACTGGGAATTCCTGGCCGGTGTGCGTCGGTTGTGCGGTTTTTTTAAACACAACAGCCACAGGAGCGCACCATGCAGTCTGAGAAAAACGACGCTAAGCATATTACCGATTTGTTTCTAAAGCAGTTTACCCGGTTTTTACCGAATTATTTGTTCTGGAAAAATAGCCGCTCGGTATATTTAGGGTGCAACCAGCGTTATGCCGAGTTAATGCGGAGATCAGGGGTCAAGTCTCGAATCGTGAAAAACAGGATTTATGGTATTTTTAAGTAGAAATAAATTATTCAAAAAACCATAAACCTATTTTCACGATTCGAGACTTGACCCCTTTCTTATGCTATGATCCGCCACCATGCATGTCCTGTTCGTTAAATTAACTTCAATGGGCGATTTAATCCATGCCCTGCCCGCGCTGACTGACGCCTCGCGCGCTATACCCGGTATCGCATTTGACTGGGTGGCGGATAAAAACTTTGCCGAAGTGGCGCGCTGGCACCCCGCGGTGCACAATGTCATCGCCACCCGTCACCGGTACTGGCGCAAAAATTTGCGCGAATCGTTAAAAAATGGGGAAATTCAGGAGTTTGTCAAAGCCCTGCGCGCGGAAAAATATGATTTAGTCATTGATGGTCAATCTTCTTTGAAAAGCGCCATGATCACATTATTAAGCCGCGGCCCGCGGCGCGGCCTGGACAAACGTTCCGCCAAAGAAGGCTGGGCGGCGGCGCTGGCTTACCAAAAAAGTTATTTTATCGACAAAAATTTGCATGCGGTACAACGGTTGCGTTTATTACTCTCCAAAGCCCTCAACTATCCCTGCCCCGAAAGCCCGCCGGATTATGGCATTAGTCACTACCCGTTCCCGGTCTTGAAATTTGAGCTGCAGAAACCTTACCTGGTTTTCATCCATAACGCCAGCTGGGCGTCCAAGTTGTGGCCGGAAAATTACTGGCAGCGGCTGATCGAGTTCGCTGCTAGTGAAAATTTCCAGGTGTTATTGCCCTGGGGCAGCCCCGCCGAAAAAACTCGCGCGGAAAAAATTCGCGCGGGATACGTCAATGCGCAGGTTTTGCCTTTCTGTTCCTTATCAGAGCACGCCCGAATTTTTCAGGGCGCGGCGGGAGCTATTGGCAGCGACACTGGGCTGGCCCATCTGGCCGCCGCCCTGAATGTGCCCGCGGTGACTCTGTACGGCCCCACTGATTCCAGGCTTATCGGATCGCTCGGCCCCAACCAGAAATTACTCACCTCGCCGTTCTCCTGCACCCGCTGTTTTCAAACCGAATGTCACTACGGTAATCAAAAGCATACCGACGCAGTCTGCTCCCTGGAACTCAAGCCTGAAAAAGTCTGGGAAGCTTTTAGGAGGAGATAGTAAAATCATGGAGGATATCCCCGCCCTCAATTTCAGTCTGTCAAAAAACTCCTTATTTTCCATACTTCGCATATATTGGCGCCCATTGTTAACTGCCACGGTATTCATCGCGGCTATCAGCCTGTTTTTTACAATTTTTTTACCTTATTACGGTGAGGATGGACGCTACACGCTCGCCTCTCTGGAAATGTATTATGATCATTACTATTGGCAGCCTACCAATTACGGCGGTTATTATGGCAGGCCGCCCCTGTTTAACTGGCTAACCATCCCCATCATGCACATCATCGGCCCGCGGCAGGTATTGGTAGCCACCCGTATCGCGGCTGCTTCCGCATCCGTTTTAATCGGAGCGATGCTCTGGTTCCTAACCCTGCGTTTATTTGGAAACAGATTATTCGCGATTTTTACGGTGGCGGCATTTTTTTCCGGCGATTTTTTATTCCGCCGCGGCTGGATCGCGTCTCCGGATACGTGGTTTTCCCTTGGGACGTTTACCGCCATCTGTTTTATGTGGCTCAGTATTAAGGATCAGCGCTCGCTTTACTGGATACCCGTGCCCATAGCGCTTTTTGGCGCCGTATTAGCCAAGGCGCTTACGGCTTATGTATTTTATGGAACAGCGCTGATAGTCATTTGGGTGGCATGCGAAAACAGGAGCTATGTTTTTAAACCGGCGAGTATTTTCGCGCATTTAGCGGCGGCGGCGTTACCGGTTATCTGGTTCACGCTGCTTCCCAATTCTCAATGGCACGCTATTTTATGGGATGTCAGCGAGAGAACGATGGGCCATGCTTTCAACTGGAGTCATTATTTTATAAAAATCACTCTTTCTCCCATCGATATTATCATTCGCTCGGGGCCGGTCACTTTCCTCGCTCTGTACTGCCTGTATCGACAAAAAAAACCGGCCCAGCCGTCCACGCTACCCGCACTGAATCACAGGCCCATTCCACTGATGGTGTGGATTTTGATACTCAGTATTCTCCCTTACTGGCTTTCCCCTTCTTTTTTGGCGTTCCGGTATCTGATACCCGTGTTGCCGCTAATGGCGATTGTGTTTTCATGGTGCATCTGGCGCGCGGGAGAAAAAATGGTTTCGATCACAATTCTGGTGCTGATATTCGAATTAGCTTTTAAATGCGTCTCCAGTTTTATTGGCCTGCCGTGGTTTGAAGGTATGGATTATCCTCAACAGCAAATAGCCGATGATATTATTCAGCGCACTAAAAATACTGTTCTATATGCCGAGGTGGGAAATGGATTCGGGGCCAATATGGTTTCACTCATTAATACGACCCAGTGGCCAAAAGCACCCATTATGTGGGCGCCGCCATCCCTGACTCAGGGATGCGTCATGGTGAATGTAAACACTCCCGAATGGCAGCACTGGGGAAAACTTGAGCAGACCTATAAAATATATACCCACAAATATTTTTATATTTACCTTTACTGTAGAGGTTAAACCAGGGAATACTGGAGGAATCCAGAATCGTCCAGACGGGCGGCGTTGAAGGCTTCATCAAAGCTGTGGGCGATTTGAGCATCAGTAGCATCGGCGAAGAACAGACGTAAAATTTTTAACGTATTGCCACGGATATCCCCATTGACGTTAATACGCATGACTTTATAGTACGTGACCAGATTATGCCCTGCGTCCAGCAAGCGCTGGTTTAAATTCCTTCGTGTTTTTTTACTCGTGGTCAGGGCCTGTGCGAGCATTTGCCGCTCAAACTGATTACTGTAGTCGGCCTCATTGGTGATCCACTGCCTTAAAACGTGGGATTTCTGCAGAGAACCGGCTAATTGATGTAAGGCCATGCTCACTCTTTCATGCCAGGGATGCAATACCGCTTCTAATTTTTTAAATTCCGGACGGCGCAGCCGTCCCTGCTCGGTTAAGGCGAACCAGAGACTGAAGAGCATGATATTCGGATTTAAACAATGATGTGTTTGCAGAGAATCCAGAAGGGCATAAACAGTATGCCGATGAGGCAGGTCCCGTACAAAAATCGGAAAAGGATGCGCCGCAAGCAATGCCACTAAGCGGCTACCGCTAAAGAACTGGTACTGAGACGCATACGGAAATCATGAACAATTTTCCGGTAAAAAGTTTTATTCTTATCGCTTAACCGCTCCAGCGTATTGCTATAAATCGTCAGCTGTTCTTTAGAACTAAGCTCGATAATTAATGGATGTGAGGCCAGAATCTGTTCAGCAATATTTTCAGTTAATTGTTCTCCAGGCAAGGATAGCAATTGGATAATTTTAATTAGCAAATTAGAGGCTTTCTGAGCTTTATGGATGACGTGACTGCCCTCAATGGAGTAATTATCCACATATTCACGAAGAAATTTGGCAAATCGAATGATCCCATAGTAAGAGTAATAACCCTCGTTGGGAACCCGAATGTTTTTTTCAATATCACGCAAAATATCCTGGACCACCAGAAACAGCGTGGGCTCATCGTTAAAGATGGTAGGATCTTTTAGACGTAACTCAGCTATCTTCGCTGCGCGCTGCGCAGGAGTGAGATATTTTTTTAATATTTGGCGATAGTCGCTGATTGCTCGCGACAGTGTCTCTACGAACATGGAATCAAGCATTTGTCTTCCATCCTCCATTAGTTTTAATAAAGCATATTTTATCGCACTAACCTTAAGTAAATATTAACTCTCGAGGCCAGGATTTGTCAATTCATTGATTAATTTATGACCAATTCATGCGCTATAATTAAGATAGAAAGGAAAATAATGGATTAACCATAGCATTAAATATAAAAATATGAGGGATTATTTATGGAAAAGGCGATATTATACGCTTCCTGCGTCTTAATGGCGGCCACTTCCTGTTGGCTCCCTTTGGCTCACGCTTATTATGGCAAACAGCTGTGTCAGTATCCACAATTTTCATGCGTTAAGATTAAAAAAGGCGATACCTGGGAGAAGCGCTGGCCGGACTCCCGGCAGCGGGACATGATTATGCGCTTAAACCGCACCAATTTATCCCTGGAAGGACGCTCATGGGTGGTGGTCCCCAAAAATTTAAATTCTCTGGATCTGCTCGATTTATCTCCATTTCCGGGACAAATGGCTACCGCCGGGAAAAAAATGGTGCTGGTTGATACCGCAAAACTGGCTTTTGGCGCTTATGATGAAAAAGGTCATTTAATCCACTGGGGGCCGGTTTCAGGCGGTAAAGATTTCTGCCCGGACATTCAGGAGTCCTGTACCACCCCACCGGGCACTTACTGGATACAGGTCAAAAGGGGAGCGGATTGTTTTTCTTCTACATTCCCCGTGGACACCGCCGGCGGCGCACCAATGCCCTACTGCATGTTTTTTTATCAAGGCTATGCGTTACACGGTTCAGAGGCGGTTCCCGGATACAACGCCAGCCATGGCTGCGTACGGCTTTATCCTGAAGACGCGCAATGGCTAAGCGAGAACTTCACCGGTATCGGCACCAAAGTCGTCATCAAAGACAGCGATGCCGAACAGAATTTGTTTATCCCGTAAATTCCATCATCAAATTTTTGAACAAAATACAGTCAATTTAATGATACCTTAATATTTAATGTGTATTATATATTCAATATTTTCCAGATATAACTAATAAAAGAGATTAATTATGAACAAAAATAAGAAAAAAAATTTTAAACTAAAGAAAAATATACCCTCTCAAACACCTAAAATGCCAAATCCAGACTCTGAAGTAAAGTCAGTTTCTAAAAATAGTAACAGAACTAATAAAGCCAAAGTCAATAAAAAGTTTAAAAAAAATAGGATTAAAAATATAAAAAAACTTCAGGCGCCAAAGTCAGGTTCCGAGACTAAACATTCATTGTCTACATCGTCATCAGAATTAGAAAACCATTCTGTTTTAATGGAGCATGTTCGGTCTGCGCTATCAAAAACCAGAGATCATTTTGTCTTAGGCTCCAACAACATTATGCCTATTATACAAGATAAAGGTTCAGCTTATGATGATTCTTTGAAGATTAATCCAGGTCTTTCTCTCCATAAAAAAAGACAAAGCAGTGTCGATGCGCTCATTGATGACAAGTTATCCGATCTGGCTGTTAAAAGAATGCAACAAAGCATGCAAAAAGCACTAGAATTTGGAATGGCGCTTAATACAGAGATAAGTGAAAAAGCAAACGACAATTTTGAAGAGGAAACCAGATTATCAGCCGAAAATGAATATAAAGTACATATTAACGGAGTTAAACTGTCACAGATAACCATGGGCGGAAACTGTGGCGAGATGTCACTTTTCCTATCTTATGTATTACATCACGAGTTCAAAATAAATTCTGAAATCTATGAATTTGAAAGTAAAGGGTTAGATCACGGCTTTTTAGTGATCGGCAGAGACGAACAAACTGATCCCGCTGATATACGCACCTGGAATGCAAATACCATTATTGTCGATCCCTGGCTAAATCGCATTTTCACGCCTCAAACATTTCTGGAACATTGGGGAAAAAATATTTCCTTAATCACCTCACCGGTGTATAGAGACTATAGCCCGGAACGTATTTCTGATGCAAAGATACGCGCAAAGTGCCTGACAGAAGCATTGAGAAGTCCAATTACTCTATGGAACGTAGCAAAACACACTGATTCGTCTGTTTTTACAAAAGCACCCGACATGTCAGAAGATAGGCGCCTTGTCTTAGAGAATTTGCAACAATCACCTTAAAGCCGATTTATGGTATATTTTTTCCATGAGTGATTTTAATGATTATTGGCGTTTAATGCGCTTTGATAAACCTGTCGGTATTTTATTGTTATTATGGCCCACCTGGTGGGCTTTATGGCTCGTTTCAGGCGGGCCTCCCCCTTTGAAAATTTTGGCTATTTTCACCGTTGGCGTGATCATCATGCGCACCGCGGGGGACATTATCAACGACATCGCCGACCGCCATATCGATGGCTCCGTGCAACGCACCCGCCACAGGCCGCTGGCGACCAGAACTATCTCCGTATCACAGGCATTAATTTTATTTATTCTGTTATGCGCCTTGGCGGGAGCATTGACCCTGTTCCTGAATCGTTTAACGATTTGTCTGGCCATTTTAGGATTGTGTTTGGCCTGCCTATACCCGTTTACCAAACGGGTGACGCATTGGCCCCAGGCTTTTTTGGGTCTGGCGTATTCCTGGGGCATCCCGATGGCATTCGCCGCGGAACTTAATGACGTACCCTGGCAAGCCTGGTGGTTGTTCGCCACCTCCGTATTGTGGGTGATCGCCTTTGACACGTTTTATGCCATGGTGGACCGTCCGGACGATATTAAAATTGGGGTTAAATCAACCGCGGTGCTCTGGGGAGAATACGACCGCTGGGTGATTGCCGGTTTACAGCTCACTGTTCTGCTGTCGCTGGCGATGATTGCAGTCTATTACCGGCTGGGATGGACTTTTTATCTGGGCTGGGGAGCGGCCTTCCTGCTGGCGATTTATCAACAATACCTAATCCGCCACCGGGAACCGTCCGCCTGTTTTCGGGCATTTCTTAATAACCATTGGTTTGGGTGTGCCCTGTTTTTGGGATTATGGTCTGGGTTGCCCCCCGGGTAACATAGCTGTCATTACCCCACCTTCAATCGTCCGAGCTACTCAACTCCACTTTCAAATTTTTTTTAATACCCTAAAAAAATTAAGATTATTTTAATAATTCAGATGCACAATATTTAAGCATTGAAAATAATATAGAAATATCGATAGTTTATATTTAAAGTTGAAGGTAAAAAATGAGAAAAGAAGTAAAAGATTTTAAAATAGGGGTGATTGAGATTCCGCAGACACAGGAGGATTCTGAGGTAATTCAGGCAGCAACAAACGCACTGGGTGAACAGGGTGGAGATATTTTACCTGTTTTGGTGAAATCTGGATTCTCAATCCATTTTGTTCATGTCAAGAATGGACAATTCACGGTATCGAGGAACCGCCAATTAACATTCACCTACTTTACCGATATTCCTTTTCCGAGTAGTCTCCGTTTCAATCACACAAGAAATTTTGACGAGGCGGTATCTAAATATCTAAAAAAAAGGTTTAGCCCTGAAAGTTATTATCATGGGGTCAAAACCTTTAACGACCAGATGGATCAAATATTCAAAGCCCAAAAATTCCGTTACTCTATTCAATTCGTCGATGCCGAACAAGTCAGCGGCGATGAGTTTCAGCGCATCCAAAATGAATCAATTAAAAAACAATTACCTCTCATGTTTAAACGGATGGATAGTACTTCTATATTGGGTTATTCCAACAATGGCAAATGGGAGGTTAAGAAACTGGATAACTCAAAATTAACTGAAATGAAATTTGAATCATCTCTTCAGGTATTAGAAAATACGCAAATTCCACAAAGAGTGTTTGAAGAAATTGAGGCCAAAGGAGCGCATCTGACGACTACAAAGCAACTGAGTGACTGCGTGATTCTGGATTATAAAATTATAGACAATATGCTTCCGAAAGGACCTGACAAAGAAGTCATTCGAAAAAATTTGAGTGATGGTAAAATTATGGTAGCTCACAGCAAGATTGGACTGAAACCTTCATTATTGGATGAACACTCATTTTTCGTTTCGCAAGGTTCCCGACAGATTTTATTGAATATTTACGCTTATTTAATGTTGGTGAGTGCAGGAAGAATTAAAAATAATACGGTACTCTACGGAGTTGGTAGAAAAATAGAGGGAATACCTGCTCTCGGTATTACTGATATTTTTTACAAACATCATATGCGCTCCATTAAAGAAAAAAAGGAGATCTTAACAACAGCACAGGACATCAGAGATGAGCGGAGGAATGTGGGAACATCAACGTTTATTATAGGTACTCATCAACAACAAGCTTCACTTTTGGAAGAAGTGGAAAGGAAAAATGGTAGGCTGAGCCAAGGCAGCCGTTCTCATTTTGAGAAAACATACGAACTTGCAGCCAAGGCGGCTTGCAAACAAGGTGGGACAGCCGACTATATTGTTTTTATCAGTGATAATAAATATTCTTTTATAGCTGTATCCAAAGATGCAAAACCGGATGATCCCGACAAAGGTCATTTTATGTATAGCATTTGGGGAAATGGGAAACGACATTTTATTCATCATCTGGAAGGCACTTTTAAAAATCAGACGGAAAAGGAAGAACGGTTAAAAGATTATCTTCCTATCATGGATGGTCAGACACTTTTAGGCTATTTTAAATTAAGATTACCTACAGATGACGCCATGATGGAACTGGCAGTTAGCATGCTGGGCGCCAAGTGAGAATCTGAGCAATTCCCGCTGAGTACAGCGGGAATTGCTTCCTTTTTATATCCTGCGCTCGGCGGAGCCGTAGGTATAGTTGTCTGCAACCGTCTGTCAGGAAAAATTGTGATTAATTTTAAATGAATCAAATACCTGATCCAGTTTCCCCAGCGAGGAGAAGAAAGAAAAATACGATACTGGTAGAGAAGATGACTCTTCGGAATTTTCAGGAGTTGCTGACAGGTTCCTGGCAATATTATAAATGACTTCCGTCATATAACCAAAAATAAGAGCCGCCAACGGCCCGGGTATCTGACAACTATACAATCCGATAACCACTACTATTGCAAAATGGGTAAAATTCTTTCTACCAAATGCCTCCAAAGCCGTTTCGATCTTTTCGTCGTCCTCGTATATATTACCCGAAGTAATGAGTTTGGTGATCCGCGATTGGGAGGAAACAAAATGATCCAAGCCTTCTTCAGTAACCTGAGTGGTTCCTAAATCCAATACCTGAAGCGCTGGATGAGTATTGAGATTTTCAAACCCTTTATCATCCACTGGATTATGACAAACATCAAGGACCGTTAATTTCTGATGATTTCTGAATGGGTTGATGTTATCTATATTGTTGTAACTTAAATCAAGAACAGTGATGGATTGATTTTTGGCGAGGAATTCTACACATGGATTTCCCAAGAAATTATTGCTTAAATCCAGAATTGCCAATGTTTTTGAATTTTTAAAATCTTTCCCAACATCATCATTCAGCCTATTCGAAGCAAGCTTTATTTCGAATAAATGAGGATTGGCACAAAGAGATGGAATAACTTCATTGGTGATATTATTTGCGCTAAGATTCAAACTAGTCACTTCCGGGTGTTTTTTTAATTCCTCCAAAAGCTTCAGGACTTTCAAATTACCCAGATATAAATAAGATAAATTAATGGAATGATTCCGATTAATTCCCCTTCTTAACCTCGAAAGGTCGCGTTTATATTTGTTACTTTTCACAACTACCCTCTTAAATAATTTCTAAAATTTATATTACCACAATTTAAGAAATTGATGTAAAAAATTTGATAATCTCAAAGCGCGAACCGACTACCTCCCCACTAATAAATATGTTAGGATGAACACCTTTTTATCAGAAAGGGGCCATCCGTTATGAGCAGCAAAAGCGTTTTTACTTCTGAATCAGTCGCCGAAGGGCATCCGGATAAGCTGGCGGACCAAATTTCCGATGCGGTTTTAGACGCCATTATCGCCAAGGATCCTAACGCCCGCGTCGCGTGCGAAGTGGTCATCAAAAACGGCATGGTGCTGATTACCGGTGAAATCACCACCCTCGCCTGGGTGGATATGGAGCAGGTGGCTCGCGACGTTATCCGGGACGTCGGCTACTGCTCCCACCAATACGGCTTCGACGCCGACACCTGCGTCGTGCTCACCGCGATCAGCAAGCAATCCCCCGACATCGCCGTCGGAGTCGATGTGGACCCCACTAAAAATAAAGAACTCGGCGCGGGTGATCAGGGCATGATGTTTGGCTATGCTTCACGCGAAACAGACGTCTTTATGCCCGCCCCAATCACTTATGCGCACCGTCTGATGCAGCGCCAGGCAGAAGCACGAAAAACCGGTCTATTGCCCTGGCTAAGGCCCGACGGCAAATGCCAGCTCACTTTTGTTTATGAGAATGGCATGCCGGTCGCGATTGACTGCGTCGTATTTTCCACCCAGCACGATCCGGACGCCACCCAGAAAATGATCATCGAAGGGGTCATGGATGTCATCATTAAGCCCATACTTCCGGCGCATTGGGTACAGAAAAATACCAAATTCTATATTAATCCCACAGGCCGTTTTGTCATCGGCGGTCCCGTCAGCGATTGCGGGTTAACGGGAAGAAAAATTATTGTCGATACCTACGGCGGCATGGCGCGCCACGGCGGCGGGTGCTTTTCCGGAAAAGATCCGACTAAAGTCGATCGCTCCGCGGCCTATTTAGCCCGTTATATCGCTAAAAATATAGTGGCGGCAGGCCTGGCTGACCGTTGTGAGGTACAGTTATCGTATGCGATTGGCATCGCCGAACCCACCTCAGTGCGTATCGAAACCTTCGGCACCAGCAAAGCTTCCGAAGATCAGATTAGCGAATGGGTCCGCAAACATTTCGAGCTCAGGCCTTATGGCATTATCCAGAGCCTAAACCTGCTAAAACCCATCTACCGCGCCACCGCTGCTTATGGTCATTTTGGCCGCAATGAACCCGGCTTTACCTGGGAAAAAACCGATAAAATAGAAGAACTTAAAAAGGAGGCAAAAAATTATGTCACAACAGCCTAATGATTATCAAATTGCGGACCTGAGTCTGGCCGAATGGGGCCGTAAGGAAATCGCTATCGCTGAATCCGAAATGCCGGGTCTGATGTCACTGCGACGGGAGTACGGAGCCAAAAAACCATTCACCGGAGCCAGGATTACCGGATGCATCCACATGACTATCGAAACTGCGGTATTGATAGAAACCCTGATAGAGCTCGGCGCGGAAGTACGCTGGTCCTCCTGCAATATTTATTCCACGCAAGACAACGCCGCCGCCGCACTGGTTGCTCGCGGTATTCCCATTTTTGCCTGGAAAGGGGAAACGGAAGAAGAATATTACCAATGCATCGAGCGGACCCTGACAGGCCCCAATAACTGGCAGCCTAATTTATTGCTGGACGACGGTGGTGATTTAACCGCGATGGTCCATGAAAAATTCCCGCACCTCCTTAAAAACATCAAAGGTTTGACAGAAGAAACCACCACCGGTGTACATCGCTTATACGAAATGGCGGCAAAAGGCACGCTGAAAGTTCCGGCGATTAATGTCAATGACTCGGTCACTAAATCCAAATTTGATAATTTATATGGCTGCCGTGAATCTTTGGTTGACGCCTTAAAACGTTCCACGGACGTGATGATTGCCGGTAAAACCGCCGTGGTCGCCGGGTATGGCGATGTGGGCAAAGGCTGCACCCAGGCATTGCAGGCTTTAGGCGCAAAAGTTTGGGTGACCGAAATAGATCCCATTTGCGCTCTGCAGGCGGCGATGGAAGGCTTTGAAGTCGTGACGATGGAACAAGCAGCCCCTGCTGCTGATATTTTCGTCACCGCGACGGGAAACCACGGCGTGATTCGTCTGGAACACATGCAGGCTATGAAAAATCAGGCGATCGTCTGCAATATCGGCCACTTCGACGTTGAAATCGACGTCGCGTCATTAGAAAAATTTCAATGGGAAAATATCAAACCGCAAGTCGACCATGTGATTTTTCCCGATGGTAAACGCATTATTCTGTTAGCCCGCGGCCGCCTGGTGAATCTGGGCTGCGCCAGCGGTCATCCCAGCTTTGTGATGTCCAACTCGTTTACCAATCAGGTTTTAGCGCAACTGGAACTCTGGCAACACGCCGATCAATTTTCCGTTGGCGTTCATGTATTACCCAAACATCTGGACGAACAGGTCGCCCGGTTACATTTATCCCGCATTAATGCCAAACTGACTGAATTAACCGACGAACAGGCTAAATATCTGGGTGTTAAAAAACAGGGACCTTATAAGCCTGATTATTATCGATATTAATCTTGGTAGATGCATTTTTTCACGAGAGACAGCGTGTGTTCGGCGATGGTGTTGGCGCGTTGCGCGCCATCTTTTAAAATCTGCAGGACCTGAGCTAAATCGTCGTGAAATAAAAGGCGGCGTTGACGGATAGGTTCCAGCAATTCGTTGAGGACTTCGATTAATTTCTTTTTACACGTCACGTCACCGACCTGGCCGGCGCGATATTGTTCTTTAGTTTGTTCCACCCAGGCTTTATCAGGATTAAAAATATCGTGAAACATCCACAGCGGATTATTTTCAACCGTCCCGGGATCCGAAGCGCGCAAGCGGTTGGGGTCAGTGTACATACTCATCACTTTTTTGGCGACTGTATCGGCGTCGTCGCTTAGGAGTATGGCGTTGTTGAGTGATTTGCTCATCTTCAATAACCGGCCTTCGGCATTTGGAGGCCCTAGCCCGACTAAACGATCAACCCGGCCAACTAAAGGGGTTATGATGGGCAATATGCCGCCGGCGCTCCGGTAATTGGCATCCTCGGTATGCGGATCAACGCCGCAATACATTTGATTGAAACGGCGCGCCACTTCGCGGGTCATCTCAAGGTGCGGCAGTTGGTCCTCACCGACCGGTACAACTTCCGCCTGAAAGGCCAGGATATCGGCAACCTGCAGCACGGCATACAATAAAAATCCAAAAGAATAATTGTCGCCTAATTTCTTATCGCGAATTTCATCTTTGAGAGTGGGATTGCGCATCAACCGGGGGAAAGGGATCAACATACTAAAAATGGAAGCCAGTGTATAAATAGCCGGCACATCCGACTCTATAAAAATAACGCTTTTTTTCGGATCAATTCCCGCCGCGAGATAATCCACCGTAATATCCAGCACACTTTGGCGGATTTCTGCCGGGCGATCCGCACGGGTAGTGAATGCGTGGATATTCGCCAGAAGATAATAACACTCATAGTCATCCTGCAGCTTAACCCGGTTTTCCACGGAACCCACCCAATGTCCCAGATGCAACTTGCCCGTCGGCGTATCGCCAGTCAGTAACCTTGGTTTTGGGGTGATTTTATCGACCATATTCACGTATAATATCAGAGTGGCAACTTGTCTAAAAGGGTCAGAAATTATGTCATCGTACCAAAAGCTGCTGGAGATTTCCCGGCAAAAACTGCTAAAAGCATTAAAGCATTTAGAATATAGTTACCATAAAGTTATTTCTCTGCCAGCAGATGTTGGCCAGCTTGACGAAGAAAGCCTTGAAACCTGGGAAAGCTTCGCAGCCCGTTTTGCCCGGGTAGCCGATATTTTTTTATCCCGCTTTGTTCGCGCTTATGTATTAATTGACGACCCCGGTTTTGAAGGAAGCCTCCGCGATTTCGTCAACCAGGGCGAAAAATTGGGTATTATTTGCGACGCGCGAGCGTGGATGGGAATTCGTGAATTACGCAATATCACTGCCCATGACAACGAAGAAAATGATCTCACACAATTTTTTCTTCGACTGAAAAACGAAGCACCGCGTTTATTATCGCTTAAGGAGAAAATTCTTGCGATTGACCAATAAAGAAGTTGCTTTTTTAATTAATAGCATCACTGAATTTCTCGGGAAATATCATGCGGAATTACGTCTGTTTGGTAGCCGCACCGATGATAACCGCAAAGGCGGCGATATCGACCTATTGTTGCTGGTTGAAAATGCCGAAGTAAAAAATCAGTTAAGCATGCAAAAACATTTAATTCTGGCGCGGATGAAAGAATTGCTGAATGATCAAAAAATTGACCTGAAAATCGCCGAAACCGCCGAGATTGATACCGATGATTTTCTCCAAATAATTTATCCTGACTCAGTGCCACTGAAAATCTGGGATTAAGCAATTCGCAGTAAATTCTAACCAAAAATACTCGATAATTCAATTAGATAGTTATAAATAATCAATAAAAATTAAATTTACATAATTTGTATTTTAATTAATATTTTGTTAATCTTATCAGAATAAAATATTTACATATAGAACAAATTTGCAGACACATCAAAACAACAGAGAGATTAATAATATGACAAAACGTACGCCAACAGATGAAAATAAACAGGAACAGAGAAACAGTACAACCATCACTCTAAATCTAGACTGTATCACGGAAGCCTTTATTGGGGAATATAAAGCAGTAATAGACGATGAAACTATAATTTATAAAGCGCTATCAAAAGAGTTAATAGAGCTCTTAATTGCAGAAGGAGTTGTACAAGATATTGCTTTTCAATTCGGACAGCAAATTCAAAATGATACGCAACTATCTGATCAAACTCAATCGGAATTCGCCGAACTGGCTAGAATTTTCTCCGAAAGCCTTGATGAAATGGTTAAAAATTCCATTGATTCGGTAGTGGAGCGCTCAATGGAACATGAATATCGACACCCAGTTATTGAATTCTGCTTCACGAAGAATCGAGACAGTTTTTCTATCGACATCGAGGATAATGGAACGGGTTTTGATCAAAAGTTCCTGGAAAAATTTAATGATTCCAAGCATTTGGAAGCGCACGTATCCGGGAAAGGATATAAGGTAAACCAACTGGGAGGCGCAGGACAAGGCTTACATATTCTGAAAACAAAAGTTATTCAACAATTACAAGGGACAATCTCTGGGAATAACGTAAAGGAAACTGGTGGTGCACGTATAACCATTACCATACCCGAATCATCTCTTACTCTAGTGAAATCTAAAACTTCTTCCAAAGTCCAGCCAAGGCTTGTGTCCACTTCCGAGTCGAACACAACTGCCTTGCAAGAAAACAATCAGAGTATGGGGAAAATCGGCATCCCAGTGGAGAAGGAAAGTTATGCAATAGTGGACATTGATTTTGATGATGAGACTGAAAACAGAGAAGCAGTCAATGAAGAAACCGATGAGCAAACTATAGCTCAAACCAACTATGTGATTGGTACACCTGATAACCTTTTTCAAAAGGTTAGCCCAAAACCCACCAATACTGACTCTGCATCAAAACAGACGAGTCATAGTTGTCTAACTTTTGGAAATGGAACTACCTTATAGTAAAGTTACCCAGGGGATGCTAACCCAGCGTTAACCATCCCCTGGACCAGCCCACGGGCTTCTGCTTCAATTGATTTTAAATCTAACGTAGCATGAACTTGCTGCAAATTTTTTCTCTGCTGAGAAATCAAACCGGCGATGGATTGCGGGGCTTTTTCCTCGGTATAAAAAACCCTGAGAGGAACTTTCATAGCTTCTTCTAAAGTATATTTTCCATAAAAATTAAATATCTGTTTTGATGATTGCGAAATCAAATACTCTGCCGCCAAAAAGTATTTGAATGCATAGCCTACGTATTGTAGATAAATTGGATTTTTTTTTGTAAAAAAATAATTACTTGCGAAAAGATAAGCCTGTCCAAGGAGTAGAGATCCCGGTGTGAGATGTGTTAACAACATTGGCGTCAAAGTCATCAAGTTCTGCACCATTTCCTCCGGTGTTGTTTTCTGTTCCTTCTTATCAGCAGTTAGATCCTTTATACTCCTAATAAAATACTGAACCACCAAAACCGCCGCCGAAGCGGAACCCATCTTCATCGCTTTTTGCAAAGTGGGCAAATCATGCAGTGATTTATCTATCTCTTTACGCCGCTCAGGATGATTAAAATTATAGGCTGTTGTGTAGTAATATAATCCGCACAATTGTTTAAACGCCGACAAGTTTGGCTGGATCAATTGACTCCACCAATGTCCCGGGGTTCGAGACTCCACTAAAATTTTACTGTGTCTAAGGATTAAAGTTTGTGACGCTTTAGTAATTTTTTCGTCATGTTCAATAACTTTTAGCGTTTTTTCATCCAGGGATTCCACTAATGATATTAAAGACAATCCCTCTTTAATAACAAACTCTCGACTCGTGCTTTTTTTCAAAATTATCAACTGCTGTTCAATAACTTCTCTGCTCATCCACTTTTCCTATTATTTATTCAAATATTCGGATACTTTATCAGATTGTAAATAATCCAGCAATCCCACTCTTGCAAGTCCAGCAATTCCCGCTGAGTACAGCGAAAATTGCTTCCTGTTTTTATCCTGCGCGAGGCTTTGCCGATGCTCGGAATGAAGGGGGAGAATCGCGATTCTCCCCCTTGCGATCCCCCATCGCGGGGATAATTTTCTACGAAAATTATTTTTTTATAAGGGTGATTTAATTTGTTAAATCAAATAGTTAAAATTCACCGGGAATTGCTGTTGCAAGTCTCCATGTGAGTAGACCGACCCGATCACTCGAGCGTTGTTGCTTGCATGACAGTGAATGGGATGGTTTAATTTGATATATGACAAAACAAGAATTACCGCAATTTAGCAATCTCGACCCGGGAAAAATTACCGGGCAGTTACAGCAGGTTTTGGATCAAAACCGCCAAACGCTTAAGGATTTGCTGGCACAAACAGGACCTTTTACCTGGCAAAATCTATTACACCCGCTGGAAGAGCTGGAAGACAATTTACATCGTTTTTGGTCACCCATTAGCCATTTACACGCAGTTGCCAACAGTCCTGCTTTACGCGAAGCTTATAATGCGGCGTTACCCTTACTGTCCAACTATCAAACTGAACTGGGCCATAATCTGGTGCTTTACCAGGCCATCGTTCAGATTGCCGAAAGTGACGTTTATAACGACTTTGATGCAGCACAAAAAATGGTCATTAAACATTTGCTGCGGGATTTTAAACTGTCAGGAGTTTCCCTGCCGCCTGCACAGAAACAGCGTTTCGCGGAGTTATCCAAAGAATTAACGCAACTCGGTTCAAAGTTTGAGGAAAATGTCCTCGACTCCACAGAAGGATGGAGCAAACACATCACCGACGCACAGGAATTGAAAGGGATTCCGGAAATCGCGATCCATGCGGCGAAAGCCGCCGCCGAACAAAAGCAGTTGCCGGGATGGCTGTTCACACTGGAAGCGCCCGCCTATCTCGCCATCATGCTGCATGCTGATTCTCCAAACTTGCGCCGTGAAATGTATACCGCTTACCTCACCCGCGCCTCCGACCAGGGACCGAACGCTGGACGTTGGGATAATGGACCGGTCATGCACGAAATTTTAACCAGGCGTCTGGAAAAAGCCCAATTATTGGGATTTAAAAACTATGCGGAATTATCGTTGGCAACCAAAATGGTATCCTCCCCCTCGCAGGTTCTGGATTTCCTCCAGCATTTATTGGATGCCAGTAAACAAAAAGCCCGTCAGGAATTTAAAGAATTACAGGACTTTGCAGCCCATCACACGGGACAATCTTCTTTACAACCCTGGGACTTGGGGTTCTACAGCGAAAAATTACGGCAGCAGCGTTATAACATCTCCCAGGAGGAGTTACGCGCCTATTTTCCACTGGATAAAGTGCTGACCGGTCTATTCAGTATTGTGAATAGACTGTTTGGACTTCATTTTAAGCCCGTCGAGAACGCTGACATCTGGCACCCAGGCGTACGTTGCTACACCATGCTGGATAGTCAAAATCAGGTGCGCAGTTATTTTTATATGGATTTATTTGCCCGGCAAAATAAACGCGGTGGTGCATGGATGGACGAGTATTGTTCCCGCCGGCGTTTGAGGGATGGTACTCTGCAAATTCCAATCGCTTATTTAATTTGTAACTTCCAGGCGCCGGTGGAGAAAATGCCTTCATTGCTGACACACGAAGAAGTACAAACTTTATTCCACGAGTTTGGTCATAGTCTGCAACACATGTTGACTCGGGTGGAATATGCTGCTGTGGCGGGTATAAACGGTATCCCCTGGGATGCGGTCGAGTTGCCGAGTCAGTTTCTTGAAAACTGGGCTTGGGAAAAAGAGTCCATGCCCTATATTTCAGAACATTATCTCACTCACCAACCCTTGCCGGATGATTTATTTCAACGAATGTGGAAAGCTAAAAATTTTCAGCAGGCCATGCAAATGCTCCGGCAGGTGGAATTTTCATTGTTTGATTTTAAATTACATATCGACTTCGATCCCACGCAGCCTCATCAGGTTCAGCAAACTCTCAATCAGGTACGTGAACAAACTGCGCTGTTGCCTATTCCGCCATTCAATCGTTTTCAGAATAGTTTTACTCATATTTTTGGAGGCGGTTATGCGGCGGGTTATTACAGCTACAAATGGGCGGAAGTAATGGCCAGCGACGCTTTTGATTTGTTCATGGAGAAAGGCATTTTTGATCCGGAAACCAGTCAGAAATTTCTGAATACTTTTTTAGAAAGCGGCGGATCGGTAGAACCGCTGGATCTGTTTATCCAGTTTCGCGGCCGTCGACCCGAGGTAAATGCTCTGTTAAGACAAACGGGTATTATATGAGCAAGGGGGTCAAGTCTCGAAAATCTAATTTAAACATTCGAGACTTGACCCCTTTAATTTTGCTGGGACTACTGCCATGGAGCGCCATGGGTGCGGCTGAGCTGCCTGTCCACGAATACCGGCTCGACAACGGCTTAAAGATTATCGTCAAGGAAGATCATCGCGCCCCGGTGGTGTTTTCATCGGTATGGTATAAAGTCGGTGGCAGTTATGAACCCGCTGGAATCACCGGTATTTCCCATGCGCTGGAACACATGATGTTCCGCGGCACCGAAAAATATGGGCAGGGCCGGTTTGATGCGATCATCAATGCTAACGGCGGTGACCAAAACGCCATGACCGCGGATGACTTTACCGTTTATTATCAGTCCATACCCACAGCCAAACTGGCCCAAAGTTTTGAAATGGAAGCCGACCGCATGACGAATTTAACCCTCGACCCCGCGCTCTTCGCCAAAGAAATTCAAATCGTGATGGAAGAGCGGCGTATGCGTACCGATGACAATCCACAAGCGCTGATGCTGGAACGCATCAATGCCGCCGCATTCATCAATAACCCCTACCATCACCCCGTTATTGGCTGGATGAGTGATTTAATGCAAATGACCGCGAAAGATCTCCGGGACTGGTACCGGCAGTGGTATGTTCCCAACAATGCCGTCATCGTTGTGGCCGGGGATGTGAAACCTGACGAAATTTTCGCACTGGCAAAAAAATATTTTGGTGGATTGCAGAGAAAACCCGTGCCGGAAGTAAAACCTGTTCAGGAAGTTTCGGGTCTTGGCGTGCGCCGGCTCAATCTGCGAATTCCTGCGAAAATGCCATGGGTGGTTCTCGCCTATAATACGCCCTCTTTAACCACCGTAACTGACCCCTCGGATCCTTATGCTTTAATAGTTTTAGCAGGGCTGTTAGGCAGTGGCGACAGTTCACGCCTGCAGCATCATTTAGTGCGCGGCCGGCAAATGGCTGTTATCGCCGATGCCGGTTATGACATCTATAATTTACACGACAATTTATTGACTATTTCCGCCACTCCCGCGAAAAATACGTCCAGCGAAGATTTGCAGCGGGTGTTGCAGCAGGAAGTGTTCAATCTGCAAAACAATCCGGTTAAAGAGGAAGAACTGGCGCGCACAAAAGCGTTATTGATAGCACAGCATATTTACGATCAGGATTCCCGCACGTCTCAGGCGATGAATCTGGCCATTCCGGAAGTCACCGGATTGTCCTGGCGTAAAGAAAATGAATTTATCTCCGGGATCGGGAAAGTCAGCGCGCAACAAATTCAGTCGGTGGCTAAACGTTATTTAATTCCTGATAATCTCACCATTGCCATCCTCGAACCCATTTTAAAATCTGGCGCGACCGTTTCCGAAGGAGAAGCCCATGCTTCGTCAGCTATTCATTAAAATCTCCGGATCATTATGCTGTTTGATTTGCCTGACCGCCACGGCTCAAAACATTCAGCATTGGCAAACTCCGCAAGGCACGCCGGTGTATTTTGTCCAGGCCCCGGATTTGCCCATGGTGGACGTCCGGGTAATTTTCACCGCAGGTTCCGCTTACGATCAGGATCAGGATCAATGGGGAATCGCCAGCCTGACCGCAGCGGCATTGAACGAAGGCACGAAAGCTCATAATGCCGATCAGATTGCTGACGCGCTTGAGCTGACCGGCGCTCAATACGAGTGTGACACCGACCGCGACGTCACTATATTGGGTTTGCGGAGCTTAAGTGATTCTCAATATTTAACGCCGGCATTAAAAACGTTTAATGAAATCATCAGTCAGGCGAATTTTCCCGACGCTGCCCTGTCCCGCTTAAAACAGCAGACGCTGGCGGCTATCCGTCAGGAGCAACAGGATCCTTATGAAGTGGCTAAGGATGCTTTTTTTAGTAATCTTTACCCGAATCACCCTTATGGGCATGCTATTCTGGGAAAATCATCCACCATCACGGCAATTACCCGCTCGCAGGTGCAGGAATTTTATCAGCGTTTTTTCAACAGTCATAATGCCAAAATTATTTTGGTGGGGAACCTGCAGCGATCCATCGCAGAGAAAATCGCCGCTCAATTAATGGAAGCGCTTCCCAAAGGTAACCCCGCCCCCACGTTGGCTCAGGCAAAAAATTCAACCACCCCCGCGCTTTATGCTCTGAAATTTCCTTCCCAGCAAACCAGCATAATCACCGGCCAGGTCGGCATCGACCGCCAAAATGGCGATTATTTCCCCTTAACGGTGGGTAATTACCTGTTAGGACAATTACCTATGGCCTCCGAGCTCTTTGAGCATGTGCGAAATCAGAACGGATTGGCTTATGGAGCATCCAGTGGATTTGCTCTCATGTCTTACCGCGGACCCTTTATGATTGCACTACAAACCCGTACAGACAAAAAAAACACGGCGCTGAAGATCACCCAGGAGGTACTGCAGAAATTTGTCACTCAGGGACCGGAGCCGGAAAAATTACAATTAACGAAGCAATATATCATTAATCATTTTCCTTTGACTTTGGCCACGAATAGCCAAATAACCAGTGTTTTAATACAGATGGCTATTAATGAGCGCCCCCTGGATTACCTGGACACGTATCAGGACAAAGTGAATGCGGTAACCGCCGCAGAGGTCAGGCAGGCGTTTCAGGCGGCGGTAAAGCCCGATCAATTACTCACCGTCACCGTCGGCTCGTAAGAGCCTAAATGCCATCGGTGCGAATAATTGGCGGCGAGTGGCGGAGCCGGCGAATTTATTTTCCGGATATTCCAGGACTGCGGCCCACGCAGGACCGAATAAGAGAAACCTTATTTAACTGGTTAATGCCCTTTATCAAGGACGCAACCTGTCTGGATTTATTTGCCGGCAGCGGCGTTTTGGGTTTTGAAGCATTATCGCGGGGCGCCCGATTCAGTTGCTTTGTTGATAGTCATCCGCAAGCGCTTGCCGAAATACGCGTTAATGCCGGGAAATTAGCGATGACATCGAATCAATTCGCCATTATCCGCGGCCAGGCTCCCCGGCGTCTCCCCTCTTTACCGAACCCACCCTTCGATATTATTTTTTTAGATCCGCCATTTCATCAAAATTTATTACCGGCAACCCTTGACTGGCTGATATCTTCAAAATCACTAAAACCCGGCGGATTAATTTATCTGGAAATGGAAAAAAATCTGACCCTGACATTGCCTGCCGGCTGGACAGTGATCCGTCAGCAAAGCACCGCCAGCCTGGTTTACGAACTTGTTCAATCCGTGCCATTGTCATAAAATGTCATAAAATTGACAATTTAATATCATAAAAGTTAATATATTCGTATAAAATAGAGGTGAATTGCTATGCGAATAAGAATGATAGGATTATTTAGCGCGATTTTTTTAGGGTTATTCTCAACAGCCGCACTCTCTGAGAATTCCGTCTGGAAAGTAACTTTCATTTCGGCGATTTCGTCACGGCCCAACGTTCCAGCCGAATTTTGTCAGCGATTTTCACCTGATATTTACGAAGCGCCCATTCAAAAAATGGAACAGGAAGGAGCTAAAGCTCAAAATGGAATGCTGGTTAAATACCGGAATATCCAAACCCAGCAGGAAAATGAACTCTTTTTTACGAAAATTGACGCGGTGATTTCCAGACAATTAGACCCTGATCGCTCATGGTATACCCGCATGTTCATCCATCTCCAGCAATTAACCGGCAACGGCGTCGCCGACGGCGTGTGGAGTACACGCGACTGTAAAGGCCGCCTCATCGTCCAACCGGTCAGTAATTCCCACTGAATACAGAGCGTCACTATTGCAAGGCAACTTATTTTTTGCTATATTTTATGCAAAAAATTGGGAGAAATAACATAAAGTCACTGACTTTCTACAAACTTATTCAATCGGCGCCATTGCGATAGCATGCATTAAAAGCCAGATTTTTTGATGAATGCTTCTACGTGTCATTCCAGCGAAAGCTGGAATCCACTCTTCCCGTGCAGCCCATGGATTCCAGCTTTCGCTGGAATGACACGTAACGGGATTTTGTTTAATGCCGCGAAGTATCAGCAATTCTCAGAGAATTATAACTGATTGAATAATAAAAATAAACTACTCATCGAAGCAAAAAGTTTTCGTAGAAAACCCTCTGCCCAATGGGGGTTCGCAAGGGGGAGAGAGCTTCGCTCCTCCCCCTTCATTCCGAGCATCGGCTCCGCCGAGCGCAGGATATAAATAGGAAGCAATTATCGCTGTATTCAGCGAGAATTGCTGGATGAATGCTGTCAAAAAATATTACCCTGGTCGGACGTGCTGCCGGTTTCGGAGGATGACCCGGCGGCCGGCTCCGGCGCCTGGGTGTGAGGTTCGGAACCTTCGCGGAATATTTCAAAAATGGCGTTTTGTTGAAGTGCACTTGCCAGCAACCCGGTGTCGGGGTCAATACGCGCGGTAACAATGCCAGGAGGCTGTGGCATGGTGCTCTGCGGCATTCCTGCCAATGCCGTACGCATAAATTCAATCCATATCGCTAACGCCACTTCCCCACCGTACTCATGTGTTGGAGTTAAATCATCGTAGCCTATCCATACCGTGGTTAACACCTGACTGTTAAAACCCGAAAACCAGGCATCAATTTTGTTGTTGGTGGTACCGGTTTTACCGGCGATATCCGGCCGTTGTAATGCTTTTGCGGCCTGACCGGTACCGTTTACAATGGCGTCCTGCAGAGCCTGAGTGATCAGATAAGCGTTCTGCGGATCAATCGCCTGTGGCGCGAGATGAGTCTGGGATTGCGCGGCCTGAGGGTTGGTAATACAGGGTGCACAAGCCTGTGCCGGATTAGCCTGAAATGCAATTTGATGATCTCTTTCGACAATATGATCGATGTAATAGGGTGTGATCAGATAACCGCCGTTGGCGAAAACGCTGTAGCCGGTGGCTACACCCATCGGCGAAGTAAGCCCCGTTCCCAGCGCCAGTGATAATGTTTTCGGTAACTGGTCAGCATTAAAACCAAAGCGCTGCATAAAATTGATAGTTGACGGAATGCCGACACCTTGCAGCAATCGAATCGATACCACATTCAGAGAACGCACCAGACCCACACGTAAACGGGTCATGCCGGAAAATTGGCGGCTGTCGTTGCGGGGGCGCCAGATTTTATCTTCCCCGGTGTCACTCATCACCACGGGTGCGTCATTGATAGTGCTGGCCAGAGTAAAACCATTGTTTAGAGCCGCCGAATATATAAATGGCTTAAACACCGACCCCGGCTGTCGTTGCGCCTGGGTAACGCGATTAAATTCACTCAGACTAAAATCGAATCCGCCCACCAAGGCTAATACGGCGCCATTTTGCGGGTTGAGAGAAATTAAGGCTCCCTGAATTTGAGGCAGCGTCTCCAGCCGCCAGCTGTCTGCGTCCTGCTTCACCCAGATGATATCGCCAGTTTTAGCAAGTCCATCCGCCTGCTGTGGCAAGACTCCTCTGGCGCCATTATCCAATGCCGGAGCAGCCCAGGAAAGCCCCTTCCAGGGAATCAAAATAGTTCTGCCGTCCGCCAGTAATGCCTGGATACTCTGGCTATTTACCCTGGTAACCGCGGCCGGCTGCAGCAGGTTATTGGTTAGCGATAGCTGACTCAATTTTTGCAGCCAGAGAATTTTCCAGGAGGGCTGACTTTGATCCAATGTCTCTGTGGCAAGGTGATAACCGTGACGTTCACTATAATTCACCAGGCCTTCTTCGAGGTCCTTATCCGCTGCATTCTGTAAATCGCCGGAGAGTGTCGTGTAAACGCTGTAGCCATGGTCATAGACACCTTCTCCGTACTGCTGGACCATATATTGGCGTACCATTTCTCCTACGTAAGGTGCATTTACTACCACTAGGGGACCATGATAACTGGCCTTATCGACTTCATGGACAGCCTGCTGGTATTGAGTGTTCGTGATCTCCCCCACCCCCAGCATGCGTAACAACACGTGATTACGCCGCTCTGTCGCCGCCTCTGGCCGGGCGATAGGATTATTTTTTGAAGGGGCCTGAGGTAATCCCGCTATCATCGCCATTTCCGCTAAGGTTAGCTGGTTCAGGGTTTTGCCATAATAAACATTTGCTGCCGCGGCGACGCCATAAGCATGATTACCAAAATAAACTCTGTTCAGATACAGTTCGAGTATTTTATCTTTACTAAATGTACGTTCAATTTTAAGCGCCAGAAATATTTCTCTGATTTTACGAATATAAGTTTTTTTATGACTCAGAAAAAAATTGCGTGCAACCTGCATGGTAATGGTGCTGGCCCCCTGACTTTTTTGCCCGGTGCCTAACAATACCTTGAACGCTCTGAACAAACCTATAAAGTCCACGCCCGGATGTGAGTAAAAACGTTGATCTTCAGTGGCTAAAATTGCCTGAATCAGCGGCCTGGGAACCTGATCGAGGGTTACGGGGACGCGACGGCTTGCACCATATTCAGCGATCAATTGACCTTCGCGTGAATATATGCGCAAGGGGACCTGCATGTGAAAGTCTTTTAAAACACTCACGTCTGGAAGCTGCATTTCAATAAAAACGCCAAAGCTAATAAGACCGGCCGCCAGCAAACCGATTGTTCCTATAATCACGAGGAAATAACGGGCAATAGCTCGACAGATAGCGGATAGTAAATTCTTCATTCTCTAATCTTGACTTAAAAGCATATTATACAGCAGATCTCGCCAAGCGGCGAGATCCCCCGTCCACTTTTTACGTCAAGCCAAGATGTGTGAGTGAACTGCTGGCGGCCGTACTGCTGGATGAAGAATTGGACGAAGATGAAGATGTGGTATGAGAAAATAGACCGCCAGACGCTGAATTGTTGGTCGATTTTTCTTCTTCGGCATCCTGCTGCAAATTTAGATCTTTATTCGATCCATGGTAAAACAGGGCTACAGGATTTTCCGCATGCCGTTTAATTTCCAGCGATGATTGTAGATCTCTATAAGGCCTCTGCATAGGCTTCGATGCACCAAAAACCTGGCAAAGTTTTTTCAAATCGGCGAGCAACGTCGGATTCAACACATGAGTAATATGTAAGTCTTTAGCGGTAATGGTAATCGTCAACTTTTCTTCCGGACACAAGGTCTCCAAAGCCTTGGCCATGCCTTTAAGCTCGGCCTTGTGGGGAACGGCGGTCCGCACGTGCAGCGATTGTTCATCAGTATCCAATTCTGCAAATAATTTAAAGCTCAGGTCTAAAAGTAACGGCTTGCCGATAAACAAGATTCTGACAGAACCAGACTCTTGTCCCATAACAACGCCTAAGCTGTCAGCTAACGGTACTAATGAATAAGCACAAGAATCTAATGTTGAGGTAAAAATGCATTGGTACTCTTCAATATCCCAAATCTTAATTCCCTTCCCCTCAAAAACACTCATTAAATAACCTGGCAATACTGCTAACGCATGAAGGAAACCACGAGTTGTAGGAGGAAGCGTGGCAATACATTTATTTTGTTTTAGATCCCAAATTTTAACAGTTCCCCTCCAACCACCACCGGCTATTCGATCTTTAGGCAATATTGCCAATGATACAACTTCATTTTTTTGGTCCAAAGTTGTACAAAAATCTCGGGAGACATTCCATACTTTGATAGTCTTGTCCATAGAACCACTGACTAAGCGATTATCAGGCAACGTAAGCAAACTTGTCACTCTCTTTGTATGTCCGATCAACGTCTTAACGCATGTACCTAATTCAATATCCCAAATCTTAATTAAGCCGCTATTCCCAAAGCTACTGGCTAAGAAACCATTGTTTAACAATGCTAACGCGCTAGCTTCAGTATCTTCTGCGGGCAATGTAGCGATATGTTTTCCCTCAGCATTCCAAATTTTGATAGTGTTATCCGACGAACCGCTAATGAAACGGCCATCGGGAAGTGTTACTAATGCATTCACCCTACCTACGGATTTATTGTCAAGTGAGAGAATGCAAACTCCTTGCGTAATATCCCAAATTTTAATCGAGCCATCCGTGGAACCACTCGCTATCTTATTGCCATTAGGAAACATAGCTAATGCCTTGATGAAACCGTCGCCATGTTTATACAGGCGATTTACATTTTCTAACGGATGTCCTTTGGTCTCTGATAAAAACAACCTCGCTTGGTGTGCTTGAGGATGCGAAGGCAATTGATCAATTACTAACTGACGCAAAGCCTGAGGTGTCAGCGGCATGTCCGTCGATATCATTTCCATTTCCCATACAGTTTTTTGCTGAGACACGCTGCACAATTGTTCTAATTGCCGGCAATAGCCAAAAGCTGGTTGATACCTGCCTAGCGCAGATACCAACGACAGTCGCCAGTGTTCTTCCAGCAATTCCTTCATTGGGTCCGGATGCTCTTGTAACAATGCCTGCATTGGCTCCATTGCTTGTTGCACCTTCAGTAAAATATCCTCTAATAATCCTTGCCTGGATTTTTTGAGCCTGGCGATGGTGTCGAGCAATGCGGTGACGGCATCGGTTTTTCGACAGGCAATGCCTAACGCTGACGGTGTTTGGCCCGCATCATTTTCTATTTTCTCGGACGCGCCTGCGGTCATCAGCACTTCAATCGCTGCTCCGGCATCACAAGCCACTGCCATGTGTAAAGCCGTATGCCCAAAACCATCTTTGATGGTTAAATCAGCTTTTTTTTCCAGCAGAATATTGATTACATCGATAGCATTATTCATCGCGGCTAAATGCAAGGCAGAGATTTGCCGAAGTTCCTGACCCCCCTGCTTAGGCCAAACTATGGGTTTAACGTCCGCGAGATGTTTACCCATTTGTGCGGCTAATAAACGCATCATGCGCGGGTCGCGATCGGGTTGCATGGCATAGTGAATGGGTAGTTTGCCCGCGTTGTCTTTTTTCAGCAACAACAATAACGGCAAGCCTTCTTCTCGCTTTCCTGCCATGTTCAGTAATTGCATCACCGCTGCCGGCGTGCCTTGCTCGCAAGCTAAATGCAGCATGGTTTTGCCACGCCAAGCGATATATTTTTCTTCGCGAAAATCAAACGTCCAACTCAGCAACCGTGGGTCAAGCTCACCGAAGTGCTTAATCGTTTGCGATTTGACTTCTTTACTTTCTTTACAGGCAGCGAGCATTTTCTTCACTCTGCTGCGCGGTAGATATAATTCCGCAGAATCGCGCAGCGCTGGGTATTTGTCTAAGAATTCATTGACGTCCCTCAGTTTATCTTTATTAGGGTACAGATTCTTATTTTCCAGTTTTGTGTGATCTAAAGGATCAATGTTTTTTGTTTCTAACCATTCCGCAATGGATTCATGCTCGTAGGTATTGCCAGCCGCCGTGAAAACGGGCTCAGCGAAAATCATCTTTTTAATAGCAAGATCAGTCATGCTGGGAGGAATTTCTATGTTTCCCTTGACGGGTTCCATTAAAGCTTCTGCTTGCTTGCGCTTTTTGGCGTCGCTGGTAACATCCGGGAGTGCGGGCGGTAATTGGAATGGCTCGTTGCTGATAAAATAGGGTTTTTCTTTCTGATCTAAATTGGCAGTTTCTGGTATTAATCCTTTCATATAACACCTCCTAACCTATATTAATCAAAAAATCTGTATCTCGATTATCTCTAAATTTTCGACTTCAGTCAACTTTCAGAGGGCAAACCTCGAATCGAAACTATCAATTAAGTGATTAACGACATCTTGCGACTGAACTTAATTTGACAAATACACTAGGTTAGTGTACAATTAAACAATGAATACTATTGTTGATGTTCAATTATCCCTCAAAGTAGAAAAAAGCTTAAAGAAAACTACCTTTGCATGTGGTTATTCAATTACAGGCTTGGATTGATGCAGTGGGGCATTATGGATTAGGAGAGGTGAGAAAAATTCCTGGATACCATGATGAACCCCTTAAAGGAAATCGGCTGGGCCAACGATCAGCAATTCCCGCTAGGGATAAAACGGATTTAAGTAGATGAAATATATTATTAATTTTTCATAAAGAAAAATAATTTTCGCAGAAAATTCTCTGCCCGATGGGGGATCGCAAGGGGGAGAGAGCGGAGCGTCTCCCCCTCATTCCGAGCATCGGCTCCGCCGAGCGCAGGATATAAACAGGAAGCAATTCCCGCTGTACTCAGCGGGAATTGCTGGCCAACGATCTATACGGTTGACACGAGCCTATCGCGCTATTTATGTGATGAAAAAAGAGATTTGTTGTATAGAAGTCATCGAGGTAAACAAACATGAATATTAAAAGTGAAATCACTAAAAACACATTGGAAAAAATCGAAAAATTAACAGGCGCCAAACTCACTTTAGGTAAGTTGCTGTGGGCTATTCGTCAATCTGAGGAATTATCACAAGTTAGTTTTGCTAATCGATTAAAAATAACTAAGCAACATCTTTGCGATATTGAACATGATCGCAAAACAATCAGCCCTAAATTAGCAGCGGATTATGCAAAACGTCTGGGATATTCTAAGGAACAGTTTATTCGTTTAGCCTTACAGGACTTGATCGATCGAGATGGCTTTAGCTTTAAGGTTGAACTCATTCCGAAACATGGTAGAAAGCTGCCGACGGCGCTTCAGTCACATCGAGATCATGCTTAGGACCCTTTTATTTTTTAATTAAATTTACTTAAAATATTCTCTGCCCGATGGGGGATCGCAAGGGGGAGAGAGCTTCGCTCCTCCCCCTTCATTCCAAGCATCGGCTCCGCCGAGCGCAGGATATAAATAGGAAGCAATTTTCGCTGTACTCAGCGGAAATTGCTGAAAACCCGGTATTGAGGGCTGGAAGTTTCCGTTTAAAATTGAAGGATGAAGAAATATCGGGTTGGGCTGGAAATAGCCGAAAAAACATTACAATTTGCCATTGTGGCAAAATTAAAAAATGGCTGGCGATTAATAGAAACTCTTTCCCTGCCAGTGACGGCGGACAAAATGCCGGGCGTCCTGCAAGAAGCGCGGCGCGCAATTGGCAAAGCAATTCGTAATGTTATCCTGAGCGTTCCTTACAGCCAGGTGCTGATGAAGGAAATTCATCTCGACCCTTCACTATCCCCGCCGGAAATTTATCTCTTTTTACAACAACAATCGCCCGCATTGTTTGGGAAGCCTGCCGGCGAATGGCTCATGGATTTTGAACCGTGTCCGTTTCCGGCGAATATCAGCCGTCAAAATTGCTTTCGCGCCGTTGCAGCGGCTAAAGGGAATATTCTTCCCTGGTTTAGACTCTGCCGGGAAGCAGGTTTGCGTGTGCGCGCGGTTGATATCGATATTCTGGCTCTGGCGCGGCTCGGCTGCACTTTTGAAGGTTATGAACATGGGCAGCCTCAGGCTCTTATCTGGTTAAAGTCTACGGAACTATTATTTATAGTGGCTCAGGACGGCCGGTTAATTTACGTCAAGAGAACCGCGCATACAACGCTTCAATCCCTTACAGGAATTTTGACACCGTTACTGCAATTTTTTCACGGTCTTTTTCCTCAATATAGGCTTGAAAACATTGTATTTCTCAATGAAAATTCGCCTTTACCGGAAGATCCGTTAATCATAAATTCTGCCGCTCTGAATCCGGCGATATGGCAAATAGATTCTCCTGTGATGCCCCACGAATTTTGCAGTTTGGGACTTGCCATCCATGGCTATTAATTTATTGCCCTGGCGTGAAGCGCAGGTACGCCGGGGATTGTATCAGTATGGTTTACTTTTATTATTTTCCGCAGTCTTTATCTTCATCATGACGATAACTATTCATTATTATTTAAATTCCTTAACAACCCGCTATCAATTGCACAATCAGATGTTAGCTCACGAGATCGATTCTCTGCAAATTGGCGACGATGATAAAAAATTGACACAAAATTATCAAATTACCACTCAACAAATAAAACTCATTCAAACTGTTGAATTTTATCAGCAACAATTCTGGCGGGAATTTTCTTTTTTACAACAAGGTTTACCTAAAGATATTCAGTTAAATAATCTCTTATGGATCGAATCGTCCCTACATCTGCAGGGAGTTGCGGATCATTCCGAAAATATCGGATTATTCGTGGAGAATCTGGAAAAAAGTCATTTATTTTCACAAGTCAATCTGGAAACTATTGACAGCGACGATAAACAGGGACTTATTCATTTTGTCATTCATACGGAACGGACAGAGGTATCCCATACATGACCGGTAATTTTACTCGCTGGCATCGAAATTATAAAATCGCCATATTTCTCGCTATTTGTTTATTTTTAATGACCGGTAATACTTTGATTTTTATCGTCCATCCTTATGCGCAAGTTCAGAAATTAAAACAGCAGCAAAAAATTTTGAACCAGCGCTGGCTACAACGGCGTTTAACAGTGGCGCATAATCAACGATTGCAAAGAGATATTCGCCAGTTACAAAATCCATTTCAGTCGCGTTTGCGAGGATTGCATCGTTTATTAACACCTGCGGCATTGTATAAGCAAATCGCATTCCTGGCTAAAGTTAATCATTTACAAATTCTCGCCCTGAAACCACAAAAATTCCAGAGTGTTGCGGGTCTGGAACAACGAATATTAAATATTGATATGAACGGCGCGGAATTCGCAGTTCTTAATTTTCTACAACTACTGATGCATCAATTCTGGCTTTTGGAAATTCAGAAAATTGAATTATCGACAACTAAAACCGGCGTCCATTTACAGGCTTCTTTGGCGGCATACTATGCTGCTGTTTAATATTTTATTGTGGTTTTTCTTATTATGCTTTAATGAGGTTAACGATGCCTTTGCAGAAAAATTTGTTTCCGGTTTATCTTCCAGATTGCTGGTTGAGCATCACCCAACTCCGGTTACCGGTTCTAAAACCTTTATAACGCAGAGGCAAATTTTAATAAAAGCTCATGTTGTCAATATTGATCAGAGTTACACACACGAATTGGGAATCAGTTTCAACAGCGCCTCTGGAACGACCTCTTCCGGCACTTTAAAATCCGCAGGAGGATTTCGCATGAACTTGCCGGCTACCGATGCTGATTCAGGTCATTTAACATTTCCCATTGCTGCGTTCAGTCAGGGAATTTTATTAGAAGCAACGCTGACTGCACTGGAACAATCCGGCCATGCACAATTGATTTCCGATCCACAGATTGTCACCTTAGATAAACAGACTGCTATTATCGAAGCAGGTCAGGAAGTCCCCTACCAGCAGACTACTGAAGGAGGCGGAACCAGCATAGCTTTTAAAAAAGCGGTTTTGCGTCTGCAGGTCACGCCGGAAATTCAATCGTCAAAATCTGTTTTGCTGCATTTAATAATTAATCAGGATGAAGTCAGCGATTTAACGATAAACGGTGTGCCCGCCATCAACACCCAGCAACTAAAAACCCAGGTTTACATGAAAAATCATGACACTCTGGTACTCGGAGGGGTCCTGCAGGAAAACAAGTCCGATCAACATAAAGGGCTTCCGTTTTTGAGTAAAATTCCTTATTTAGGAGCTCTCTTCCGCTACCGCAAACATACGTCCGAGCGTAAACAACTATTAATTTTTGTCACTCCTGTCATTCTGGTACATGGTAACTAAAATAATTGTTCCTGGAATCCTGTTTTTTATTTTTTCTGCCAGTCAATATCTTGGGGTTATGATCAACACCTCAAGCAGTATGCCTTTGGGATTTTATATTAAAAGTAATGCGAAAATTAATCGTGGAGATATTGTCGCTTTTTGTTTGCAACGCCGCTATACAAAAACCGGATTGCAAAATCATTATTTAAAATCCGGTTTTGAATGCGACGGCGCCACGCCCATGATAAAACAGGTTATCGCCATTCCAGGAGATCACGTTCGATTGGCTGACAAATATATTTCCGTTAATAATAAAATCTATTTTTACGCTACTATGCATCACGACCGTCTGGGCAGGAATTTAAAGTCTTTTCCACGCGGAACTTATTTTTCAAAAAATGAATACTGGTTAATAGGCACTCACGATCCCCATTCCTGGGACTCCCGCTACTGGGGTCCTGTCCAACATCAACAAATTATTACACGGTTAACTCCCCTTTTTTACTGGACATAACTACTGTATTGCTCACTTTTATACTCTTCAGCAAAATACAAATACTTTTCGTATTCAGGAGTTTTTAATGTTAGCTTTTACTGAAACCCACGAACGTTTATGCAAAAAACTTTGCCATGATCTGGGTGATAAAATTATTAATTTTTTAGAAGACAAAGATACTCACGAAATCATGGTAAATACTAATGGAGAACTATGGATAGACTCTTCACGTCAGGGACAAATAAAAGCGGGTGATTTAAAGCCGTCGCAATCTTTTTCAATTGTGAACAGTGTAGCCGGAATCAAGGGTCTTGTGGTCTCAGCACATTTTCCACGTTTAGAAACAGAATTACCTTATTTTTACGCCCTTCAGGGTCAACGTTTCACTGGCGTTATTCCGCCCGTAGTCTTTGCTCCCTGCTTTACGATTCGCAAACGTAGCGAAAAAATTCTGATACTCGATGATTACGTGAAGGCAAAACGTCTCACCAATTCCCAGACGGAGATTTTACGGCAGTTAATTCATGCCAAAAAAAATATTCTGGTTTGTGGAGGTCCGGGGTCGGGCAAAACGACTCTGACCAATGCTTTAATTCATGAAGCCGTAAAAATTGATCCCAGGCAACGCTTTATTATTTTGGAAGATGTGCCGGAATTAGAATGCCACGCCCATAATAGCGTTGCCATGTTAACCTCGGCTTCCACGAGCATGCGTGATTTGCTTCATGCTGCAATGCGCATGCGGCCCGATCGCATTCTTATCGGTGAAGTGCGGGGGGCTGAGGCGCTTGAACTCTTAAAGGCCTGGAACACGGGCTGTCCAGGAGGAATTTGTACTCTGCATGCGAATAGCGCCGAAGCGGCTATTCAGCGCCTCGCTGATTTAACCATGGAAGCGGGATTATTGCATCCACCGTGGGCACTGCTTCAGCAGACTATTGATATAGTCGTCGCCGTCGTTCGGCGAGGTCATCAAAAAGGATTCGTTGAAAAAATAATTGCTCTTAAAGGGAGGGAACATGAACAATTTTTATTGGAAACATTGGCCTAAAATCAGTAATTCTCTGGGCATAATCCTTGGGAACGTGCTTGGCGGATTTTTCTCAAATGCCACAGCCGCTACTACGAGTGGTGAAAGCCTCCCATTTGAATCCACTTTGGATATGCTGCAAAAATCTATCAGTGGACCGGTGCTGACTTCCATGTCGATTATCATGGTCGCAGTGACTTGCGTCATGCTGGCATTTGGAGAATGGGGGGAGGGATTTAAGAAAATTATTAATATTGTGTTATGGCTCAGCATCGCTTTCGCTGCGGTTTCATTTTTAAATCACATGTTTGCCGCCGGTGCGGTATTTTAAGGAGTCATTTATGATTCAGCGTGGCGCTTCTATTCCATATTTTAAATCGTTCAATCGACCCATTCTTATTCTTGGAATTGACCGATCGGTATTTTTTTTATTAATTGCATTGTGTGCGCCGATTGCTGCTTCGGGACATTTTTCACTGCTGATGGACCTCACCGCTGCATTAGTGTTTGCTTCGGGATACCTCATTGGTTTGCTCCTTACGCGCACCGACCCGCAGCTGTTCATTTTATACAAAAGATTCATTCGTTACAGCGGGTATTATGGTGCACAACCCTGCATCCTCGCTAAAGTTTTTAATGACGGCAAGGGGCTTTTATGAAAAAAAAGCCGCGTCTCAACGCCGATCCAGCATTAGCCGATTTACTTAATTATGCTCATTTTGTTGATGAAGGTATCATCATGAATAAAGATGGTGCTTTTTTGCAGACATTTCAATTTCGCGGTCCTGATATTCATTCCGCAGGAAATGCAGAACTGGACACGCTGACGCATCATTTCAATCGCCTGTTAAATTTTCTGGATGATGGCTGGATGATGCATCTCGACACCCTAAGAATTCCCAGCATCACTTATCCGGCTTGCGGAGCTTTTCCAAATTCAGTGGCTGCTCTCATTGATGAAGAACGGCGGCAACACTATGAGGCAGCCGGTGAACATTATGAAAATCGTCAGTTTTTAACTTTTGTCTGGAAATTTCCACTGGCATTGGTTAAAAGTGCTCAACATTGGTTTATGGAAGAATCCGCTGAAAACACCCCGGCTTCATTGACTACTTTATTGAATCAGTTCAAAGAAGCTGTGGAACGGAGCCTGGGAGTAGTTCGTGGTGAATTGGTTCTTGCACCCTTAAATAATGCTGAATTATTGTCTTATCTTAATACCTGCCTGACCGGAGAATTATTGCCGGTGACACCGCCTCCGGATGGTTGTTATCTGGATGTGGTTTTGGGCCGCCGTCCTCTGGTCACCGGCTATGTACCGCGTATTAATGACCAATATATTTATGCCCTCACTATCACCGGTTACTTAAATGCCTCTACCACGCCTGGATTGCTCGATGAAATGTGCGCATATCCGTTAACGTATCGATGGTCAAACCGTTTCATTCCTTTGGGGGATGCTACTGCTGAGCGTGAAATGAAACGTTGCCAAAAAAACTGGAATAATAAAGTTAAAGGATTTGGAGGTATTCTCAAGGAAGCGATCTCCGGCAAGTCCAGTGGCAAAACAAATTCAGACGCACAGCAAATGAGTCAGGAAATCTCCACTGCATTAACCATGAATAGCAATCACAGCGTGCGGTTTGGTTACTGGACGAGCGTGATCATTCTAATTCACACTGAACTATCGCTTTTAAACAAGGCTAAAAAATCTTTACGCGAATACCTTGAACAAAATGGGTTTAGTTGTCATGCCGAAAATCTGAATGCCGTGGAGGCATGGCTTGGAACAGTTCCGGGTCACGGCAGCTGCAACGCCCGGCGTTTATTTTTACATTCGCTAAACCTGGCGCACATTTTACCGCTGCAAAGCATCTGGACAGGTTCACGTTTTACCAGCCCATATTCTTTATTACCAGCCCAATCTCCACCGGTTTTTTATGCGGCCACCACCGGAAAAACCCCATTTCGTTTTCATTTAGACGCCGGCGGTGTAGGCCATCAGATTATTTTAGGACCCACGGGTTCGGGTAAATCCACTTATTTAGGGTTTTTAATCGCACAATTTCTCCGCTATCCCAATGCACAAATTTTTGTTTTTGACAAAGATTTCTCTCATCTCGCTCTCACTGCCGCACTGAATGGTCATCATTATAATCCTGGTGAACGCGGCTCTCCGGGTTTTTGTCCCTTGATGGATTTAAACAGCGAAAGCGCGAAAATGCGCGCCAGTCAATTTATTGAGAATCTGGTTTTTTTGCAATCCGGGCCGCTGACTCCACGGATGCGCTCTGCTATTTATACGGCTGTGACCACGCTGGCTGATCCTGCGCATGAGCAGAATCGCAGTCTGACCGTGTTACGTTCGCAAATTCAGGATGCCGCCGTTCGGGATGCACTTCAGTATTATACCCTCGAAGGCCCCTTTCCCCTGCTGGACCACAACGAAGATTCCTTCAAGACCGGCTATTTACAAACCATTGAAATGGGCTGGCTGCTGGAGCAAAAGCCGGAAATCTACCTACCCATATTGTTTTATATTTTTGATCAAATCGAAGCGCGATTAACGGTCTGCGACCAAAGTTTGCGTCCCACTTTGATCGTTCTTGAAGAAGCATGGTTATATATTTCGCAACCATTATTTGCAGATAAACTTAAAGATTGGCTTAAAACCTTACGGAAAAAAAATGCGCGGATTATTTTTGCAACACAATCTCTCAGTGATTTGTATGATCCTGGCGAGAAAACCCTGACTGCGGCCACTGCCGTTCTTTTAGAGTCATGTCCAACCAGGATTTTTCTTCCAAATCCCAATGCCGATACAGAAGCAAAATCTCTCTACGTTAAAATGGGCTTAAATGAGCGGCAAATTGAACTAATTACTCAAATTGCAATACCAAAACGTCACTATTATGTCGTGACACAGGAAGGGAAACGATTAATAGATTTAGGGCTTACGTCCATAAAATCGTTAGCGCTGGCTTTTATTGGTTTATCTCAGCCCGAAGGACTCAAATTAATTCAATTCCAGAAAAAATTTGGAAAGGAATGGGTTTACCATTGGCTTAAATATCGCGACTATTCAGAGTGGGCAGACTACTGGCGCGAGCGTTTTTTTATAAGTGGAGAAAAATCATGCTCCGCTTAATATTCCTGTTAATCATTTTGAATCTGTTCGTTCTATCTGCTCATGCAGAGGGTGTTTTCGAAGTCGTTTACGATCCAACAGTCGATGCGGATATTCTGCAAACGTTTACTTTTTTCGAAAATGAAATTTCCGATCTCGACAAACAAATTACTGATCTGGATAATGCCCTGAAATTACTTTCCTCGGGAAAGTATTTATGGAGCGATACGGTAAACCTTATTAACAAGTTAGGTAAAACAATGGAACAGGCCAGCGGCCTGTCATATGCTGCACAAAATGAAGCTTCAGAATTCGCTGCCTTATTTCCGGGGTATTCCAGTTCCTCGAATTTCAATCAGCAGTATCAAAAAATAACACGTGGTTCGCTGGATACTTTAAATAATATTTTACAAACCATGAAACAGAGCGCTAACAACTTTACCAACGAAAGTTCACGACTGCAAAAGCTCCAGGGATTTACCGAGAATATTGTCGGACAAACACAGGCCATGCAAATGGTAGTACAACTGGCTTCCGAACAAATTTCTCAATTGCAATTAGTGCGCCAGACTGTGATGGCGCAGGCTAACGCGCAGATTGTCTATTATGCACAACAAATACAAAAAGAGGCCAGCGCCGTCGCGGATCTCAACGAAACTATTGCCAATGGCGATATAGTCACTACCGGTGCGTTGAATGTCCATCCACTTGCAAAACCTGAATATCAATAAAAAAGGTGAGTATGATTAATCCATCCAATTATTCAGATATTATTACCAGTCTCATTAATCAATACGTGGGTATTTTTTCAGGTTATTTCAGTCAATTTCTGAGTTGGGGTTCCTGGATTTTTTATAGTTTCTCTATAATTGGTACGGTCTGGCTGTGTTTATGGTCGGCCTTTGAAAAACATTCCATTACGGCAGCCATGCCTGTTTTTTTAAAAGAATTTTTTCTAATTGGTTTTTTTTACACTTTGATGACTCATGCTGCCTCGTGGCTATCCTCTATTGTAGATACTTCGCAAACCATGGGCTTACAACTCACTCATCAGGTTATTGATCCAGCCTCGATTATTCAACAGGGATTGACTATTGCCAACAGGATTTTAGCGCCGATAAAAAATTCAGCATCAGCCAATCTCGGCGTGGGCGCCTCACTTATTATAGCGGCCTACTTAATTACGCTGAGTGCATTTATCGCGGTTGCCATCAATTTAGCGGTCACACTGTTAGTGAGTACTTTTTTTATTAGCCTGTCGGGGCTTACGTTGGCTTTCGGCAGTTTTGCCCCGACAAGGACCATTGCTCGCCGCACTCTGGATACTATTATCGCTTTTAGCTTTAAATTATTATGCCTGTATTTAGTTATTAACGCCGGCGCTGGTATTTTCTCATCGCTGGCCGCTTATCTTCCTCTTGATAAAATTCTTACTTTTGATATCTATGCGTGGACCAGCGCCGCAGCTTTGTTATTCTGGATGGCCGCCCATCATTTACCCAAACAAATGGTGCGATTATTCGCCGACGCTTTCAAAGAAAATCACAGCAATAATGTGACAGTAGAGCCGGCATCAATGCCTTTACAATTTTCACAAACCCATCCTGTCAGTTCCTTTTCTACTCCTTTGTATATCCACGACAACGACCCTATTTTTCCTTCAAAACCACAAGGTAACCGTGAAAATATTTAAAAAACCGGGTGCATGCCGTCCGGAAAATCCCTATATTTTAGAAAATGCCGGCAGAAGAGAATGGAATGATCGCTACGAGAGCCTGGCGAAAGCCAGGCGAAATTGGCAGCTCGCGTTTGTTTCGGCTATGGTTCTGTTATTCATTCAAAGTTTTTTGATCACGCGTTTGGCTTTACGCTCATCCATCCAGCCTTTTGTCGTGGAAACCAATCAGGGCATGTCATACGCGATAAAACCGGTTAGCGCAGTATCAACTGGAGATTCGCGAATTGTCAATTATGCACTGAATCAGTTTATTATAAATGTACGAAACGTCATGAGGGATAGTGAGGCGGAAAAAAATACTTTAACCAAGGCCTATGCTTTTTCAGCCAAACAGGCGAAATTCTTTTTGCATGAATTTTTTACCCAGCATGATCCGTTTAAAATCGCACATCAATATACCGTTTCAGTGCAAATTATTAATTCTCTGCCTATCAGCAAAAACAGCTGGCAAATAACCTGGGATGAAAGCAGAAAAGATTTAAGCGGAAAACTAATCGAAAAAACCCGCTGGCTTGCCCAACTTCATTATGAATTAGGCGCGGTAAATCCCCGCTTTTTGACAGAAAATCCGTTTGGAATTTATATAACGGAAATTATCTGGTCCGAAAATCACATTTGAGAAGGAGAATACGATGCGTTTATTATTACTATTATTTTTTCCCATATTTTTATTAAGCTGCGCGGATAATCATGCCGTATCCGATTCGCAAGTGGCAGTCGCAAATCATATTATAGAAAAAACTGTTGCTATTCCACCGCCCTCGCTATCCGATGTTTATCGTTTCACTTCCACATCCAATCCCGCGCTATTAAAAGCTTATCAGGAATATCAAAAATCAGGTGCGGCAAAAACTATTGAAACCGATCAATTCGTGCAATTTCCTTATGATGTCGGGGCACAGCCGGTGATCACCGCCAGCGTATTTGAATTGACAGTTATTTCTTTAGAAAATGGTGAGCAGGTCAACAGTGTCAGTTCGGGAGATCCGCTGCGTTGGTCCTATTCGCTGGTTTATTCGGGTGCGGGGGACTCGCGTCAGGCTCACGTGATGATTAAACCCACTAAATCCCATATCAGTACGGATTTATTTATTACTACTGACCGGAGAGCCTACTTACTTAAAATGGTGGCGACTACAAACGGCAAATATATTCGCGAGGTACGCTTCTGGTATCCAGAAACTATTAAAGCTAACTGGCAACAGTATAATCAGGAAAAAACCGCGCAAACGGCCACAAATAATATTGTCGCCGAATTACCTTCCCTAGATGTCAGTCAACTTAATTTTAATTATAAACTGGTCCTTTCCGGCCGGGCGCCCGCGTGGACGCCGCAAAGGGTCTTCGATGACGGCGCCCATACATACATTCAATTATCTTCCGCTGTCGCCAGTGGTGATTTGCCGGCGCTGTTTGTTCAAAATGACAATACTCAGGAAATTGTCAATTATCGGGTAAAAATGCCTTATTTTATAGTTGATAAATTATTTTCTAAAGCGGTTCTCATTAGCGGAGTTGGGCGTCGTCAACAAAGACTGACAATTGTCAAAGGAGAATAATCATGGTGCGCAAGCGTTTACTTATGATCGCAATTATCGGAATAACGTTGTTACTGATGCTCATTATTTATAATTTATGGTCTGCAAGCTCCCGGCAGGCAACCTCCCCTGCGTCACCTCCTCCAATACTGCCGGACACCGCTAACGCGACAGACACTGCGTGGTTTAGCGATCCACCGTTAATGACGACTCCTGCCGCCACGCCACCAGTTGCCGTTCTGCCTCAACCTCTGCATTTAACGCATCCCGTCCCCATTAGTAGCATTGATGGGGACCTGCGCGCTATTCAGGCGCCAATTACCAGTAATCAAATTAGCGTGAGGACTCCAGATAATAACGCTGAAAGCGATTTAAAAGTAACTACCCTTCCTTTAAAGCAGAATGCGCCGGCTAATAATGAAAAAAAAACATTTTTGAAAGCCGCTGAAGAAAGTGTGGATAATTATCAGCTCGGCGCCGAGGTCCAAAATCCGCGCGGTCCTTATGAGATAAAAACCGGCACAATTATTCCTGCTATTTTAATTAGCGGAATTAATTCTGATTTACCGGGTCCTATCATTGCTCAAGTCCGTGAGAATGTTTACGATTCTGTCGCAGGACGTTATCTGTTAATACCGCAAGGCGCCAAACTTCATGGTATTTACGACTCTGCCATTGCCTATGGCCAACAACGGGTACTCATCGCCTGGCAGCGTATTGTGTTTCCTAATGGACAAACTCTCAGTTTATCCGGCATGCCGGGAAGCGATGTGAGTGGGTATGCCGGCTTTAAGGATTTGATTAATAATCATTATAAACGCGTTTTTGGTTCCGTTTTATTAATGAGTCTATTCAGTGCGGGGCTCCAACTCAGTCAACCGCAACAGTCTGGTGAAAGTAACAACACACCTTCTGTCAATCAAATTTTAGCGCAAAATGTCGGGATCGGTTTATCACAAACGGCGGATCAATTGCTACGAAAAAATCTCAATGTTAAACCTACTTTGCAAATACGCCCCGGGTATTTATTCAATGTGAGCGTCACCCGGGATATGCTTTTTAAAACAGCTCTTTAGACACCTGGCCGGAAGTTGTATTTAGGACAGGCACTAAGCATTTTTCCCTCTCCCCGAGTACGGGGAGAGGGGGAATTGCTGATCCTCAAATATTGAACTTGTTTATCTGGACATAGGGATTTTTTAATTGCTGGCACCGAATTTGATGCCTAATTTTTTTTATTCTATTGATAAAAGTCTGGGAATTTGAAGATACATGTGAAGGATCATCGGAAGGAGATGATTTTGATAATAATTTTTCAGTTGTCTTACTTCCAGCTTCGACTGTTTTCAAATCTTTGTTAAACTGAGTATCTACCTGTTCCGCAGGTCGGGGAAGCTGTGCGATAATCCTGTTATGAATTGATTCGCAATATATAGGAACAATGTCTTTATCTTTGTATTGTAAAATTATTATAGCCAGCTCCGAATAAATCCATTCCAATAAAATGCTCTTAACATTTTTAAGGTAATTTTCTTTTAAATTATTATTTCTACGACATAATTTCAAAAGGCTGTCGTTTAATGCAGATGAGGCTGGTTTTTCAGATTTTTGCTCAAATATGTCAACGTGTCCTAAATTCTGATTGCTTTCAAGCGCAGACGCCCCTAAATCTCCAATCGCATTAATCCGCAGAACCAGAGTTTGTAATGTTGAATTTCGTGATAGATAAACCGCTCCTTTATCTGTAATGGAATTATACGACAAATAGAGGGACTCCAGGGTTGTGTTTAAGTGGATATTTGATACTCCACGGTCGCTGATATTATTTATAGATACATTCAAGTGAGTGAGATACTTATGGTGCGTTATTAGAGCATCACATCCGTCGTCACCAATCTTGTTATCATCAATTCTTAACCAATTGATAGTTGAATTATTTTCAGCAAAAAATATAGCCCCGTCAGGACCGATATTATTATGATTTAATTCAAGAGCTTCAATTGCTTGATTATGTTTTAAGTATTCGCATAGATAAGGGATGTCTCCATCACTTATCTGTTTCCCTTTTAACCCAAGATAAGTACCTCCATTTAGTTTCCTATTATCAAAAATACCAAATAGTCGGGCTGCGGTTTTTTCGTCTAATAATTCATCTAATTTCATTTTTATACCTCTTCGCTGTTAATTTTGATTTCAAGGAATTAACTTTACGGTCACTTTAAATTATGATTCAGGGTCAACTTCGTCCCCGAGGCGACGCCCAGAGTTTCAGGTAAGGAATTTATAAAAGTCTGGGAATTTGAAGATACGGGTGAAGGACCATCGGAAAGAGATAATTTTGATAATAATTTTTCGGTTGTCTTACTTTCGGCTTCGGCTGTTTTCAGATCTTTGTTAAACTGAGTATCTCCCTGTTCAGCAGGCCGGGGAAGCTGTGCGATAATCCTGTTTTGAATTGATTCGTAATATATAGGAACAATGTCTTTTTCTTTGTATTGAAAAATTATCCTAGCCAGATCGGGTAAAATCCATTCCGATAAAATCCACTTAACACCTTCAAGGTAATCTTCTTTTAAACTATCATTTATAGAAGATAAATTACTAAGTCTGTATTCACGTGTATATGAGGGTGGTTTTTCAGAACGTTGGTAAGATATGTCAACGCATCGTAAATTCTGATTGTTTTCAAGCGCAGACGCCCCTAATTTTCCAATCTTATTTGCGTTCAGAACCAGGAATGTTATTGTTGCATTTCGTGATAAAGAAACCGCTCCTTCATCTGTAATAGAATTGTGATCCAGATGGAGGGACGTCAAGGTTGTGTTTAAGTGGATATTTGCAACCCCACGATCGCCGATTTTATTTTCAGAGGCCTCCAGGTGAGTGAGATATTTATGGTGCGTTATTAGAGCATCACATCCGTCGTCGCCAATCTTGCTATCAATACATGTTAACATAGTGATAGTTTGATTATTTTTAGCAAAAAATATAGCCCCGCCAGGACCAATATTATTATGACTTAAATTAAGAGCTATAATTGCTGGATTACGTTTTAAGTATTCGCATACATAAGGGATGTGTTCTTCTCTTACCATTCCTTTTTTGAACAAATAAAGAGCATAATGCCCTTCCTCTACCTTATGTGTCCTCTGATAAAAATAAGGAAATAATTTGTTTATGGTTTTTTCGTCTAATAATTCATCTAATTTCATTTTTATACCTCTTCGCTGTTAAATTTTGATTTTAAGCAATTACCTTTACGACCTCTCGAACTGTAAACTATTTTCATGCTCAGGTCAAGAACTGAACAGACTGAGTCATTTTTCATCCTGTTCCATTCTAACCGACTTTTGTGTTCAGGGGAATACTGGGTGAGCTTTTAGAATAATGAATAATTTTTGACTAGTTCAGTAACCCTTAGATCCATGGAGTGAACTAATAAATTCAAATTTACATATCCAAATGCGAGTGCCAATGCATTACGCATAGCTATTGGGGTATCCCCACAAAGAGTTACGTTAGCTTTAGCGATAATTTTATTGCAATCGTCAGTAGTTAATTCTACTTTACTAAAAGGAGAAACTATTTTTGAGTGGAAGATATAACCACAACCACTTGCCGTCTTTTGTTCTGGTAAGCACAAGACAAATTCATCAAAATGTGAAGTAGAATCTAATTGTACGGCTTGATAGTATTCTCGAAAACCTTTTTTAAGCACTTCTCTTTCTGAGTCGCTGGGGAACTTTTCATCTAAACCAAATACAGCATGATTTGAAGTAAAGAAATCAAGAATAGTATCTTCTATCAATGAATCAGGAGATTCAATAGCGTTTTTGATATTGGTAGCTAGCTTTTCATGAAGCTTATTTTTTTCAATAATTTTTCCAAAGTTATTTTTATTGCCCAACTGGCTATAGCAATAGGCGTTAATCATGTTCAACGTAAGAGGTATTAGGACGCTGCATAAACAATGCTTTTTAAAACAGCTCTTTAGACACCTGGCCGGATATTGTATTTACCTGGAGTTTTGCTTTTTTACCGTTAGGACCTACGGCAGTAATGTTGTAATGATTATCTTTCAATTCAATGAATGTCGTGCTGGTATAACCAATCGCTTCTATTTTTTCCACTACATCAAGCATGGCTATATGGGAATCCGTTTTATCCAGGGCGATCATATCTCCAGTGTGGCAGTTAATGCGCATGCTCACACGATTGCCTTCGCTATCCAATGCTGTGACCTGGTATTCACCATTGACCAGAATGACTTTTTGCACCGCCGTATAACCCTGAGTTTTTAATGTATGCAGAATAGTAGAAAGGGGTTGAACCTGCATAATTTGCGCAGACGCGGCGGAAATTCCTAAAAATAACGCAATTATGCCAATACTCACTCTAAATCGCTTCATAGTTTTGTTCTCCACACAAACGCTTTTATGACTTCATTTGTAAAATAGGTTTTCATTAGGTCTTTACTCCATTTTTTCAGCCAATCCGGCTGTGTACAGAACGTACGTATTTTACAGCAAATTTAGGAAGAGGTTAATTAAAAGGTCACCAGGAACAGCGTCCATGCCGTTCCTGATGTTAGTTACTATCGGGGAAAATTAGCTTCCTGCTAATTCCCGTACCGATATCATTTCAATTTAGCAACGGTTGTTGAGGGGTTAGATCCATGCTAATGTTACTAACAAACACATCATAACCATAACTGCTAAATATGATTTAACCATTATTTTGTCTTCTGATTTTTTCATCACTGTGCCTCCGCTTAAATGCTTTTTACTGGTGTTTTCAGCCTTATATTGCTGGTTAAAAAAATATAGTGTATTTTTTTCTGTCGCGCTTAAGGATTTCTTAAGGTTTTATGAAACTGTCATGCGTCATGGTTCACCGTTATCAGAGAGACAATCCATTAGCTTACATTTTCAATTAATTTAAATTGTTGATAATTATTTAGTTCTTAGTGTAAATTGTCTTAAATTTTGCTTCGCGCTCCCGATCACGGTGATTATTTTGATTTAAAAATATAAGCATTTTCTTACATAAAATTAAAACATTTTCTGATAGAAAAGTCCTTTCCTTTAGTCATTCCTTAATTATTTTTTCTGAACCTAAATTTAATCCTGGCTAAGTTATCCGCACCAAGATACAATAATCACTCATTATCTCTGTGATAACCAACCAAACCGGATCAAATTTGTGGATATAAATCTTTGGGAACAGTGCCTGGATAATTTGCGCGCAGAAATTGCTGCTCCCAGGTTTAATCAATGGATTCGCCCCTTACAGGCGGAAATCAAACCCGATCATTTGGTGCTATTGGCGCCGAATCAATTTGTAGTCAGCTACATCAATGATAACTTTCTCGATAAAATCGTCACTGCTTTACAGACTTTATCCGGAAATACCGCGCCTCCCCGGGTGATCATCAAAGTTGGCGCCCGAACGGAAGGTTCGATCCTTCCTGCCGGGACTTCCCAAAAATACATCACTCCACCCGTCAAAAATACCACATTTTCTCACAGCCATCTCAACCGGACTTTTAACTTTGCCAATTTTGTAGAAGGAAAATCTAATCAACTTGCGCGAGCGGCGGCAATGCAGGTCGCTGAAAATCCAGGACAGGCTTATAATCCACTGTTTATTTATGGCGGCGTGGGTTTGGGAAAAACTCATCTCATGCACGCGATCGGTCACTCTATTTTAGAACGGAATCCGGATGCCAAAGTTTTGTATTTACATTCTGAACGATTTGTCGCGGACATGGTTAAAGCCCTTCAGCGCAATGCCATGAATGAGTTTAAACGTTATTATCGCGGCTTAAATGCTTTATTGATTGATGATATTCAATTTTTTGCGGGCAAAGATCGTTCTCAGGAAGAATTTTTCCATACTTTTAATTCATTATTTGATAGCCAACAACAAATTGTCCTCACTTGCGATCGTTATCCTAAAGAAATTGATGGTTTGGAAGAACGGTTAAAATCTCGCTTTGGCTGGGGATTAACCACGGCAGTTGAACCACCGGAATTAGAAACCCGAGTAGCTATTTTAATGACCAAAGCGGAAGAAGTCAAAGCGGCCACTTCCCGAAGAAGTGGCTTTTTTCATTGCCAAACATATTCAGTCCAATGTTCGCGAATTAGAAGGGGCTTTAAAACGGGTGCTAGCCAATGCGCATTTTACCGGGCAAACCGTGACTATTGATTTTGCGCGCGAAGCGCTGAAAGATCTTTTGACTTTACAAGCCAAATTAGTTACTCCAGAAAATATTCAACGAACCATTGCCGAATATTACAAAATTAAACTCAGTGATTTATTATCAAAACGCCGCAACCGTTCCCTGGCGCGCCCTCGGCAAATGGCCATGGCGTTGGCGAAAGAACTCACTCACTATAGTTTACCCGAAATCGGCGAAGCATTTGGCGGCCGCGATCACACCACTGTGTTGCATGCTTGCCGAAAAATCAAAGAACTGATGTTCAGCAACCTCGATATTCAAGAAGATTATAAAAATTTGTTGCGTATTTTATCTGCATAGGAGAAAACATAATGAAACTCACTCTTAGCTACGCGAAGCTTGTTAAAACCATTGCAAATGGTCATGGGTGTAGTGGATAGAAAACAAACGCTGCCCATTCTTTCGAATGTGTTATTAACTATTAATCAAAAACGCTATCGGTGATCGGCACCGATTTGGAAATTGAACTCACCGGCCATAGTACATTTTCCGATCCCCTTTCCAGTCCGCACCAACTCACTTTCCCGGCAGAAAACTATTGGATATTTGCCGTGCATTACCGGAAAATGCCACGATTGAATTATATCAGGATAAACATCAGGTTATATTACGTTCTCAGCGCAGCCGCTTTACCTCAGCACCCTGCCTCCCGAGGAATACCCTAATACCGAGCAACAGACTGTGCATTTACAGGTCAGTGTCAATCAGGCTGATTTATTACATCTATTGCAACACACCCATTTTGCGATGGCGCAACAAGATGTGCGTTATTATTTAAACGGTATGTTATTTGAATTTTTCACCCAACACTTTGCGCACCGTGGCGACAGATGGCCACCGCTTAGCCACCGATACGATGTCCGCGGCTATTAAGGATGAGCATCGTTTGCAGGTCATTGTACCTCGCAAAGGGGTTTTAGAATTAATGCGTCTGTTAAACAATTCTGCGGAGGAAGTGACCCTGACCATTGGAAACCATTACATCCAAGCGACCGCAGAAAATTATACTTTTGTATCTAAATTGGTCGAAGGCCGTTTTCCAGATTATCAGCGAGTCATTCCTAGAAACGGTGATAGAAAAATTACGGTAGGTCGAGAGGAATTCAAACAGGCTTTAATTCGCTCGGCTATTCTTATGTAATGATAAGATCCGCGGAATTTTTCTGGAACTGAAACCAAACCTTTTACGTTTATTGGCGAATAATCAGGAGCAAGAACTTGCAGAAGAAGATATTGGCGTCGTTTATTCCGGCCCGGAATTTGGCCTTGCTTTTAACATCAATTATTTATTGGATGTTCTCAATACCTTAGATACTGAACAGGTGGAATTGATATTTTCCAGCAGCAATAATAACAGTTTACTCATTGCCGAACCCAATGGCCATAAAGATCAAGCTTTTGTGGTCATGCCCATGAGGATGTAACGCAATTCTTCAGCATAGCAATCCACCTCACTGAAGCTGCGCTTGGCATTGCCGCATCAGGTGTCTATTAGCACAGAATGTTTTACTAGATGCTGTCACTATCGAACCTCAGGCAGGAGTGAATATTTTTTATGGCTCAAAATGGCTCAGGCAAAACCAGCATTCTCGAAGCCATTTATTTTTTGGGATTAGGCCGCTCTTTTCGAACCAGTCTAGGTGCAACGAGTTATTAATCACCATGCCGATAAATTAATGTTATTCGCGCAATTCGAAGAACCCGAAGGTCAGAGCCATTCGACTCGGCATTGAACGTTCCCGTCAGGGCGAGAAAAAAATTCGTATCAATGGCGAAAGCATTATTTCTTTAGCCGCCCTCGCCAAACAATTGCCTTTACAATTACTCACCACGGAAAGCCATCGATATTTTCATGATGGCCCCAAATCCCGCCGCCAGTTTTTAGACTGGGGAGTGTTCCACGTGGAACCTGCATTTCTATTCCATCTGGCAGCAGCTTCAAAAAGCATTAAAGCAGCGTAATGCCAGTTTAAAAAATCAGCTCTCCCGGAACGAAATTGAAGTCTGGAATTATGAAATTGTGCAGTTATCCATCCTGTTAGACCAACACCGTAAAGATTATATTGAAAAACTGAAGCCTTTACTGGCTGATCTGCTTCAGACTTTTCTACCGGAACTGGATTTGCAATTACGATATTTCCGTGGTTGGTCTCAGGAGAAAGATCTGATAGAAGTGCTGACCAGCAGCTTATCGCGCGATCTGCAACTGGGATATACCCAGTTTGGTCCGCAGCGAGCCGATTTGCAGTTGTATGCGGAAAAGTTCCCGTCGGTGATTTTCTTTCGCAGGGCCAACAAAAATTAGCCGCTTACGCGCTTCATCTGGCACAAGGCCTTTTGCTACAAAAATACACCCAACAGAGTCCCATTTATTTAATAGATGATTTGCCTTCCGAACTCGATCCGGAAAAACGCCGCTTTGTTGCCGCCATCCTCACGCGACTCCAATCGCAAGTCTTTATTACCGGCATCACCCTCGACGAACTATCCGGAATGATCCCCTCCCGCCAGGCCAGAATGTTCCACGTGGAACATAACAATATCCAATGGTAACTACTACCGTTTCAATCGAATTCTGACCGATTGACTCGGACTTCTTATTCCCTCTCCCACTTGTGGGAGAGGGTTAGGGTGAGGGTGGAGGGCTCGGCAGTTCTCGAAGAGCACTGCCATTTCCCCCCCTCCCCCCAGCCCCCTCCCCCGAGTACGGGGGGAGGGGGATCGGTCAGAATTAAGTGGATGGTGTACTACTTGCGCCTTGTAGATGGAACGGCCACTTTTGCCTGCTATTTCAACGAAAAAGTGCTTTTCGCAATACTCACATACAAGTAGTATGCTCCGCTTGCTCAATCACTTTCTACAAAGTTAAATTATTAATCGAAATATCCGGTGGAATAGATTTATTCGGGAAAGAATTCGTCATCAAGACATTGATCAATTGAATATGGACAATTTTTAGGAAAAGTTTTTTCGAGTAGGTTTAATCCTTTAGCGGCATAAAGCACACCTTGCTTATAGGCATAATTTAAGTTATCAATCAATTGATGTTTTTTAAGACTCAGGTTATCTTCAAGTACACGCGCGACTTTCTCCCGGTGCAATTTGATACTCAGCATCCATCCATTTCCACATCGATCCCGTAGATCAGGTTTGTACTGATATTTTAATAAATGCTCAATACACGAGCCAAAAGGCTAATCAACTTAATCTTCTGATTATTGCCATAATTCGATTTCCTCGGCGACCTTTCTATATCCACTTCTGTAAACTTTCCCTGTCGCAGAAGCTTGGCATTTTCTAATGCCCATGCGTAAAAATCTTTATCATATTGCGGACTTCTATTCATTTAGTTACCTTTTTTAAACTTGAAAATTTTCTTAAGAGCGAATTTCGAAGGATTTAATCTAAAAAGTCAAAGTTCGCGCATAAGATATAATTGTACCATTTGTACAAGTGCGAATTACTTTAAATTAAAGTATCCAAGTTAACAAGTCTTAATTCGGGAAAAATTGACGGTCAAGGCATTGATCTAATGAATAGGGACAATTTTCAGGAAAAATATTTTTTGATAGCTGTATCTCCGCAGCGGCATCAGCAACGGCAGCTTGATAAATCTCATTCCGGAAACTGCCAGGAACCCGGCGCAGGCTGGGACTGTCCTTAAGTATAAGCGGAATTTTGGTACGCTGGGTAATAATAGTTCTTCTCCAGTAATATATTTCCTGCTGAGTACAGATGGGAATTGCTTCCTTTTATATCCTGCGCTCGGCGGAGCCGATGCTCGGAATGAGGGGAAAGACGCTCCTGCTTCTTCCCTCCTTCCGATCCCCCATCGGGCAGAGAATTTTCTAAAATTATTTTTCTTTATGAAAAATTATTCCAAATATTTCATATACTTAAATTCACTTTATTCTCAGCGGGAATTGCTGGTTCTTCTCCAGCGAGTACCACGTCTTTCAGGCCGGCACCGCCATTTCAATAAATGCGCTATTAAAACGATCAACCTGCTGGTCAATTTGACGCTTATTGACTCTTTTCCATACTCTCCAGTTCCTCGGCGACATGTTCAATATCTACTTCTTTAAACTTTCCCTGTCGGATATAGCCTTTTGCGCTTCTCATTGTTTCTCAACAAGCACTTTTTAGTAGAAAATACCTTACGCCATAGGGCATCTAAAGGATAAGTTGCGCGTAGCCACTCCCCCTCCATTCCGTGTATCGGCTCCGCCGAGCGCAGGATCAAAACAGGTAGCGGCTGCCGCTGTACTCAGCGGCAGCCGCTGGCTTTTTTCTGTTGGAAATCGGATATAATTTCAACCCTCACCTACAGCGCGTCATGACGACTCATAACCACTACGATTCTTCGAGC
>CAWHVV010000011.1:0-149711 GCA_963832945.1 uncultured Pseudomonadota bacterium
GTTACGTGCCGAGTTATTTGATCCATAACTCCTGGTTTTATCCCGCGTTATTTGGCATTTTGAGATGAAGATTGTATCCAATGATCCTGGGACGATGGTTTAGAAAAAGTGATGAACAGCAGTGACTCAGTCATGCATTTTCCTAAAAAAGTCATTAAATAATGACAACCATAGTAGCCTATTAGCTCTGGTCCAGTTAAGGGAAGGTAGTTGAATAAGGTTGTCAGCATAGCCCATAGGCACTGTATTCGTGCCTCCCTCGTTTCTGCTGGGAACTCGTTTCTACGACCCCATTTAAAAGCCACTTGAGAACCGGATGGATTGTCTCTGCTTTCACGTGGTACCCCGCTGTCAATTTGCGCCTAAAATATCAGATAAATATCGATATTTTATGATATCTTTCTGATCCCTGTTCAGACAGTCGGATTACAATAGCGTTACAGTAACGTTATTTTACTGTTACGGTTCTCATCACTAAACGATAAAGCGCAGAGAGATCAACAGGCGGTGAAGAAGGTCGGTAACAGCGCCGGGCCACGGAGTGTCTGGAGTCTCTCAACGTCGATCGACGCGGTGCGCGGGCGAAACCCGCCCGGTACCCTTCTCAAAATGAGCCGCCAATGGATTGGCCCGGCTCAGGCGCAAATTAACACATGCTTCATGATTTGTTTAAACCACTGAGCTCGGGCCTGGATAGTTTTTGAGAATAAGGTGGTGAAAAGCTGAGAAATGACTGATCCTCTTTAAAATGTATTTTTTCGCACAACCGAATCATTAACCAAAAAGAGATCAGTCATGGCACACATTCTGGCAGATATTATATCCCTGGCGCAATACCTCAAAACCCTTCGCGAAGAGCCCGATCGTTGTCGTTTGGAATTTTGCTGTCATTGCGGTAAAGCCGGGCCCTGGCGTCATGGGCATTATGACCGTAAAGCCAAACGTACGAATACCGATTCGACGAACCCGCATCTGTCTTTGGAGTCCGTGCCGGTTTTCCGTTTCTTTTGTCCCGGGTGTCAACACACCTCATCGGTATTACCCGAATATATGCCTCCCCGACGCTGGTATTTATGGGAAATACAACAGGCCGTCCTCATGGCTATTTTAGCGGGCAAGAGTATTTATGCGGCAGCTACGTCATTTCTGCCTTCCCGTGACACGATCGTCCGCTGGATACGCCGCCTGAAAGATCCAAAGCAGTTTTTGTTACACAAAGACACGCTCACCGGCCACGTCCCTGATTTGGGGAGAACGCCTCTTTTTACCGATTTCTGGACGGCGGTTTTTCGAATCGCATCCCTTGGCCAGGCCATGCGCTTATGCCATGTCGCCGGAGTAGACATCCCATGAATACGAAGCGACCCGGCAGCCGGGATGGGTTTCTGCCGGGCGCACTCACGAACCCACACAGTTTACTCCTATTGGGCGAATAGGGATTAATGGTTTACTGGATTCTTCAGCGGGAAACCGCCTCAAAAAACCAACAGGGAGAATCGATATGAGTCAACAGCTACACCCCATGGCCTTATTTCGTTTAAGCGTTTTAGGGCCACTGGCCAGCCGCCAGTCGTTGAGTCGGGGAGAAATCAAAACACTGGTGCATCAACTCGCCGCGCAGGCTTATTTAATTCCACACTCGCATCATACGCACGTCAGTCCCAAAACGATTTTGCGCTGGTATCATGCGTGGCGGCGTCAGGGTATTGAAGGATTATCGCCGCAGATTCGCCGGGATAAAGGACAGACGCAATTATCCGCCGAAACACAGGCGCTGATCGTGCAATACAAAACCGATAATCCGGCGAGATCGATTAACACCGTGATTGGATTACTGGAGAAACAGGGTCTTGTGGCCCGAAACAGTCTGTCGCGTTCCGCCGTCCATCGCTTTTTGCAGCGGCAAAAAATGTCCCGACGAATATTGGCGGATTTACGCACCATTGAACGGCGCTCTTTTGTCGCCGAACATGCTGGAGATATCTGGCACGGCGATGTTTTACACGGACCCAGTATCCAAACGCCGACTGGAATGAAAAAAATATATCTGGTGTCGTTGATAGACGATGCGTCCCGTTTATTGGTACACAGCGCATTTTGTTTTGGAGAAACCGCCGTCGACATTGAAGGCGTTTTAAAACAGGCCGTACTGAAGCGTGGTTTGCCGCATAAAATCATCATCGATAATGGCGCCGCTTACCGCTCTGGAACTTTACGAAGTATATGCGCCTTATTGGAGATACGGCTGATTTATTGTCCCGCTTATGAACCGCAAGGAAAGGGGAAACTCGAGCGCTTTCACAGTACCTTTCGAAGCCAGTTTCTCGCTGAAATTGACATCGGCAAAATTAACGGCCTCACGGATATTAACGCCCGCTTATGGGCCTGGATAGAGCAGGTATATCATCAACGACCACACGAAGGCATAGCAGGAAAAAAACCCATTGATCGCTGGCGTGAAGATTTGGTGAAGATACGGCCTTTGGGTTTTCAGGCGACACAGATTGATAATATTTTTTGTCATCGGCATAAACGTCTCGTTCGCAAAGATGGTACCGTCAGTTGGAAAGGACAACGTTTTGAAGTGTCCTACGAACAATCCGGAGAACACGTTATGCTCGTTCTCGACCCGCATACCCACACGCCTTTGCGTGTCGAATCACTGTTTGGCGATTCCCTGGGCGCGGCCACACCACTCGATAAAGACTATAATTTACATCGTAAACGGCAACGTCCAACCCGAACGACTCGTCCGCTGAATAAAAAGCAAAATATGGTTGAACTGGCTTATGAGGAATATCAGGCGCTCTGCGGGATACCTCTTTCCAATCCGATCAAAAAAGAGGAAGAATAATCATGTACAAACAACATTTTGGTTTAACACACGCCCCGTTGGGCAAAAACGCCAGGCAGTTATGGAATCACAGTCAGTTGATGGATCTGGAAAGACAATTTCGTTGGCTATTACAGTCACCAGGCATTGGATTATTGACGGCGGAACCCGGCATGGGAAAAACTGCCGCACTTCGCCAGATTACCAGCACTTTAAATCCCCATCAATATTTGGTTCGCTATGTGTCTGAAACGGATTTTGGCCGGCTGGATTTTTATCGTCAATTAAGCCTCAGCTTTGGCCTAACGCCATCGCACCGTCGCGCTCAACTCTGGCGCGATATTAAAGAGCATGTGATTCATCTGGCAACACAGAAAAATATTTTACCCATTCTGATTATCGACGAAGCACAAAATTTGACGCATGAATTTTTTCGGGATTTTCCGTCCTTCCTCAACTTTGTCTTTGATTCCCAGGACTACATGACCGTTTGGTTGGTGGGTCATCCCGAACTGGCCAAAGCGGTCGACCAGCCTAACCATACCGCATTGTCCTCGCGTGTGCATGCGCGGTGCGTGTTAAGTCCTATCACTGAAGCGGAACCCTTTAAACAGCTTCTGCTGCATGGTTTTTCAGAAGCCGGTTGTTCGCAGACATTACTGTCCGACTCGGCGATTGATATACTACGCATGGCGTCTAAGGGAAATCCCCGGCAACTCTATCGACTACTGGTGACCGCAATGCAAATCGCCACGGATAAAAAATTAAATCATCTGTCAGACGACGTCGTTAAGGAAGCGATTAATATATTGGCAACAAAAAAATAACGAAATATAACAGGCATTTTGATTTAAATCGCTGACCTTGCTGGGTGGATATGATTAACCGTTTCGTGAGGTCGGTGATTTCCAGATTAATACAGAAGAAAACATTTTAAAAAACACATTTTCATCTCACCCCAATGACCACGGGACAGTCAGACTCAAATAACTCGGCACGTAACACCCCTAATTCGTTGTGCGCATTGGCCGACTGTGTCATAACTTCCCACCACGCCGACCATACTTTTTGATCACTGCTCAACCAGCGGAAGGCGACAGAGGGCATGATTTTAACTAAATCAGCCGATAAACAGGCGGTACGGTCAATCAGAATGGGATGTGGTTTCGCAGAGATTTTATAAAATGTGTTAGGTTCATACAGGTTCCCACTGATCGGATGCCAAACACCGATTTTTTCCTGTTCGTTTTTATAGAGTTCAATGGTTCTGTCCATTTGCAAATCAGGCAAACGCACCCATAAGCTGGCGATAAAAACGGCGTAAGTCCACAAAGGTTCCTGTTCAGCAATAGTTTCACTATTGGAATGCCGGGGCATCATGACTCCACGGCGCACTTTCAAAGCGGCCACAGTCGTTTCCAATGCCGTTGTTAATAAGCTATAGGGTTTTGGTTGGGACATATCTTGCGGCATCGCCTGACAAAATTCCATGAAACGGAGGAGGGTGGTTTCATAAAGTGTGGCGTACAATGGAGCAGGCGCACTGATCAGTGCTTTTAATTCCCGGCGAAGTGTTTGAAATTCCTGACGACGGGCAATCTCCTCGCCGGTTAAACAAGGCCAATATTGTTCATTGTAATTTTTATGGGATAAATCAGCATCAGTGACTTGCGTCATTATTTTCTCCTGGTGGTTTCCATCATAGGTTGGCCGATGATTCCCACCCATAAAAAATGGGGTAATGGGCGGATAGCCGTTTTTGCTCCACTTGTGGTAAAGGCATCCTGAGCTTATACAGTTGGCCGCCTTCCAGTAAGCAAAAAGCCTGTCCTTTCGGCAGATTGAGGACATCGTTGGGTGTTATTAATCGTTGTTCGGTTAAGGTAAAACTATCCTGGTTGGTAGACTGATAAAAAATGCCACTCTCGCCGTGCGGGGTATCCGTGCTGGCCGAAACCGGGAGTGTGCGCAGAATCGGCACTTGCGGTAATTTTTCTAGGAGTATTTGAATGGTTTTGACTTCCTGACAACGGAACATGACAATGGTTCCAAAATTTCCCGCCACCTGTCCGGCTTTTGCCGCGCTTTTTAGACGAGCTTCCACATCCGACCAGGTTTGCGTATAGGCAGTCACGGTAAAACCTGCGCCACGCCCTTTATTGAGTAAGGGAATAAACTCATCGCCAATAATTTCGTTAAATTCGTCACTATGCACACAAACACGGGGTAAGGGGGAATCGGGTAAAGCGGTTTTATAAAAGCCGTCATGCAACCCAAATTTATACAGACGTCCGGCAACTGACACTAAATCAGAAAACATGGCATTTCCCACGGCGGTTGCCACCTCACGATCTGTCAGAGCATCCAATCCCACATACACAATTTGTTTATTACGGATGACTTGCAGCCAATCTAAAATGGGTCGAGGGTCTTGGGTGTTTTCATAATCGGGCGACAACAATTCAGCCGCTTTACCCGTGGTTAATTTCTTTAATAGAGGGCCGAGAGAGGCCGTGATTTTACTAAAATATTCTTTATCGTATTTACACGCATGATGTAAATCATCAAACACCGGATTGTGAATCAGCGCGTGGGCCTGTACATACGCAATCATGGCGTCCAGTCGCGAAACAATTTTTTTCCCACGGATATTTTTCTGAATATAGTGTGCAATCCAGTGTTCCGAATCGGGTGCGGCAAACGGTAGCCAGAAATTCAGGTATTTTTCCAGCAGCACATCCATTTTAGTGATATAGAATTTCAGCTTTTGATAATCCGGTTTTTTGCCCATTGACACTAGCGCCATTGCCATTGAATTAATGAATTGCCAGCCGAAATCCTTAAAAGCGGCGGAATCGCCAGAGCTGGGCAATTGATTGGAAATTCGGTTAGCGACTTCGGTGACACGGGTAAAATTACCAATCGGATTATATCGGCAAGACGCTTGTGGAAATCCGAGATGAAATACCAGTAAATCCTGCTCGCGCCCGGCAATTTGTGCTTCGATGACAATACGTTTGAGTAAATCCGCATCCCCTTTGGGGTCGAGGACAATAACCACATCACCACGGCGAATATCCTGACCAATGAGAATTTCCGCGAAGCGGGTTTTACCCATGCCTGGTAATCCCACCACTACCAAATGACTGGCTCTCTCGGATAAAGGGATAGCGATATTATCTTCCCGTTCTGCCACGCCATGCAGACAGGCTTGACCACCCACGGGTGGATAGGGACGAAAGGGATTCCAGTAATGATCTTTGGATAACAAACGAGATATTTTTTTTAAGCGGACAGATTTATTTTCCCAGTCCGCTTCTTTATGTCGCGCCCATTGTTTGAGGCGGGAAGGTTGTTTGTAATGCAAATTATAGTCTAAATCCAGATCCCGCAATCGCTGGGTGTGTTCGGTCGTCCATAAAAAACCTTTACCCAAAAATAGGGTTTTACCACTGACCGGCAATTGCGTGGAGTTCATGGTATAGCCAGGCATTCGTTTCAGTTGACGTTGATAACGCCAGACTTGATAACCCTGTTTAAACCGCAAAAAACTACCCGCCAATAACAAAAACGATAGTGGGTTAGTGAGCAGATCATCCGGCCAAAATAGCCGGGGTTCGAGGAAACAGAATAATCCACTCATGGCCGCCGTGCTGGCGGTATACCATTCCAGTGGTGGTCGCAATAATCCTTCCAGTGGTTTTTGTAATGACATCCTATGATTTCCAAAAGTTTAAGATGATGGGAGTCAATCTTTCGCCCATGAGGATGAATTCAAATAAAATAAAGCAAACCATGAGCTTGTTGCGTGTTTTGGTCCAGTGCTTTATTCGCTCAAGTGACCAATACCCTTTTTGGCCGAGTTTTTGTGCGTAAATAGAGCCTATGTAATAAATACCCATCACTATGCACCATCTAAAAACAGTGCATATGAGCCAATGTTGTGAGATAATATAGTTTAAGTGGGGTATCAGGTTTGGGTAGACCATCAGTAACCCCCAAATTGGGACAAGAAAGAGCGTAATCATGCCCCATACTTTAAGTAACTTTAGGAATATTTTTTTACAGTGAGTGATGATGCGCATATTTTTTCCTCCACAAGGATGTTTTATGAAACCTAAAAAATTACAACCCAAAACCCGTTTCTCTTTCTTCAGAATTCTATGGTCTGTTATTAAAATTTATTTTTAAATCCTTTCTTTGGTAATCGCTATGATGCTAACTCCTAAAAAAGAAGAGGATTCAACCATGTCAGATATGCTCATCGACATGGCTGAGGAAGATGTTGTTAATAATTCCTTTCCTTCTCCTCCCAAAAAGCGACACTAATTTTTTTATTTTCCGCTTTCAAAGTTACTTTGTAAGTTTAAAAATTTGGTTTTTTATTGCTCCCTGCACGATGTCGGTAGCGGCTTTAGCTGATTCTTCCCCTGGTTTATTTAAAGCCCCGAATGCAAAGAAACCAAACCGCCAATGGCAATACCCATTGACCCCATGAAACTAAACCAAAATAGGGGCGCGACAATAATCAGTACGCCGACCATCATATCTACCAATGTCGCATTCGGCGATTGATGTGAGAACCAACTGTCTCCATACAAAGCTGTCATCAACGCTGAATCTGTCCAGCTCACCAAATGCCAGATAAACGTCCAAAATATCAGTGAAAAAATAATAATTGCCGCAGAAATGAAGCTCCCGGCACGATAACTGGTGAATACCAAAGCCAATGGTAAAAACGTATAGACCATTAACAATAATAATGCCTGAATGATGGGTGCGGATTCTTCAGCCGCATAAAGCTTGGGATATTGGTTCAGCTTGATGGAACCATGTACCTAATGCAGTGGCCGCATGAGAGTAACCTATATCACCCACCATATCGCTGGCTTTGTCGTAACCGGTTTGACTATTAAAAATAATTTTTTTCAGCAGATCGTCTTGTGTTACATCGTCATGGATGGTGCTGGAAAATTCATCCCAAAAGCCAACTGGCATGACGGTTTCTAGCCGATTTTTTAAACCCGTTTGCGGGTCATTCCACCAGACGTCACAGGAAGGCGTGCCATAAGCAGGCGGATGGTCGGTATTGGTATCCGCATTGATATCCTGAGCGGCATTATAGGGAAAACCTTTCACGGGTTGCTCCGCATTTAAATTCTGATAATAGGTTTGTGAAAATCCATGCGAACCCGGCCATTCGGTATCATTTGCGCCGTACTCGGTAATCGCCGCTTGAATGGGTGCAAGGGTTGCGCCGTTGTTATGCGTATCGGCCAAATATTGAGTGCGTGCGGGAATAAAACATTCCTGCTCAAATTCCTGCACTTCCTGCTTAAGTTCGGGATCGGTAATTTTGGCCATATCGACCTGGGAAGTCATTTTGCGTAAATCGGGTGCGCACGCAATGAGTGTATTTGCACCGGAAGTGATGCCTTCGGAAAATGCAATGACTGCGTACCACCAGATCGGTACGCGAATATCGCCCGTGGGGACAGTAAAGGCTTGATCATACGTCGTACCCGTATTGCCGGGATGATAGGTACTGGATTGGCCGTTGGTTTGACACAACGGCGTGTAGTAAAGCACCGTTGGGTCAAGCGTTAAAGCCGGAGAAACCGCAAAGAAAATAAATAATAACGCGCTGATAAAATCCACTTCCATGCGCCGGAGTGACGTACTCCCCGCATCTTTGGTTTCTTGTGACGTATAGGGATGAGTAATATTACGCAGCACTATACCGATAAATGGCAGAAATGCCAGTCCGGTTTGCGACAGCAAATCCCAGATTTCATCGTATAACTGCCAGCCGAGTAGGGTGGTGTATAATTCAGGATAAGATTGAACACCTAATGTCATCTTAATGCCCTCCCTGTGAATGAGTGGGAATCGCGCCGTTTTCCATGAGAAGTTGGGCGTTGTTGATCTGGCCAACGCCAAACGCCTGACCTTGTTGACCGTTGGAGTAATTCAGGATATTCAGCAAAGTATCTGACATCATTTGCTTGCGCACCTGTGCTTCAAAACTGAGTGAACGTAATTCACTGTCTAAAACCGTCATTTTATCCTGCAAAATAAATTGAGCAGGACGATTGACGGCAATCGGTGGCGTTTGTCGGCCTATTTGTAAGATGTCGCGCGCCATGAGCGCTTTTTCCATCAAGCGTTGCAGGGCAATTTCCTGTGCCAGTTTATGCGTGACGATACCTTGTTGGGAGACATCCATACTTTGTAACGCATGAATGGCCGCCGGACTAATCACTAAATCGTTGGCGGAAACCGCCAGTAGATTGTCTTTGCTCAAAGAGGCTGACCCGGAAACTAAGGCTTGTAAGCGTTGGTTGAGGGTATCGACACAATCATTATTATTTTGAGTGGTGCAGATCGTCATCCAGGGTAATAAACCACGCCCCGCGACCGTGCCTTGTCCTGCTTTGCAGCTCGAATCCGTACAGGTGGTAATGTTCTGATCTCCTAACACACTGGTGATCCAGGTGACTGCATCGGCGGGTGTCGGAAATTGATTCGCGAGATCGCTGTTGGTGGGTGCGGGTTGATCACTGGTTAAATCCCGATTTAATAGCGCGTTGTAACCGGCTTTCGTGGTGTCGGCGATGACATGGACAGGCGGTTGGTTTTTACCGGCGGCATGTAAGGAACCATCACTGAAGGATTTTCCCTGTACCCATATCACGCCATCGTTCCCAGCATCCTGGGTAATGGTTTCATTGGCGGCATTGATGTCTTCATCACCCTTGGCGGTCAGTGACAAATGCGATTTCCAGGATCTCCAATAGAGAGGGTTGCCCAATCTTCGTAAGGATTTTTCCCTTGTGCGATCTGATTTTTGGTTTCCTGACAGGATTTCACCGATGCATCAATAATGGTGTGCGCACTAATTAACGAATTATTCAACAGATTGTACAATGTCGGATTCGCTAACGCCAAAAAATACATCGGCATTTCCGCCAGGCTGCCAGTCGCGTTCGCAATCAGGCTTTCCGTGAGATTATTCACGCTGTCTGCCAGATCATTCAGCGTATTGCTGATAGAAATCGCCGGATTATACATGCCGCATTGATTGCCCAGCCCTAAATTCGCTTGCACGGATAAATCAATGGGTGTGGAGTAGGGGGCCGCCGGTAACGAATAATCACTCCCGCCACCCATTTGATAATAAAAATGACTCATATTGTCCCCGGTGGGAATAATGCTGGATGCCCCAGCCATGAGAGGCGTTAAACCAATTAAAAAACACCACAGTTTTTTTCGGGATTTTTTGCGGGTAAAGCGAAAATAGGATTGGCCTAATCGGCGGTGTTCTTTTTTTAAAACCGTGGGAGAGGCCGATAATTTTTTTGATCGTTTATTTTTCTGCTTTTTTTGTTTATCCTGTTTTTTTTGTTGTAATCGTTTTTGTCGCTTCGTTTTGTTATCCAATGATGTCATAAATTCTACTCCCCATCGGTTGATTGTTTTAAACATTTCCTTGGTCTTCATCATCATTTAAACCACCACTTTATCTATAAAAATGCTGCCTGGTGCAGGAATGCAGCCCTGATATTGCCGCCACAATACCCACACATACGCACCCTGCGCGGGCGTAGTCACGTGTTCTCCGTAATTGGAAGATTGACCGAATACCCTGCAACTGGTTTCTAATGTCGGGTAAATCAGTTGAAATTGTGTTTGATTGTTATTTTCTTTAATCACCGCCGCAGTGCATTCCGTACCACAAACCGTGGGTAACGGTTGATGTAAATGTCCCCAGGAATTGGAAGCGGTCAGTAATTGGCTGGTGCGTTGAGCGATGACGGCGGCGGCTTTGGCGTCGTTACCGGTAATCACCTTACCTTCAAAGGGGTAGGCTCCTCCCCACACGGTGGTTCCTTTCCAACGGTATGCGTGATATCTTCCCCATAAGCCATCGCTTGTTCAGGTATCGCTAGCGGCGGAAATCCTCGCCATAACACACTATCGAGCATGGATTGAAAATAGGGTTGTAAAGGTATCGCTGCTGACGACAATAACACCGGCGTGGTGGGCAGTGTGGCGATGGCGGGATTGCCAATCACATCGGCTTCTTTGAAAAAAACATGCTGTTCCATCGGTTGATGAAAACTGTGTTGACCGCCGCCGGCGATCATGCCGCCGGTCACGACTGAAATTAAACTTAACTGCGCTTCAGCGGCAACCGTATCAAGAGTGACATTCATTTCCAACCAGGGATTATCGCCTGGTTCATTAAACACGCTGACCACCGCATCGGGTAAGTAATGTTGCACATACGGCGTGGTGATGATACTTCCCGTGGCGTTTAGCCAGAAACAAGCGCCTTTGATTTCATAATGTAAACAGGCGGGCAATCCAGCCATCGTTCCCGCAATAATTTCCGCACTATTAGTGCTGGAAAAGGCGGGAGAAGTCAGTAACCATAAACACATGAAGACGCGCCAGGATTTCACACATTTTTTGTCAGGATTTAAGGAAGGATTTTTTTTAAAATCGGGTTTATTCATCGCTTAATTCCTCCGTGGGTTTTTCCATCATCTTCAGGGCAATGTATTTGACGGCATCCATCTCGGATTTTTTCAGTTTTTTCATGAGTAATCGGCGCTGATGTTTTTCAACCTGTTCGGTCGCGGCCATCGCCAAATATAACCGGGGCGGCACATTGCGAAACAGTCCCTGTAATCGGGGACTGAGGAGGACGCCTTCGGTATATTTGCCTTTTTCCTTGCGCGCCGATAAAAACAAAGCGCGCTGTTCTTCGGTCAAGGTTTTAAATCGCTCGATCTGTTCAATTTCATCGGGCGGTAAGGCCAGACACATCCAGGTTTCCAGTAAGGAAAGCATTTTGCGGGATTCATCGGCAAAATCCTTGAGATTTTGGGTTGCTACCCACAGCCACAACCCTAATTTTCGCCCCATTTTGGCAATGCGGGTTTGAATAGACGCTAATAAAGGGAGTTTACTGAAGAGATGGTTTTCATCGAAGATCGTAACAATCGGGCGATGACTGTATTGATTGGCTTCCGCCAGGGTCAGGATTTTGCTGACCACTCCGGCAAATGCAATGGAGCGCGGGGCTTCATAGCCTTCCTGCGCAAACAATCCAAAATCAACTATAGTGACATCGGCCAAAGGCCAGGGGTCGCCAGGTTGATTAAGGAACTGGCTGATCGTGGGGTCTTTGATAAAATAACGCAGACTGCTCATCATCTCGCGGATTTTCTGGCATTGCAGTAAATCGCGTTGTGGGTCGCAACGTTCGGCGAGTTGCTCAAAGGCCGCGACAATATCCGCCGCGATCATTTGCGGACGTCCGGCTTTGCGTACCGTTTCCGCAGCGAGAATAATGGCGTCCATGATTAACATGCGGTCGGCACGGCGGATACGGTCTTCTTCTTTCGGCTCGCCGCCGGTAATCATTACCAGCGCCGCCAGCACCATTTCACCGAGGATATCGCGGCTTTCAGCGTGATCGTCGATATCCTCATCTTCTTCAGTATTTTTCCCGGTTTCCTGCGATAATCGTGCTTCGGTAGTCATCATCCATTGTGTGCGTTGCGCGGCTTCCAGGGCTTCAATCTGATCCAGAACCTGGAGTCCTGCCGCAAACGGATTTAAGGACACCGGATGCGCCGGATTAATTTTCACTTTATTGACGCTCAAACCAAGACTGGCGCAATAATCGGCGAGTAAATCAAAAGAACCACCGGCTTCAATAATGAAAAATCGTGGTTTATATAACGCTAGGGCGTGCATCACCAGAAAATTGAGGGTATTGGATTTTCCAGTGCCGGTTTCACCCAGTAATAAAAAGTGGGCGTTTTTGGTTTTATCCTGAAAAAGATCATATAACCACGGTTCGCCACCCCGATTAAACATAATCATACCGGGATTTGGTGTACCGCGACTGCGCCCATAAAAAGGCAAGAGTTTGGCAATATCACTGAGCGCCACGTATTGAGAACGGTAATGATATTTTTTATCTTTTTCAAAATCGTAGCACATCGGTAAATAACGTAAATAAGCATCTATGGGATAAAGCTCATCATCGGTAATGACTTTAATACCGTTATTATTGAGCAGGGTAGCCACCTGTGCTTCCCGGTCTTTCAATTGTTCCAGGTCTTTGCCGCGAATATAAACAGCCATAACCAACGGGAAGAGAGGATCGTTATTGGCGATGGCGTGTTCAGCCACATCTACTTGCTCTTTGACTTTGAGGGCCTGCGCATGGCGTCCTACCGCGCTATCGCGGACGGATTTCAAATGATACTCCACCTCGCTTTGCGCCTGATTGACTATCGCCATCGAGAAAATACTGCCTTCGGGCAAACGGTCGAGTAAATGAAAGACTTTATCATCGGTTTCCCGTCGGCGTTCGGCGCTTAAATGCCCGATGATCGGGTCGGCGCTCATGCCCTGAATGGTCATCACCTGATGGGGGAGTCCATCAAACAGCCATCCTTTGGTAAACGATTCCGGGGTGGAAAAAAATAACTGCTCGGAAAAATCCCATCCCATCGGTTGATGTCCCGCCGCCGGAAAAATAAATTCCTGATTCAGATTTTTTTTAGGATTCAACCACTTGATCATCCATTGAAAAAAAGCTTCTGGCGTTAATTTTTTGACACCCAATCCACAGGCACGCCATTGATCACTCAACTTGCGGGAAATTTTTTTAATCTCTTCCCCATTCAATTGACGGGTTTTTTGTTTTTTTCTCGTGAAGCGTGCGATGATTTTTTATCTGTTTCGCGCCGATATAAAAAAACAAATACCCGCCAGACGCCGCCACGAAATACCTGTTGCGTGACCTGGCTGTCCACAAAAATGCCTTCCGGTCGGCTGACATAATCCAGATGGGATTTTAAAGTGGCGAGGTGGGCCTGCACTAAAGGCTCGGAATGCCGTTCGGGTTCAATGGCCGCCTGAACGGTTTGCATCAACGGTGTTAAGGATGGTTCCCGCATCACAAACGCCTGCAAAATCCAGGGGGATTGTTTTTCTTGAGGAATGGCGTTTTGTATGGATTCCTTAAAGGCTTGAGCGATTTTTTCCATCATGATCGCTGGGCGCGCTTCGCAGGGCAGCGGTGTGATTTCAAAACCTGCGCCCAGGCTCGCGTTATCTTCGAGTAAAAATAGCTTATGTTTCTCGTCATAATCCCGCCAGGGCAAATAACGTGCCAGTGAAGGATGTTTTTGATAACCCCGCTCAATGTCGGCAACAGAAATCACCGGTGGTTTTTTTGGGAGAGATTTTTTATCCGATAGAAATGAGAAGATGGTTTTCATGAATGAAATTTCTCCCCGTTAAATTCATTGGCCGTTAAGGGGAGGGCGTAATAATTCCGGGGATAAGCGGAAAACGCTGTCCAATAACCGGGGATGGGCAGCATTTCTGCCCCGGCCAGATGTGGGAAAATATAGAGTTTCAGCTCTGGATTATCGAGTAAGGAAAAGGTGGGTGAACCCACGCTTGACGGCAATAGACTGCTCGAATGGGCAGCCAATTGACGTGACTTCACGGTAGGAGATGTGTTCGTGAAGTGTTTGACAGCATCGTTATTTGCTGTTGCAGTGGGATCACCCAAATCGTCATAAATATTTTCCATCGTTGGCCCGTTGTCGGGAATGATATTACCGGCAACGTGCGAACAGGCCGCAGTCAAAAGACTGCTAATCGAGATCAGTAGTCCTGACAGAATTATTTTTTTGTTCATACACAATTTTCCTCCCTTGCTGGTCATAATCAATATGGATTTCTTTCGCGAAATTAACGACAACGGTTTGTGAATGGTTATTTTTGGGGTCTACGGTCGGTACATACACAGCGTCAAACGTTTGTTCTTCGCGGTCATGCCACCACTGTTGTACTTGCCCCATCGCATTGTTGGCGGATTGTCCGGCGACAAATGCGCCCATCGAACCGGTAACGGAAGCGGTGCTATTACCGGTACTGCCAATATTCGATGTCGTTTGTGATTGTGCAAAAGCGTTCGCTGCCCCTTGCGCCGCACCCAGGGCGACGTTGATGCCGACATAAGCCGGGGCATTGGTAATGAGCTTCCCGCGAATAAATGGATTGCCCGTGGCATCCGATAAATAGCCCAATGCGTTTTCTTTTGTGTAGCGGCCAATATTATTGTCATTCGAGGTCGTGGTTGAAATTGTGCCGTCATTAAAGACAAATGTGAGGGAAATCACCCAGCCACGCACACTCACCAGATTGAGATCGCCTTCGGTGTAGCCGCTGACGATCATCTGGCGTAAATTGGGTACGCGCAATCCATTCGCCGCCAGGGTGTCATCGGAAAAAACAATTTTAAAAGGATAAGGGTCGGTCACAACGCCCTTAACGGGAATGCGCCCCACCAATGCGGTCATCAACCGGTTTTGTACCGCAGTGGCATTGGCAGGAATCGTGTAAACCGGTTTTGGCGTTAGAGCCATATGAGATTGATCATTACCGTTGGTATTTTTTTCTAATTTTGATGAAGGGGAATTGGCGTGCAGTGATTCGGCCAATTCGGGTACGGACTGAATAGGTTGTGCGAGTTCTGTCGATGAATTTTCCGGTGCGGAATGAGTCGTCAATGCCGCTATCTGCGATTGCAGTTGCGTGACTGTGGTTGTTAGCATGGTGGTATTTTTATCGGTTTTATCCTGTAATTGCTGTAATAAAATTTTATTGTCCTGTTGAAGTTTGGTGTTATCTTCCACAATGGCTTTGACCCGCTGCTCGGTCGATGACCATTGCACCGTCAACGTATCTAACGATTCCGCCGCGCTGTCTTGCGAGGCGGTATTCACCACGGTATGCGATGACGTCATCAAAGGTTTTTTGACGACAGGCGTTGAAGGATGATGCGTGAATAGATACCACATCAACGCGCCCAGGATGGCTACACCCGGTACAGCACTCCATTTCAATAGCGGATTAGTTTTATGCGCGGCCATGATGACAGTCTCCTAAAGCCCGTTCAAACGAATCATTGGAAATTAAAAATAACGTGGTGCTGTCCGCTGGTTTCTGACCTGTGGGTTGTAGAACCTCACGGGGATACACCATCGCGGCGAGCCAATGTCCACAAAGATCATGTGCTAAATCCAGCGTGATGAGATGAGGGTAGGGGTTGCGCAGTTCAACAGCCGTGATCACCGTATCGCCTCGACTCCAGGATGCCAGCGGATGGGCAAATACGGCATCGCTGTAAAATAAGCCCGATATCCAAAATCCCGTGTGCATGGGCGAACGGTTAAAATCGAAATTATTCGATAACAGATAATCGGGCGCATAGAGTTGTTGCCAGGCCCATCGCACGTCTTGCACCCATTCATCGGCGGAGTGTGATGAAGTGGCATTGTACGATAGGGGACTGTTCTCCGCAGAGGCCATTATCGGGTTGTTATGATCAGGCGAATCATTTTCCGCCATCGCAGAGTTGGATAAAGGCGGCTGATGGGTTGCCACCCTGATTTTAATGACATCGGCTGTTGATTTCGTGTCATTATTGGAAGGATCATCGGTCATCACATCCAAAAAAATAATCTGATGACTGCTTTTGAGCGTGATATAAATTCGAGTTTTTTGTTCAAACGGTTTTAACGCGGTTAAATAAACGCTTTGATGATCATTGATCACGTGACATTGATCGGTCGTCAATTGGCCGTTGACATCCACCTGTACTGGTTCGGGAAAAATAAGGCGTTTTTCCTGACGTAGTGGCAAGGTCAAGGTGAGCGGATTGCCTTGCCAAATCCAGTTGGCGATGACTTTGGTGTCTTGCGGCAAAGCGGCGCGCAACGCCTGCTCATCCTGCACACTGAGCGTTAAAGCGCTGACGGGAATCAGTGGTTTAGCCCAGGCTGCTAAAGGACAGATTAATAAACTTATTAAACCGACTGATGAATATTTCGGAATTTAAAAAACGTTTCACTGATTTTACTCCTTGTTTGCAGACTCATTAAATGTAAGTTTTGCCCCGAACGGGTGGCGTCATAAATCCAGCCAGCGCCAGCCCATAGGGGTTATCGTTGTGCGAGACTTCCCGGCGGGTTATTTTCAGGGGATAAAGTATTTCCACATCTTTGACTGGCTGGTTATTCTTGAATTCCATGAGCCGTACACTGAGATCGACTTCCCAGGTATCTGCGCCAATTTTTTTGACGTTTTCGGGGGAATAAGCCGCGCCGGAAATCCCCTGCATAAAACGTTGACGTTGCAATTGTCCGGTGGCTTTCAGCTCGGCCAGTTCCTGCAATAAGGATTGCTGAAATCCGGGCGTTAAATAAGCCGCATAGGATTTAATATTTTTAGCGTAATTTAGCCCTGAATCTTCCGGCCAATAATTAATTTCCTGCCAGAGTTCGTATGCAAAACTATAAATTAAAGAATTGGGTACTTCTGAAACTTTAATGGTTGCGCCATTAGAAATATCGGGTGGGATATAAATCCGCAGATGAGAGGGCGCGGTCATCCAGCCAGCGGCCAAAATAACGCACAACACAAACATCAGTCCAATACCACCGCGCAGAGTGCGAATCAACACCAGATCACGGTCTTCTTTTTTCCAGGCATTAAAATGTGGCATGTGTCCTCCTGACCGACCAGCGGCCTTCTCTCATGACATAAGGTGTTTGCCAGAAATGTCGTGTGAGTGACCCCAGGGCGATGCGCTTTAAAAACAGATGAAAATAATATCCGTAGGGTTTTCCCACTTTGAGTTTTTGTAATCGACCTAGAAAAAACCGTGAAATATGCACAAACGACAATAAGATGATGGCGCAGCCAATGGAGGCATAACCGAACAACAACCGGGTCAGCAACGATAAGCCACACCCGCTGAGAGTTAATACCGAAAGGCTGACTATCAGTAATTCAAACAGCGTGCAATCTTTGTAGATCGGCATTTTGTGATTAATGTGCGTGAGAATCATATTTTTTCCTTTTTTTCTTATGCGCTGGGGATGATGCTATAACCCGCATAGATCAAACCCAACCCGATGGCGGCAGCGGCCACCGCTACCGCGCCATGCTTGAAAAAATGGCCGAGTTCCTGTTTTTCCTGCGAGGTATGATAGGCTTTGGCGATACCAAAGGCTGCGCCGATCAGCACCATTGCGCCCACGATCATGCAGCTATAGCGCAAACTCTTGTAGGCCAGGCTGCCGCCGACATCAATCCAGTCATTACTTCCCTTGGCGATATCACCATCCGGTGGTGTGGGTAAATCCGCCCAGGCCGGTAGCGACACACTACAAAAAACGCTTAACCATAACAGGCCGTGCCTGACTTGGCGTATCATTCGTCTCAACATTTTATTTACTCCTTCATTCACCCTTAAAAAAATGCAGCCACTGAAAGTTTCCACTCGTTTTTTTCAATGTTTCCATCACTGCGCCGTGTTTCCGTCATTGTGTTCGGCGGTAACTCCTCAGTGACTGCATTAACTCATAAAAATCAGTACCACGGTGATACTGACCACCCATAACATTCTCAGGTTTTTGCGCAACACGTCATACAGATCAATGTCATGATGACGAAAATGATGAAGCTCACCATAAATAAACCAGGCTGCCCAGATCACCACCATGACGATCAGTAAGGTGCGTATCGTGATACTGGCTTCGGACGCTGTCACACCCGCTGCCATTTCCCAGGCATGAAGGGCGGTTTCATTCATGGTGTAAGCTCCTGATTTAACTTGTTCATGTAATCCCCATTGATCACTTCAGGTGTTCGGGGTTCACTTGCATTGTTTTTCATTTTTTCTTCAATTCCAGCGCGAATTTCCTGTAAATCTTCCCAGATGCCATTGTGTTGTTGGCCTTGGGCATCCTGATACGATGTATAATGAAACTGAACCCGCGCGGTTTTGGATTGCTCTTGTTGAGCGGCTAATAGCGTGGGCTTCATCGCGTCGATTTGATGAATCAGTTGCAGGAGGTATGCACGCTCCTGTTCAGGAGAAGCCATTGCGGATTGAAATATTCCCATCAACAAGACTGTCATCAAACAACCTTTATTTTTGAATAATTTATTTTTCATTTTTTTCATGAGATTGCACCTATACATATTTCTTGAAAAACCGCACGCTGAACGTGAGCCATAATCCTAAAGCCACGGCCATCGGCACGAAAAACCAGGCGGGCGATACCGGAGATAGCCAGGCGAAATAAGCGAATAACGGCAGAAAAAATAGGGCAGCGCCACTGCGTTTAATTTTGTGAAATAATAAAGTGCTTTCCCGCGCGCCTTTGAATTTACGGATATCGCGCTGGACTAAGCCATCAACGAAACCTAAAATCAGACTCAGTAAAAATAACGGTAAAGCCATGATAAACACCCAAAACCGCTTCAGCACCACGGCGAGCGTTCCGCTGAATAAGGGGAGTATCTGGCCTTTCATGACCGAGCAGGTCTGGGTAAATTTTTTGGCGAAGGGATTATGCTCAGGTGACGAAGAGTCGCCGTGAAACTGAAAGAATCCCTGAGAAATCGCCGACAGATCATTCAGACAGGCCGTTTCGTTTTGCATCTCTGAGGTGTGCCAATTTGCATAATAAGCCTGAACCTGATTGACCCAGGCGGGCGGTGATACCCACGAATGAATCGTCAGCAAGGCGTCTATCCGATTTAATGACGCCTCGACACGGTGTTGATGCAGGCTACGCCAGCCTTCTACCGCGCTTAAAAAGCACCAGGCAGCCACCACGATAAAAAATGTCGTGGTGAGACAGGTAGTGATTGACCCCAATAAGCCGGATGATTTCGCCGGAGATTTGGTGGCAGCGGTTTTTGTTTCACTCATGGCTGACTCCGATGATGAGGGTTAAAGGGTGATTTATCGAAAGGCTGAATAATGGGTTCCGCCGAATACAACTGTCTTAAAGCCGCATATACCGCATGATTAAAGGTCAGTTCACGAGACACCTTGTCGTGTTCCTGGCGTGCCTCGATTTCGGCAAAATGCTGACGTTCTTTATCGGTGGTGGCGTTTAAGCCAAGTACTGCCGCTGGAGAAAGTTGCGGATACCAAAGACCATTTTGGCCTTGCATGAGTTTTAAATAATTCGTCCACTCCGTTTCCGATAATCCCCAGTCCTGTGCGATTCCCGGTAGAGTATTCACTGAAGGCGTAGTGCGAACGAGTGAACTGATTTCCTGAGAATTTTCAACCTCGGCGGCATGGATGGATAAGCAGTAAAGTAGGAATCCAGCCAATAAGAGACATAAAAACCCGCTGATTTTAAGCCGTTGTTTATGCATATAACGTCCTTGATACGGCAACAGTCATGCGGCGACGTGTTTTCAGGTTCTCCCAGAGTGAAACACCCGTTGTCATGTCTATTTTAATGACTTTCCAGTCGGCCAGACTATCATTAATGCGCAGGGGTAACGTGTTTTGCTGGTATTCAACCGAAACGAAGGGTTGTCCTGCCATGATATCCAACGATTTAATATGAAATGGTAACGAAGCTTTAACGGCTTTTGATGGATGAGCCTGTTTTTTTCGAAGAAAAATAGCCTTTTTAAAAGAGTAGCTTTTCTGTAATTTTTGAAGTTGGTCAGAAATTCGCTCTAATTGCGTTGCCTTAGCTAAACCCGATACGGATTCCTCCGTGGCTGCTGTATGTTCCAGATGGGTGATGGTTTCTTTCACTGCTTTGATTTGCTCATGATCTGCTTTAATACTGTTAATCTGTAATTGCAGATCATTGAGTGTCAATAAAATTTCGGCTTCGCGTTCTGTCGAAACGTGTGAAATTAATTTTATCTGTGTGGTTTCATGTTTTACGAAGAAAGCCAAGCCGAAAAACAGGGTTATTAAGGTCAAATGCGGCAATGATTTAAGGCACAGTGCCTTCCAGTTAGGTTGACCCGATAGACGGGTATTAGAAGGTTCCAGTGGCACCAGAATTTCTTTATTTTTTTTGAAAAACCATATTGTCATAAAAAATCCTTATTGGGTGATAGCTGCAAATTGAGATTTCGTTTGAAAATCGACTGTTCGATTGAGCGGATCAATGATTAAATGAAAAGCGGGGCCAATTAATAAACTTAAAATTTGTCGTAAAGATAATGGCCCTAAATCACGCTGCATAAAGGGCAGCGGTTTTTTCAGCGTATTCTGTAAATCATGGGTTTGCTGACTGGTTTCGATCAGCGCGTAACCGCTGTAGCGTAAGACATCGGCGATGGCGTCACCCACCGTCTTAATATCTGACAGAAAATGAACCTGAATGATCGGCGATAATAAATCCAACTGTTCGACTGGACTCTGATTATTGATAGTGAGATATCGGCCAGTTTGAATCAATTTTTCAGATTGTGCCAAGACTGTTAAAGAAAATACCGATACCAGTGAAATCACTGCACCCAGATAGATGTGTTTACATAAAGATTTGTAGCGATAAATTTTCATATTCAACCTCTTGATTAAATCATTGGATGTTGTCTGCATTCAATTGGATGTCAGTTTGGCAGAAAAAAAGAATTTGAAACAGGTAACTTGCTGAGGAAAATTGACCTTTTTAATAGGGAAAATTGCCCAAAAAAATTGGGAAATTGCCCGGTTTTTAAAAGGCAGGAAAAATTGGAAAATTGAATTGCTTACTTAAAAGACTTTATTATCAATGGAATCATTGAGGTTTTTTTAAAATATTGAGTGAGCGTCTAATTACAGACCCTACTCCCCCAACCCTATTTAAATGCTAATTTTCAGGTCTGGATTTTCAATGTTATATGGTAATAGCGCTTCATAGTCACTGACCGTCTTACATTGGGGTAGTTCGGTGAAGAGGTATTTGAGATAAGCGACAGGATTGAGTAGATGCATTTTTGCAGTTTCGATCAGGCTATAGAGTCTCGCGCTGGTATGAGCGCCGTCAACGCTCTGACTAAATAACCAGTTATTCCGTCCCATGACAAAAGGTTTAATCGCTCGCTCAGTGCGATTATTGTCGATTTCATACCGACCATCCTCCAGGTAGGTAATGAGGTAGCGCCAACGCTGTCGGGTATAAGCGATGGCTTTACCTAATCCCCCCTGCGGAAGTGAAGTTCGTGCTTTCTCATCCAGATAAATTTTTAATGATTCTAAAATCGGCTTCGCCATTTCCTGCCGGATAGTTTTGATCGCAGCATTCTCTAAATCCCTCTGCTTAATCAGTTTCTCCAGATAATATAATTTGCGGATTTGCTGCACGATATAGCCGGCTACTCCTTTTTCTTCGCCGTTGGGCAAGGCTTCGATAAATTTACGCCGCACGTGCGCCCAACAGTTAAGCCCGGTCACCTGGCCGGATTGGATTAATTTCTGATAACCACTATACCCATCGCAATGGAACCCACCCCGATAACCTTCTAAAAATTGACTGACCACCTCGCCACGGCGAGTCGGATGATATTGGTAAATCGTCACCGCTTTGTGCGGCACACCGCCAATAAAACACCAGATAAAGGATTTCGTTTGCGCCCGTCGGCCCGGTTCGTCGAGAACCTGTACCGTGGTTTCATCAGCATAAGCCACATCATGGTTTAAAATTTCTTCCTGCATGAGATTAATCAGGGGCGTAATCGCCGCGCCTATTTTCAACATCCAGACACTCATCGTTTGGCGGGATAAATCCAGACCTAATCGCTTAAATATTTGTTCCTGCCGGTACAGCGGCAGATAGTCACAAAATTTGGCGACTGCGATATGCGCTAATAATCCGGCGGAAGCGATGCTTTTTTCAATCAACATCGCGGGTTTTTTAGCCGTTCGGGACGGCACAGAGATGGCCGGATCATTTTGCTGTGCTTTAGCGCAGGCTTCACATAAATATTTTTTGCAATGATGCTCGATGACACGCAGTTGTGCCGGCACATAATCGATTTCTTCACTGGTCTGAACACTGATGCATGTCATTTCCGAGCCGCAACGGCAACGTTTGTCTTCTTCAGATAAATCATGCTCGATGACCATACGGGGAAATTCTTTAGGTAATTTTCGTCGCCCCGGTTTTTTCACCGGTTCGCCGGGTTCACCAGAAACCATAGCCGTTTCTTCACTGGAATCTTCGGGTGCGTTTTGATCGCATATCTGCGAGGTGAGTTCAAATTCATTAAAAAGCTGTAATTCACCATCAATCAAAGGTTCATCCGGTTTTATTTTTTCACTGCCTGCACCAAATAATTTCTTTTTAAGCAGGCGATTTTGACGTTGAAGGATCTCTAATTTTTGGGAAAGCACTTTGCTCTCATTGATCTTTTCGGAAAAACTGTGCACCAGGTTTTCCAGGCCTTCCCGATCTTCCCCGGACTGGTTTTTAACAAATTTCTCTAAATCGAACATGAGAATATCTTATCAACATATGGCCTTTTTTGCACCTTTTTACCGGCAATTTATCGATATTTTAACGGATATTTTATTAGAAAAAATCGCTGTAATTCTCTATCGGATACTGTCCCATGAGATGAAAATCCAATCCCATCAATAAGGCTTTTAACTGCGTGCTATTGACCATCACCACATCTCCCTGAAGATATTTTGAATATTGGAAACGGGATTTCTCCAGGCGCTTGTAATACAAAACAAAGCCGTTCTTATCCCAGAATAAAATTTTTAGCTTTTTGCGTTGGCTATTGGTAAATACAAATAATCCACCCTGCTGAGGGTTTTTACCAAACGATTCCATCAGCAGATTAATCAATCCGTTAATTTGTTTTCTCATATCGACTGGCAGTGTGTAAATGTAAATTTGTGTTTCTGGAGGGATCATCAGCATCGTTTCTCTCCCATAAAATCCAGCAATCGATTAAGAATACGGATGTCTGACTGAATGGGCACTGACAACTGATAACCACCAGGACTGCTCAATATAAAATAATCAGGGTCACCCGACGCCATGGTGTTTATGTCCGGTTTAACGGGTAATGATTCTGGGGTGACTGTTTTTATAGGTACAAATTTTCCTGCCGGCCGTCGTTTTTGTTGTAAGCGATTCCTCTCATAGACAAAGCGATGATAATGAAGTTCTTTTTGCAGACAGTATCTTTTCTGTGAAATACCACTTCTTTCCCAGGATAATATCTCGTTTTCCCAGTCGACTGCGTTTAATGGTTTATTTTCCATGGTTGACTCCGTGAGTGAATGTTCATCACGGTAATATACTGTTTAGACTGAATTAATAAAGGGGGTGGTTTTTTTGACGCTTACAATATTGAGTACTGAGCTTACTGCATTAAAGAACATTTAACTCAAAATGGATATTTAAATTTCTGTGAAAAAATCACCTAAAGTCACTACGCCGCTAATCATGTCTTCCGCATAATAGTTATTTTTTAGTCCATTAATAGAAACAAGGCAAGGAATAATTGTTTATGGGTTTGAGTCTGTTCCTTAAAAACACTCATTTTACGTTTTAAAGTCTCTACATATTCTTTGGTAATCACAAAGGGGTCATCACTATATTTTATTTCACACAGTGTGATAGCATCGTCCTGGCGATCAAACAATAAATCAATCTGTGCGCCACGATCTTTTTCGTCTTTCCGGGGAACATAGCGCCATGCGTTGGCAATGGCATCTGGACTGATGGAAAGTGCTTTACGGATAGCGGAAATATGTTTATAGCAGACGGCTTCAAAAGCATATCCCAGCCAATTAGACCACTCCGATGTTTTTTGCATGGCTTGCCAATTTCCTTTATCCAGAGATTTTCTTTGCAGGGATTTTTTTATAGGCTCAATCCACTTGAGATAAAAATAAGTGTATTCATCAATAAGCCGATAATAAATACCCTGTCGTTTATGATAAAGCGGTATAAAACTGATAATAAATCCAGAATCTTCCAGATTTTTTAGCGCCATTAATACCCACACTACCCATGACTGACGTACCAATGGTTTTTAGTAACTCACGCTGACCAATACCATATCGCCGGTTAGCAATTGTTTTTATCAATTGAATATATACCTCGGAATGATCAAACAGGGAAGAAAATAAATTATCAAATTCTTCAAATAAAACACTTTTTTCTCTAAATGCAAGATTTTCAATAATCTGTGCCGCCGATAATCCTTTTTCAATATGCGATAAATAGTAAGGAACTCCGCCTGTCACCATATAAATCATTAAAATTTGTTGATTTTTAAGCTTGATACCCTGTATTTTCTAGGAATTTTTTCGTATCCGCCAAAGCGAAAAAGGTTCTAAATAAATGTTTCGTGTAATGCGGTTGTGAAGACCTCCTTTGTTATTAATAATTTTTTGAATAATCCAGGAAGCACTGGAACCGCAAACAATTAATTTTATTCTTTTATCATTAGACCAGTGTTGATTCCAATAATAATCCAGGCCTTGTAAAAGCATCGATTTTTTAGTTGCCATCCAAGGCAATTCATCAAAGAACAATATTATTTTTTTGTTTTTTCCTTGTTTATCCATACTTCGGTTAAAATATTAAAAGCATCATCCCAATCTTTGGGAACAGCAAGGATGCACCACCATAAAATACTTTGCCAATTTGCTGTATGAAATGGTTTAATTGTTTCGATCTTGAGCCTTCTTTTGAGCCGGTGACATTAAAAAAAATAGCCTCTTTTTTTTCAAAAAATTGTCGAATTAAGTAAGTTTTTCCAACCCGTCTTCGGCCATAAATGGCCAAAAATTCGGGTCTGGGAGAACTAAAAAGCTGTTGTAATAGATCAATCTCTTTGTTTCGTCCAACAAGGGGAATAATCACGATGGCGGTCTCCAGGTTAGTGTTCGTGGTATCATTTTAAGATAGTTAGATCACTAAATCAATAAAATACTTTAGTATTCTTTCTATATATAAGTGATAGGCAGAATACTAATTAACGTCTTGCAGAAAGGCGGCTTGACATAACCGGGGCTACTATTCTGTATACTCTATTTTTGCTATAGACGATGGTGATAATTTTTCATTATAAAACAATATATTATATCTGTAAATTGGTTCGAAAAATACTGAAAACTTTTTCCTTACTGTTATAGCAACTCCTGCAATTCCTTAACCGTCTGTACCCCTAATTTTTTGAATCCCCGGTATTTACTATTGAATACTGTTTTGATGCTGATACAGAGCTTTTCAGCAATGGCCTCATGGGTACAGTTTTGAGCAATCAGTGTCAGCACCTGATATTCTCTATGCGATAACACATCGGTGATATGAGCAGGGTGCTGAATGATATCGAGCGCCAAATCGGGTTGTACATAAGTTTTTCCCTTGGCAATGGTTTTAATGGTTTCGCCATTCAAGTGACCGGAATCTTTGGTGACAAAGCCTTTAGCGGAAGTTTTGAGTAGCCGATTCAACGTAGAAGTCTCTGCGTTTTTTAATAAAAATAAAGTCTTAATTTTCGGAGAATGTCGATGAATCCATTCACAAAAACTCACTGCGTTCGCTTCGGGCAGATCGCTGGATAGTAATACGACGTCGGGTTGTTGTAGGCGAATAATACTGGCGCCGATAACGCCATTGGCGGCTTCACCCACAATGTCAATCTCTTCATCGGCCAATATTTTTTTCAATCCTAAACGAAAAATTCGATTATTATCCAGAATAATGACTTTAATTTTAGGTATCATGAGGTGGCTCCATTACCCGATTGGGGAGGTTCTAAATGGACGAGCGATAGGGGTTTATACAGCGATAATTTTGCTGCTTCCTGTCCTTTCTGGTATACCATCGAGGCTTTTTTTTCTTCGCCGATGAGTATAGGCACTTTATTTACCGAATAGCCCAGGAGTGCATTACCGGCGTCCATTCTTCCGATGAGTTTTCGAGGATATTCTTTAGGCGGGTTTCTTCGGTAAGCCACATAGCGGCTTTCAAATTCCCGTTGTTTAAAAGGTTCGTCTTTGCTATACATGCCGCATAAACGAATCCAGCCACCCATATCATGCAGTACAGAATGAATCAATGGATCATCGAAAATTACCGTTGCATCGCCGCCGACATGCCGAATAGCATTGATGATTTTTGTCCATGCCTGCTGTGCCTGTTGGGTCGCATTACCGCTCTAAAGCGGCGATCAGTTCTCCGGGTTTGGGCATAAAGCGATGGCCTTCAGGACTGATGCAGAAGTTGACGATCGCCAGTTCCATATCGGCGAGTGAATATCCCCGCAAAAACAACCAATAATTTTCAATATCGGCGATGGAGACGTCCGTCAGGAAAGTCTGCGCTAATCCAGCAATTAACTGGGCAAATCTTTTTTTATCGGTTTCTTCCATGTGCCACCTTTAGGATTGGGTTTTCTGAAGCCACGCTTGCGCGGCGTTGATGTTGTTTTGTAACCGTTCGTCCGCCTTGCCCAAAGGCCGTGGTGGGTTTTTGGAATTGTAAATAAATCGGTCAATTTGATCGGCGGATTTAAAAATAATATGCAGCCCATCGTAACGTTGGCCTTGCTTGTTTTGCCCCATGTTGTGCGGCGTGAGAGCGCAGCCATCAATGGCCTGGCATAATGCGGATACTCCATAGCCCATTGCCAGGGCATCGTGAATGTAACGGTGACGGATTTTGTCGAGCCTGGCCTGGGGATGATTCATCACGCTTTGCCAATGATCAAAAATTTTTGACACCGCTTCGGGTGACGCATGACAATGTTTGGAATTTTTTATTTTCTCTGCTGTATTTCTTTCCTTTCCTTTCCCTTCCTTTCCTATAAGTGCCTCACCCGTGACGCACGCGTGAGGCACGTGTTTAACCGGTTGATTTATAAAATTATTACTTTCATTTTCACCCGCCAGACTATTTTCATCTAATAATAATGGATTTTCTGTGATCAAAATATCTTCCTGAGAGGCAGTAGCTGTTGGTGTTAACTCAAGCGGTTGTGCCACCGCCGACGATGTAACCACCTTTGATGTTTTGCCATGAGTAATTGTTTCATAGGGCATGGGATCTTCATGAGTAGAAGGTTGGTTTTGTTCGTGTGCGGCACGCTCAAACGCTTCTTCGGACAATCGGGCATGAACCGATAACATGGATTGGTAATCGGCGCTTTCAGAATTTTTCCTTCAGTGACATCGGGCAACTGACTGTGCGCTTCTTTATTATTAAAGTACTGATGCGTTACCCAGGTGGGAATACAGCCATAGATAATACCCCTGACTTCATACGCTTTAATAAAGCCACTTTCCATTAAGGCATTGAGAACGTCGCCAATATCGGACTCATCATAAGGCAAAATTTCCACTTTTAAACGGCGCGGTTGCCAGATAAATCGCCCCTGGCGATCACAGCAGGTAAACAGGCCCACAAACGCTATGCGTAATGGTAATTGATATTTCTCTTCTGCTTCAAAGAGCGCGAGATGCCGAAATAATTCGGGTTTAACGGTTCTGATTCTACCCATAAGAGTTCTCCTTTTTTTGATGATTGAAACGATGGGCGTACACCATCCCTGCCCAAAACGCAGTGATTGTCCGCATGAAAATCACGGCTGAGGGCAATGGATAAATTTTTTGCCGAAATTGTCGGGCATAATCAATAATTTCCTGATCATCACAACTGGTGAAAATTCTTCGTTGCGTTTGAGGGGAATAACGCAGGAGTTTCGCTGCGGTAGAAATAGAAAGGCACTGCCCATCCATCGCCCCAATGAGTCCTGGTGAACCTCCCTGTATCACATATTTGGCGTTTCGATAAGTTTCGTGGGTAAAACCTGCATATTCCGCTGCCAGGATTTCCCGGTGAATATGCTTGATGAGAAAATTTTCCCATTGCCCCATAAATTTTCGGCCTCTTTTTCTTCTTGCCAATATTTTTTCATACACCACGCCTCTTGCTGCCCGTTCACTGATGCTCATCCCTTCGGTGTTGGGTTGTTTAAAAATAATTTCTCTTAATAGCCAATTCTCACACATGGTTTAATTCCTCCTTTGAAAATATTTTTTAATTTTTTGGCAGAATAAAAATTCCGTGAAGGTATCCTACCTTAAAAATACAGGAAAATTTCACTGTATTTTTGAATTATTATCATCATTAAAAATATTTATTTTTTTTAAATTATTGATTTTTTGCTTAAAAATTGACTAAAAATCGAAAATATAAAAAAATAAAGAGAATTATTTTTAAAAATACAGTGAAATTGAGACATAAATATCAGTTATTATATTTTCCGGGAAGAAAAGAGAAAGGAGGGTGTTTGGTCAATCCATTCATCTTATCCATTTTAAAAATAAGGAGGATGGTATGTTGAAAACTGAACTTTTAGAGTCGCGCACGATTCGAGATATTCCCTGATGGACGGCTCGATGGTAAAAATGCTTCACGCTATGTGGGATTGTCCGAAAAGACCCTGGCGATTCTGCGCAGTAAGGGAAAAGGCCCTCGCTTTATTAAGCGTGGGCGTATTTTTTATTTCAAAGAAGATTTAGACCTTTGGTTAAACGCCGGTGGACGGTTAACCACAACGGCTCAAGGGTTCCAATCTTTAGCGGCCTTTCCCTCCGACAAAGGTGGTTATGGTTAGATTGAAAAAGGTAAATCCCATTGACTCAAAGGAGGTTATAACATTTATGAAAAATCCAGTTAGTTTACTGTGTGACTCCTCTAAAAAATTTGCATTTGTTTTTGCCCTATGAGAAGGTTGACGAATGGTAACATGCCAGATAGTACTACTATGTAACATAGGAGGTTTATCATGCGATCAACATTAGAGCAATTTACAGAATTTTTTGTTCATGAATTTATGGAAGAGCTTTGGTATCTCCAAAAAGTCGCCCACGGAGATATTCCCACTCGTACCGGGCCGGATGATCCCTGGCAGAAAATTTTCAATGTGACTCAGGCCCTGTTAAGTCTCTCACCCATTTCAGGGCTTCCTGCTGGCTTAATGATATTAAAGGAAGCAGTTACTCAGACCATTGATGTCACAGAAAAAATCTATCAGACTGGTAAAAAAGCATTGGATGGATTGGACACTATTCAGGATAAATATACATTGCTAATCGGCAATAATTCGTCAACGGACTTGATGCAAACCCTGAAACAGGGCAATGTCGATTTGGAAGTCATGCGGTCATTGGCGGAATTATTGGCTCGAGGCCTGTCTCAACGATATGAACATGCGCTCATAGAGATTTTAGACACAGCCCATCCTGAAAAAAGCACTATTCTGTTAGCACGGGAAGGGGCCAGACGTTGTTTCCAATATCTTCAGAATAAACCTTTTTTAGATGAGAAATCTCTCCATGAATCCTTATTGACACAGCGGCTTCGTTTGATGGATAGCGTGACTTTAGGAAAAATTGATAAAAGTTGGCGGGAACAGATTGTTGATATCGGAAAACATCCCTTGCCGCGCTGGATACAAAATTTGGGTAAAGAAAAATTGGCTGTAAAAACAGAACGGATCGCCAGTATCACTAAAAAGAAAAAAATGGTGACAGCCAAAGCTGATTTTACTGCCCAGGCGTTTTATACGCGCAGTGCGTGGTATGGTGATAACATGACAGAATGCTATGAATCCACGGTTAAACATGAAAAGACTAAATGGTGGCGGGAAGAAAAGCATGATATTCAATATCCCAAATATGGTTATGCTTATCTGGAAGACCCTAAACATTTGCCTTTCAAGCAGTTAAAGAAAGTCACTCCGTGCCGTGAATTTCGTTTTTTGTTGCCATCGCGCAAGGCCCGCTTTTATCAGCCTGTGACCAGCAAAGAGATTAAGGATTATCTGGAATCAAAGGAATTAAAGACTGCTAAACAAAAGCGTGAAACATCTCCATTGACTTTTCACCTGTTTTTACATCAAACATACCAATATCCTAAAGATTGTCAGGCTGTTTGTCATGAAGATTTGTCCGGGTTATCCATGAATTTGGAGTATGGCAATTTTGCAGGGGTAGATTTCAGCGGCGCGATAATTACTGGAGATGTCACTGGATGTTGTTTTGATCATGGTTATTTGGTCAGTACTATTTTCAGGGACATTCGATGCAATGCTGATATTTCTCCTCCCAGTTTTGAGAATGCCAATCTGGCTCATGCCCAGTTGGTGAAAGCCCCATTGGCGAAAGCAAATCTTAATCAAACCAATTTATCTTTTGCCAATTTGGATCAGGCGGATATGACGAATGCTAAAATACTGGGGACTCAGTGGTATAAAACCCGGCTCGGGAATATAGAACAAAAAGATTTATTGGTCGAACAGAAAAAACAAATGGAAGAAATTCAGCAGGAATTAAAAAAATGGCAAACCCGCATGGATGACAAAATTTCCTCCATTGAAGCAGAACTGAAACCGATGGAAAGAGTGATAACGACATTGGAAGCAACGCTGAAAATAGCTAAAGATTCTGAAAAAGAAGCGCTGGAAAAACAAAAAGTAGAATTGCTGTCGCTCATGGCGCAACAGGCCGGTATGGAATGGGTCAAGCAGTATTTACAGGAAGAATTGGAAAAACTGAGGACAATTCCGGGTCAGGCGGAATTGATGGCGGAGATACAGGCAAAGATTGGCGATATACTTCGCGAAAAAACAGATATCCATCTTCAGCTTACTGATTTGTCAAAAAACATTAATCAGCTTTCGACAGAAGTTGCAGATTTACAAAAAGCTTCTAATGACCATAATTTACGTCTCATGACATTGACCCGTCAAAAGAGCGATTTACGCATTCGCCTGGAAGAGAAATTTGTTCAAATGCACACGACGTTGAAAGATGTACAGGCCAGGGCATCCCGCGTCGATACAGAAAATTTGCAAAAAATCGGTCGAGAAGTCCATGAACAATGGTTAGCGTTAAAGCAAAATCCTGATTGCAAATGGATTGATGATACCGAACAGGAGGCATCGGTGCTTGACCAGAAGATACAGCTCTTGATTCGGCAACAGGAAAAACGTTTGAGCGCGCTGACATATCAGCAGCAGGAACTGAAGGAATTGCGCCGCTTTCTACTATTATCCATGCAGCCAGATAAAATCCGGCAATTACAAGTCAGACAGCGGGAATTACATCGGCAATTATTGCTGATGCAGAATGAAAAAAACAGCCAATCAATAGATTTCCTGTTCCCTTTTTCGCAATTGGTTCAGCAACGCGATCAATTGGATATATCATTAAAACCCCTGAATAATCGTTTCAACGAAGAATTAAAAGCACTGGATGCCTCGCACACCGAGAAATTACAACGTCTGATTACGGGCGTTGAAAACCTGGAGAATGATTTGGTTTATCGTCTTGATCAGCTGGAACAGATGGTCGATTTTACCCGGGCTGAGAAAAAATGGGCGATAGAAGTCAAGGAAATCAAAACCGACTATCCTAAAATAAAACCAGAAAATCGACACGACCTGGATGCTTTACAAAGTAGTTTATTTGGTGAATTGGAGGTTTTCCTTCGGCGACAACAGATGCAACAAATTCAGCAACACCAATATCAACAGAAAATTGTAGATTTACAAATTAAAGTAAGTCAACAAATAGATGCGTCTCTGGTGGAATTCTTGCGAGCAGAATTAAAACTTTTGAAAGACCAGCTTGGAGAGATTATCCATATGGCAGACACAAATCCGGTCAGCGATAAACTGAAGGTTTTACAGAGTACATATGAAAAACAGATCGAAGATTCAAAATCACTGCCCCATACACATCAAGATACTGCCCAAAAATTAAAAAAACAGGCGGAAAATTTTGCCGGATGGCGAAAACAACTGGAGGAACAAAAAATTGCGCAAGACAAAATGCATCAGGTAATGACAGTTCGGTTACAACAGGAACTGATGCTTACCGAAGTCAGTATTGAGCGACTGCTGGCCTTTGGTCAGCCGCCTGTTCCATTTCAGGCAGATGACTACAAAAAAAATCAAAATCAGGGGGTGGAGTATACGAACAGGCCGCCGACCACATCTGAATTGCAGGAAGTCACTTATTTACGCGAGCAGTTGCGACAGGCAGATATCGAAGCTCGAAAAAATTTATTGAAAGAATTTCTTGTCGACGTCGCACACATGATGAATCAACAGGCGAGCTGGTACCTGCCCAAAAATCTTGATGAATTGCAGCGCCTAAACATCACGCGGCCACTGGTTTTTCTGAGCTATGCGTGGGAACTTGACGGCACACCTAAACTTATTCATTTGCACGATTTTCTGACCTATTTGGCTGCTAACCTAACTGAAGCAGGATTGATTCCATGGTTAGATCGGCAACGGATGACGGGGGATCTTGAGAAGCAGATGCAAACGAACATTGAAAGAAGTCAGTATGTGTTACTCATCGGCACGGATCGTTATGCTGAACGAACCAAACCAGGCAGCGATACTAATGTTTATAAGGAACTCGAGTTTACTTTAAAAGAATATAAAAAAAGATCAGCTTCCGACGACGATAAAAGCTCAGATTTCCTGCTGCCATTGATGCTGGAAGGTGATTATGGTAAGACCTTTCCTGCCGTCGGCAAACATCTGATTCGCGATGGCCGCTCCTGGTATTCACTGGAAACTGGTCAATGGCAGTCTTTTGATAATTATGTCAATGGACTGACTCAATGTGAGCCGTTAGGTATTCTACCCTGTTTGTTGGGATTAAATCGGCTCGAACGGGGGTTATTGGACTATCGTGAAAATTGTCGGAAACAATACGTTCCAAAGCAACGGGCCTTGATGAATGAATTGAAGCTGTTAGACAAGCGCCGTGAGTCCCTGGAGGAAAAACTTAATCGTAATGGTTTTGTCCCATTAATGTCGGTACCGCAAATGCCATCCCGAGAAACCGGGAACCCGATATCTACTCCCAAAGTATTATCTCCTGTGAGAGCAGATAAACATCCTAAAGTTGGCGGTTTTTCGCCGGCATTCATGCCGCCCTCACGAAAGGAAGCGACGCCTGTCCTGCCGCTTTCACCCGTCGAGCGACCCATTTTTGTCGTGGATGAAAAAAAACTTTCCTTTGGAGAAGCCATTTACAAGAAAGCCTTGTCCGATCACAAGCAGAAAAAATACAATCTTGCGCGCGAAGGTTACAAACAGGCCCTGGCGCTAGGCGTTACAAATGCTGGCAATAAGCTGGCCACTTTACTAATACGTGGCCAGGGAGGCAAAAAGGATGCAGCTGCAGCAGTTGCTCTCTATACGCAGTTAGCTGAAGCTGGTGACGTCTTGGCAATGGAGAATCTGGCGAAGGTATACGAATATGGTGATGGTGTTCCTAAAAATAAGGAGAAAGCTGATTATTGGTGGGAGAGGCGGCAGGGAAAAAAAATTGCCCCTTCACCGAAAGTCAACGCCCGTCCACCTGTATTATCAACTAATGGTATGGGATTCCTTAACAAGGATAACCCATCGCTGTCTCCAGGTAGAATTAGGCAATCGCCGCCACTGGAAACAGGCAAGAAAGAGGTATTGGGTCTGTCATAATGGAATTTATGGCTTTAAAAAGTTAATGTTCTGAATTTGAATTTAAAGGAGTTCATCCCTATGTCCAGACAGTTTTCATTTTCTTCATTGTCGTCATCATCGTCGTCAAGTTCATCCTCGATGGGTCCACTATATGATAGTGGCGTGGCGCAATCAATGGTCAGACTTTCCACAGAAAATAAATATGAGGGAGGAAGCGCCAGGAAGATACCCTCCAATGAGTTAATAATCGGCAAGAGCCTGGGGAGGGGTATGTATGGTGAAGTGTTTTCGGGTACGTATCGCGAGAATAAAGTGGCGATTAAAACATTTGATTTATACGGCAAACTGTCGGAAGAGCAGAAAATTGCCGTGCGGAAAGAAGCCGATTTGATGACAAAGCTGCCGCCTAAGTCAAAATATCTGATCGGCTTTCACGGGATTAGCCTCGATTCACGTTATTGTCTGGTAATGGAATATGCAGAAGGTGGCACACTGCGGGCGCGGCTAGACAATACCCGCGAGGCCGTCACCGTGGCGGAACAGATGCGCTGGGCGATGCAGGTGAGTTATGGATTGTCCGAACTACACAGCCTGCAGATTGTTCATTGTGATCTCAAATCCCAAAACATTTTGCTGGACAGTGGCGGGTGTGCCAAAGTGGCGGATTTTGGACTGTCGAAGGTGAAAGCGGGTTTAGCGAGCCAATCGAACAAAAGCGGTGGTATTGGATTTGCAGCAGGAAGCCTGCCGTGGATGGCGCCTGAATTATTTCAAAGGAAACTAAATGGCGCCGCGACGGATATGTATAGTTTGGGTATGGTACTGTGGGAGATTTTGACTTGTAAGATTCCTTTTGTGGGAATGCAGGCCTGTGCGATTGTGGGAACAGTGATGGGTGGGGGACGAGAGGAGTTGCCGGATAAATGTCATCCAGTATTTCGATCGATGATTATGGCGTGCTGGGATGAAAAGCCGGAGAGTCGCCCCAGGGCTGAACAGGTAGGCGAACAATTTGAGGCAGCACTAAACAATCTTAAGAGCCTACCTATGACCCTGCCACCCACAGGATCAAGATCACCCAAACCGTTAATACCTGGTTTAGACGAAAAATGGGTGAAAGGATTGCCAGCAGAACTTGAGAGGCTAAAAATAGATGAAAAAAAATTAGGTCACGGTAATAGGGAGGAGAAAAAAGAAATTAAGCGACCTCCTCTTTTTTTGTCGTCCGGTAATCCACCATTGATGCAAGGGCCAAAACGACCGACCAGTCTGAAACAAATACAGTTGCAGGATCAACTGATTGCCGCCTGTAAACAGGGAGATGAAAAAGAGGTCACAAGGTTGTTAAAAGGGGGCGCAAAATCGGACATGACCAATATCCATGGTGAGCAGCCGCTAGGGGCAGCGGTATGGGGCATGTGTCCTGACGTTGTCAATGCCTTACTTAAGCAAACGGATGGTGTCGCTTCAATGACATGGGATCAATGCCAAAGGCATAATAGGAAACGCTACCACAACCAAATATTTATAGTGAGCAAATTTAATCCAAGATATTATTATGAGTGGAACCAATTGTTGGGACAAATGGATCTCAATCTGTTTATAAGAGTTTATCATTTGGAGAAGGTAGCGAAACAGAGACATGATCTTACAACTTGGGAGAAATTAAGGGAGTATGTACAGAAAGAGTGTGACTGGCGATCAGGGATTGGTGGTAATGTGTGGTCTCAGCCGCCGTTGCAGGTTGTGGAGACGGAATCCGGATACGTAGTTTTCAGAACACAGATTCAAAAAAAAATAGAGACTGCGTTCCCTTCAAAGCAGATTTTAACAGAGGATACTCCCGTGTCACTCAAGCCTCTATTCGAAGGGGAGCAACTGCAATTGCAGAATCAATTAATTGAGGCTTGCAAACGGGGAGATGAGAAAACGGTTATTGAACTGTTAGGGCAGGGCGCGAAACCAGACATGGCGAATGCTTCTGGCGAACAGCCGCTAGGAGCTGCCGCGTGGAGCATGTGTCCCGATGTGGTAGAAGCACTGGTTAAAAAGGCGGGAAGCATTCGGCTAATGAACTGGAAAGAATGTAGGGCCCACAATCTGAAAAATTATAAAGGAGAAGAATTTATCGTCTCAAAATTTAATCCGCAGACGTTTAGCGAATGGTATGCTCTATTGAATGCAATTGAGGCCAATTTATTTCTTCGTGAGGTTAATTTAAAGTATGGATGGACAAATGATTGGTCTTTTTTAAAGAAAGCCATTGAAAATAATATGTGGAGGGGAAGTGGATCAAACCCTCAGTCTGATGCCTATTATAAACGAATTTTGCATGCGATTGAGCGGGATTATGATATTTACAGAAAACGTATCATAGAAGAAATAGAGATGCCTACCCCTCAACCATCGAACCATTCACAATTGATGAAATTGCAGGATCAATTGGTCGCCGCTTGCAAACGAGGCGATGAGAAAACTGTTGTGTCGCTACTCAAGAAAGGTGCAATACCTCATATGGCCGATACTAAAGATGAGCCGCCGTTGAGCGCAGCGGTTTGGGGTATGTGTCCCGGTATTGTCGATGTTTTGATTAAAAAGATGGGTGACCTTACGCCGATGACATGGGAAGAATGCGTAGAGTATAATCTGAAAAAATATCATGATGTTTTTATGATACTAAAGTTTAATCCCGATAAATTCGACGAATGGTCTGAATTCTTAAAAAAAATAGATTCCAATCCATTTTTACAGCTTTGCCATTTAAAGTTGGTTAATGAAAGATGGCGTGAAAGATATAATGAAAGCTGGGTACAGAAATTTTTTGATTGGGATAATTTGAAAAAAACAGTTGAAAATTTAAGCAATCGCTGTAAAACCCCTTGGCATACGATGTCAACCAATAATATGCCGCCGAAAGAGGTCTGGGAGGCTCATTTGGGATGTCCCGATCGAGACACCGAACAAAGTTTTTTTAATTATGGAGCGCAAATTAAAAAAACCATAGAAAATGCAGATCATAAAAGGATGGTAAAATCTTCACCCTTAATATCGAAAATCCATCCGGTACTAACCTCATCGAAATTGGAGATCAAGTCGATCAACGGGGACGCCCTGCGTCAATTATTAATTTTAGTGACAAGGGGCGAACAGGAGGAAGCCGAAGAAATGATAAAAAAAAATAATAGCTTATTATTGCATGCGGGTACGGTAACGGATTTGTCGGAACGGGAATTTAAGGAAATCACGCCGTTTCAATATGCATTATGGGCAATGGACTGGCACATGTGGACAATGATTCAAAAATATTTGCCGCCAGTAGCGCAAGCGGAACAGTTGCATGCATTAGAAACAAAAGAGACAGGGCAATACGGCAAACATTTTAGTCTCGAAGATCTTATGGATGCGCTACAGACGCAGGTAGATAATGACTGTAAATGGGAGGATTATCATCTTAAGGAAAGCACGCATTGGTGTAAAAAAGTAGGTGGAGAACAAAAGCGGTTACCAGCTCATGTAGTCAATGAATATTGCCGAAGTGACCGCGGGTTTGAACCATGTCCTTTGGAATGGCAATCGAAATTACCCCGGTCCCGGGAAGTCACAATGTCAGAGAGGCGGAACGGCTCTTACCAACGCTTCCTGGGTAAGGGATCGTGGTTTGAATCATCCCGGGATGGTGAAGTTCTTGGTTCAGATTTTGCTTTTTACAACTGTGGAGGCGCACGGGCGGGCGTAACAGGTGGAAAAAGCAGTTGGTCAGATCTCAAAGCCCTCCGGTCTTTATGGAGAACCCGCGTGCGGCAGCTGGAATCCCTGAAATCTGATTTATCAGTCATGGTCGATCAAATTCAGCGACAATCTTTTGGGTTATCATCCAGTAGTCAGACGTTGATGCCTGTACCAAAAAGGGCAACCAGCACAAATAGAATTGAAATGACAGAATCAATTGATTGTAATCTATGAACATGATAAAGCGGTTTCTGCGTGGGATTGTTCTATATACCTGCATCCAGAATTACATAAACTCATTTCGCGTTATTTGGGATTATTAGAAAGAACTCTGGCAAACTTGCGTGTCGGTGGTAAAGGCCCGCGTTTCATAAAATATTGGCATATTTTTTATTTCCAGGAAGATTGAAACCTCTGGTTGAATGCCGGTAGGCGACTGACGACGACTGCGCAGGGGCTTCAATCTTCTTCGGCCTTTCTACCCGAAAAAGGCGGTTATAGTTAAAATAAAAAGTTTCTTGACTGGGTAGAATGTTCAGGATTACAATATAAAATGTAATTTAAAATATTACATATTTATCACGCAGGAAAACAAAAATGACGGAATCTCTATCTCAGCCAATTAAAGACAAAAAAGGTCGAAAAAAGCGCACAACTCGCGGAACTGTGAATCGGTCTGAAATTATACACACCCGTCTCAGCCCTCGATTGCGCTTTATGGCGGAATTGCTGGCCCGGCACCAGCGTCGAACACTTTCCAGCCTAATTGAGCAGTTGGTTGAAGCAGCCGGCCAATCTTATTCATTGCCTTTGGTTTTATCTGCGGAGGCGCAGAGTAATCATTATTTATTCTCCGGATATCCCCTGGAAAATGTCAGCCTGGCGGAAGCGGGAAATCGGTTATGGTCAGAGGATGAAGTAGAGCGCTTCGCGGCACTGGCATTGTTTACTCCTCACCTGCTCACACCCCAGGAAACTCAGGTGTGGAGGCTGATTAAGGACACCCCTTATTTTTGGAATTATTTTAAAATCAATCTGGAAAGTAAAACAGGTGAAATAATTGACAAACGATGGTGGCCATTAATTGATCATCAAGGATTAATCACTGAACGTGTGCGTGAACATTGGCCGTTATTACGCGGCATACTGGAAGAGCGGCAGTCGGAAGAGGTCTTTAAAAATCTAAAACTGGGAGAGGGCCGATTAGTTGATCAGCCGGATTATTATCCTTATTCAATCAAAGCAATGGAGATCAAGGAGCTATGACAGTAAAATTTAATAAATTGACTCGCGCTAACCAGCGGGCGTTATCTTCGGGTGGAAAATTATCCGAACACGGTATTGACTTTGAAAAATTACCTAACGGCGATGGACGTTACACGATTAGTGTGATGGTTGATGGTCGCCGTATCCATCGAGTGGTAGGTAAAGAATCCGAGGGTGTGACGCGCATACAGGCAGAGGAACTGATTGCCAAGCTGCGTACCGATTCACGACATGGGCGATTGAATTTACCTAAAGGCCGCAAAACTATTCTCGGCTTTAAAGAAGCCGGTGAGGTATATATTAAGAAGCAGATAAACGAAGGTGCAAAAAATTTAATCAAAAAACAAAATCTATTAAGACAACATTTAATCCCTTACTTTAAGGAAACTCCATTGAATCAAATTGCTTCTAGTACTATAGAAGAATATAAAAATTTTCGAAGCGAAAATAATGCTAAACCCGCTACTATCAATCGAGAGTTAGCTATTTTATCCCATCTATTTTCTAAAGCTACCGAATGGAAATGGATAGAAAATAAACCAGCAATCATTAAGCGTTATAAAGAAGAGCAAACTAAAATTACTTATTTAACTGTGGAGCAAATAGAACGTTTAATAGAAGCTACTAAACAAGATCAGCATTGGCAAGTCTATTTATTTACCTTGATTGGTTTAGAAACGGCAATGAGGCGTATGGAAATTTTATCTATCGAGCTAAAAGATATTGATCTGGAACGACGAATTATCTATATCCAACAAGCCAAAGCCGGTGCGCGTCAACAACCGATTACTACAAATTTAGCGGATATTTTATTAATGTAACCTCAGTTATGGGTTTTCGCGATTAATTTAATGGCAGATAATTTCAGTGGCTCAATCGCGTAAGCCGCTAAAGCAGAAACCAAATGAGTCATGGCATTAATGATGGAACGATGCCGTGTATGCCAGACGTGATAATGATGTTTTAAATGGTCAATAATGGTCTCAATTAAATTACGTTGATTCAATAGCTGCTTTTCATAATCATTTAAATCCAGCTTGTTTTTCATATTTTTTCGATGGCGGGTAATTAATTTGAGTCCTCTGCTAAACAACTCATCAAATAATTTTTTACCAATATAACCCTTATCACCAAATGCCAAACCCTGTAATGTTTTGAGTATGGATTGAGCTTCTTTGCCGTCGTTTCGATTCCCTCGGGTGACTTTAAAGGCGATTAACTCCCCTTTATCATTCGTCACAAGATGTAATTTCAAGCCGAAAAACCAGCCCACCGAACTTTTTCCATACTCGGCAATGGTGTTAAATGTTTTATGACGCCGGGAGCGTTTCAAATGGGAAACCGGCAAGCCACTGGAATCAATATAATAAATACCCGTTCGCTTACCGCTTCTCAACTGCGTGAACAAAGTCATGGGAAAAATCGCCCGTTTCATCAACGTAATAAAACGAGGATAAGCGGGTAAGTGGGGAAAATAAGCTTGCCAATACACTTGCAGAAAGCCCTCATAAAATGTTTTAAAATCTCGAAATCTCACCATCTGAAACATCACCAAAATGGTCATTATTTCACTGATGGACAGTGAACAGGCTGGCCCGCGAGGTCGTTTAACGGAGCCAGGTAACAGCCGATGCTGAACATAGTTGTCTAATTCCTTGCAAAAGTCATCGATTTCGCAAAAAATAGTCGTGAGCTGATGAGCCATATCCATACTGATTCTCCTAATTGATCATAGAAAATCAATATGTTATGCCTGTCAGCTCATTTATTCAAAACTCATAACTCAGGTTAATGTACATAAAAAGGGTAGAACCAGATCAACGCTGGTTATTTCCATCTAAACGATCTGCCAGTGGTCATACCATGAATATTGAGAAATCTTTTCGTAGAGTAGTAAGAGCTGCCGGTTTGAATCCTGAAGAGATATTGAGGCATACTTTACGCCATACGGCTATTACTCATCTGGTGCAAGCCGGGGTTGATTTGCCTACTGTAAAAAGAATCTCCGGCCATAAAACTTTACAAATGGTTGAGCGTTACAGTCATCAAAATGGATCTCATATTCAAGCTGCAATGGATAAGCTTGAAAAGCGTTATCATCATAAGTAAATAATTAAATTAATTATATTTTAATTCACTAGTGTCCGGTTTATTTAACTTTGCACCCATTAAAACCTAGTGTTATCAAAGCCTTCAGAGAATTTAAGCCTGTCCACGATTTGAATTTCGATTAGTAAAAATCTCCGTTTAAAGTCAATTTAAATACATTTTCTGATTCTTTTATGGCCTACATTTGCGATGATTCAAATATCATATTATTTGGGAATCATCATGAATTTAGGTAAAACTCTTTTTGCGCAAATCATGGAATATATTCCATGGAAAACTTTTGGACGAATCATTGATCGCTATCAAGGAGATGCCGGCGTACGCACCCTAAACTGTGCCGACGTCTTTCGTTTAATGGCATTTTCACAATTGACTTGGCGTGAGTCCCTTCGCGATATTGAGGCTTGCTTAACGGCACATCATAAAAAACTTTTTCATATGGGTATAAGAAATATTCCAGCACGCTCTACATTGGCTGATGCTCTGAATAAACGTGATTGGCGAATTTATCATGAATTGGCGATGCGTTTAATTTCTCGTGCCAGAAAATTATATGAAAAAGACAAAATGAATATTGAACTTGATGCAACAATATATGCACTGGATTCTACAACAATTGATTTGTGTTTGAATTTGTTTGACTGGGCGCCATTTCGTACAACAAAAGCTGCGATAAAAATGCATACGCTGTTGGACTTGCGTGGTGCAATTCCAGCCTTTATTCACATTAGTGATGGTAAAATGCATGACGTTAAAATACTTGATGTTCTTCCTTTTGAGGCAAACGCATTTTATGTTATGGATCGTGGGTATGTTGATTTTGCAAGGCTCTATAAAATTCATCAGGCTGGCGCTTTCTTTGTTACGCGATCTAAAAAAAATATGAATGCGAGACGAATATACTCAACAAAAACCGATCGTTCCACTGGCATCATTTGTGATCAAGTTATTGCAATAAATGGTGTATATGCTTCTAAGGATTATCCAGAATATTTACGCAAGGTACGATTTAAAGATCCAGAAACAGAAAAAAATTTAGTGTTTCTTACCAATAATACAACGTTGCCTCCACTGGTAATTGCTGCGCTATACAAAAATCGTTGGCAAGTCGAATTATTTTTCAAATGGATTAAGCAGCATTTGCGAATCAAACGGTTTCTTGGAACAAGTGAGAACGCCGTAAAGACTCAAATATGGTCTGCAGTGGCAACTTATGTGCTTATTGCCATCGTTAAGAAAGAACTTCAGCTTAAAACGTCACTCTACACAATATTACAAATTTTATCAGTCTCAATTTTTGAAAAAACAGGGATTTTATGCGCTTTACAAGCAGATGATAACAGTACACTACCGGAGGACACTTATAACCAATTGAGTTTATTCGATTTTTAACCGGACACTAGTGATTTTAATTAATTTAAATATATTATTAATATTAGTATGGATTTTATTATCATTGATTAGGAATTCCTTTATGCGCAGGATTCATTAGCCAATTTTTTATTTCTGACATAAATAACCACACATCATCTTCAGTAGGCATTACGTATCTATTAGAATTTGGATCTTCACCCATTAGCTCAAAGATTTCAACGAGCCACTCAGGGCCATGCCGCTCTTTAACACCCAATTTTATCAGCCAAGATTCTAGCTCTCCTCTAGGAACGATAAAAATTCCATATTCTTTGATTGTATCTAATAAATTTTTTGCACCTTCTTTTTGTTGTGCGTCAGAAAGTATATCTATTCCTCCTTTACGCTTCATGTCTAGGCCTGTAGCTTCCATGACTTTTTTTACCATTGCTCTTTGCGTATTTAACCCGTCTTGTTGGATAGGAGGCACGTTTGCAGCAGATAATAGATTTGTCCAATTCATACCGCCATCTTTGATTACATCTATATCTGCAATTGCTGCCACGGGAATACCGAGAGATCTTAAAGGTTGAATAATAGTTCGGAGAGTTTGTTTGTTCTGAGCATTAATAAATAGGCAATTTGGAATACCCCATTCTCGTTTAAAGCGTAATAAGCGTTCATTTATTTCTTGATAAAAAGCTCGATCTGAATCGGCCTCAGTTACTACGACAAACTCATAGAATAACCCACTTAAAACCCCAGTGGAGCGAAGCAAGGGATTTCTCATCATTGTCAATATCTTGTCACTAGGAAGCAATCTTGCAGTTGAAATTTTATTGCGATAAGTCAGACGAATAATATTTAATGGAGTACCAGAATGAACACATCCCATTACGAAGCTTGGACTATGGGTAGAAATAAAAACTCTTTTGTTAGCTGCTTGGGCTGCTTGTGAAATTTCCTTGCCAAGCGTAAATGCCAGCGATGGGTGCAGAAATGCTTCCGGCTCGTCAATAAGCAAAATACGAGGATCGCCAGCGATAATTTCTATTATCATACCCGTAAAAGCTTTTACGCCATCGCTTGCTATATCAATTAATTGAGCTTTTGCATAAAATTCAAGCGCTTCTTTATGCAATCCAAACTCTTGATATGCATCGGTGGGCGCTGATTCTGAGAATCGTATTCGCAATGTTCCCCCTTGGCTAGGATCAAGTATGAAATAAGAGTCAAACGCCTCGAAAATTATACGACGCACCTCTTTTCTTTTTTTATCATCTTTAAATAAAACTTGGAAACTATCTCTTGGGGTATGCTGCAAATCCCCCATTCCCTGTGGCACTACTAGCTGGATACGAGTATTGCCGTGCAGACATATAGTGTTGTGCTTAAGAAAAAATTCGCAAAATTCTCGAGGATTTTGAGTAGGATTTTTAAGACATCGAATTAATCGCTCCTTGTGAACTGATGCAATTCCATGACGACTCCCTATGATAATTTCCTCAATTTTTGGGGCCTGTTCGCTGCCTTGGAGTGAGCTAATATAGTCTATGGTCTGATTTATCTCTTCATCTGTAAGACCGGAAAACTCTAAATCATCCAAGATAACCGTCGCATTACTTTTATTCCCTGTTCGGCAATATTGCTCAATTTCCGAAAGAATTTTGCTTTTCCCGGAATTATTCGGACCAACAAAAATCGTTACAGGAGCAACAGTGATAGTTTCTGGCGGTTGGCTAAGTCCATGCCCAAATTTTATTCGAAGAGTAGAAATCATTTATTAACCTGAAATTTGATTTTACAGCTACCCATGTTGGCTAACATGTACAATGATTCTCCTTAGCAATCATAGCACCAGCATAGCACTAAAAATTTTTGCACGATTACACAGGAACTACACAGAGTGTCAATACATTAAAAACATCGCCGATTTAACTTATTCGTAACTCAATGATTCTATTTGTAAAATTTTGTGGCCAGACCCAGAATCGAACTGGGGACACAGGGATTTTCAGTCCCTTGCTCTACCGACTGAGCTATCTGGCCGCAACCGCGGGTTGCTCCTGTTTTGATCGCCCGGCGCGAGGTGAACTCGCTTGGGCGAATGAAGGGGGAGAGCTGCGCGCGCTCCCCCTTCGGAACCCCCATCGCATTGTCGCGCGCTGGGCGCGCGTGGTTGGGGTATTAAACCTATTCATAAGCTTATAGTCAAGGGAAATTAATCGAAATTAATCGGTGTCGGCTGGAGGGGTGTAACCGGGGGGAGGGGATGCGGGGGCTTCGCTAAAAAGGAATTTTTCCATTTCTTCAGTTAGAAATTTTCGTGATTTGGCTTCCATTAAATTCAGGCGGTATTCATTGATAAGGCGCGTTTGATGTTCAATCCAGAGTTGCCAGGCTGCCTGGGAAATATGTTCATAAATCCGCTTGCCAAGTTCTCCAGGATAAGGAGCGGCCTTAAGACCTTCAGATTCCTGACGTAATTTCTGACAAAAAATAATACGTGTCATACAGAACCCTTTAAGAGTTTAAGCAATTTCGAAATCGGGGAGGCGATGCCGCCTGGTAATTGTTGTCTGAAATCATACCAGATTTTGGTGTCGGCTTCCATGACGGCGCCGCTCTGGCGTCTTACCGTTATCAGCAGGGGATGAATAATGAGCTTAAAATGGGAAAAAGCGTGAGAAAATGATGGCCAGGTTTGTGTGCTTAATACCCTGACGTTCAAATGTTGTGAACACCAGTCCAGGAGTTCCTGCTGAAGGGAACTCTCCTTCTGGGTTTCACATTCTGGAAAACTCCATAATCCTCCCCAAATGCCAATGGGGGGCCGTTTTTCAAGAAAAATACGTCCGTCCGTATCCTTAATGATTAACACGAGTGTTGATTTTAGGGGACGGAAGCGGGTCATTTTTTTAATGGGAAATTCCAGGACGCGGGACTGTGCGTACGCCTGACAGCTCGACATGACCGGGCAACGGTCGCAGGCAGGTTTATGCCGGGTGCAAATGGTTGCGCCTAAATCCATAATGGCCTGATTGTACTGGGCGTAATTCCCGGCGGGAGTCAGTTTTTCAGCCATATCCCAGTTAGCGGCCCCTTCAATGGCGTAGTAACGCGCCAACACCCGTTTGACATTACCGTCCAAAATCGGTGCGCGAATGTTCATACTGAAGGATAAAATGGCTCCGGCCGTAGAGCGTCCAATGCCGGGGAGGTCGGCCAACTCGCTGACAGTCTGCGGAAAAATTCCGCTATGTTTATGACAAATGGTCTGGGCACAGCGGTGTAAATTGCGTGCCCGCGCGTAATAACCCAGACCGGACCAAAGGCTCAAAACCTCGTCCAGATGAGCTTCGGAAAGTAATTTAATACTTGAAAATTTATCCATAAATATATGATAATAATTAATTACCGTGCTGACCTGGGTTTGCTGTAGCATGATTTCAGAAACCCAAACCCGGTAGGGGGTAGGATTTAGCTGCCAGGGCAGGTCGCGTCTGCCGTACACCTGAAACCAGTCCAATAAATTTTTTGTAAAATCATTATTCATGATATATTTGGCTTGCATGTTGGAGCGGGTGATGGGAATCGAACCCACGCTATCAGCTTGGGAAGCTGAAGTTCTACCATTGAACTACACCCGCAATTGATTAAGGCGTTGTGCCTAAGAGTAACGAATTTAAATGAAAGAATCCAGCCCAATAATTCGTAGTTTTGTCCGTCGCGAACATCGGATGACGCCGGGGCAGGCGCGCGCCCTGCAGCTATGGTGGCTTGAATATGGTTTGAGCCTCAAGGATACATATCCGGAATTCAGTGGGGAATGTGTTCTGGAAATCGGATTTGGCATGGGGCGCTCATTGTTGATGTCGGCAATTCAGCATCCCCTTAAAAATTTTATCGGTATAGAAGTGCATCGCCCTGGGATCGGGGCGCTGTTAGCGGTGGCGGCAAAACACCAAATTAAAAATATAAAACTTTTTAATGAAGATGCAGTAAATGTTTTAAAACAATGTATTAAGGATGATAGTTTAAGTGAAATACAAATATATTTTCCCGATCCCTGGCCCAAAAAGCGTCATCGAAAGCGTCGTCTGATTCAACCGGAATTTGTGGCTTTGCTGTATCAAAAATTAAAACCCGGAGGTTTTTTGCATTTGGCGACCGATTGGCCGGATTATGCGGAACAAATGCTGACTGTTATTGGGAATCATCCCGGTTTTATTAATAACGCGGGGGCCGGCCAATATCTTTCGCATAGAAATGGCCGAGTCGTAACAAAATTTGAACAACGTAGCCTGGATTTGGGCCAACCCATTTGGGATTTATTATTTTTAAAGCCGATGGTGTATTAATGACTATAATAATTTATCAATTTTAGCGGCACAGATAAAATCATTTGGAGTAAGACCCTTCACGGCGTGGGTCGTGAAAGTAACGATGCAATAATCATATCCCGCCTCTAATGTCGGATGATGATTTTCTTGATTAACTATCCATGCTATTGCATTGATAAAAGATATTGTTTTTTGAAATCCTTTGAAACTAAAACGGCGGCTAATGGCTGTTTTGGATTCATTCAGCGACCATTCGGGTAATTGTGCCCGATATTGCTGGATTTGCTCCGGAGCCAAAGGAGGCTGGCCGCCTTCGCAGGGGAGGCAACGGCCTGTTGACAAATCATCCATATTTTTCTCCTAAAATTACGAAAAGTACTCTGTAAAGAACTCTATACTGACAAATTCTGTGATAAATGTAAAAAATCGCTTTACAGTGACCATAGGCTTTTCTAAAATCGCCATTTGACTCCTGATGCCAATGGTTGGCCGCCAGGTTCGAGTTTTGCATTTAATAATAAGGTAGGAAACTATGTTAATAACGCTGATTATAGCGATCATCATTGTGGTTTTGATTGTGGCCCTGGCAATTACTCGCCATCGACGAAAAAAATCCAGACACATCGTTGCGGTTGGAGGAGACGAAGCTGCCAATAAACAGGTTTACGTCGGTAATTTACCTTATCAGGTCACCGAACAGGATCTCAAGGATTATTTTGGAAAGTACGGCGTGATTGAAGCGGTACGAATTGTCAAAAATTATAGCTCAGGCCGTTCCAAAGGCTTTGGCTTCGTGACCTATCGTGGTGTCGCCGAAGCTAAAAATGCATTAGTCGCCCACGGACAGAAATACAAGGATAGAACCATCGTCGTTCGTATCGCCAAGCCTCGATAATGGACATGCCGGCGTTAGAGGTTCAGGGGCTGACTAAAATATATCGAAATGGCGTAAAAGCTCTACAGAGTATCGATTTAGAAGTGAAGCAGGGAGATTTTTTTGCCCTGCTGGGCCCCAATGGCGCAGGAAAATCAACCCTAATTGGCATACTCACTTCCCTGGTTAATAAAACTTCTGGTACGGCTAAAATTTTTGGTTACGATATCGATAAGGAATTTTCAACTGCAAAATCCTGTATCGGTGTAGTACCCCAGGAATTTAATATGAATATATTCGATACCGTGCAAAATACACTCATATATCAGGCGGGTTATTACGGACTGTCTGCCTCGAAGATTGGGCAGTCTATCGATTATTATATCCGCAAACTGGGGCTGTGGGAAAAACGGCATACCATGATCAACTCTTTATCCGGAGGCATGAAACGCCGGTTGATGATCGCCAGAGCGCTGGTGCATCAACCCAAAATGCTTATTCTGGATGAGCCTACCGCTGGAGTGGATATTGAAATCCGCCGCTCGATGTGGGAATTTCTCATTGAATTAAACCAGCAAGGCATTACAGTTATTTTAACCACGCATTATCTGGAAGAAGCGGAAAATCTTTGTCGTAATATTGCCATCATTAACTCGGGAAAAATTGTGGCGAATACCTCTATGTCCGCCATTTTGCGTCAGCTTGATAAAGAGAAATTTATCTTATATTTAGAATCCCCTCATGAGATATTACCTTCAATAGAGGGTTATCATATTCACGCTCAGGACTTAATGACTCTGGAAGTGGAGGTGTCGGGCAAGCGAAGTTTAAGTCTGTTACTGGAACGTCTGCGTGAATATGGCATCAACGTTATCAGTATGCGCAATAAAAGTAATCGCCTTGAGGAATTATTTCTGGAATTAACCGCGAGGAGGGCGCCGTAATGAAAATCGCGCTGGCATGGGTAGCTTTTTCTACCATCATTATTCGCGAATGCAGACGCACATTCAGGGTTTGGAAACAATCTTTTTTACCCGCGGTTGTTACCAGTACTCTTTACTTCGTGATATTTGGACGGATAATCGGCCAGCGCGTCGGAATGATGGATCATTTTCCTTATATCCAATACATAGCGCCGGGATTGATTATGATGCAGGTGATCACCAGCACTTATACCAGCGGTGTTTCAGCATTTTTTATGGCTAAGTTTCAGAAACAGATTCAGGAATTGCAGGTTTCTCCCATGCCTGCTTACATCATTGTTTTTGGTTTTACGGTGAGCGCTATCATACGTGGAGTGATAACCGGTGCGCTTGTTACGATCATTACTTTATTCTTTACCCATCTTCATGTTCATTCATGGTTGGCGGTTGTGGCCGTGGTTTTGTGTTCATCCTGCATGTTTGCTTTAGCGGGTTTGGTGAATGCCATTTACGCTAAAACATTCGACGATATTGCTATCGTTCCAACCTTTATACTGGCTCCTCTGACTTATCTTGGCGGCGTTTTTTATTCTATTAGTTTATTGCCCAAGAGTTGGCAGTTAATTTCTTTCATTAATCCCATTGCCTATATCATTAATACTTTTAGATTTGGCATTTTGGGTGTCGCTGATACCCCGATTACCCTGGCATTCATGGTTATGGGTCTATTTATCGTAATTTTATTTATTTTTGCCTATTATTTAATCAATTCTGGCCGTGGTTTACGTGAATAATAGTTAATGTAAATTCTCGAATAAAAAATATTTTCTTTATAATCAAGCAAATAAAAAATATTTCTAAAAAAAATTTGCATTCCTGAAAAGACTTGCTATAGTTAAAAGTACGAAAGGTCGATATACGAGAGCTAACAGTAAAAAGATAGGGAATTAACTTGCTGATGTTGTGAGCAAGCCTGCCCTGTAGCAGGAAGCCTAATGCATCACAGTGATTTGCCACCTTAAAATTGTTAATATCAGCTCACGCATGTCGTCTTTTCGATTATGCAAAGGAATGCTTGGGCGGACAATCAATGGAAGGTTTCCTGCCATCTTGTTCTAAATTGTCCGCCCGGGTGCCTTTGAAATAGTCACTTCATTTGCTTCTCCAAAAGTATATTGGTAAAATCTTCTCATTATGAGAGATTTCAAACCAAACAGACAAAATATTCTGTTAAAATTCAATCAGAAAAATACTCGATCAGGAGCCTTACAGGGCTTGTTCCCCGATTACCCCTAAGGATTTATTATCATGATGATTATTCAACCTAAAGTTCGTGGATTTATTTGCACAGCGGCTCATCCTCAAGGCTGTTTCAGAAATGTGGAGCAGCAGGTTAACTATGTGAAATCAAAAGGGCAATTTATCGGTCCAAAAAATGTTCTGATAATTGGAGCTTCGACAGGCTATGGTTTAGCCAGTCGAATCGTTGCAGCATTTGGAGCCGGCGCCAACACCCTGGGGGTTTTTTTTGAAAGGCCGGCGGAGGCAAAACGCACCGCTTCCGCAGGTTGGTATAATACAGCCGCTTTTGAACGCCTTGCCCACGAGTCTGGAGTTTTTAGCAAGAGTATTAATGGTGATGCTTTCTCTAAGGCGATTAAAGACCAAACCATTGCGGCGTTAAAAGACATTGGTCCTGTGGATTTGGTGGTTTATAGTCTGGCGGCTCCAAGACGCACTTATCCGGATACCGGTGAGCTGTATAATTCCGTACTAAAGCCAATCGGCCAAAGTTATCGGAATAAAACGGTTGACCCTCTCACAGGTATTGTAAAAGAAATTGAAATAGAGCCTGCTACTCCCACGGAGATAGCCGCCACCGAAATGGTGATGGGGGGTGAAGACTGGCGAATGTGGATAGATCAATTATTAGCTGCGAACTTACTCGCTCCCAACGTCCTCACCATGGCTTATTCCTACATTGGTCCCGAGATCACTCACCCTATATATAAGAATGGAACTATTGGAGCGGCGAAGCGTCATTTGCACAAAACTGCTCAGGAATTGAATAGTCGTTTGCATGCTCTGGGCGGGAGGGCGCTTATCTCGATTAACAAGGCGCTGGTCACCCAGGCCAGTTCGGCGATTCCGGTGGTGCCGCTGTATATTTCACTGCTCTATAAAGTAATGAAGGAGCGGGGTACGCACAAGGGTTGTATCGAACAGGCATATCGCCTGTTTCGGGAGCGTACTTATGGCAAAGGAGCCCCCGTTTTGGACTCAAATGGATATATACGTCTTGATGATTGGGAAATGGACCCGGAAACTCAGGCCGTGATTGCTAAATTATGGGGGCAGGTTACCACCGAAAATCTTGGCGCGCTGGCTGATCTGGAGGGATATCAGTCTGATTTTTATCATTTATTTGGTTTCAATTTTCCCGAAATCAATTATGCGGCTGAGTGCGATCCACAGGTTCCGGTGCCTTCTATTGATTTAATATTTTGTTAAGGTTAGATTTTTATAATAAGCGCGGCTGGGCTATACTTATATTTTTACAACTGAGGGGGTTATTGTGTTTGGCAGTAGTACAGTAGTTATTGAAAAAGATAAAAAATTTTCTGAATCCTGTTTGTGGGCATTACAGCGTGAGTATTTCCATACCGAAGGGATTGATGCCTGGGTTAATCAGGTGCCTTTTTATGTGACCAGCAATCCTTTTCTGGCAAATTGTTACGCTCACATTATCGTTCGTTTAGCCCAGGACTGGACAAAAAAACATCCAGAGGCGGCTAATCAACCCTTTTATATCATGGAACTGGGAACCGGATCCGGACGTCTCAGTTATTACATCCTGAAAAAAATTGAAAAACTGCAAAAACAGTTAAAACTTGACCATATCAAATTCTGTTACGTGATGACTGACTTCACAGAAAGTAACCTGAAATATTGGGACAGTCATCCGGCATTACAGCATTACCTGCAAAATGGCATGCTGGATTTTGCTATTTTCAATATGGAAGAAGATTCTGCTGTGCATTTACGTAAAGCCGGTACTGTCTTAACCGAAGGCAGTATTCTCAACCCGATGACAGTAATCGCCAATTATATTTTCGATACCGTCTCTCACGATGCATTTACAGTGAGCAATGGTAAAGTGAAAGCCTCGCTCGTCAGCTTAACGACCTACCATGAAAACATGAAAAATGGCCGGCCGGTGGATTGGGAGCAGGTGAAGATTGAACATAAAGCCGAAGACATTGATGAACACTATTATGACGATGAAGATTTCAATGCCGTGGTTAATTCTTATAATAATTTATTAACCAATAGCCATATTCTGATTCCGATCGCCGGTTTACGGACCATACGAAATTTGAAAAAATTATCGGGTGGCAAAATGTTGTTATTATCTACCGATAAAGGCTATACCCACCTCGAAGAAATCGATCATTTGGATCATCCGCACCTGGCTTTTCACGGCAGTTTTTCCATGATGGTAAACTTCCACGCCATTGGTAAATACTTTGAGCAATGTGGCGGTACTTCACTGTTACAGAGTTTAAGAACCGGCATTAAAACGGTCGCTTTTGTCAGCGGTATTGACCTGAGTGAATTTCCGGAACTTGAATTTGCTTTATGGGAAAACGTCGAGCGTTTAAGTCCGGGTGATTATTTTATTCTGCATCGTAATATTAGCGAAAATTTCCAGCACTGTATTCTCAATACGCTGGTGGCTCACCTGGCGTTCACTGATTGGGATCCGCATATTTATCAGAAGCTCAGCAAACAGATTTGCGAGCAAATCTCCAGCGCGGAGAGCGTGACGGTAGAATACTTAACCAGTCACATGCCCAATTTAGCGGAAAATTTCTATTATTTGCCCAAAGGCTATGACGTTATGTTTGATATTGGAATTTTATTCCATACTTTACGCCGTTTTGGGGATGCTGCTAAATACTATAAACTCTCTGAACATTATTTTGGGGAACAATTTGGGTTGGCGTATAATATTGGTTTATGCCTTTATAATACCGGCGAAATGCAGGAAGCATTGTCCTATTTCCGGCGCGCTTTAAAACTGGATCCCAAATCCAAAGAAACCAGAGAATGGATTGATTTTATCGAAAAAGAACGCGCAGAAAATCGCTAATAACTTTTCCCCTCTCCCACAACGGAGAGGGGAATTAGTTTGAAAAATTCTCTAAAATTTTCCTTATATCTTCTTGTAAATTTTCTGAAATATCTTTTTGAAACAAAGCCATTTTTGTCATTTTTATTTTCCTGATAGCATAATTTTAATAACTGTTTATATAAGAATCACTGTCAAAAAATTTTTCCACCTGTTAAAATCAACGTAAAAGACTTTTCAGAAAATAATTATTAAACTTAAAGGGGTTTGGGATATGACTAAAAAGAACAATGGTCCTATAAAGGATATGAGTCCAGAGCAACAGGTTGAGTTAGCTGCCAAATATGAAAAAGGCATTGGTGTGAAAGAAAGTACCGCGATGGCGCTGCATTTATATCAGCTGGCTGCTGATAAGGGTAATGCGCAAGCACAACAGTGGTTAGGTTTTCAATATATAAATAATTATATAATAGCACGGAACTTAGAAAAAGGGGTGAGTCTACTTCGCTTATCTGCTGCGCAAGGAAACGCCGCTGCACACAGCTTGTTAGGACGCTTACATTTCAAGGGCCTTGGAGTTGAAAAAGACATCAAAGAAGCGTTTAGGTTATACCATATAGCTGCCGAAAAAGGGGATGTGCATGCACAATATTTTTTAGCTTCTCATTATGATAACGGCGTTAATGTCGAAAAGGACGATAAAAAAGCGGCGCGATTTTATCGTTTAGCTGCTGACCAAAATCTTTTAGCAGCACAATATCGATTAGGTGTTATGTCCCAGGAAGGTATCGGAGTTGAAAAAGATGCTAAGGAGGCAGTGCGTTTATACCGTTTAGCTGATCAACTTGTCCGAGCGCAATATCAATTAGCTGTATGTTATCATGATGGCGTCGGGGTGGAAAAAAACATCAAAGAAGCGTTGCGTTTATACCATTTGATTATTGATAATTCACATTCTAAACATGTTGTAATCGATCCGGACGCCAAAGAAGATATGCAGGCTTTTACTATGCGTGGGAAAGCGGAATGCATTGTAGGTAACCACTATTTAACTGGCTACTTGTGTATACGAGATCCAATAAAAGCCGTTCGATTATTTCAGTTAGCTGTCCAGAAAGGAGTTATGCCAACACAAAAAATGTTAACTTCCTGTTACCAGAGTTTTGGCCTAATGAAAATGAAAAACAAGAGAGATGTGAATGAAGTGCGGTATTGGCAGACAGAAGTAGAAAAATTTTCTGGAAAACAAATTGAATTTGTAATTTAAATATTAAAGGGGTCAGGCCTGGCCCTCCTTTACGCCGTTTTACACACAATAATAAAAATGTGTACTTGATTAAACATTTTTAAACTTAAAGGGGATTTGAGATATGACTAAAAAGAACGATATAGAGAAAATGAGTCCGGAACAATTGGTTACGTTAGGTACCGAATATGAAAAAGGCATTGGTGTTGAGAAAGATGCCAAAATGGCCGTGCGATTATATGGCCTGGCTGCTGAAAAGGGTAATCCGCGAGCCCAATGGCATTTAGGTTTCCATTATATAAATGGCCATGTAGTGGCACAAAACCTCAACGAGGGGGCGCGTCTGTTTCGCTTATCCGCTGAACAAGGGGACGCGGAAGCACAAAGTGGTTTAGGGTATTTATATAATCAGGGCCTCGGAGTAGAAAAAGACATTAAAGAAGCAGTGAGATTATATCGGTTAGCTGCCAATCAAGGGAATATGGTTGCACAATTTAATGTAGGTAATTATTACGAAAATGGCATTATAGTAGAAAAAGATTGCAAAGAAGCGGCGCGATTTTATCGTTTAGCTGCTGAACAAAAACATCCAATAGCACAATTTAAATTAGGTGTTATGTACGAGAAAGGTATCGGAGTTGAAAAAGATGCTAAGGAGGCAGTGCGATTATACCGTTTAGTTGCCGATCAACAACCTAATCCCAGAGCGCAATATAACTTAGCCGTTTGTTATCATGATGGCATCGGGGTGGAAAAAAACATCGAAGAAGCGTTGCGTTTATACCGTTTGATTATTGATGATCCCCATTTTAAACATTTTCCAATCCTCCGTCCGGAGGACGCCAAAGAAGATATGCAGTCATGCAATTTAGCTTCTATTACCCGTGCGAAAGCGGAGTGCTTTCTAGGTTTCTACATTTCAACTGGTAGCTATGGTTTTAAACTAGATCCAATAAAAGCAGTTCGATTATTTAGTTCAGCTGCCCAGAAAGGAGTTGTTCCACAAGAAAATATCTTAACTTCCTGTTACAGAGAATTGGCCTAATGAACAGGAAAAGCAGGATAGATGTGAATGAAACGCGGTATTGGCAGACAGAAGTAGAAAAATTTTCTGGAAAAAAAATCACATTTGACTATTAAAAGAGGTCAGGCCTGGCCCCCTCTTCCTCGGGGCCGGGCAACCCTATCCCGCGGGTTTTTATCGCAACAGCCGATTCCAGCAACGACCAATCTTGGGGTAATTTTCTTTTCTATACTGTATCCTGAATTGTACAAATTATAATGGGACAGCGCGATTCATGGATGTCTTAATATTTTCTTAATCATTAACTTTTACAATTTTATTTTATTTTTTTACGTAAATTTTTTTATAGAGGGTGATTATGAAATATTCTATTCAAGGGTTGGAAACGGAAGCTAAAAAGTTGATTAAAAACGGAGGGTGGTCTTCTGCAAAATCGCTTCGTGAAAAATTTTTACCGATAGCGATAAAGACATTGATGGCCGCTGACACCACAGGTGAGGTTCTCCAAATATTTAAAATAATAAATAATAAGGCCAAATTTATGCATATTGCCGGCAGTTTCAAAGGAATTAATACAGATAATTATAAACACATCGCACAAGGGAGTAAAATTGAAAGACATTACGGGGCTACTACCAGCATCATGCATTTAATCGGCGAATTTTGTGCACAAAAACTGGAGTATATCCATCAGGAAAAACCTAAAGATATCTCGGCGCTTACTGTGGCTTTTGGAGAACTCAGAAGTAAACTGGAAAAAGATTATAAAAGCGTTAATTCTGAAGAGGTTCTGCAATCCTGGAAACAGTGGAATTTAAAGTCAGCCGGCGAAGAAAAACTTGATAAATTTCTTCCCCATCCACCGCTCGCGTCCAGGCCGTTCCTGGGGAAAGACGATTGGGAAATGATCGAACCTATCGATCAACAATTGGATAGGAAAATTGAATTTTCAGAGGCTGTTTTCCAGGAAATTAAAATGAGCGGCAAGTCCAAGGACAAGGTAAATATTGTAAGAAATCTGGAAAAAACAGTGGTAGACGATATTAATAGTTATTTTCTTGGTTATAAAGGAATTACTGATCTGGCGAGCGCTATAAAAATTTTTAGTAACACGGATAAATATAAAGAATTAACCGATGTATGTAAAAATATCCAAACATTATTTGATTTCATTCAAGATAAGTCACTTTGGGAAGTACAGGATGAAGCAGAAAAAATTGAGAAAACGTGGAATGACGTCAGTGATTGGCTGATTTTAAAATTTTTAACTCCAGAAGAAACACAATTGGAGCAATCAGAACAGATTGAATCGAAAACTTCGCAATCATCGTCCGCCGGACGTTTGCCAATTACTCGCAGCTTAAGTTTTTCCTCAGGAGTGAGTCCTTATGCTTTTTTACCTAAAGTAAAACAGAAAAATATCCCAGAAAATTCTTCTCGGAAAAATCGGAGTTTTTCTTTTGAAGGTTAACCGCCTGCACTTCGTTGCGTGATGAGGTCAAACTCCCTCTCTCCTTGTGGGAGAGGGTTGGGGAGAGATGTGAAAATGTAGTGCCATTGGACAGACTCTTAACAAATGCAACAATTATTTACTGAATTCTGATTATTGTCATATTTCAATCCAGCCGTTGATATAAATCGGGGCAGAGTCGAGGGAGGGTTTTGGGGGACTCGGCTATTGGAAATATACCATTCTTCCATGAGAATATTATTAATCTCTTCCGGCTGGTAATCGAAGTGATCATTGTGGTGAAGAATGGATTCCGTTTCGATGTTATAACCAAAAATTGCAGCATTAAAAGTCAACCGTTCTTTAAAGCACATCAGCAAATTCTGTTTTAGCACAAAATCTTTAGTTTCTTTATCTACTTTAGGAGCGATATAATGTTTTGGAAAATATTCATCGGTTTGGCTCAGTGTCAGTATCACTAAAAAAATATCAATAGCAACTGTACTTTTATATATATTAGGAATTTTATTAATAAGATCATGGTAATACTTTGAAAAATTTGCTTTGATATTAATATTTTCTAACGCACTGGAAAAATATTTTTCGACAGATTCGGTAGAGACTTTTTTAATCTCCGCATTCACCTCTAATATATTCCGGGCTAATCGCCAAAAATGCCCGGTTGACTCAGAATGTTTGGACTCCAGGCTTTTATATAAATAATTTTGAAATGAAGAAAATAGTAAGGCCTTAAAGGGACTGATTTTTTCATTTTTCAGCGCTTCATAGAGGGATGAACTATAAATTGAAGCAATGACCAGAATTTCCGGAATAAATTTTTCAATCAGATTTTCCATCCAATCCGGCACAGAAAAAAGACCGGTATCGCGAAAAAACAGCAAACGAAACAATTTTTTGGGGTCCCTGGACAGGCTTAATATGGATAAAATAATTTCAATGACTTGATGTTCATTATCATCGGTGATGACGTATGGATCTTTCGGTGAGTTCCGTAAATGTTCCAACAGGTTTCTAATTTTCTCTGGCGGAGATTTTGTGATCGCAACAAGAATTTTCTCAATAATTTCGCTCACCTCAGGTAATAAGAGTAATTCAGAACATGTTATATTTTGAATTAATTCTATCGCAGGTTTTTGATTGTTCCTGACAGCAGTTAAAAATCCTTGAGAGCATTGCGGAATGACTGTCTCGACCTTGAGATTACCGTTATCTAGCCATTTAATTTTTAAAGATAACGCATTAAAAGTAAAATCCAGATTGAGATGGTCTTTTCTTTGAGCGTTCATAAAGCGCAATGCAGCGGATATATGATTAATCGATAGTGAAAAAATGACTAAATAAGGAATCGGCAATTGTTTATAATGATCAATAATCCTGTTTTCTTTTAATTTTTCTAAAAGATTAACCGGCGAGTTTTTTTTATCCTTTAACCAGATACGCATGTCCAGATCATGAGGATTTTTTTTCATTAATAATGAACGCATTAATCCTCCGAAGGCTTCGATAATTAGAGTATTATCAATTTTAGCGATAGCATAAGAAATTTTTGCAAAAGTTGTTAAAAGCATCAGAAGCTCTGGAGAATCCGCAGTATTATATTTTTGTTTTATTCTCTTTTCCAGATTATTTTCCAGAGATTTAATGACTTTCGGAATCATGATGGAAAATTCGCGAGTGAATGCGTCGGACTTTCTTATTTTACGAACAGGCGGGCAAAAGCTCGAATCGGGCAGAGGTTTTTTTTCGATTTCCGGAGGGATAAACATAATAGGAAATGCTTTTACTTTAAGACGCGGGTCCTGTGATATAGGCAGACAGAGAATGTATAACGTACTTTGATCACGAAATGTAATCATGATAGTTTTTTCGCTATTTGATTTGCCTATTTTTATGACTCTTGAATTTCTATCGCCTATATAATTGATATGGGTTTCGGTAGTGAGTGGCAATAGATACTGATATATTTTTTCAATGGATTCGTAAATAACCAGGCGATTGTAGCCTTGCTGTTGTGTACACAGCATTCGCGCCGGTTGTTTATCTTCATATCTTTGATTTTCAATAAAATCGGTTATTCTGGAGATTTTTTTATTGATATCATAATGAATGGAATCGTCATTATTGATTGAAAGTAAATTCCCTAATTTATTGGCTTTATATTCTGTATGAGCCCATTGAAAATCTTTCAGGGATTCCCGATTAGTTAAAGCAATATTTTCGATAGTTTCAGAATTTTTTTTCTCTTCATTTTTGGTTGAGGTCAGGGAAGATGAAAATGTATCAGGCTCAGACAAACAGATGTTTCTTTTGATAACTGTGGTGGGAAGTTCAGCCAAAAAAACCTGGTTATCTAAACAGGTGACACAAAAGTTTTTTTTCAGGAAATTTAGCTGCCGATTATTTATTAGTTTTTCGGAAAAAATAACCGATAGTTGATAAACTGTGTCGGGATTATTTGTTTTCGTTAAATTAAATTTCCATAGAGAATTGGCTATTCCTAATTTCATTTTTCTAAATCTTAGCACCAGAGGCATGGCTTCCTGAATTTTTTTAATGTTTAGTATTGAATAGTTAATATCTTTTGCAATCATGCTCATAGTTCGTGAAAATAATATAATCAAAGTTTTATTTTCAATTTTATAATTAACTGAAGAGACAAAATGAGGGAGAATTTTCGCGATAATTTCGAGTAATATTTTGTTCTCTAATATTTTATATATTTTCGGATCGGGTGTGAATTTTAATTCGATGCTAAATCCTTTTTTTTTTCGTGACCATATTGTTAGATTCTTCCGGAAAGAAGAATTTAATAATATTCTTTATTTTTTCAACAGTTAACTCCTGATTTATTCTGACTGGTTCAAAAATTTCCATGAAAGGAATATAAATATTTTCATTCAATCCGTTTAAACCTGCAAACACACTTCCCGTTAAAACTTCCCCGGCGGTAAACTGACCGGAAATTATCAATGAAATAATAAAAAATATATTTCCCAATAATTCTGAATAGAGAAAGTGTTTAAATTCATGGATAGTACTGCACTTATTGTCATAATATTGACTGATTCGATCTATTTCTCTAAAAAGGAAATTGCAGAATATGGCGACGAGTATTGAGCAGATTGGTCCGATTATTTTATCATCATGAGGATATTTGAAAAGTAATAAAGTAGCGACAAAAAAAGCCAGCTTGCTAATAACAGCGACGATAATGGGTCTAAAACGGTGTTTATGAACATACATGGGAGAAAAATTAGTGGGCGGGTCTGATAAAATTAATTTTGGATAAAATGTGGTGTGGTTCAAATCCTGAGTTCGGAGATAGAACAGGGGAAAATTTTCAGAATTAATGGGATGCGCTAATTTTTTTGTGTAAATACGTGCCCTGGGGACGGCGCCTCCATATTCCAGACTAAATTGATACTGCCAGTTAGCGGGAATGGATTCATTGAGAATTTGTAATCGGTTATTAAAAATATTATAAAAATTTTTAACCTTAATAATATCAATAGCCAGGCTTGAACTAAATTCCTTAATTGTTTTCTGGTAATCCGGGTCTATAAAAAATAGCAGGGTTCCCTGTACGCCGACTTCTATGTGGTCGTTTTCAAATTGAATTTCATAGATCGGAAAGAAATTTTTAAAATGCTTCTTCAAAAAAAACCGCATCGAGTTTTTCAAATCCTTTTCTTCATCCAGAATGAATTTAAGTCTTAAATTATCTGATTTATTCTCCTGCCAGGTAACCATGAGTTCTTTGCTGATTGCATTTTTTATATCCTGGCGTCGGTTAAGAAATGTAGTGTATGAAAAACCGGTTATTTTACTATTAATAAAATTAATCCCGGTTAAACACAACAAGTCCGCAAAAATCGCGGCGGGTATTCTTCCTGTCATTAAGGGCTCTAACATATTCAAGCCGGACAGATAATCGCATAGAAAAAAAAATCCATAAAGCGTCGTAAAAATTTTTAAATTTTCAAAATGGCTTAAATATTTTTTTTTAGGCTCTGGTGGAAATGTTAATTTTAAATGAATTCCCAGATTCACTATTCTGCTTAAGAGATAGCCGGAGAGCTTTATATGCCAGGGGATAGATTTCGTGAACTCCGACAACAGAGTGACGGTTACTCCTGAGAATGTAAAATCAAAAGACTGAAGAAAATTGATTTTTTCATCGTTTCCAAAATTATTTGAATTCATGTCACCTTATCCGTTCAATTTATAAAATACCCGTTTGAATTTTAGTATAACTGATCTTAAAATTTTCGGAAAGAATGTGGAGTATGGGCAGCAATTCCCTCTCCCCCGAGTACGGGGGAGAGGGAGGATTCGGTCAGAATTAAATTAAAAAAGTACTACGAGCAAAATGCGATTTGATTTAGACCATTTTTTCCGGCTTAACAGCCTCATCAAATTGCTCACCGCTCAAGTAGCCCAGAGCGATGGCGGCTTCGCGCAGGCTTGTGCCCTCGGCGTGGGCTTTTTTCGCAATCGAGGCGGCCTTGTCATAACCGATGACAGGATTCAGCGCGGTCACCAGCATTAAAGAATGATCCAGATAATACTGAATACGTTGACGATTTGCGCGCAAACCCGCGATACAATTTTCGGTGAATGAGCGGCTGGCGTCGGAAAGTAAATAGATTGACTGAATCAGATTGTAGGCGATCACCGGTTTAAAAACATTCAGTTCAAAATTTCCCTGAGAACCTGCGATGCCGATGGTGGTGTCGTTACCCATAACCTGCAGGCAGACCATGGTCATGGCTTCGGATTGAGTGGGATTAACTTTGCCCGGCATAATGGAAGAGCCCGGTTCGTTCTCGGGAAGAATCAGTTCACCCAGCCCACAACGAGGCCCTGAACCCAGCCAGCGAATATCGTTAGCAAGTTTCATCAGCGCGCAGGCCAGCGTTTTTAGCACGCCGCTGGTCAGCACCAGTTCGTCATGAGAGGCGAGGGCGGCAAATTTATTGGGAGCGGAAACAAACGGTAATCCGGTTAATTCCGCGATATGCGCCGCGGTTTTAACTGCGAATTCAGGATGGGTATTGAGTCCTGTCCCCACGGCAGTGCCGCCGATCGCCAGACGGAAAATATAGGGCAAAACATCGCGGATGGCGCTAAGGCTCAGATCTAATTGCGCCACGTATCCAGAAAATTCCTGGCCTAATGTCAGCGGCACCGCATCCTGAAGATGAGTACGGCCAATTTTTATAACATCGTTGAATTCCTGTTGTTTTTGCTGCAAAGCATCACGCAGTTTAGTCACAGCAGGAATTAATCTATTAACCAGCATTTCCGCAGTTGCGATATTGATTGCAGTTGGAAACGTATCGTTGGAAGATTGCGACATATTGACATCGTCGTTCGGATGAATTGGTTTTTTGCTGCCGAGTTCGCCGCCTGCCAATTCAATAGCGCGATTGCTGATAACCTCATTGACATTCATATTGGTTTGCGTGCCGCTGCCGGTCTGCCAGATTTTCAGCGGAAAGTGCGCATACAGTTTGCCGCTAATCACCTCATCGGCGGCCTCTTTGATCAGTTTAGCTTTCTCCGACGGCAACTGCCCCAATTCCTGATTCGTCAGCGCCGCCGCTTTCTTCAAAATTCCAAACGCCCGAATCAACTCCGGCGGCATCAATTCCCGCCCAATCGCAAAATTATGCAGCGATCGTATCGTCTGCGCCCCCCCATACTGATCAACCGGCACTTCCACCTGCCCCATACTATCCGATTCAATTCGCGTCGCATTTTTTTTCATAATCAATTCTTCCCAAAAAGTTATGGAACAAAGTACAAATTTCTGCACCCATTCAGGTCTTTTTTTATTGGAAAATCCGCCTGCAAGAAAACGTCCAGCTGTGAGCCGAGGTTGAACGAAAATCCGGCGGCCAAAGCGGAGCGTACTACTGTACGTGAGCATTTGGCCGCCGGATTTTCGTTCAAGATCGGCCACAGATGGGCGTTAGTATTCCCACCCTGTAAATGGTGCCCCGGAGAGGATTTGAACCTCTGACCTGTCCCTTAGGAGGGGACTGCGCTATCCAGCTGTGCCACCGGGGCGAACACCTCTTTATTTCCCATCGGAAAATATCCTGTGATGCAAATTATAGAGTAAAGTGATATGATAATGCCATATTATTTTATCTTAGAAAGATTGAGGGTATATGGCCAAGCGTATCATTATTGTCATTATTGCTCTGGCAATTTTGTTTGGAATTGTTTTTGGATTTCACGCCTTCAGAACCGTCATGGTCGGTAAGTACATTAAGAACATGTTGCAGGCCCCTGTCACCATTTCCACCGCAGAAGCCAAACTGCAAACCTGGAACCCAACTTTACGCGCCGTAGGCAATCTCTCGGCTCAAAACGGAGTTGATGTCAATTCGCAGGTCCCCGGTCAGGTCGTTAAAATCCTTTTTACTTCAGGTGAAAATGTTAATAAAGGCGATCTGCTGATCCAGTTAGACGACGCTCTCGACCAGCAAACGTTAAAAACCCAGCAGGCACAGCTAAAATTCGCCGAAGAAGATTATAATCGTAAAAAAACCCTGGCCCAGCAAAAGGTTATCGCACAAACCGATCTGGACCAGGCTAACAAAGGCTTAACTCAGGCCCAGGCGGCGGTGGCGTCTGCACAGTTAAGCATTGACTACAAAAAAATTAAGGCGCCTTTCAGTGGCCGCCTCGGAATTAGCCAGGTGAACATCGGGCAATTCATTGCTTCCGGTCAGCCATTGGTGTCACTGCAACAAATGGACCCGCTGGACGTCGATTTCTCTTTGCCGGAACAGCAGCTAAGACTACTCTATAAAAATCAGCCGGTGCAGCTCACGGTGGATATGTATCCAAACCGGGTTTTTTCAGGAAAAATTACCGCGCTAAATTCCAAAGCCGACCCGAACACGCACACCATCAGTGTGCGCGCCACGGTTCCCAATCCTAAAACAGAATTGTATCCCGGAATTTTTACCGTGGTGAATGTGGTTCTACCGGCGCAACAATCGGTGGTCACGTTGCCACAAACCGCAATCGCTTACAGCCTGCATGGCAATTCAGTTTACGTGGTGGTCGACAGTGGTAAAAAAGATGAAAAAAGCAAACCCATCCTCGTCGTGGAACAACGCTTTGTCACTGTGGGGGACAGGAAAGGCGATCTGGTGGCTATTTTGAGCGGCGTGAAAGCCGGTGAACAGGTCGTTAATGCCGGACAATTAAAATTACAACCCGGTGCGCCCGTCAACGTGGATAATAGCATTAAACTCAAAGAGTAGCCGGTATGATCAAATTCACTGATATCTTTGTCCGCCGCCCGGTATTGGCTGTTGTTGTCAGCCTGTTGATTTTCATTTTCGGAATACGGGCTTTGGGTGAATTGCAGGTGCGTGAATATCCCAAAATGGAAAATACGGTGATCACCGTCACTACCATTTATCCCGGCGCTTCGGCGGAGGTTGTGAGAGGATTTGTGACCACCATTCTGGAAAAATCAATTGCCAGCGCGGAAGGCATTGATTACATAACTTCCACCAGTAACGATAATGTCAGTACCATCACCGCCTATATAAAATTAAACTTCGATCCTAACGCCGCGTTTACCGATATTATGAGTAAAGTGGCGGAAGTGCGCGGCACTTTGCCTTCCAATGCCAAAGAACCGGTTATTCAAAAAGATACCGGGCAGACCACGGACTTGATGTACATCAGTTTCAGCAGCGATAAAATGAATCCTGAACAAATTACCGACTACATCACCCGCGCCGTCGTGCCGGTGCTGGAAACCGTTTCCGGCGTGTCCAAAGCGGAAATTTTGGGCGCTAAAACTTTCGCCATGCGTATCTGGCTCAACCCAACGCGCATGGCGGCATTAAACATTACGCCCACGGATGTTTCCCAGGCTTTATTGAATAACAATTATCAGTCCACGGCGGGCAAAACCAAAGGGGAGTATGTGGCGATTCCCATTGAGGCAGCCACGGGTCTGGAAAGCCCGGAGGGATTTAAAAATATCATTATCAGAGCCATTAAAGGTAAAGTGATCCGGCTGGGCGACGTCGCCAATGTAGAGCTGGGTTCCGCCGATTACGAATCTTCCGTTATTTTTAACGGACGTCAGGCCATTTTCGTGGGTATTGATTCCACTCCGGTGGCTAATCCCCTGACGGTCATTAGTGACGTTCGCAAGGTACTGCCCAATCTTGAAAAAAGTTACCCGTCGGTTTTACAAAGCAAAATTGTTTATGACGCCACCATTTATATTAAAGCATCGGTTCGGGACGTATTAATGACGATTCTGGAAGCGTCCATAATCGTTATCGTGGTTATCTTTCTGTTTTTGGGATCGTTGCGCACCGTGCTGATTCCGCTGGTCACCATTCCCTTATCGCTGGTCGGCGTATTGGGGGTTATGCTGATGTTGGGTTATTCCGTTAATGTGCTGACCCTGTTAGCGCTGGTGCTGGCTATCGGCATGGTGGTGGATGACGCCATCGTGGTCGTGGAAAATATTTACCGGCATATTGAAGAAGGCATCGCTCCTTTTCAGGCGGCGATCAACGGCGCGCGGGAAATCGCCATGCCGATTATTTCCATGACCATCACCCTGGCGGCGGTGTACGCGCCGATTGGTTTGATGGGTGGTATGACCGGCGCGCTGTTTACCGAATTTGCATTTACACTGGCCAGTTCGGTGATTCTGTCGGGAGTGATCGCGCTCACCCTGTCGCCGATGATGTGTTCGAAATTGCTGACCATCGACATCGGCAAAAGCAGAATAGTGCACTACATTGATACGCGTTTTGAAAAACTTAAAAATTTCTACCAGCTTCGGTTGCACAATGTATTGAATTACCGTCCGGTCACGGTGGTATTCGCCGTTATTGTGCTGGTGAGCTGTGTCTTTCTGTACGGCAGCGCCCAGCAGGAATTGGCGCCGGAAGAAGATCAGGGTGTATTATTCGTCGGCACGTCCGGGCCGCAATATGCCAATTTAAATTATATGGAAACCTATACGAATCGAATTAACCAGATATTCAGTTCTTTTCCCGCTGTCAGTGATTATTTTACGATTAACATGCCCGGCAACGCCATGTCCGGTGTGATTATGAAACCATGGGAAGAACGCAGCGTTTCGCAGCGTCAGCTCAACACGGAGTTGCAGCCCAAATTAAAAGGGAATGTGGCCGGCGTGCGCGCTATCGTTTATCCATTACCCTCATTACCGGTTGGCGGTAGCCCACTCCAGATTCAGTTCGCGTTAAACACGATTGAGCCGTTTGAATTTCTTTATCCTTATGCCACAAAACTGGAACAGGCGGCGCAAAAAAGTGGATTATTTATAATTATTAACAGCGCCCTGAGCTATGACAAGCCACAAATCCATCTGGAGATTAACCGGGACAAGGCCGCCGAAATGGGTATTAATATGCAGTCGATCGGTAACGCTCTGGCCATTTCTCTGGGAGGCAATAGTCTCAATCAGTTTAATATGGAAGGCCACAGTTATGACGTAATCCCGCAGGTGGGTCAGGAATTTCGTTTCAATCCGGATTCGCTGAATCAGATTTATGTCAATACGGCCAGTAATATCCTGGTACCGTTGTCGACTTTTGTGACTATTCATGAAACCGTTAAACCCAACTCTCTGGTTTCTTTCCAGCAGCTTAATTCGGCCACCTTGAGCGGCATGATGATGCCTGGGCACACCATTGCCGAAGGTTTGGCGTTTTTACAAAATCAGGCTGCCAAAATTTTACCTCCGCAAATCACTTATGATTACGGCGGCATGTCGCGGCAATACATCCAGGAAGGCTCGGCGCTGGTCTACACCTTTTTATTTTCAATTATTGTCATTTTTTTAGTGCTGGCGGCGCAATTTGAAAGTTTCCGCGATCCTTTCGTGATTCTGATCAGCGTGCCATTATCCATTTGCGGTGCGTTGATTCCGATTAGCATGGGCTTCGCGACCATCAACATTTATACCCAGATTGGATTGATCACCCTGATTGGATTAATCACCAAGCACGGTATTTTAATGGTGGAGTTTGCCAATCAGCTTCAGCGTGAAGAAGGCCTGTCGATTCGCGAGGCCATTGAAAAAGCCGCTTCAATCCGCCTGCGGCCTATTTTAATGACCACTGCCGCCATGGTCGTGGGCGTTGTGCCATTATTAATCGCAACCGGCGCCGGCGCGGTGAGCCGTTTTGATATTGGACTGGTAATTGCGATGGGCATGTTAATCGGAACCATGTTTACTTTGTTTGTCGTGCCGACCATGTACACGCTGCTTGCGAGAAAACACCAGCCCATGGCGCACTAAATTCCGGCAAGCATGAGTGATATTACGATTGATTCGCCCATAGAAGGGAGGAGGTGGGCATGACCATTGCCGATAAAAAAGCCCATTTCCATTTTTATGGATCGCTCAACGACTTTCAGAAAAGTGTTCCAAAAAAAGATGACCGGATATATTATTTTCACGGTCGGCCCGCCGTGAAGGATGCTATTGAAGCGATCGGTGTGCCGCATACCGAAGTCAATTTGATTGAAGTAAATGGCCGTGCCGTTAATTTTGTCTATCAACTGCAGGAAGACGATGATATTTCAGTCTATCCGGTAACAGAGATTCCCGAAAAAATTCCTCACCCGCAATTTATCCTGGACGTTCATTTAGGCACTTTGGCGCGGTATTTACGCCTGTTAGGTATCGACAGCGGTTATAATAATCAATACAACGATGTTGAAATCATCCGGCTTTCGCGACAGCAGCAGCGGATAATTCTGACCCGCGATGTCGGTTTATTGAAACACAAGTCAGTGCTACAGGGCTACTGGCTACGGCAGACCGACCCCAAAGCCCAGGTTCATGAGCTTCTGGGCAGATTTGCCTTAAGCCCCTATTTAAAACCCTTTGGCCGGTGCATGGTTTGCAACGGGTTGCTCCATCCTGTCGAAAAAATGTCTGTTATTGAGCAATTGCCCCCCAAAACCAGACTCTTTTACGAAATATTTCATCAATGCGCCCACTGCCAAAAAATTTACTGGCAGGGCGCGCACTTTCGGAAAATGCTTGCCCTGGTTTCTGAATTAACCGGGACTTGACAATACACATCGCGGAATTGCTACCGATAGCCATTCCTCCGGCGCCCGATTCGATTTCTCATTTAATTCAGACATAAAACGCAACCACAATACCTGCAGTCTTTTCTCCCGGTAATTTTGTACTTTGAACTTCGGCAGTACAAAATCTAACAAAATGTCCAAAATCGGGCAATACAGTAAAATCAGGGAAATTCGAATGAGTCACTCAATGTGACTAAATAAATATTTTTCGCAGAAAATGCTCTACGCTATGGGAGATCGCAAGGGGGAGCCGCTGCACACCTGATAGCCTTTTCCCCACGATTTTGCTAATATATTTTCCTTTCTACGTTTTAGTTAACAAGGAGACTTCGGATATGAATCGTCAGTTTATTAAGCTATTGCCAGGCGCGTTGGGACTATGGATTGGATTTGCCGGCGCCGCCACCACCAGCCAGTTACCCACAGAGACCGACCGGGTCAGTTACGCCCTGGGCGTCGAAACCGGCAAATCTTTTAAAAATCATGGCATTGATTTAAATGCCACGGCGTTTTCTCAGGGCTTGCAGGATGCCATAAACGGCAATCAAACTTTGATGACGAATGATGAAATCACCCAAACCCTTAAAACGTTCCAGCGCACAACCTCCACAAAGATTCAGGCGCAGATGAAACAAAGCGGGCAAAAGAATCAGCAAATCGCCGGCGCGTTTCTGGACGCCAATAAAGAGCGCCCCGGCGTAGTGACAACCACCAGCGGCCTGCAGTACAAAATTATCACGCCGGGAACCGGCCCAAAACCAGGCCCAAACGATGTTGTCAGCGTTGATTACGAAGGCCGCCTCCTGGATGGCAAAGTATTTGACAGTTCTTATGAACGCGGCCAGGCCGCCACCTTTCCAGTGAAAGGCGTGATTCAGGGCTGGCAGGAAGCCCTGCAGCTTATGCCGGTCGGTTCTACCTGGGAACTCTATATCCCATCCAAACTGGCATATGGAGAACAGGGCGCCGGCGGAGTTATCGGGCCGAATGAAACTTTGGTTTTCAAAGTGCATTTGCTGAAAATCCAAAAATCGGGTGAGAGTCAATCCAGAGGCACAGGTCAATAATGCGGATATTCCGTGGAGCCGGAGCGTATACACCGTTTCGTTTGCAGCAAAGGCTGTTGCAACTGCGGGCGACTGATCAATCCATTGAATCTCTGACCGCGGAATATTGCTATTTTATCGACCTCAATGAGCAGTGGCAGGAGTCGCAAACGTCCACGTTAACGGACCTGCTCACAGCAAATCCCTCCTCATCGATAAAGAACGACCCGTCCAATTTTTGGGTCGTGCCGCGAATTGGCACGATTTCTCCCTGGTCATCCAAAGCCACTGAAATTATTCAAAATTGCGGATTCCCCGGGGTGCGGCGGGCGGAACGCGGTATCGCTTACCATCTCAAAGGCGCCACGGTTACGACCGATGTGACGGCGTTGTTACACGATCCGTTAACCGAGACGGTACTGACTGACGTAGACCAGTTCCACTCTCTGTTTGCCGGGCACTCGCCTCAACCATTCTCAATCATAGATTTGCTCGCAGAGGGGCGGGAAGCCCTGGAAATAGCGAACCAGCGACTGGGGCTGTCCCTGAACGCCGGTGAAATAGATTATCTATTGAAAAGTTTTCAGCGTCTCAAACGCAATCCCACCGATGTCGAATTAATGATGTTTGCCCAGGTGAATTCGGAACACTGTCGGCATAAAATTTTTAATGCGAAATGGACGATTGACAACCATCCACAGGAAAACTCCTTATTCGAAATGATTCGCCAGACTTATCGAGAACATCCCGGGCAGGTTTTGGTCGCTTACGCGGACAACGCCGCTGTTCTGAAAGGCACGACCGTGCGACGCTGGATCATTGATCCGCAAACCAATCAATACAGTGAAACGACCGAACCGGCGCACATTGTTTTAAAAGTAGAAACGCATAACCATCCCACCGCCATTTCGCCGTTCCCAGGCGCCGCCACCGGCAGCGGCGGGGAAATTCGCGATGAAGCCGCCACGGGCCGTGGCGCTTGTCCCAAGGCTGGATGGTCTGGCTTTAGCGTCTCACATTTACAAATCCCCGGATTTATCCAGCCCTGGGAGATCGACCCTGGCAAACCGGCTCCCATGGCCACTCCACTGGAGATTATGTTGCAGGGGCCTATCGGCGCTGCTGCTTTTAACAATGAATTTGGCCGCCCGGGCCTTGCGGGCTATTTCCGTACTTTTCTGCTGACTTTGCATACTGAATACGGGCCTTCTTATCGGGGCTACCATAAGCCTATTATGATTGCGGGCGGCCTGGGCGTCATTCGCGAATCCCAGCTTCTGAAAAAAGAATTACCGGCTGGCGCGCAATTAATTGTCCTCGGGGGCCCGGCCATGGCGATCGGTTTGGGGGGCGGTTCCGCCTCATCGCGGGCTTCGGGCGAAAACGCGCAGCAACTGGATTTTGCCTCGGTGCAACGGGCCAATCCGGAAATGCAGCGCCGCTGCCAGGAAGTGATCAACACCTGCTGGTCCATGGGAAAAAATAATCCTATTTTGAGCATTCATGATGTGGGCGCTGGTGGTTTGTCGAATGCGCTGCCTGAAATTGTGGCGTCCGGCGGAAAAGGCGCTCTTCTTGATTTACGGGCTATTCCGAATGCTGCGCCAGGCATGAGTCCGCTGGAAATCTGGTGTAATGAAGCCCAGGAACGATTTGTACTGGCCATTCCGAAAACAGAACTGGATTTATTCGCGCAGATTGCCCGCCGCGAGCGTTGCCCGTATGCCGTCGTGGGCGAAGTGACCGAAAACCCGGAACTGATTCTGGAAGACTCTTACTTTAAGAATCAGCCGGTTGCCATGCCAATGCCGGTATTATTCGAGGAAATGCCGAGGCAGGCTTGCGTCGCCAACCACGTTGTTTTTACCATGCCTAAATTTGCTACGGCCAGCCTCGATCTCGAAGAGGTGGTGCAGCGGGTGTTGCAATTCCCGTGCGTGGGCAGCAAAAGTTTTCTAATCACTATCGGTGATCGCAGCGTCACCGGCCTTGTGGCCCGTGACCAGATGGTCGGGCCGTGGCAGGTTCCGGTGGCCGACGTCGCGGTCACTAGCGCCGATTATCATGGCGTGACTGGAGAAGCACTGGCGATTGGCGAACGCCCGCCGATCGCGATTGTCCATCAGGCGGCTTCAGCACGGATGGCGGTAGGCGAGGCGATTACCAATATTGCCGCCGCGCGTATCGAAGATATCACCCGCATTTCCCTGTCCGCCAACTGGATGGCGGCGCCTGATTATCTGGGCGAGGGCGCCGGACTATTTGATGCCGTGCAAACAGTAGCGTTAGAACTGTGTTTCGCTTTAGGGATTTGCATTCCCGTGGGCAAAGATTCCTTATCCATGCGCACGCTGTGGCATGAGGCCGGTAAACCAAAAAGCGTAACGGCGCCTTTATCCCTGGTGATTACCGCGGCGGCGCCGGTGCTGGACGTTCGTGCTACCCTGACGCCGCAACTGCGTACGGACAAAGGACCGACCCGGCTCATTTTACTGGACCTGGGAGAAGGCTGTCATTGCATGGCAGGTTCCGTCCTGGAGCAGGTGTATAAAGTGGTGACGCAGCGTCCTCCCGATATCGATGACCCCGAGCTTCTGAAACATTTTTTTCAGGCAGTGCAGGCCCTGAATCAAAAAGAATTCTTGCTGGCTTACCACGACCGTTCGGATGGCGGTTTATTAGCAACGCTGTGTGAAATGATGTTTGCCGGCCACGTGGGAGTAACTGTGCGGCTGGACGGCCTGGTCGATAATGATTTAGGCAACGACACCATCGCAGCCTTATTTACCGAGGAATTGGGAGCGGTCGTCCAGGTTAAGGAACAGGATTTGCCATCCGTGCTGGAAATTTTACAACGATTCCAGCTTGAGGAATGTACTCACATATTGGGCGAAGTTAACGAGGTGGATCAGTTGCAAATTGAATACGCGGGGCGTCTGGTCTATCAACAATCGCGAACGCAATTGCATCGATGGTGGGCGGAAACCAGTTACCGGATGCAGGCTTTGCGCGATAATCCTGACTGTGCAGCGGAAGAATACGAATCTTTATCGCAAGAGGACCCTGGATTGTCGGTAAAATTAACCTTCGATCTGCAACCAGGAGTTCCCGCTGAAGGGAACTCTCCTTACCCGATGGGGGTCGAAGGGGGAGAGAGCTTCGCTCCTCCCCCTTCATTCCGAGCAATCGGCTCCGCCGATGCGCAGGATATAAACAGGAAGCCATTGCCGCTGTACTCAGCGGGAATGGCTGGGCCGCGTGTGGCAATATTGCGGGAGCAGGGTGTTAATGGCCACATGGAAATGGCGGCGGCTTTTGCCCGCGCCGGTTTTACCTGTATTGATGTTCACATGACCGATATTTTTACCGGACGGATAAAGCTGACGGATTTTACCGGTATCGCCGCCGGTGGTGGTTTTTCTTACGGCGATGTCCTTGGCGCCGGCCGGGGTTGGGCGCAGTCGATTTTAAATCATCCGCAGGCGCGCGCAGCCTTTTGCGAATTTTTCCAAAGGCCTGACACGTTTACATTTGGCGCCTGCAACGGCTGTCAGATGTTGGCCGATTTGAAAGTACTTATTCCAGGCGCACAGAATTGGCCGGTATTCACCACCAACCATTCCGAACAGTTTGAGGGGCGGGTGACGCTGGTTGAAATTCCTGCTTCCCCCGCCATTTTCCTTCGGGACATGGCTGGCAGCGTATTACCGGTGGTGGTGGCGCATGGCGAAGGACGCGCTGTTTTTGCCGGGGCTGATCAGGAAAAGATTGAGCGGGACCGTCTGGTCACCCTGCGTTATGTCGATCATCATCACCGGGTGACCGAGCGCTATCCGCATAATCCCAACGGCAGCCCCGCGGGTATTACGGGTTTAACCACTCCGGACGGACGTGTCATGATCGTGATGCCCCATCCCGAGCGGGTATTTCGCACCCAGCAAAACTCCTGGCATCCCGACGGCTGGGGCGCCGATGGTCCCTGGCTGCGATTATTTCAAAATGCGCGAGCATGGGTCTGCGGCGGGTGTTTGGGCAGGGGCGGCGCTTGATAAGGCTCGGCTGAGTTCTGTTAATTGGTTTATTAGTAGACTATCGTCATCTTCGCTGATTCCGAATTCCTGTTTTAACGCCTTCGCGGATTCGCTTTTGCCGCTTTTAATTTTCTGAATCAGGGCATTGATCAATCCGGAGGGATTATTCGCCGGCAAATTTTCTTTCGATTCTTCGCAGATTTCCCGCACTTTTTTGTAAACCTCATTTAATTCCTTTAAAGGCAGGTTCGCGGAGCGGTTTCGGGAAAACAAACCAATTCCCAGAGCAGCGCTGGCGGTCAAAACGCTTAAAGCACCGACCAAAGATCCCGCGTTCGCATGTAAAGTTCTTAATAAATCTACTCCTAAAACTCGGACGGCGTGAAACGCCGCTGGAGGAAGCATAACTTTGGCAAGTAATAAAACAGCGACTGCTCCACCCGCGTACTTCAAAAATGTACTGACTTGAAAATCTGATTTTTTTAATTCGTCCGATGCCGAGTTTTGCAACTTTTCATTACGGCTTTGAGCTATTTTTTCTATCTGAGCGACAGCCTCTGTATTTTCAGAAAGTTTATATTTTGCTTCTTTCAGATGTTTTTTAATTTCAGGAATAGTTTCGGCGGAGTTAATTTTTTGAGTGAATTCGCTCAATAGCAATTGGGTTACTCTCGTTTTTGCAATTTTTTCAAAATGATCATTCTCCCCCTGGGTGAATAAACCTAATTTTCTTCTTTCAGCTCTTTTGTTATTAATAAGTTCCGCCACCTGCTTAAGATTTTTTTCACCTGAAAGTTGCGCTGTGAATTCGTCTTCTTTATAAATTTTCTGTTTACGTTGCGAGATATTATCCTGAGGTTCAGAATTTTTTTGATCGGATATTTCTACAGATTCCTTAATTAGTTTTTCAAATTGACTATATTGGTTTTGGAATCTCTTATCCAGATCGGGATGGTTTGACCCATATTTGCTTTTAAAAGCAATCTGGTCATCACTCAATTTTTGCAAAAATTCCTTTTGATGCTCTTTTAAAGCTTTTACAAATTCGGGAATTTTAGTTAACTGTTCTTTAAATTGATTCCGGCGCTGTGAATCTTCTCTTAATAAACGGAATTTTAAATTATCAGCAGCATATTCATCATTGTAAAGAATTTCCAGCTCAGCTTTTTGTTGAGTTATTTCGTTATCGATTTTTTTGAGCTCCTGAGGCGCAGTTTCTTTTTTCTCAGCGTCACCGCGTTGTTTTTGCAATTCAGTGATATGAATTTGTTTCTTTATTCTAAACTGCCGGATCTGGCTAATTTTCGCCGTCATTTCTTTTTCGATGATATCCGTCGGCGTGGTGATATAACGGGCGTAATGATATGTTTTCCATTTTATAAACTCAGGGTGATAAGCTAAATCGGTAAATTGGTTGGTCAGATTTCTATCGCTATCCTTCGCTTCATCCCAACCTTTATCACTGGCTCTTATACCTAAAAAAGAACGGACGGAATCCATCCTTGTTTCTCCGCCCACAAAAGGACGGGTGACTCCTGGCCAAAAATGCAGGTCGGTAACACCGATAGGGAAAGTTGCAAAGATTTCAGGGGTGATTTTAACTTCCGCCAATTGTGGGCGTGGAAACAAAGCAGAACGGATATTATCGGCGATGCCGATGATACCAGCGATAAATTTTTCCGTCAGGCTTTGATAGGACATGTCGAAATCGATACGATAGTAATGGTCTTTGCCGTCTTTGTTGATGACAATGATATTTTTGCGATGCAGGTCATCTTCACAATTGGTGTGGCTGTAAACCATGACACCGGCCAAACTATAGTAATCGGTTTTATCGCTACTGAATTCACAATCCCGCTGCAGGGTGTGAGAAGGTTCCTCCAGGCCGGTGGAAATCGTTCCAACAATTTCATCTTTTTTATCGGAATATACTAATTCCGAATAAGAAGAATAGTCAGGAAAATACACGTTCCACGGAACTCCGGCAAGCACTTCCTGAATGGATAAGTTTTTCTTATTTTTTTTATTGAGTTTGAAGAAGAATTTGTGTTCTTCTGCCTCAATGGCAAAGGTTACGTGCCCGCTTTCTCCACCTTGTGCTATTGAAAGGGGTTTTTCAGGTGATTGGGAAAATTCGGGTATTTGCTTTTCTCTGGCGCCCGTCTTCCACCCGCTTAATTTCCAGGTAACTTTTTTTGATTCTTTCATAATAGCTTTATTGTAACATGACTACATTAAGTGAATATTAAATGCATGAAAGCAAGGCAGACGCACAGCGGCAGCGGGGGGAGGATATTATTTTTGACTTTTTTCCTGAATCACCACCATGTTTTCCGCGATAATTTTGCGGAACTCAGGGCTGGTGGACGCCCAGTCGACGATATCGACTTTGAAGGGCAAAGCGGATAAATCAAAATCATCGACTAACCTGCCATATTGACGCAAAGACAACGGTTCGTCACTAATGACTGCAAGATCTAAATCCGAAGTTTTTCTTGCGGCGCCTGTAACTCGAGAACCAAAAGCCCAAACGGTGTGATCAGGAATTCGGTGCTGTAGTATTTCTCGTATGATCGTTAATTCTTTCGAAGTCAGGATTAGTGTGTTCATTTAGCCTGAGTCCGTTCCAGTAATTGATCATATAGATATCGCACTTCTTCTAAAAATTCAGGAATTCTTGAAAAAACTTTTTGCGCTTTTTTTTCATCATAAGCGTGACTGGTATCGTTACGCGCGTTACGAAAATTTTCCCAAACATCCCAGCTGGATTTTAATAATTCCTTTTCCCAGCCTGTACGTATCAGTGTAGAAAATGACATTTTTTCTATGGCGATTTCAGATGGGTTCGTAGATTCCAGATAGCGCTTTAAAGTTTTCCAGGCTAATTCATAAGTGTATTCGAACCGCTGAATCACTCCGTCTCGAAGTAATTGGCTTTTATTGTTGGCTTCGTATTCTTTAAGCCCGCTGTCCAGTTGCAATATAGCTTTTTGCAGAAATTGTAGTGATAGCGGATGGTCCATTGGAACTAATCCTCGTGTTCGATATCCGTTAAAGGTTTTTGAGTAAATAAATAATCCTTGAGTTCCTTGTCGAGCATAGGATCGTGGCGGCGGATCCATTCGAGGACCATGGCGGCATGTTCTTTTTCTTCGTCGCGGTTGTGCTGCAAAATGGCGCGCAATTCGGGGTCCTTGCAGGCGTCCATACGCTGATTATACCAGTCTACCGCTTCCAGTTCTTCCATAAGGGAAGTAATGGCGCGGTGCATGTCCCGGGTTTCATCGCTGAGTTCGGAAATGGGTTCGTGGTAGCCTTCGTGGGACATTGTTTTTCTCCTATAAACGGAAATAAGTACCAATCGCAACCGTTTTATTATACGGCAAAGAATAAAACTGGATGTCGGGCACAGCGTTGCGCAACATAAATGAAAATAAATATTTTTGCCAATTCCATAAAGAATCGACTTTGTTTTTAGTAATTTCAATCGCGATAATTTCGACAAAAAACGCCATGGTCTTAACGTCTATCTGAAAGGGCAGGTCCATGGTTTTGGTCATTACTTCCAGAATATTCGGTAAATGCACATCTTCCGCAAAACCATAGCGGATATTCAGCAGGTAAAAGCCCTCGGCTTTTTGCAAAATCTCGAATTTTCCCGATAACGGTGTGAAGGGTTTATTCTCAATCAGCACACTGACAAAAATCACCGTCTTGGTGAGAATGCGATTGATTTTCAAATGATGCAATAAACTACCGCCCATCTCATCATACGGATCTGTAATAAAGAGAGTGGTGCCCGGCAATCGCGGAATGGTTTTCGCATTCAGATCAGCGATAATGTTAGAATCTTTCAAAGCATCCTGATAATTTAACCGGCGTAATTGTTTAAAGCCTTTGCGCCAGGTATACATCACCACAATGCCTGCGGCGGTAATGACTAACGGAATCCAGCCCCCCGTTAAAAATTTAAAAGAATTTCCGAGTAAGTTGGCCAAATCGATAACCATGAATAAAATAAAGACCGAAAGTTGCAGTAAATTCCAGCGCCAGACACTATAAGCCACTTGCGCCACCAGTAAGGTGGTGATAATCATATACAGGTTAACCGCAATGCCGTAAGCATTGCCTAAATTCTCGGCGGACCCAAACATAATCACCAGCCCGCAAGTGCCCACGGTCAGGAACAGATTAATCAGTGGCACATAAATTTGGCCTTTTTCAACGACGGAAGTTTGAATTATTTTGAACCGTGGTATTAAATTTAATAAGATCGCCTGTTTTATAATCGAAAATACCGCGGAAATAATCGCCTGGGAAGCAATAATCGTCGCAAAAGTAGCCAAAGCAATCAATATCGGTAAAAACCATGACGGCGAAAGACTATAAAAAGGATTCGTAATAGCGGATGGGTGGATCAGTAAATACGCTCCCTGTCCAAAGTAATTTAATAATAAGCCGGGCAATGCCACCAGGAACCACGCCAGGCGGATGGAATTTTTATTAAAATGGCCAATGTCTGCGTACAGTGCTTCACCGCCGGTAACCGCCAAAAAGACGCCTCCCAGCGCCATCAGAGCCATGCTTTTCTCTTCCATAAAAAAATGATAAGCGTAATAGGGATTCATGGCAGCGAGAATGCTGGGATGATTGATTATTTGCAGCAGTCCGAGAACGCCAATCACTATAAACCATGCCAGAATAATGGGGGCGAATAGATTGCCCAGTTTACCGGTGCCGACTCGCTGTAACCAGAATAGAAACAGTAAAATAATTAGAGTGCCTGGAATAATGAATTTAGTAAATTCCACAGAAACGGCTTCCAGTCCCTCCATCGCGCTGAGTACGGAAATAGCGGGAGTGATCATGCCATCGCCGATAATCAGTCCAATACCCACGATAGTGATAAACATCAGAAGCCGGCCTTCGCCCTTGATTTTTTGCTTTAATAATGAGGACAGCGCTAAAATTCCGCCTTCGCCATCGTTGTCGGCCCTCAGGATAATCAGCAGGTATTTGCAGCAAATAATGAGCACTAAATACCAGAAAATAAGCGAAAGCACCCCATAGACATGGGACGCCGTAGCGGGAATGTGTAATAACGCCTGCCGCAGGGAATAAAGAGGGCTGGTGCCGATATCACCATAGACCACGCCCAGAGCCCCGAAGGAAAGTCCCAGCAGCCGGCGCCAGTCTATTGAATCATCTTCCATCAGTCAGATTGCCTTTGTCAAAAAATTTACCATGATTTTACCAATAACCAGCCCTAACCTCAACCTTTGAGGTTGCTGAGTGGTATGGGTTATTGGTATAATTTGAAGATGATTAAATTAGAAACAAATTTGGGCGTTATCGCCATTGAACTGGATGAGGAGAATACTCCCAAAACAGCCGCCAACTTTCTGGAATATGTAAAGAGCGGTTTTTATGATGGGGTTATTTTCCACCGTGTTATCAAAGGATTTATGATTCAGGGTGGAGGGTTTAAGCCGGGCATGGTGGCCAAAACCCCCGGAAAGCCGATTATGAATGAAGCTGATAAAGGCAGTAAGAACGCTCGGGGCACGCTTGCCATGGCCCGCACCAATGATCCGCATTCTGCCTCGGCGCAGTTTTTTATTAACGTCGCCGATAATGATTTTTTAAATTTTAAATCCAGAACTCCGGACGGATGGGGTTATTGCGTATTTGGCCACGTGGTAGAAGGCATGGACGTGGTTGACAGGATCGCCAAAACCACCACCACCGCCAAAGCCGGACATCGCGACGTTCCAGAAGATGACATGCTGATCAAACGCTCAGTTCATGAAGAATAGAGCCACGTTAACTTTATCCCTTGCGTTCACCACCCTCAAAAAACCGAAAATTATCGTATTGTTAACTGCTCAAATTGCGGAGCGGGACTTGACGGTACGGAGTAATAAACAATGGAAACTATTCCGTCGTCGCCGGTTTCGATAATTTTATCGTCTCCGACAGTATAAAAGGGATTGCCATTCCAGTCTTCATCGGTTTTGATCGCGCGCGGCGAATAAAAGGGGCCGTAATCGAAATGCGAACCTTTCACTTCCGCTAAATGGTATTTATGATTTTTCTGCAAACCGCGAATCACAATGCTCTGATGGTTATCGTAAAATGAATGGATTTCCATATTGTCACCCGACACCACCTTTAACTGCACAGCAATATTCAGGTTGATTTCCGTATTCGTATTACTGGCCTGGCTATGCACCACCAGAGGAATGGAATAGGGTCCACCTACCTGTTCGTGAGGAGCCGATATGGTTAAACGATTGTTCTGAATGGACAACCAGTGGGGGCTTCCTTCTCCAATGGAAACAGTCAACCGGTCATTGAGTACGCTATTTTTAATATATTGATTAAGGTCCATCACATGAGTGGCGCCCGCTGTGGCTGTCACTAAGGGTGCATTGATCCATTCCGGTTTTGGTAAATCACCATTTGCGAGGACGTTAATCGTCAATAATTGCACGCTGGTCTTGTGGGTGCTTTGGCTCGTCGCGAGGACCCGCACCGACTGGACCGTGCCGACTTCATTCGGAGAGATCTGATGAGTATTAATCACTAAATAAGTCTGTTCGTCTTTTTGACCTTTGCCGGTTACTTTTAAGCTAATCCAGCGCGGCGAATGAAAATTATCAAGCTGGTAAGTGAATAAATCGCCACTAATGTCATTTTGAGCATAGTTATTGATGGGTATTTCCAACGGTTCGCCCTGCGCGATTTTCACGTCAGGCAGTTGAGTTTTCATCCAGTGCGGAACGCCGGTATAAACCATGACAGTTTGCGTATAATCCACGGCTTTACCACTGGCTTTACTGTGCACTCGTAAATCAATAGTGAATTTTTTGCCGGCAGCGTCGCTGGGTACATCACCTTTACTGGCTAAACAATGGCAGAGACCATTGAAACCCATCCATTCCGGTCCGCTGATATATTCAAAACTGAGTTGATCCTGCGGATAACGGTTTTCCAGCACGGTCGTTAAATCGTCGCTGCGAAAAGGCTCGTCGATCACGGGATTACTGAAGATATCATTTTTCCATTGTGGCATCAGCTGGGGGTCTGCGTTAACCGGAATAATCAAAACCGCTTTACTGATGACACCGGTGACTTTACTTGTGGCAGTGACAGAAATTTTTTGTGGCTCTGAAATCAGGGAGGCTTCCTGCGGGATACCGGTTAAATTCTGGTGATTCTGGACGGAAAGCCAATTGGGCAACGTAGTCAGGTCGATTTCAAATGTAATCTGATCATTTCGGATATTGCTTTTAACGTAGTCATTTAAATTCAGTGAGTAACTCTTGTTCAGGGTGACGCCTGGTAAATTCTGCCACAGAAAAGACTGCGGAACGGGATTGATATAGAGTCTGCCATTGAAATCGTTACTTTTTCCGCTCATTTTGCTGGTTACGCGCAGAATCGCTTCGTAATATTTATCGGCGGCGCCTTCAGGTATGTTTTTAGCGGTGAGGGAAAAACCATTTTCGCCGATCTCCAGCCAGTTCGCTGAACTATTGATTATCTGGAAGGTTAACTGATCATTGTCGGGTAAGCGGTCGGTATTAATCGCATCAGCCAGGTTAGCAAAATAAGGTCGAAGCACGATACCGTCTTTAAAGCTAAAACTGCTTCGCCATTCCGGCGCGGGTAATTGGAGATTGGGATTAATTTGAATGGTGATCTCGGCATTGCTGGATTTGGCGCTGTGGGTGCTGGTAACGGTTAAATAAATAATTTGCGTGGTGTTGATATCTTCCAGACTTATTTTGTCGGCGGAAATATGCAACTGGCCGTTGGGTTGTAAACTGACCCACTCCGGGTTGGTTTTGCCGGGTGTTAAAGAATAAAGAAAGCTGTCATTGGGGACACGAGAGGATACGTAGTCATTTAAATTAATATCCTCATAATTTTTTTGCTGGATGGCCACCGAGGGGAAACTGGAGACGCTCCATTTTGGCTGTAATTCCTGGTGTTCAACGGCCATTTTGAAAATTTGCCGGCCACCGCTTTGACCCGTGAGCTTATCCATTACAGAGATACCGATTTCCACTTCATTGCCTGGTTCATTAACCTGCTGCTGATTACCTTCCAGGTTCTGACCATCGGCGCTGATTTGCAGCCAGCGGGGATGTTTTGCATCCAGGGTAAAAATTAATTTGGAAGAATCTGAAGTTCTGTTGTGGATGAATTTAGCCAGGCTGATTTGGTGAGAATACGAAACTTCCGCCAGGGCTGGGGGGAGTGAAGCGTTTTGAGTGTCCCATTCAGGCTTTTTGGGACTGGGGGGCGTCGCAAGGTTCTCTGAAGGGAAATCCGGTTTGGATGCTGTGGGTAAATTGTCCGGAATGCTGGTCATATCAGCCAGTTTAATTTCAGGATTGACTTGAGCAGACGCAGACGCCGGTTCCACAATTTTTTCCTGAGCCGGCGGGCTTTTAAACCAGCTAATCAGTTGTGACAGGCCGCCGGGGGCTGCTGAAGCATTACCCATGCAGGTCAAGCCAATGACAGCCACCAGGACTAAAAAACCAAAATTTATCAATAATTTTTTCATTTTTTATAATAGCCGGATTTATAAATGATCAGATTATTATATAGGCTATTCCTTAAGAGAACATTAAGAAAAAAAGGGGGCAAGTCTCGAATACTATCTTTCCCTCTCCCCAAAGGGGCGAGGGAATTCATTCGATTTTCGAGACTGATCCCTCTTTTTGCTAGTTTGCCGGCTGGAGGTATAAAGATTTAGGCGAGGTTTCAGGATTGCGGACAATTAGCCTCCCTCCGGGATGCTGCTTTGCCCATTGCTCTACCTCATCCTGATTTAAAACTAAAAATGGTTGAGAGGTTCTTGCAAAGAATTGTAATTCCGGTAATGAGCCTAACGTAGCCAAAGGGTAACCCTCGGATTGCAGTTGCGCTATTTGGGCGCCGAAGCTCTGCCAGTTAAAGAAATCGCTTTCTGCTTTGACCAAACCAAAATTAATACAAGACCACAGCAACAGCGTGCTGATGGAAAGCGCGGTCACTGCTTTGTGCAGGGATCGTGGTTTCCAAAACAGGAAAAAAATTCCCATCAATATCACAACCAGCCCCCATACCGGCGAAATATTTTTCATCCACGGAAATTTATGCAATGCCGTCAGGTGACTGGCAAAAGGCAGGGCCGCATAGACGATACCCCCTGCGATATAGCCAATAGCCAGTATTTTAGGCTGAATTTTTTTAATCCCTTCGGCGTATTTATCCAGAATATAAGCTATAAAAATGGCGACATATGGCAGCAACGGAACAATGTACCGAGGAGCTTTTTCAGTGACAAAAGTCAGTAAAATGATGGCAGAGATAATCGTTATTAACAGCAGCCGGATCTTTTTATCGGATTGGATGTCGTCACGCCAATTTTTAATAAACTGGCGGCCCGACTGCCAAAAAGCCCCCCAGGCAGCCCAGGGAAGCAGCATCAGCAGCAATTTATATTCATAATAGATCCAGTTTTGTTTCCACCAGGGATTTTTGTGAGTATGGATATTCCATACCCGTGCAAGTAAGCCGTGAACTAATAAGTTATAGGCATAATGTCCTCCTGCCTGAAAAATAGCCGCCGCCAGCCAAAGAGCGGCTAACAGCAGACTGCAAAGGATAGAAGCCGTTAAATAAAGATAAACTTTTTTCCATGAGTAGATCGGGCTTGCCCAGACTTTCATGAGGACTGCGCCGGGTAAAATAAATAAAAACAAAACCGGCCCCTTGGTCAGTAATCCCAGCGTGATGACGATGGAAAAATACAGCCAATAGATTTTATGGCGATGCGTAGCGGATATTAAAAAAATCGTCGCCAATATCGCAAAAAATGCTGAGGGAATATCAAAACGGAAAATAAACACTTTAAGCAGAAACCAAAAGGCGCCCAGTAAAATTAATGCCGCCAAATTAGGTAAATTTTTATTGTCCGGCCAAAGCAGTTGCGCCAGTTTCCTGACTAAAAGTAAAAGGGCCAGCCCGAACAGTTCATGCAAAAATCGTACCCACCACTCGGATACGCCAAATACAGTCCAGCCGGCCTGGATTAACCAAAACAATAAAGGTCCTTTTTCCGCATAAAGGTGTCCTTCAAGAACAGGCAAAATAAAATGATGATGTTGCCAGGTTTCCCAGGCCACTGTGGTGTACAATATTTCATTTGAAAAAAACATGGGCCTAATTCCATGGGAAACCAGGACTAAAATCAGCCAGCCGCCTGCCAAACAACAATTGAAAATAAAATTGTCGGAAAGCCGGGTTATCGATAAAATTCGCTTCTCATTGGATAATAATTTCATTGTTTACCTTCCTCAGGGCCAATGCCGGCTAAGAGTTTTTTGACTTCATCGTAGGTTTTATCCATTCTCCTGACCGATTTCGGCGCGACAAAAATGGTGTCATCACCCGCCAGAGTGGCCAGAATTTCCGATTCGGAGTTTTGAAAATCCAGCATTCTGGCGATCAGCGAGGCCGAGCCTGGACTGGTCTGAATAATCACCAGATTTTCGTTAGCGGCGATCTTTAAAATCAACTGCTTGAGGGGTGTTTGGCTGGGAGGAGGGGCCAGCTCTTTCGATAGCCGGTACCCGGTCTGCCCGTGGGCGTTTTTTACTTTGATAGCCGCCAATTTATGCAGCATTCGCGAGATTTTACTTTGATTGATGGCGAACCCCTGACGGATCAATTCTGTACAGATTTCCTGTTGGGTCGATGCGGTGCCCCTGCTCAAAATTTCGTGGAGCGCCGTTAATAGACTATTGGGGTCATGTTCGGATGGTCGGGTCATCATTTCATTTTACCCTAAGATAACCCTTTTTCAAGGGCAATACAATTCTGCTCCATTCGAGGAAGCATTTGCTCTATTTGGCTACAGGCTTTGGGTGTCATACCATCCCAGAATAATACGCCTTTTTTATGGTCTCTAAAAGAACGCTTCACCGTGTGAAGCAGCAAGCAATTCAATTCACGGTTTTCAGGCGTCAAACTTTTGTTAAATAATCCGTATTGATACGGATACGCAGGTTTAGCATAGTCAAGTACGATAGCTATTATCACCTTGAGGAGAGGGGTATAATGGAAAAAAATGTCATTAACTACTGTGTTATCCAGTTGTTTTTGGAGGCGAAAGTTTCTTCCTCCTAACTGAATTAATGGATCATTTTCAAAATTCGCGATCTTCCCTGGGAGATGCAGAAACCTTAGCATTTGATTTCCCGCCAGAATCGACCATGCGAATTGAAAGTCAATTTTGTGGTAGTATTCGAAATTGAGTTCAGTGATGGTTTGGCTAAAAGCTATGGCGAAAACTCCCTCATGAGTAATAATATTTCTGTTCAGCACGAGACGGTTAATGTTTGGATTACTGGTCAAGGCAATGACTCCGTAATCACCGATTCGGCAGTTCTCTAAATATAAAGAGTTTAAACGAGGGTGGATTGACAGGTGATATGCCCCTTCATTCTTCAGAGGATTGTGACTTAAATCAAGATGTTCCAGATTTTGATTTTTTGAAATGAAAGCCGCTCCTTCAGGGCCGATTTTGCAACTGGTTAATTCGAGACGGATTAAAGCTGGACAATCTGAGAAACTGCGTGCCAAATCATTCCCCTTGGCATCATCGTTTAGCGGACCAAAGAACGTAAATCTCTTAAGAACTTTCTTTTTCATTTTCAGAAAGAGTTCAATCCCTTTGAGGCTGATATTAGGACCACTCAAGGTAAGTTCGTTTATATTAGGATGTTTGGAAATGAAATCAATGCCCTGATCATCTATTTTTTTATTATAGGCCAGGTTCAGTACCTTTAAGGCATTAAGTTTCAGAAGCAAAGCCGCTCCGTCATTGTTAATTTGGGAATGGTTCAGGTCAAGGCTGGTAAGACCAGGATGGCCTGATAAAATCCTGACGCCATCATTACCCAGGCTGCCAGAGGAAATATTAAGTCTGCTGAAATGACCTTTCGACAAATAACGACACGCTTTAGAAGTAATATTTCCGCCCAGGGAAAGGTTTTCCAGACTGGGGTGAGACGATAAAATACGGGCTATTTCATGATATTTTTGTTGATCAGAAAATAATTCAAAAGTCCTGAGGATTTTATTTTGTAATAGTTGATTTATTCCTTCAAGGCTGATGCTCCCATTCCGTAATTTTATGTGTAGGTGGGTCAAGGATGGGTGAGAGGCCAGAGCAACTAATCCCTGGTCAAGAGGTTCTTTCATATCACCCGCGGCATAAAGAGTTAAACGGGTCAATGTATTATTGCATGCTAAAAGGCAGGCTGCTTCATTCACTTGACTATCCACCTCGACAGTAAGCGTTTTTACCTCGGAATTGAAACTTAAGTAATCCAAAAGGTAATGAATTGTTTCGATTTTGTTAATTTCGAAATGAGGAATTTCGGTTCCATCATCATTTTTTTCAAATTGAGAAAAGCTTTCCCTGGCAGTGGGGTCTGATTGTGTGACATCTGAAAATTTCCGCTTCGGGTTGGAAGGTTTTGTCTCTTTCATTTATTTTCTCCTCAATTGTTTTAAGGCGATCGTACCTGCTATCCAAGTGGTTAGTCAATTCTTCGTACTGAGAGTCAAACGGCAGAGCATTGACTTTCCGGTTAAAATGCATTATTATTCACTTGTTATGCATAAATATTGAATAAAATGCAGGAGAGTATGGCTAAAATTTCGGTTAACAATTTAGAAAAAAGCTATAATGGCTCACCGGTATTGGCGGGGGTGACTTTTTCAGCGCAGTCGGGGGAAATTATTGCTTTGCTGGGGGGCAGCGGCGCGGGTAAAAGCACTCTGCTGCGCTGCCTGAACCTGCTGGAAAAACCCAGCGGCGGGAGTGTGGAAATCGGTGAATCGGTGTTGAATTTCTCCGACCCCCGCTGGAAAATGAAAGAGGAACAGCAAAGAGCTTTACGCGCCAAGGTGGGTATGGTGTTCCAGCAGTTTAACTTATGGCCGCATCGCACGGTATTGGGTAATTTAATTGAAGCCCCCATACAGGTATTAAAAAAATCCAGAGAGACTGCGATTCAGGAAGCCCAAACCTTATTGGCGCAGGTGGGTCTGGCGGACAAGCAAAACAGTTATCCTGCCCAATTATCCGGAGGGCAGCAGCAACGGGTAGCCATTGCCCGGGCGTTGATGATGCACCCCGCGGTGATGTTATTTGACGAACCGACTTCAGCGCTGGATCCCAGAACCGTCATGGAGCTGATGACTCTCATTAAAACGCTGGCACGAAAGGGCATGACCATGATTATCGCTACCCACGAAATGAGCTTCGCCCGCCGCGCCGCGGATCAAATTATTTTTCTGGACCAGGGAAGAATTGGCGAGCAGGGAAAAGCCGGAGATATCTTTTTACGTCCACAAACAGCTGTTTTTGCACAATTTATTGAAGGAGTTTATCATGAAAATAATGAGTAAATTTTTGATTTTTTTAACAGCCTGCGGTTTTAGCGGTCTGATTTTCGCCGCGAGCGAAAAACCGGTTATCCTTGCCACTGAAGCCACTTACCCGCCATTTGAATCCATCAATAATAAGGGGCAAATAGTGGGATTTGATATTGAAATTTTAGACGCGGTTTGTAAGCAAAGTCATCTGGATTGTAAATTCGTCAATCAACCTTGGGATAGCCTGATTCCCGGACTCGATCTGGGTAAGTTCGACGTCATCTTCGGCGCGATGAATATTACGGCGGAACGGCAAAAAAAAGTGGATTTTACCCAGCCTTATTATTTCAGCACCGGGTCGTTTGTAGCGCCAAAAGCTGCGCAATTATCACCGGATATTAAAGTTCTCAAAGATAAAACCATTGGCGTGCAGGGTTCGACGACTTATGATTATTATCTGCAGTCGGCTTACGGCAAGCTGATCCATATCAATCGTTATGGCAGCATCCAGGACGCGTTTCTGGATTTACAGTCGGGTAGAATTGATGCCGTGTTCGGCGATACCCCACTCATGCTCGTTTGGGTCAATACGCCCGCAAACGCCGACGCTTATGCCATTGCTGGAAACCCTGTGAAAGACGAAAAATTCTTCAGTCAAGGCTATGGTTTTGCCGTCAAGAAAGGCAATGCGGATTTATTAAAAAAACTTAACGACGGTCTCACCGCCATTATTCGCAATGGCACTTATAAAAAAATTACCCAGAAATTTTTCGGAAAACCGGAGTGAACTGGTTTGAAGGTTACGGTTCCCAGCTTATGCTGGGGGCCCTGACGACTATTGCCGTGGCGATCGGCGCTCTGACAATTGGATTAGTGATGGCAGTGTTTGGAGCCCTCGGAGAACTGAGCCGGCGTCCCTTGATCCGCAACCTGACATTAGCCTGTACTGCTTTGATCCGTGGAGTTCCTGAGTTACTGGTACTGTTTGGCATTTATTTTGGTGGCAGCGCCTTACTGAGCCTGATTTTCCGGCAGGATTTACAAATCAATGCTTTTATCGCCGGAGTGTTTGCGTTAGCGCTTATTTTTGCGGCTTATGGCGCGCAGACTTTGCGGGGTGCTTTTTTGGCGATCCCGGCAGGTCAGCGTGAGGCGGCGCAAGCCCTAAGTTTATCGACAAAACGTACCTTGAGTCATATTCTTCTCCCTCAGGCCTGGCGGGTGGCTTTGCCGGGTTTAGGAAATCTTTGGCTGGTTTTATTAAAAGATAGCGCGCTGGTTTCCTTGTTAGGTTTGTCCGATCTGATGAATAAGGCGCAGATGGCGTCCAGCAATACCCATCAGCCTTTTAAATTTTATATGACGGCCGCTGTCATTTTTTTAATTCTGACGACCCTGTCACAGTTTTCTTTTAGTAAACTCTTTGTAAACAGGATTCAATAAAATGTTTGCGACCATGCTTGAAAATCTTCCGGCAATGGCGTCCGGCCTGTGGATCACAGTGCAATTGGTGTTATGTTCATTAGCGGCTGGATTATTATTAGCAATTATTTTTACCTTATGCCGTTCCACCGGCAAATTTTACTTTCGGGGGCCCATTGATGCTCTGGTTTTTTTTGTCAGGGGCACCCCATTATTAGTGCAAATTTTCATTATTTATTACGGCAGCGGCCAATGGGCATGGCTGCGCGGCACTTTTTTATGGGATATTTTACGGCATCCCTTTGGCTGTGCCACGGTGGCTTTAACCATTAATACGGCGGCTTACACCACGGCGTTATTAAGCGGCGCTATTCGCGCTGTACCGCGAGGAGAAATTGAAGCCTGCCAGGTTTTGGGATTATCCAAATGGCAAATGTTGTGGCGTGTGATTTTACCCCGCGCCTGGCGGATCATTTTGCCGGCATACTCTAACGAAGTCATCATGATTTTGAAGAGTACTTCATTAGTCAGCACCATTACTATTCTCGATTTAATGGGAGTGATGCGGCAAATGATCGCCCGAACTTACGAAGTGCTGCCGTTTTTCATCCTGGCGGCAATTTTTTATCTGTGTCTTAACGCCCTGATCATCGCAATTTTTAAATTTCTGGAAAGAAAATACCGGGTGGCAGTCATTAGTACGTCATCCATTTAATTCTGACCGATTGACTCGGACTTCTTATTCCCAAGGCTGTCCCGAGTTTTTTTATATTTTAATCATTGCCATGTGTATGTGAAAATATGTAGAGAGATAACTATATTGATTTAAACCCCCTCCGCGGTATTCCCGGCATCCGCCCAAAGGCTCGCAGGATCTTCACTGCGGGTCCTGTCAGACTCCACTCAGTCCCCGTGCTCGTTACGCGTAATAGCAGGCGCATAGCACGGTTAGAGAGATTGTGCAGTGAAGCTATTCAGAGCGCATGGGCGGAGCCGGTCCGCTTCACTGCGCGCGCGGCCTGAGTTCCGTCTGCCACCCGCGCTCATTGCGAATGGGCGGATGGCCGGGAATACCGCTATGTGCCCCGTCAAAATTTTCCTCAGGAACACATCCATGAAATCAGAGGCGAATCATCCCCGCTATCCCAAACCAAAGTAGGCAATTCAGTAACGAATATAAGGTTTTACCCTTTAACAAGTGCCTCATGTAAATCATATCTATGATCCCAAAAAAAACAAAAAGCCAAAATTCATCTGTATAATTCCTTATAAACCATAACCTGACTGTATCTCCTTCTTAAGTTGCACATTGAATCAATTTTACCATATTGTACCTATTAGGGCCTGTTTACAATTCATTAATTATTCGCCGCCATTGCGAACGTCAGTGAAGCAATCCAGTGCGGAGCTTGTCTAAAGTACGAAACTGGATTGTATCGCTAATGCTCGCAACGACAAAATTCTTGTGTAAAACATAATTAATGAATTGTAAACAGACCCTAATAGTTTCCGTAAAGTTTTAAGTGCTATTTTTGCATTCCCGATTCGATATCCGCAAATTTGTTGGAATTTTTTTAATAGATTCAGTCCAAAACGTCTCATCACCGACTAATTTTGAGCAAACCGACGGTTTCATATGATTCGCCTTTTTTGGAATCATAGATACGATTTTATACAAGGCACTTGTTAAAGGGTAAAACCTTATATTCGTTACCTGAATTTCCCTACTTTGGTTTGGGATAGCGGGATGATTCGCCTCTGATTTCATGGATGCGTTCCTGAGGAAAATTTCGACGAGGCACATAGCGGTATTCCCGGCCATCCGCCCATTCGCAATGAGCGCGGGTGGCAGACGGAACTCAGGCCACGCGCGCAGTGAAGCGGACCGGCTCCACTCATGCGCCCTGAATAGTTTCACTGCACAATTTCTCTAACCGTGCTATGCGCCTGCTATTACGCGTAATGAGCACGGGGCCTGAGTGGAGTCTGACAGGACCCGCAGTGAAGATCCTGCGAGCCTTTGGGCGGATGCCGGGAATACCGCGGATGGGGTTTAAATCAATATAGTTATCTCTCTACATATTTTCACATATACATGGCAATGATTAAAATATAAAAAAACTCGGGACAGCACTGTTCTTATTCCCTCTCCCACTTGTGGGAGAGGGGGGAATTGGTCAGAATTAAATGGATGGCGTATTAGGGTGTAATCAAACTTTGGGCATCATGCGTTTCAGAAAGCCCTCAAATAGGGGTACGGTAAAAGCCGTGTCGCCGTGTTTCGGGCTGTAAATCATGCCTTTTTTAATGAGACTGTTTCGTAGTGGCGCGGCGTTTTGCACGTCGATTCCCAATTCTTCGGCGACATCGCCTGATCTTTGCGGTTTATCTCCGAGTTCGGCCAGGGCGCGCAAATAGACCTGTTCGCGAGGCGTCAGGCGGTCGAAACGTACCCGGAAAAAACTTTTATCCAACTGCTGAATCGCGGCGCTGGTAGCTGCCTGAGCGATATCGATGTCTATCGGTGATTCTCCGGCAAGATTCCATGCCTGATAACCCCATTCCTGCAAAAAATAAGGGTATCCTTCGGTAATGCGGATGATTTCGTCGAGAGCAGCTTCCGTAAAAGTAACGCCTTCTTTGATAACGGGAGCCTGTAAAGCCAGTTTTGCATCGACTGCTGTTAAAGGCCCTAATTCAGGATAATCAAACAGACGCTCCGCATAGGATTTGGCGCGTCCTGCCTTTCCCACCAATTGAGGCAAACCGGCGCCCAGGACAGTGACGGGTAATGATTCCTGAGAAATGATATGCGCGGCCATTATCAATGAACTCAATTCTTCTTCGTCTAAATATTGAAGTTCATCGATAATAATCGCTATCGCTGTATTGCGATCTTGGGCTGCTTCTCCGATGGCGATAAAAACCTGAGCAAGATCCGCTTCCAGATTGCCGCTGTCAGCGGTGCCTTTTTCGGGATCAATATCCAAACCAAAATCCAGTTCATGCATCCTGACAGTTAACTTGACTTTGGAGACAAAGCTTTTTAATACTCTAAACGCACGTTTTACCTTCGAGCTGATTTTATCTCCGGCATCCAGAGCAAACAGCATTTGACGCAATTCGGGGAGCAGAATTTCGGGGAGAGATTTTTTTTCATGCGCTTCTACCTTAATAATCTGATAATTTTCATTTTTGGCGATCCTGGCTATTTCCCGAAGCAGGACAGTTTTTCCTGTGCCGCGAAGCCCTACCATAAGGATACTTTTTGCAGGCCGTCCACGTTTAATCCTGCCGAGTGTCGTAAGCGCCTGTTGTAAAATATCTTTTCTCCCGGCCAGCTCAGGAGGTGGAGTTCCCGCGCCAGGAGAAAATGGATTATGAAGGGGGTCCATGTATAGCCAATCTTATCTTAAATTATCGATGTTATCATTTTATCAGATAAATTTTATAAACTCAAACCGTTCATTTTTCAGACTCGGAACTGCCTGCGTTTTGAGTTTCTTTTTCCACCGGCTCCATGGCCTGCTCGGGAGGCGGAACGGCCTCGGGAGCGAGTTCCTCATGAGTCCTGGGCAGGTCCGGTCGGGTGGTTATTTGCTGGAGCTGACTTTCACTCGGGGCAGTCGCCGGCGGCAGGGAGGGTGGAGGCTCCGGTGCAAATGACGGCTCAACGGGGATGTGCAGTTGTGGCGTCACAATGGGCTCTTCAGGTTCATAGGGCTGTTCTATTTTCATGGGTTCGACAGGTGGAATTTCCTGTTCTGATTTTTTGACCGGCCATGGCGCCGTTTCCGATGGAATGGGCGGCGCCTGGTATGACGGATTAACAGGTTGCCGGGGCGCCTGCGGCCCGCGGTGACCCTGTTTGGGCGCGGTCCGTTGTCCGGACTGTTCACCCGAGCCTTGACGGCGCTGGCCACGCTGTTGATCAGTTCGGGATTGAGGCGCTTGCTCACCCCGTTGCGGCTGCTCCCCGCGATCGGCTCTATGCCGGTGCCGTTTGTTTCGGGGCTGTCCGGAGGAGGGCGGCTGGGAAACAGGAAGAACACTGGCCACAGGTGGTGGCGGCGTTACGGGTTTTTTTTCTTCGCTGGGAACCGAATAGCAGACTGCTTCTTTTTCACCGAGCAGCACTTCCCAGACCCGTTTAATAATACTGCTGCTGCTTTTCTTTCGCGCCGGCGGTGGGACTGTGGCAGTGGTAGTCAAAAATTCTTTAATAGCGGGTTCGCTTGCCTTGGTCATCGCTGTTTTTTTCCGTACCACTTGACTGCCGGCCTTTTGCTGCTGCTGTTTGATCACTTCATAACTGATCGACATGCGATTTTTTTCTTTGATTTTTCTAATCTGATAATGCGGAGAATGGAATTGCGGATTGGGAATAATCATAATATCCGCTTGCGTTTGCTGTTCAATCTGCTGAATTTGAACGCGTTTTTCATTGATCATGTAAGTGGCGAGATCAACCGGCAGCATCACTTGCAACTGCACTTGTTCTGTTTTGGCCGTTTGCTCCTGAATGAGATTAATAATTGAGTGAGCCAAAGATTCAACGGTACGGATGGAGCCTTGACCATCGCAACGCGGACAGGTTATGCGGCTTGAACGCCGTAAGGAAGAGCCCAGCCGCTGACGGGACATTTCCAATAGCCCAAACCGTGAAATCCGGCCAATTTGAATGCGCGCGCGATCTTGACGCAGCGCATTGCGCAGACAATTTTCCACTTCACGTTGATGAGAAGCTTGCAGCATGTCGATAAAGTCGATCACGATCAATCCGCCAATATCACGAATTCGCAGTTGACGTGCAATTTCTTCGGCGGCCTCGATATTGGTATTGAAAGCGGTTTCTTCAATATTGCTGCCTTTGGTGGCGCGCGATGAGTTAATATCGATAGCCACCAATGCTTCAGTGTGATCAATGACTAAAGACCCGCCGGAAGGCAGTTGCACATCGCGTTGATAAGCGCTTTCAATTTGTTCTTCAATATGGAAACGGCTAAATAAAGGTAAAAAACCGGTATACAGTTGTAAACGATCAGCAAAATCCGGACGCACTTGGTTAATATAATGACGTGCACTTTCATAATGCGGTGGCTTCATCAATGATGACTTCCTGCATATCCTGACGCAGATAATCACGAATCGCGCGAATAATCACATCGCTTTCTTGATGGATTAAATACGGTCCGGGCGTGCGATGGCGGCTTGTTTAACGGCTTCCCAATAACGCAACAGTACGTTAAGGTCCCATTCTAATTCTTCTTTCAGAGCGTCCAACGCCGGCAGTGCGGATAATAAGGCCCATGCCTTCCGGAATTTGCAATTGATTGAAAGCTTCTTTTAAATGCTCGCGGTCGTCGGTTTCCACTCGACGGGAAATTCCGCCGGCGCGCGGATTATTAGGCATCAGCACTAAATAAGAACCCGCTAAACTGATGAAAGTGGTGAATGCCGCGCCTTTATTGCCACGTTCTTCTTTTTCTACTTGCACGACCAATTCTTGACCAAGTTTTAGGACCGACCGATGTCGATATTTTCTTCGTTCGGGTCGACTTCAGTTAAAAAATATTCGCGGGAAATTTCTTTCAGAGGTAAAAAGCCATGCCGTTCTTCGCCATAATCGACAAATACCGCGCCTAGACTGGGTTCGATACTGCTAATTCGGCCTTTGTAAATATTCGCTTTTTTTTGTTGAAAATCAGGACGTTCAATATCGAGATCAATTAATTGCAGTCCATGCACAACGGCAACACGCAACGCATCTGATTGCGTTGCGTTAATCAGCATTCTTTTCATTGTTTCAAAACCTTTTAATCAGCGCTTCGATACTCTGTCAGAGTTCTGGTGATGCGTATATAGGCATCAAAGCGCTTAGTTAATTCCTGCCAGCATCCTGCTATTCGTAAATTAAAATTTAAATTAGCGAGGGCTGAATCCAAAATTTTTATTGGGTGAACATTGGGCACTTATAACCCTGAGGATCCATAGATCAATGCACAGGTATTTGTTACTATGCCAATTTGCTAAGTAATGAACTATACCAGTTTTCAATCCTGTAGGCAAACAAATTATGGCAATAAATATAGTGGTTATCCACCCGGAAGAAGCCGGGCAAAGAATAGATAATTTTATTTTCAAACACTTAAAGGGTGTTCCTAAAGTAAGAGTTTATAGAGCGATCCGTGAAGGCGAAGTGCGGGTAAATAAGGGCCGGATCAAGCCGGAATATCGTGTCCAACCGGACGATAAAATACGTATACCCCCGTTGGTGACGGCGGAGGCGCTGATGCCGGTCGCACCGAGAGCCGAGGTTAGTGAGGCGATTTCTACAACGCATTGTCTATGAAGACGGTGGGCTTAATTGTCATTGACAAACCCTCGGGGCTGCCGGTTCACGGCGGTTCCGGCATTCAGGGTGGTGTGATTGAATTGTTGCGCATGATCCGGCCGGATTTGCGTTTTTTAGAACTCATTCATCGTTTAGACCGGGAAACTTCCGGTTGCCTGTTATTGGCCAAAAAGCGCCAAACTTTATTGGAATGGCACGACCATCTCGCCCGGCGTCATGCTCATAAACAATACCTGACTCTGGTTAAAGGCGAATGGCAGGGCGGTTCCCGCCGTGTGGAAGCGCCGCTATTAAAAAATACTCTGAGTAGCGGCGAGCGAATGGTCAGGGTATTTGCTGAAGGTAAGGCGGCTGTCACTTTTTTCATCCGTTCAAAGTCTCCAGGAACATGAGCTTAATGGAAGCCTGGCCGCAAACCGGTAGAACGCATCAAATTCGAGTCCATTTGCAGCATATCGGTCATCCAGTGGCTGCGGATCAAAAATATGGCGATGCGGATTTTAATCGTGAAGTCAGGCGCCTGGGACTCAAGCGATTATTTTTGCACGCCGCTTCCATCAGCTGTGCCAATTTTGGGTTATGTATTCCACTGTCCGCAGACCTGCGCGACTTCTTAAAAAAAAATAAATTAGGACTTAATCCAGTAATTCCCGGTGAATTTTAACTGTTTGATTTAAAATAATAAATCACCCTTATAAAAAATAATTTTCGTAGAAAATTATCCCCGCGATGGGGGATCGCAAGGGGGAGCAGCGCGCAGCGCTCCCCCTTCATTCCGAGCATCGGCTCTGCCGAGCGCAGGATAAAAACAGGAAGCAATTTTCGCTGTACTCAGCGGGAATTGCTGGACTTAATCCAGCCCTAAACTAACCGTATTTGAGTTTGAAACTACCACTGTAGTACAGGCAGACAACAAATTTTCTCCATAACGGCGCCAATTCGCGTTACCGTCACTATCTTCCGTGCCGGGATCAGGAATTCGGGGAGGAATATAAGAACCCGGATGCAATAATGTTAAGCTGACTGTTCCCGAATTTTGATAGCCCGGAACATAAACTTGCGTTGAATCGTTCTGCATAAATTGCCGGACCCACCCACCAATTTCCCTGCCAAAAATGAAAATAAAACTGTAGCCTCGGTAATAAGACTCTGACAGTTCCCTGAATTTTCGACTGGCGGCGTTAGCTGAAAGAAAAAATCGGTCTTCGTTAACGCTGAGTTTCCTGGAATCAACTCCAATGGTGGAAAGAAAACTGGTCTCGCTGTCATTCGAAACGGTTAGTAAAAAATTTACCAGCTGAAGGTCATCGTCTCCTACTAATAATACTTTACCGAGCGAACCCGTTTTATATTCAGAGCCCCATCGGGTCACTACCACGAAATTAGGTAAAGGCTTTGGGTTTTTCATTTCGTCTATAAATTTTGATTCCGATAAATGGAATAGAGTACTTGGAACGCTCGCCGTCGTTATCGGATTATTCACATTATCGCTGGAGGTTGATGTCAATGTTGAGCCTGAGTGGGGAACAGACGGGAAAAAAGTTTGCGTACTGGTTGTCGTCATTCTTGGTATATTTTCAGAAGTAGTGGATGAAGGATGTGCACTGTAAAGGCGATCTCCCCGGAAGTTAATAAAATCGTCTTCATCATCATCTTTAAAAAGATCATCGAATGACAAATCGGAATCCATAAAAGAAGATGTGCTTGAGTTTGAATGTGAGGCTGACAAAGTTTGTGTCATCGTCGTTGTAATTTCTGGCACATTCTGGGAAATAATGGAGGAAGAATATTGTACCGGGCTGGAATGAGAATCTGAACGCCAGGCAGGATACGCAGTACTCCTGGAGCGTGCGCCTGTTTTTACTTCTTTTGAATCATTGTGGGCTATCCAACCTAAAGCGTTAGCAGGAGCATTTGAGGGATAAAAAGAAGTTGACTCCCATGAGCCTGAATTTGAGGTTGAATGAGAATCAGAAGTGGCTGCGGAACTAAAAATATCGTCCAATTTGTACCTTTCATGGCCGCTTTCGGGAAACTGAGTCAAATAAGATTCGACAATTTTTTTCAAGGATTTATTTAGAATAGAATTATTCAAAAAAGGGCCGCGGCAAAAAGGACATCCTGAACAGTTTTCACTATCACCATTTCCATATTTGTACTTTAAATATGCCTCTTCTTCCATATTATGGCCTTCTTTACAAACAATGACAGGATTAAGAAAAAAAGAAGTCGTAATAATGCATTTTAATCCCTCTTCATCAATGGCTGATGTTATTGCGGTGGCGCCTGGCTGTTCAAATTTATTATCGATGGATACGATCACGTCTTTTAAAGACATATTAACTACATTAAGGAAATATTAAAACCATCCATGCATTTCCGCAGTGAAGATCCTGCGAGCCTTTGGGCGGATGCCGGGAATACCGCGGAGGTGGTTTAAATCATTATTTAGTTATCTCCATACACACTTTCGCAAGGGTACTATGACTGAATGATTAAAATATAAAAAAACTTGGGACAGGCCTGAGCGGGAATTGCTTCCGCCTTGATTTTTACAACCTTACGGGTTAACATAAGCAACTTTTAATTACCCATTTCAGTGGAGAAAATTCCATGGCCGTACAAAAAAGCCGAGTTACCCGCTCAAGACGTGGCATGCGCCGTTCGCACGATGCAATATCCGCCGCCACTCTTTCCGTCGATCAAATGACGGGAGAAACCCATCGCCGTCACCACGTAGCCGCCGATGGCTACTACAAAGGCGAACAAGTCATTCAGGTAAAGGTACCGACTGAAAAAGAAGAATAGTCATCCATGGTGAAGACGATTGCGCTGGATGCTATGGGCGGCGACCACGGCCCGGAAGTTGTCGTTCCCGCCGGGTTGCAGATTTTAAAAAAATTTCCTGAGATACGACTTATTTTTGTTGGCCGTGAAGAGGTGTTGAGCTCTTTGCTGCGAGAGTCCGGAACCAGGAATGCCGATCGCTGGAAAATTCACCACGCCGCTGAAACTGTTGCCATGGATGAATCGCCTGCCTCTGCCCTACGTTGTAAAAAAGATTCTTCAATGCGGGTCGCCATCAATTTGGTGAAATCTCAAAAAGCGCAGGCCTGTGTCAGCGCAGGCAATACTGGCGCGCTAATGGCCACCTCCCGATTCGTTCTTAAAACTTTACCCGGCATTGACCGTCCTGCCATTATCGCCCGTTTTCCCACCCTGCATGAAGGCCAGGAAGTACGCATTCTGGATTTGGGCGCGAACGTGGATTCGAGCGCCGAACACCTTTGCCAGTTCGCCATGATGGGTTCGGTTTTTGCCAGCGCTGTTGACAATGTCTCCAATCCACGGGTGGGCTTGCTCAACATCGGTGAAGAAGCAATAAAAGGCAATGAACAGGTTAAACAAACGGTTGAATTGCTTGAGAAAAATCGGAACATTAATTACGTGGGCTTTATCGAAGGCAACACGCTTTTCGAAGGTAAAGTGGACGTCGTAGTTTGCGACGGTTTTATCGGCAATATTACTTTAAAAGCCGCAGAGGGCGTGGTGCAGTTAATCGCTCATTACACCCGCCAGGCGTTTTCACAAAACTGGCTGACCCGATTAGCGGTGTTGCCTGCCTTGCCGATATTGGCCGGTCTAAAGAAAAAAGTAGATCCCCAGCGGCGCAATGGCGCCATTTTGTTAGGCTTAAAAGGAATCGTCGTCAAGAGCCATGGCAGAGCAGGCGTTCTCGGCTTCGCCGCGGCTATTGAAGAAGCGGTTCTGGAAATTGATAAAAATATTCCCATCCTCATCGAGCAGGGTCTGCGACGTGATAATTTACAGCAAGAAAAGGTAATATCACAATGAAATATAGTAAAATTATTGGAACAGGTTCTTATTTACCCGACACTATACTCACCAATGCCGATCTGGAAAAAATCGTCGATACTTCCGATGAATGGATTTTCCAGCGAGTTGGCATTCGCGAGCGCCATATCGTAGGCGACAGCGATGAAACGGTCTCGACGATGACCGTTAAAGCGGCGCGAAAGGCTTTGGAAAATACGCAATTGCAACCGAATGATATTGATTTGATTATCGCCTGTACTGCCACCAATGATTATTTGTTTCCCAGCGCCGCCTGTATTGTGCAAAAAGAATTAGGCATCGACAACGATTGTCCCGCCTTTGATTTAAACGCTGCCTGTGCCGGATTTATTTATGGCTTAAGCGTTGCCGATCAATTTATTAAAACCGGCGCCGTCCGCAATGCCTTGGTGATCGGCGTCGATGCGTTGTCGAAAACTGTGGACTGGAAAGATCGCAGCACCTGTGTATTATTTGGTGACGGCGCGGGAGCCGTGATATTGCAGGCCGCCGACGAGCCTGGAATTTTGGCGACACATATCCATGCGGCCGGTCGATACACCGAGGCGTTATCCGCAAAAAATCCTTTATGGGACTCGGGTCCACCATGTATCCATATGAAAGGCAATACCGTATTTAAAATAGCGGTTACCCAGCTCGGCAGCATCGTTGACGAAACATTAGCCAAAAGCGGATTAAAAAAGGAGGATGTGGATTGGCTGATCCCGCATCAGGCTAATTCCCGAATTATTGAAGCCACTGCGCGTCGCCTGAATTTGCCAATGGAGCGGGTGATTTTAACGGTCGCCGGACACGGCAATACTTCTGCGGGATCAGTGCCTTTAGCATTGGATTATGCGATACAACAGAACAAAATTAAGCACGGCGAAATTTTAATGCTGGAAGCCTTCGGCGCCGGACTGGCTTGGGGTTCCGTTTTGGTTAAGTATTAGCAATGCTGTCATGAATGAGGAATTACAATTAGTGAAAAAAATCGCGGTGGTTTTCCCGGGTCAGGGTTCGCAATTTCTCGGGATGTTAGAGTCGATGGCGGCAGTGGACATTGTGCGTCAAACCTTTAACGAAGCCAGTGCGTTATTGGGTTATGACGTTTGGGAATTGGCCCAGCGAGGCCCCGAAGAAAAACTTAATCAAACCGAATTTACTCAACCCGTGGTACTGACCGCCGATATCGCCGTCTGGCGACATTGGCAAACCCAGGACAATCCGCCTCCCCGATACCTCGCTGGCCATAGCCTGGGCGAGTACACCGCATTGGTGGCGGCGCAAGCGCTGAACTTTACCGATGCGCTGAAACTGGTCGCCAACAGAGGCCGTTATATGCAGGAATCCACCGCCGATGGCGTGGGCGCCATGGCAGCAATAGTTGGCCTTGAAGATAATAAAATCAATGAAATATGTAACATATCTCGTCAACAAAATGAAGTATTGAGTCCTGCCAATTTCAATTCCATCGGGCAAACCGTTATCGCGGGTCATAGTGCGGCGGTGGATAGGGCTATTGTGCTGGCGCGAGAGCAGGGCGCTAAAATAGCCAAACGCATTCCCGTGAGTGTCGCGTCCCATTGTGATTTAATGGTTTCGGCTTCCTCGCGTCTGGCGGAGGATTTGAATCAGACACTGATTCGACCGCCGCATATCCCGGTTATCCATAACGCCGACGTCACGGTCCATGATGAACCTGCCGCCATCCGTCAGGCCCTTATACAGCAGCTGACTCAGCCGGTTCGGTGGGTGGAAACGATTCAATATCTTGGCCGGCAGGGCATTGAAATCATTCTCGAATGTGGTCCCGGCAAAGTCTTAACCGGCCTTAACAAGCGCATCAGCACAACTTTAACCGCTGCGAACGTTCTGTAATTCTGTAATAAATACAGTATATGCCGCACTTAAAATTATGTTAAAGTACGGCCGCTTGTCACTTTAATCCAATCAGGAGATGATATGCTGGTAGCGGGAAAAGTTGCGTTAGTCACCGGCGCCAGCCGGGGCATTGGTCAGGCTATTGCTTTGAAACTGGGGCGTGAGGGCGCTGTGGTCATGGGTACCGCCACGACTGCGGAAGGCGCTGAAAAAATCAATGCTGCTTTCAGGGAAGCTAATATTCAGGGCGCGGGGTATGCGCTCAATGTTGGAAATTCCGAAGCTGTCCAGACCTCATCGCAGAGGCGCAAAATAATCTTGGCCCTGTGGATATTCTGGTGAATAATGCCGGAATCCATCGTGATAATTTGTTGCTGCGCATGAAAGAAGAGCAATGGAACGAAGTGATTGATATCAATCTTTCCGCCGTTTTTCGCGTTAGCAAAACCTGTATAAAATCAATGGTTAAAAAGCGAAGCGGACGAATTATCAATATTACTTCCGTGGTTGGTGTCATGGGTAATCCGGGTCAAGTGAATTATTGTGCGGCAAAGGCGGGCGTCATCGGATTCACCAAATCGTTGGCGCTGGAGATGGCCGCTTACGGCATTACCGTCAATGCGGTAGCTCCGGGCTTTATTGAAACGGATATGACCGGTCAATCTCACTGCGGAGCAACGCGAATGGATTTTCGGAAAAATCCCAATGAAACGCAGCGGAACCGTTGAAGATATCGCCAATACTGTGATATTTTTAGCGTCTGATCAGGCCGCCTATATCACTGGCCAGACATTGCATGTCAATGGTGGAATGTGTATGGTATAATGGCAACTTTTAATTTTTAATGAGGATTGAATTATGGCAGCAACTGTTGCAGATCGTGTCAAAAAAATCGTGGTTGAGCAATTGGGAGTTAAAGAAGAAGATATTTCCAATGATTCGTCGTTTGTGGATGATTTAGGCGCAGATTCTTTAGACACCGTTGAGTTAGTCATGGCTTTAGAAGAAGAATTCGGTATAGAAATTCAGGATGAAGAAGCCGAAAAAATTACGACTATTCAGCAAGCTATTGATTTTATTGAAAAACAAAAGCAAAAAGACAAAGTGGCATAGTAATGCACCCGGGCAGAAGAAGAGTCGTTGTCACCGGGTTGGGGATCGTCAGCCCGTTAGGTAATACTATTGAAGCTGCCTGGCAGGCCTCACTCAGGGCAAGAGCGGCGTGAGCCGGGTAACCTGTTTTGACGCCTCTCAATTGCCCACTCAAATCGCGGCTCAGGTCCCTAATTTTGATCCCAAACTCAGTTTAAACGACAAAGAGGTCCGCCGGACTGATTTATTCGTTCAATATGCCGCCGAGGCTGCACGCCAGGCTGTTCTGGACGCCGGGTTGGAAGTAACGGAATCCCTAATCGCCACGAGCCGGGGTGGCGATTGGCTCCGGAATTGGCGGTTTGCCGGGCATCGAAGCCAACTGCCTCGCCTTAAAAAGCGGTGGGCCACGCAAGATTTCTCCATTTTTTATCCCCGGCTGCATTATTAACATGGCTGCCGGCCTGGTTTCCATGAAACATCATCTGATGGGACCTAATATCGCAATTGTTACCGCCTGCACTACCGGCGCTCATAACATCGGTCATGCTGCGCGCATGATTATTCATGGCGATGCCGATATCATGGTCGCCGGAGGCTCGGAAATGTCGACTTCCGAGCTTAGGCATTGGGGGCTTTAACGCTATCAAAGCGCTTTCTACCCGCAATGATCAACCCGAGCACGCCAGCCGTCCTTGGGACAAGGACCGGGATGGATTCGTATTGGGGGAAGGAGCCGGAGTGTTTATTCTGGAGGAACTGGAATTCGCCAGGCGCCGTGGAGCCAAAATTTATGCGGAGCTGGCCGGTTTTGGCATGAGTTCTGACGCTTACCACATGACCGCGCCCTGTCCGGATGGCGCCGGATTCGTTTTATCCATGAAAAACGCGCTGGCGGATGCCGGACTTGCACCCGAAGCGGTTGACTATATTAACGCTCACGGCACCTCAACGATGGCGGACGTCATTGAAGCAGAGGCTATCAAAACTGCTTTTGGCGAACACGCTTACCGGTTGGCGGTAAGCTCAACCAAATCAATGACCGGTCATTTATTGGGTGCAGCGGGGGCGGTAGAGGCCATTATTGGAGTTTTGGCCATTCGGGATCAGGTAGCGCCACCCACCATCAATCTGGATAATCCGGACAAAGGTTGTGATCTTAATTTTGTCCCGCATACTGCTCAATCCCGCAAAATGGATGTTGTCCTGTCCAATTCTTTTGGCTTCGGCGGCACGAATGGCAGTCTGATTTTCCGTCGTTTCGGCTCCGCCGAGAGATTTTAATGTGTCGTTTAAGCAGCGCATCTTTCCTGGATTTCTATTCCTGGCATTCTTATTTGTTCGTGCGCATCGCTGGTTGTTAAAAACCAGCCGCGGACCGCTATTTTTATGCGTATTTACCGTTTTATTTTTGATCATTGGCGTTGTGGAAGGATGGTCCTGGCGCCAATTCATGAAGCGCCCATTGATATCTGCCGGCGCCACCACGGTGATTGTCAGACCTCATTCAACACTTCGGCAATTGGCTGCGGGTCTTCAGGAACGCGGGCTGTTATCTCACCCCCACTTTTTTATGATATTGTCCCGCCAGCGAGGCATTTCCAGCAAATTACGAATAGGCGAGTATGCGATAGATGACACCACTACTCCTGAAAAATTATTGACCAACATCGCCAGCGGAAAGGTAGTCATGCGCAAATTGACATTAGTCGAAGGCGTGACCATGCGGCAAATCCGTCAAATATTGCTCAAGGACGATGCGCTTCTGCACGTCGCCACCAACCAAACCGACCAGGAAATCATGGCCGCCCTTGGTCATCCTGGGGAATTACCCGAAGGTCGTTTTTTTCCGGACACCTATGTTTACACGTGGGGCAACAAAGACACGGTCATTTTACAACAAGCCTACCAGCGAATGAATGCTTTGTTGATGCAGGAGTGGTCACAACGCACGGCTAATTTGCCCTATAAGACCCCGGAGGAAGTATTGATAGTCGCTTCTCTGGTAGAAAGCGAAGCAGTGCTGCCGGTAGAGCGTCCGATCATCGCCGGAGTAATCCTGCGGCGTTTACAGCAAAATATGAATTTGCAGATTGACCCTACGGTTATCTACGGCGTTGGAAAGCCGTTTGGTTCCATCATTACTTTAGAAGACTTACGCAATGACAACCCGTATAATACCTACTTGCACAAAGGTTTACCGCCGACGCCAATTAATATGCCCAGCGCGGCCTCTATTTTCGCGGCGCTGCATCCGACGCCGGGAGATTCGTTTTACTATGTGGCCCAGGGAGATGGCAGTCACCGCTTTTCGGCGACTTACCCGGAGCATTTGCAGGCGGTAAAAAAATATCGACAATTTAAAAAATCGGAAGCGGATAAACAACAGTGGTTTGGTCTGGGTCTATTCATTATGCGTTCGACAGGTGTTTATTAAAATGAAATCGAATTACTTTATTTCTTTCGAAGGGATTGAAGGCGTAGGTAAAAGTACGGCGATTAAATTTTTTAATGCGCAATTGAATATCCGGAAAATCGATTTTGTCGTGAACCGCGAGCCTGGGGGCACTGAAATTTCGGAAAATATCCGCAATGTGTTATTAAGCCACCACCAGGAGCCGATGTATTTAGACACGGAATTATTGCTGATGTTCGCCTGCCGTGCCCAGAATATCGCCCGGATAATAAAACCAGCGCTTGAGGCAGGCAAATGGGTCATTTCCGATCGCTTTACCGATGCCAGTTTCGCCTATCAGGGTTATGGCCGGGGAATGCCTGCGTCCAGAATATCCGGGTTGGCAGACTGGGTTCATGGATTGCTAAAGCCCGATATTACCTTTCTGTTAGACGCGCCGGTTCCTGTCGGGATTGAACGTTTAAAAAACCGGCGCGGCAGGGACCGTATTGAAAGCGAACGACTGGATTTTTTTGAGCATGTGCGGCAGGGTTATCTGACATTGGCCGCAGAGGCGCCTGAGCGCTTTCGAATCATTAACGCTGACCGGCCACTGTCGGATGTGCAGCAGCAGCTGTTATCCGAACTTAATAAAATTCTATGAAAAATATTTTATATTCCTGGCAAAAAAGCCAATGGCAACGGTTATTGTCGCAGCATCGGCAAGAGCGGCTGCCACACGCCTTGCTGCTCACCGGAGCAGCCGGGTTGGGCAAAGAGACCTTTGCCCGGCAATTTGCTCAATTCCTGTTATGTAAAGCAGCGGGCGAGTCGGTTTGTGGTCAGTGCGCCGGTTGCTCTCTGATACTGGCGAACAATCATCCTGATTTATTAATGATCGCGCCTGAAGAAAGCGGCAAAAATATTAAGGTGGACCAAATCCGGGATATGTCCGCGACCCTTAACCAGACTGCGCAACGGGCTGGATATCAGGTTGCCATTATCTCACCTGCGGAAGCGTTAAACAGAGCGGCGGCCAACGCTTTATTAAAAACGCTGGAAGAGCCGTCGGGCACAGTGCTGCTGCTGTTGGTGAGCCATCAGCCGGGCGCTTTGCCCGCTACAATCACCAGCCGATGCCAGCGCATTGCTTTCACCGGTGGGGAGGCGGGCGCCTGGTTGAGTGATCAGCTGCGGACATTAAATATCCAGGCAGACGCCCATTTATTATTAAAAATCGCCGAAAACGCGCCATTACGAGCCCTGGACTTGGCGCAAAATCATTATCTGGATTTACGGGACCGTTTATTGACTCATCTGATAGCGATTGCTCAAGAGAAAGCATCCTTATTGGCGCCGGTAGCGGAATATTTAAAGCAGGATCTACTGGCGTGGATAGATGCCTTTCTCTCCCTTATTTTGGACCTGACGCGTCTGCATTTAAAAGTGACAGGGTCGGCATTAACGAATCCGGACCGTTTATCGTCTTTACAGGCATTGACGGAAATATATCCATTAGCATCCTTGATGACATTATTAACGAAGCTGCATCAGGCGCGCCGCTGGATGCAGAACAGTCAGGTTCATCTCAATGAGCAGTTGTTACTGGAAAGTTTGTTGATTAATTATAAAGAGGGTTTATGCACTTCGTTGATTCGCACTGTCATTTGAATATGCTGGACCTCGGCGCTTACCGGGGCGATTTGGGCGCTTTGATTGAGCAGGCTAAGAGAGCCGGTGTGAAACATATTTTATGTGTGGGCGTTGATTTGGAACATGCGCAGGAAGTACTGGACATCGCCGAACGTTTTCCCGATGTTTCCGCCAGTGTCGGCGTGCATCCCAGTGAAAAAGGGGTGATTACCCGCGAGGATTTACTTGCTTTTGCGCGGCATCCAAAGGTGATTGCTCTGGGTGAAACGGGTCTGGACTATCATTATAACGACAGCGGCCTGGAAGAACAGCGGGAGCGATTCCGGTTACATATCCGTCTGGCCCGTGAACTGAAAAAGCCGTTAATCATTCACAGCCGGGACGCCCGCGAAGATACGATACGGATATTACGGGAAGAACAGGCCGAAGAAATTGGCGGGGTCCTGCACTGCTTTACGGAAAGCTGGGAAATGGCCGAACAGGCGCTGGCGCTTAATTTTTATATTTCCTTTTCCGGCATCGTCACCTTCAAAAATGCCGTGGAAGTGGCCGATGTCGCGCAAAAAGTTCCTCTGGAACGTATTTTGATTGAAACCGATGCGCCTTATCTAACCCCGGTCCCACATCGCGGCAAGAAGCCCAATGAGCCGCAATATGTTTGTCTGGTGGCTGAAAAAATCGCCGCCTTAAAGGGACTTACCGTGAAAGAAGTGGCCAACCAAACCACGCAGAATTTTTTTTCGTTATTTAGGTTTTAAGTAAAACACTCCGCCGCCAGAATAGGGGAGCCGTCAGGGCCTGGCCCTTTGGTTACTTTTGTTAAAGGGTACGTTGTAGATTGCCGATAACCGTGTATTGGGGCTGATACCTTTACCTGAAGCATAATCACCCATAAACAACTTGTCTTTTTCTATTTTGACAATAGTATAAAATTTATCATTCTGTGCATGTTCCGGATAAGCAGAGGCGTTTCGTTTTAAACCGGCAACTTCTTTCGATTCATTTATTTTCCAATTAGAAAAACCATAATCCTCAGATTTATTGGCCTGGTTAACTGCCGATGGATCATTATACGTCATGGTGACTGATTTAAATGTGTAATCCAATTCTTTAGTGTTGGCTAAGTTGGGCACAGCTTTCCCTGGTTTATAATTTCGATAGGTATTTAATGTAGAAATTTTATGATGACATGAGGCGTCAGAATACGTTTGAATCATATAAATAGCGTTCTGATTTTTAAAGACAAAGGTCTCAATATTATAATTTCCAGAGCCGTCAGAAGCACATTTTGAAGACCATGTACCTTGTAATGGTTTATTTGAAGCAGCATGACAACTTGTCGAAATACAAAGTAATAAGATACTACCTTTTAGCAATTTATTTCTCATAACGATCTCCTGAAAACGAAAATTAAGAAAGCTCAGATACTTTACGAACTTTTAAATCTTATACAATGCTTTTTGGGCAATGCCAAAAGTGGGCGTTCCCCTCTACATGGTGAATGGTTACTTTTATTCTTCTCCGCAGACTGTCTCCATTAATGCTGCTGCGACTTCATATGGATTGGCATTGGCGCCAGGACGCCGGTCTTCAAAATAGCCATAACCAGCATTGGCCACGGAGCGGGGGATACGCACGGAAGAACCGCGGTTAGCAACTCCCGATGAAAATTTATCGATGGGCGCGGTTTCATGTTTGCCCGTTAATCGCAATTCTAAATCGGCGCCATAAACCTTGATATGTTTGTCGTGATTTTTCTCCAGAGCCTTGATAGCTTTATGGATGGCCGCTATGCCGTTTTTGGGATCGCGGGTTGCTTTGGTGGAGAAATTGGTATGATTACCCGCGCCGTTCCAGTCGCCTTTGACGGGTTTGGGATGGAGGCGGGCGTTGATCTCATGGTCTTCGCCAATTCGATATAATAGCCAGCGCGCCAGCCAGAGATGATCACATACCGTCAGCGGGTCGGCGCTTTCACCGGCGATGCCACGATATCCGATTTGAAACTCCCATTGACCGGGCATGACTTCGGCATTGGTGCCATAGATCATAAGGCCCGCGTCAATGCAGGCCGCGGTGTGTTCTTCAACCAGTTGGCGGCCAAACACTTCATCCGCTCCCACTCCGCAATAAAAAGGCCCTTGCGGCGCCGGATAGCCCCGGTCCGGCCAGCCTAGCGGCTGCTGCCCGCGAAACAGAGTGTATTCCTGCTCGAAACCTAACCAGGGTTCGTGCTCATTGCCAAATTTTTCCATGAGTGTACGGAGTTTTGCGCGCTTGTTACTGGGATGCGGTTTGCCATCCGGACTCATCACTTCGCACAGTACAAGATAATTATCGCCTGGCAGTAAAGGGTCGTTCACATAGCAGACCGGCTGCAAAAGCAGGTCTGAGTCTCCACCGCTAGCCTGATAGGTAGAGGAGCCGTCAAAATTCCACTCAGGAAAATCCTTCAGAGTGATTTCCCCGTGCGGGTTATGCAGAATTTTTACTTTAGAGCGTAATGTCTGGGAGGGCTGACTGCCGTCGATCCATATATAGGTAGCTTGAGAAATCATTGTGCTTAACTCCTTATTAAAAACCGACTGCATTCTAACGCAAAATATAAAAATCCGAAAGAGTTTCGGTTTTAATGAATTTTATTGGTTAATTTGTTTAGCCAGGGTGTTAAAGACAGGGTAATCGCGGCAGCGGCTAAACCCAGCAGGACGTAATTTTGAAAAGCGTGAGCATAAATTAAGTTAGTGTGCAGAAGATCGTTCATGATTTCTTTAGGGATGCTGGCCTGCTTGCCTAAATATCCAGCCAGCAATCCGCCATAAGCAAGACCTAAAAACCAGATACCCATCATTAACCCCACAAATTTTGCGGGAGCGAGTTGAGTGACCATGGAAAGACCGATCGGCGAGAGCATCAGCTCTCCAATGGTAATGAAGAAATAACAAATCACTATCCAGTAAGGGTTCACCAGACCGCCACCTGCAAAATGAATGCCGATCACCAGACATTGCATGGCGAATGCGATAATAGCTAAACCCAAAGTAAACTGAAGGCCTCTTGAAATATTAATCTTTTTCTCATGAAATTTTTTCCACATCCAGGCCATGCAGGGGCCGATGAGAAATATAAAAATGGATTCCAGCGAAATGAACGCAACGGGCGGCACACTGTGTCCAAATATCACCCGGTCGACGTTACGGTCGATAAACAAATTAGCCACGGAAAATATTTGAAAAAACAATGCCCAGAAAACGATCGATACAACGATTAAAATAAGTAGGGCCAGCATTTTTGGGCGCTCGCTTTTCTCCAGCCGGCAAATAATCCCCAACAGACATAACAGGATCACGCCGCCAAAAGCGGTCAACGGCCAGTTTCCCGCGATGCTGGATGTTTTGAGTAAAAAGAAACAGACCGCGAGGCCAAGAAGTGAGAGAAGGATGAAATTGGCGTTGCTGTAAAACCATTTTTCGAGTTTTAAGGGCAAGCCTTTATCTTCATAGTAACGGTACCCCCAGCGAAAAAAGCCCAGCGCCACGATCAGTCCGCAGGCTGCCACCGCAAAACAGACGTGCCATCCATAATATTCCTGGATATAGCCGGAACTCAGTGTCGATAAGACGATGCCGGCATTGAATAGCAGGTAGTAAATGGTAAACCCGGTATCCCGGCGGGGATCGTTGTCGTGATAAAATTTACCGAGGAAACTGGAAATATTGGGTTTGAGAAAGCCATTACCTAAAATAATAACAGCCAATCCCAAAAACAGGGACGTTTCGCGGTGGAGAAAAGGAAAAGCCAGCAGAACATACCCAATTAATAATAAAAAAGCCCCGATCAGAATGGTTCGCCGGAATCCCAGTAGCCTGTCGGCGCAGAGTCCGCCCAAAATGGGTGAGATATACACTAATGCTGTAAATTGACCCATCACCGAATAGGCACGGGAATCCGGAAAATTAAGGGTTTTGGTCATGTAAAAAATCAGCAGCCCCTGGACCAGGTAAAGTCCAAAGCGTTCCCACATTTCGGTTAAAGAGAGAGGCCATAAGGCGCGAGGTTGTTTCATAATCAACCAAGTATGCCACACAAAAAAGTATAAATCCAGCGATATGTTCTTTTTCTAAAAGAATATTATATTCTTCTGATTATGATATAATTGCTTTTGACCGCTAAACACGATAATGTATGCGGCGATTAGAAACAATAGGACAAACTTGATGGGATTAGTGCTCACTGTGATTGGCGCGGTCCTGGCTGTATTTATCGTGATATTACTCCATGAAGCCGGACATTTTTGTGTCGCGAAAGCATTCCGCGTCAAAGTGTTGCGCTTTTCCATTGGTTTTGGACCTCGCCTATGGTCACGTGTCGGACGCAGTGGTACCGAATATGTCCTTGCGGCGTTGCCTATCGGTGGGTACGTTAAAATGCTGGACGATCGCGAAATGCACGTATCGCGGGCCGAATCTTTTCACGCTTACAACCGGCAACCCCTTCTGATTCGCATGGCCATTGTCCTTGCGGGTGTTGCCGCTAATTTTTTGACTGCTCTCATTATTCTTTGGGGCATTTACTTATCCGGCGTTTCTTATATTAAACCCGTTATCGGCAAAGTGACGCCCGGATCTATCGCCTCGAATGCCGGTTTACAGAGCGGTGATACCATTATGGCTATTAATGGTCACCCAACCCCTGGCTGGGAACAGGTAATCACCGCAATGGTTGAACAAATCGGCAACGCGCAACCGCTGACGATCACTACCCAGCCGCTTAATGGTTCAGGAATGCAGGTTCGGCAATTTTCTGAACAAAACTGGCGTCTGGGAGGGAAGCAACCGGATCCTTTGGGTAGTTTGGGTATGACCCCGTTTCAGCCGGAGTTTCCCGCAATTGTGGAGAAGGTGATGTTCCGTTCTCCCGCCGCACGCAATGGGTTGCAAACAGGAGATCGCATCGTCGGTTTGAATCATCAGCCGGTTGCCGATTGGCCGGCGTTATCGGATTATATTCGCCAACACCCGAATCAGGAAGTAGCGCTAACGGTCAGGAGCGGCGAGACGCTGCGCGAACTCAATGTTCAGCTTGACAGTAAAACCCAACGGAGCCAGCCTGTCGGTTATTTAGGCATTGAAGCAAGAGCGCCAAAATGGCCCCCGGAAATGCTGGTGACTCCGCATTATTCTGTTTTTACCGCCTGGGCGCCGGCATTGGATCAAGTGCTGGATTTAACAAAATTTAATATTCTGGTTCTGGCAAAAATGTTTACCGGTAAAATTTCTCTGCAAACTCTGGGAGGGCCCGTTACTATTTACCACTCCGCATACGATGCCTCCCGGGCCGGTCTGCAGGCTTATTGGGGGTTTATCGCTTTTATCAGTCTCGCGCTGGGTTTTATTAATGTGTTGCCCATTCCGGGCCTTGACGGAGGACATTTTTTATTTCAAATAATTGAAGGTATAATTAGAAAACCAATATCCGAAAAATATCAAGAGATATTATTGCGGATAGGAATCGTTTTAATCATTCTCCTGCTGATTCAGGGAACGGTTAACGATATTATGAGATTGTTTTAATGGAGGACTTTACATGATTTTGCAACGAATGATTAATATTTTTGGCGGTATTGGCCTCTCGGCTCTGTTAGTGCTGGGGCTCAATGGCTGTTCCTCTACACACCATGAGGCGCCGGTATCCTCGGTGGCGACCAGTTCGCCGCACGCGGCTTCTTTTGCTTCGTCTGCAGTATGCGCAGACAATCCGTTCCTGCAAAAATATAAGTGCTCGTTTATGCGGGTTGAGCAGGCAGCGCGTTCCGGAGACCCCGACGCCCAGTATGCTCTTGGCTATTTATACTACTATGGCATCGGCACCACCCAGGATCGGCAAGCCGGTTTAGTCTGGATTAGAAAAGCGGCTGCCCAGGGCCAAAGCGTCGCCCAGGAAGCACTGAGGACGTTAGCCACCACTCCTGCGGCAGCTAAAAAGTCTCTGCAAACTACCAATCCTCAACCCAACGTTCCTGCCAATGCACCAGCAGCAACACCACCGCCTGTTCAGCCGGATAAGCCTCTGACAGACTACTTACCAAATTATGGGGAAAAAAGAGTGGATACGACAGAAAATCCCCCCGCCGTCAACCTGTCAGGGGGGCAATAACAGATGAGATGGGTTAAAAAGATCAACTGGACGCTGACTTTGTTTCTGCTGCTAACTCCCGTGGTCGGAATAGCCGGGACAGTCTTTATCGTCGCGTCGGGACGCCTGCATATCGCGACTATTGTTTTAGCGCTGGTGTGGATGGTAGCGACAGGTTTAGCCATAACTGCGGGTTATCACCGCTTATTTTCCCACTGCACTTACCAGGCAAAATGGCTGGTGCGACTGTTCGTGCTGTTATTTGGCGCGGGCGCTTACCAGGGCAGCGTTCTGGAATGGTGTACCGATCATCGCAACCATCATCGCTATTCAGAAACGGATAAAGACCCCTACAACATTGAAAGAGGATTCTGGTTCGCGCATATTGGCTGGTTGTTGATGCTGGATCCCTCATCCCGGGATTTCAGCAACGTGGAAGATTTATCCGCCGATAAGTGGATTCTCTGGCAGCATAAAAATTGGTGGTGGCTGGCGTTGACCTGGGGTTTTGTCATGCCGATGCTGATCGCCGGTCTGTTGTGGGGTGACTGGCTGGGCGGATTGTTGTTGGCGGGGGTTTTGCGACTGGTGCTGAATCATCATTGTACTTTTTGTATTAACTCGGTCTGTCACGTTTTTGGCAAACGCGCCTATTCTCTGGAACAAACCGGACGGGACAACTGGATCACGGCCTTTTTTACTTACGGTGAAGGGTTTCATAACTTCCATCATCAGTTCCCCCTGGATTATCGCAACGGCATTCGCTTTTATGACTATGATCCCACCAAGTGGATCATCTGGATGTGGAGCCGGCTGGGGTTAGCCAGTGATTTAAAGACCATTAGTCAGGTGCATTTAACCCGTTATCGTTTACGAACGGATGAACTGGCGCTGCTTACCCGTTTCAAACAAAGTTCCGATGCTGTTATGAGTTTTATCCATGAGCAACTGCTACCTTTGCGTTCGCAAATTTTGCAAGTCATGGCCCGAATTGACGCCATGGAAAAATCCGGCAAAATCAAAGAATATCGTGATCAATTAAAAATAGCGCGTTCGGAATTGAAATATTCATTATCCATCTGGAGCCGAATCAAAGCCAGGCTGCTTAATTTGGAAATTAAAGTTGCCAGGTATCCATTCACCACATGAATTTACATACGCAGAACGTCCAATTTTTGCTCATGTTTGTCAAAAAATTGGGCGTTCTCCTCTACATCGTGAATAGTTACAATATAGTTTTTAATTTTTTTGTTGCCTCTGACACCCTTTTCTGTTTTTACACCAGCTCAGGATTAAAATTTAACTTAATTGATTAAGTTTTGGTCCAATTGGCGTGATCATAAAGTGAGCTACTCTTGCTCCTTTATACTTTTTGTTGTATATTATTTTTCTTGGTAAAAAATCAGTCATAAGGGGAAATGAAAATGAAGATTCCTATTTTAACACATCATTTAAAAAATATCACCACTCGTATAAAAGATTGTTCCGATTTTGATGAATTACTCAGGATTTTATATTCTCAAGATAGCGATTACTTTAATCACATCCACCTCTCATGCATCCTTCACCAGTGGTCTTTCTTTTGGAAAGAGGCCCATAAAAATAGAGATGAATCTCAAAAAGAAATCCAATTGATGTCGGATCATTTAAACGGAGAAAGCTTCTCATGGATTATTAATAGTATCTATGAAGTGTTTGAAAACCTGGAATCAATAAACATTGCTTCTATTTTTAACGCCATTTCACATTTCCCCCACTCGCCGCTAGGGTCACAATTAGTCCTTTCCATAGCGGAGAAAATAAACAAAAATTCTTTAAATGAATATAAACCTCGAGAATTATCCAATTTAGCAAATGCGGTGGCAAAAATTGCTCCTGAAGATAAAACCTGCATCACCTTGATGAAGAAATTGGCTGATCATGTCAATAATCTGACTGGCCTGGAGGATTTTAAACCTCAAGAATTATCCAATTTCGCGAATGCGATGGCGAAAATGGCTCCTGAAGACAAAACCTGCCTCACCGTGGTGAGGAAATTGGCTGATCACGTCAATAGGCTGACTAGCCTCAAGGATTTTAGTCCTCAAAGCTTATCCAATTTCGCGAATGCGATGGCGAAAATAGCTCCTGAAGATAAAACCTGCCTCACCGTGGTGAAGAAATTGGCTGATCACGTCAATAGGCTGACTAGCCTTAAGGATTTTAATCATCAAAGCTTATCCAATTTCGCGAATGCGATGGCGAAAATAGCTCCTGAAGATAAAACCTGCCTCACCGTGGTGAAGAAATTGGCTGATCACGTCAATAGGTTGACTAGCCTCAAGGATTTTAACCATCAAAGCTTATCCACTTTCGCGAATGCGATGGCGAAAATGGCTCCTGAAGATAAAACCTGCCTCACCGTGGTGAAGAAATTGGCTGATCACGTCAATAAGCTGACTAACCTCAAGGATTTTAACTCTCAAAGCTTATCCAATTTCGCAAATACGATGGCGAAAATGGCTCCTGGAGACAAAACCTGCATCGCCTTGATAAAGAAATTGGCTGAACACATCAATAAGCTGACCAGCCTAAGGAATTTTAATCCTCAAGAATTATCCAATTTCGCGAATGCGATGGCGAAAATGGCTCCTGAAGACAAAACCTGCATCACCGTGATGAAGAAATTGGCTGATCACGTCAATAAGCTGACTAGCCTAAGGAATTTTAAGCCTCAAGAATTATCCCCGTTAGCGAATGCGATGGCGAAAATGGCTCCTGAAGACAAAACCTGCATCACCGTGATGAAGAAATTGGCTGATCACGTCAATAAGCTGACTAGCTTCAAGGATTTTAAGCCTCAAAACTTATCCCTGTTAGCGAATGCGATGTCGAAAATGGCTCCTGAAGACAAAACCTGCATCACCGTGATGAAGAAATTGGCTGATCACGTGAATAAGCTGACTAGCTTCAAGGATTTTAACCCTCAAAACTTATCCAATTTCGCGAATGCGATGGCGAAAATGGTTCCTGAAGACAAAACCTGCATCACCTTGATGAAGAAATTGGCTGATCACGTCAATAAGCTGACTAGCCTCAAGGATTTTAAACCTCAAGGCTTATCCAATTTCGCGAATGCGATGGCGAAAATGACTCCTGAAGACAAAACCTGCATCACCGTGATGAAGAAATTGGCTGATCACATCAATAGGCTGACCAGCCTAAGGAATTTTGATCCTCAAGAATTATCCAATTTCGCGACTGCGATGGCGAAAATGGCTCCTGAAGACAAAACCTGCGTCATCTTGATGAGAAAATTGGCTGATCACGTCAATAATCTGACTAGCCTCAAGGATTTTAACCCTCAAAACTTATCCACTTTCGCGAATGCGATGGCGAAAATGGCTCCTGAAGATAAAACTTGCCTCACCGTGATGAAGAAATTGGCTGATCACGTCAATAATCTGACTAACCTCCAGAATTTTAACCTTCAAGTTTTATCCATTCTGGGGTATGCTATGGCGAGACTGGGGATTGTTAATCAACCCCTTTTCTTAAAATTAGCTGAGAATTTTCCGTTATTTGAACAACATCACTATACTAGAAAATCGTTATCGCAAATTTATAAATTTTACTTGTACACAAAATCAGAAAATTTAGACATCAAATGGGATCGTTCTTTTCTAAAATTTTGTCTTAAAGAATTGGAGGAGAAAACGCCGATACCGAAACCATCTCAGCTGCAGATTGACGCTACTAAGATATTGCGAGATTTATTTCGTTCCGATCCCTCTTATTATCTCAAAGGGGAACATGTTGCGGCGGGTTCACGAGTAGATGTGGCTTTATTTAAAAAAAATAACCAAATTTGGCAAAAATGTGCCGCTGTTCAAATTGATGGCCCCACTCATTTCAAACCGGATACCCATGAAATCAATAGCCAAACGCATTTTAATACTCGGCTTCTCAAAACCGAAGGTTGGCCTTTGGTAATACGAATGCCGTACTTTATAGTGGAAGAAAAAAAACCAGGCATAAAAGAGTTTTTTGAAAATAACCTACTTGTGCCTTTGCAATCGTCAAGGGGTGCGACTAAAACAGGAGTCGATCATAAATTGATCAAATATGACCATTCTTACAATGAAAATTATCTTGAACCGGATGAAAGCAGTCCAAATTTAAAACAAACTTTGTCGTCAAGTACCACCGTCGTTTCAAATCAGCCGCACCCATCGTCAAGTGCGTCAAATACATTCAGATTTAAATATAATCCCCCCAAAACAGTTACCAAATGCTCTTCCCTTAACCCATGTGCTGCTGAATTTTTTCCAAATCTACATAGCCTTAAGGTAACCCGAGTTTCGGGTTTTACAAATTTAAAATCAATCGGTTATGAAAATTAACACTTGAAAAAATGGGCTGATTTGCTATTCTGATGACAGCAATTGCCGCTGTACCCAGCGGGAATTGCTGAAGTTTTGGCCCAATTGGCGTGATCATAAAGTGAGCTACTCTTGCTTCTTTATAGTTTTTTGGTATATTATTTTGCTTTGTAAAAAATCAGTCATAAGGGGAAATGAAAATGAGGATTCCTGATTTAACACTTCTAAAAAATATCACCACTCGTATAAAAGATTGTTCCGATTTTGATGAATTACTCAGGATTTTATATTCTCAAGATAGCGATTACTTTAATCACATCCACCTCTCATGCATCCTTCACCAGTGGTCTTTCTTTTGGAAAGAGGCCCATGAAAATAGAGATGAATATCAAAAAGAAATCCAATTGATGTCGGATCATTTAAACGGAGAAAGCTTCTCATGGATTATTAATAATATCTATGAAGTGTTTGAAAACTTGGAATCAATAGACATTGCTTCTATTTTTAACGCCATTTCACATTTCCCCCGCTCGCCGCTAGGGTCACAATTAGTCCTTTTCATAGCGGATAAAATAAACAAAAATTCTTTAAATGAATATAAATCTCGACAATTATCCAATTTAGCAAATGCGGTGGCAAAAATTGCTCCTGAAGACAAAACCTGCATCACCTTGATGAAGAAATTGGCTGATCACGTCAATAATCTGACTACCCTAAAGGATTTTAAACCTCAAGAATTATCCATGTTAGCGAATGCGATAGCGAAAATGGCTCCTAAAGACAAAACCTGCATTACCTTGATGAGGAAATTGGCTGATCACGTCAATAATCTGACTAGCCTAAAGGATTTTAAACCTCAAGGCTTATCCAATTTCGCGAATGCGATGGCGAAAATAGCTCCTGAAGATAAAACCTGCATCACCTTGATGAAGAAATTGGCTGATCACGTCAATAGGCTGACTAGCCTAAAGGATTTTAAACCCCAAGGCTTATCCATGTTAGCGAATGCGATGGCGAAAATAGCTCCTGAAGATAAAACCTGCATCACCTTGATGAAGAAATTGGCTGATCACGTCAATAGGCTCACTAGCCTTAAGGATTTTATCCCTCAAAACTTATCCATGTTAGCGAATGCGATGGCGAAAATGGCTCCTGAAGACAAAACCTGCATCACCTTGATGAAGAAATTGGCTGATCACCTCAATAAGCTGACTAGCTTCAAGGATTTTAACCCTCAAAACTTATCCATGTTAGCGAATGCGATGGCGAAAATGCCTCCTGAAGATAAAACCTGCATCACCTTGATGAAGAAATTGGCTGATCATGTCAATAATCTGACTAGCCTGGAGGATTTTAAACCTCAAGAATTATCCAATTTCGCGAATGCGATGGCGAAAATGGCTCCTGAAGACAAAACCTGCATCACCGTGGTGAGGAAATTGGCTGATCACGTCAATAGGCGGACTAGCCTCAAGGATTTTAGCCCTCAAAGCTTATCCAATTTCGCGAATGCGATGGCGAAAATAGCTCCTGAAGATAAAACCTGCCTCACCGTGGTGAAGAAATTGGCTGATCACGTCAATAGGCTGACTAGCCTTAAGGATTTTAATCATCAAAGCTTATCCAATTTCGCGAATGCGATGGCGAAAACAGCTCCTGAAGATAAAACCTGCATCACCGTGGTGAAGAAATTGGCTGATCACGTCAATAGGCTGACTAGCCTCAAGGATTTTAACCATCAAAACTTATCCAATTTCGCAAATACGATGGCGAAAATGGCTCCTGAAGACAAAACCTGCCTCACCGTGGTGAAGAAATTGGCTGATCACGTCAATAAGCTGACTAACCTCAAGGATTTTAACTCTCAAAGCTTATCCAATTTCGCAAATACGATGGCGAAAATGGCTCCTGAAGACAAAACCTGCATCGCCTTGATAAAGAAATTGGCTGAACACATCAATAAGCTGACCAGCCTGAGGAATTTTAATCCTCAAGAATTATCCAATTTCGCGAATGCGATGGCAAAAATGGCTCCTGAAGACAAAACCTGCATCACCGTGATGAAGAAATTGGCTGATCACGTCAATAATCTGACTAGCCTAAGGAATTTTAAGCCTCAAGAATTATCCATGTTAGCGAATGCGATGGCGAAAATGGCTCCTGAAGACAAAACCTGCATCACCGTGATGAAGAAATTGGCTGATCACGTCAATAAGCTGACTAGCTTCAAGGATTTTAAGCCTCAAAACTTATCCCTGTTAGCGAATGCGATGGCGAAAATGGTTCCTGAAGACAAAACCTGCATCACCGTGATGAAGAAATTGGCTGATCACGTTAATAAGCTGACCAGCTTCAAGAATTTTAACCCTCAAAACTTATCCAATTTCGCGAATGCGATGGCGAAAATGGCTCCTGAAGACAAAACCTGCATCACCGTGATGAAGAAATTGGCTGATCACGTCAATAAGCTGACTAGCCTCAAGGATTTTAAACCTCAAGGCTTATCCAATTTCGCGAATGCGATGGCGAAAATGACTCCTGAAGACAAAACCTGCATCACCGTGATGAAGAAATTGGCTGATCACATCAATAGGCTGACCAGCCTAAGGAATTTTAATCCTCAAGAATTATCCAATTTCGCGACTGCGATGGCGAAAATGGCTCCTGAAGACAAAACCTGCATCATCTTGATGAGAAAATTGGCTGATCACGTCAATAATCTGACTAGCCTCAAGGATTTTAACCCTCAAAACTTATCCACTTACGCGAATGCGATGGCGAAAATGGCTCCTGAAGATAAAACTTGCAACACCGTGATGAAGAAATTGGCTGATCACGTCAATAATCTGACTAACCTCCAGAATTTTAACCTTCAAGTTTTATCCATTCTGGGGCATGCTATGGCGAGAATGGGGATTGTTAATCAACCCCTTTTCTTAAAATTAGCTGAGAATTTTCCATCATTTGAACAGCATCACTATACTAGAAAATCGTTATCGCAAATTTATAAATTTTACTTGTACACAAAATCAGAAAATTTAGACATCAAATGGGATCGTTCTTTTCTAAAATTTTGTCTTAAAGAATTGGAGGAGAAAACGCCGATACCGAAATCATCTCAGCTGCAGATTGACGCTACTAAGATATTGCGAGATTTATTTCGTTCCGATCCCTCTTATTATCTCAAAGGGGAACATGTTGCGGCGGGTTCACGAGTAGATGTGGCTTTATTTAAAAAAAATAACCAAATTTGGCAAAAATGTGCCGCTGTTCAAATTGATGGCCCCACTCATTTCAAACCGGATACCCATGAAATCAATAGCCAAACGCATTTTAATACTCGGCTTCTCAAAACCGAAGGTTGGCCTTTGGTAATACGAATGCCGTACTTTATAGTGGAAGAAAAAAAACCAGGCATAAAAGAGTTTTTTGAAAATAACCTACTTGTGCCTTTGCAATCGTCAAGGGGTGCGACTAAAACAGGAGTCGATCATAAATTGGTCAAATATGACCATTCTTACAATGAAAATTATCTTGAACCGGATGAAAGCAGCCCAAATTTAAAACAAACTTTGTCGTCAAGTACCCCCGTCGTTTCAAATCAGCCGCACCCATCGCCAAGTGCGTCAAATACATTCAGATTTAAATATAATCCCCCCAAAACAGTTACCAAAAGCTCTTCCCTTAACCCATGTGCTGCTGAATTTTTTCCAAATCTACTTAGCCTTAAGGTAACGTAACCATTATCATAATTAAGCGCCTTGAGCTGGTGTCAGAGCTCATGTGAGCATTTTGAGTACGATTTTTCGTCAAACCTGAGTCAAAAGTGGGCGTTCCCCTCTACATGGTGAAGGGTTACGTTGCCAGTTAATTTCGCTACGTCTGATGGTTACATATCCGGGCTAGAGAGGCTACAGTTTGAACTCTGATTTATTGTCATATTTTTTACAGTTTGAAATTCTCCAGTTTCTAATTTGGTTTTAATTATTTCATAATTAGAAAGAGCGCTGATTGAAAGAAAACTTTCGGTAGATTTTGTCTTTTTCATTATTTCTTCCCATGTTAATTTTATGATGAATTATAGAATTATAATTGCCAGTTAATTTCGCCGCGTCCCATCTGTTTTAACAGTTCGTTGGCTTTAGAGAAATGGCGGCATCCTATAAAACCTCGATGTGCGGACAGTGGGGAAGGGTGTGGGGCGGTGAGAATACGGTGTTTAAAGGGGTTTATGATTCGCGATTTTTGTTGCGCAGGTGAACCCCACAATAAAAATACTATCCCCTGGGGATGATCGTTCAGGCAGTCAATCACTTTGTCAGTAAATTTTTGCCAACCTATCAGGGCATGGGATTGTGGTTTACCCGCTTCAACCGTTAATGTCGCATTTAACAATAAAACTCCCTGTTTTGCCCACGCTTCCAGACAGCCATTTTTGGGGGGTACACAGCCGAGATCATTTTTTAATTCTAAAAAAATATTCTGAAGGGAAGGTGGGACGGGCACGCCGGGCAATACCGAAAAAGCCAATCCATGTGCCTGTCTCTGGCCATGGTAGGGATCCTGGCCAAGGATCACCAACCGAACTTCCGCAAAAGGCGTTAATTTTAAGGCATTGAAGATATCTTTTTGCGCAGGGTAAATGACTTTACCCGCGGCGCGTTCTTTTTCTAAAAAAGTTAAAATTTGCTGGAAATAAGGTTGCGTTTTTTCGCTGGCCAATAAAGACTGCCATGTGGCGATCTGTGCAGGTGCTGAATGGATACCATCCATCATGCTTTAACTGAATACCAGCAGAGTGCTATTAAATCCCTGATGTTGCAGTTGATCGACGACATCGGACCTTTGCAAGTCCTTTAGAGGACCGATCTGAACACGATAAATAGTTTTGTCGTTCCTATTGACTGTTTCAATTCGCGCCGACTGGTGAGTCAACTGAGCAACTTTTATTTTCACCTGTTCAGCCCTTGCCATTTGCTGGAAAGCGCCAACCTGTAGGTAAAGCTGTTTGGTATTTTTTTTAGCTAACACGAGTGGCGTTGCACCGGGTTCGTCCATGGTAATGGCTTCTACTCTGACCTTGGCGGTGCCCTGATCGGCATATCCGAGTTTTTTGGCCGCCGCATAAGACAGGTCCATAATACGATCGTTAGCGAAAGGTCCGCGGTCATTCACTTTAACCACCACCTGACGGCCATTTCCCAGATTAGTGACGCGTACATACGTGGGAATAGGTAAGGTCGGGCTGGCCGCGGTCATGGCCAACATATCATAAGGTTCCCGGTTGGCAGTCATTTTGCCGTGAAATTTAGTGCCATACCAGGAAGCGATTCCCGTTTTGTTATAGCCTTTGGCCGAATTCATCACGTAATAATGTTTGCCCGCAATGGTATAAACCTGAGGATTGCAATAAGCATCTTTGGGTTCGTATTTAGGTATAGCGTCTTTTAATTGGCTCACATCCACGGGAAAGGGCGGCGCTCCGTCTCTTGACGTGTGAGTGATTTTCGACTGGGTTTGCCCCGGCATGGTACTGCAAGCGGTCAGACTCAGTACAACTGCCAGAGAAGCCATCGTTACGCGTGAAATTGTAGTTATTTTAATCATAACCTGTCCATGTTATTGGCATGCATTCATGCCGGGTTAACGGTACTTTCAGTAATATACCACAAATAATGAATATATCCAGCAATTTCCGCCTGCTATGAAAAAACGTACAGTTCAAATTGCCTACCGGCAAAGCGAGGATACCGGTTTTATATCATCCCGCATGACTTCGGCTTTCTGTTGAAATCCCTCGAATTGAAATTTGTACGGGTTATCCCTGGAACTGGCATGAAAAGTGCAACGTCCAATGAAATAGTTTAACAAAGTACAGATGCTGTTAACGGTCATACGATTTAATAAATCTAAATTGCCAGTCTGTTGACAAACAGTAATAAAATCGACAAGTTCTTTACACGTATCCAGGGTAGTTTTTGCTTCCTGTAAAACTTTTTCATTTGTCTCGGACAAAATAGGACCAGGATTCTTAGCTAATTGAGATAAAACATTCTCTGGTTTGTCTTTAAATAAATTACAACCATCAAATGCCTTTATGAAGGTTTTCTGACAGGTTGGGCGCAGTGTTACTCCACCATCGCATAGAAGCTTAAGGAAATTAGATGAAGTCTGGTCAGAGGGGTTCCATAAATAGTATTTAAGGTTGTCAATGGTTCGAGAAATTACACAGGCTGTACTCCACTTTTTGTTGTGATAAAACATGAGCAGCAAATTTAATTCCTGTGATTGTATCAGCCGAGATTTTAGCCTTAACAAATGAGTGGCAAACACTAATTGCTTATTATTATTTGCTTCAAGTGAAACAATAACCGACGAAGGCTGATGATCTGAATTATTTTTCTGTAATATGCTCAAATACTTTCCAAGCATATTTCTCCCTGTTTCTTGTGTCAGCATGGCGCTCAGGTTATCGGGTGTTATGGCAGTGGCTGTTGGCCAGCTTTTTTTAATGGTTTCTTCTATCATTTCCCAGAAATGATTAGAATCTTTTGGGCAATCAGGATTATTCCGTAGAATTTCACTTTGAACTAAATTCAGCAATAACAATGAATCTATAATAAACGGATGATTATTCCTTAACCCTTCTAATTTAGCAACGAAGAATTGGAACATATTGCCCCAGTCTATCGTGTACTCAAGGGTTACCTGAATCAGTCCCAGTGGAAAAACGGCTACGTCGGTTAATATCGTTTGTAAATTAGATTGATATGTTCGCAATAATTTGGATAAAGTAGTCAATAAAAATTTAAGGCTGTCATTTGCGTGGTTGTGGTTAAAAATGTTCCCTATCGCTATAAAGAGACCAGCAGGATCATTTACGCGTATCTGTCTATAATTAGCTATTGCATCATTTAATAGACAATCCCTTATATTATTGTTTGCTGAGTTGGGTATACTCGCCAATACATCGTCAATATAAGAACCTGAGGGAAATTTACCCTTGATTTCAAGATCATACCAAGCACCTATATATTTAGACACAATATCTTTTGGTATTTTCGATAATTTTTCAATGAGTGGTATTCCGGCATCTCTAGCGCCATGATGAGACAAACCTGGATTAGTGTGAAGTTCCGAAATGAGTTCAATAGATTGCAGATTTTTCTCAGTATATTTTCTCATTGTTGAGGAAAATGGACTTTGCGGTGACGGATTAAATAATGAAGTTTTTTGTAACAAATTATGCAACAATTCCGGTAGTGAATCCTTTGCTAATATTTGTAATACGTCAGAGCAGGAGTAATGCGGCATTTGCAAAGCTTTAACAGCGATTATCATAGTCCCATGGTTTTTTTTGTTTGTATCCATAGAATGCAATATGCAGTTTACTGCCCGGCTGCCCATTTTCTCTATTAAATCATAGAGCAATGGATCTTTAGGTTTATCTTTAAAATATTTTTCTAGCCACTCAAGAAGGGGTATTTTGTCTTGGGCCTCAGCGATGGGTGCAATTTTATCATCAGAATGACTCGAATAGTCTTTATATTTCTCAAGCAAATCCGCAATTTTGGGTATAATCTTTGGGGGCAGTGAATTTTTCACTACCGTAAGGATATGACATACCGTTTGGATGTCTGTATTCTCCAGGATTTCCTGTTTTGATTTCGTCGCTGCCTCAACCAGGCGCTTCAGCTTTTCAATAGGGAGCCATTGAACAAATGTGTATTTATCTTCAGGTGTTTCATTTAACTCATTTACAAGAGATTGAAGAGTTTCTAATTTCATTTTTTATGCCTCTATTCTATGTTTAGTGATATCTTCGAGAACGCCATAACACGGCATCGATTAAACCGGAGGGTACGAAAAATGTCAAGGTTGCTTTCTAACGTGATCCCGGGTAAAATCTCCGGGTTCCTAACCTTGCTTCGCCGATATCCGGCGGGGCTGTATTAAATACAACCAAAAGGATAACATTGCTATGCGACATTATGAAATCGTATTTTTAGTCCATCCTGATTGTAGCGATCAGGTTCCGGGCATGCTTGAGCGCTACCAGTCCATGATTAAGGCCAGCAAAGGTCAGGTTCATCGTCTGGAAGATTGGGGCCGCCGTCAACTGGCTTATCCTATTAATAAAGTGCGTAAAGCACATTATGTTTTAATGAACATCGAGTGTGACAATGCGTTGTTGAGTGAACTGGAAAGCGCCTTCCGCTATAACGACGCGGTACTTCGTAACATGATTATTAAACGGGATGCTGCTATTACCGAACCCTCACCGATGATGAAAGAGCAGGAATATAGCAGTCATCATCGCGGTCAACGCGCCTCGGGAGGTGACGATTTTGAAGCCATCGAAACTACCGAAGCTGAAGGCGAATTTGAATCAGAAGAAGAGAGGAGCTAATCATGGCTAATTATTTCCGCCGCAAAAAATTCGCATCCCCATCCGATGCCACCGACAATACCAATGAGATTGATTACAAAAACCTGCGGGTTTTAAGAGAATACGTCATGGACTCAGGCCGAATCGTTCCCAGCCGTATCACTGGCCGCAAGGCGCGTGACCAGCGGCGCCTCGCGAAAGAAATTAAGCGTGCACGGTTTTTGGCCTTATTGGCGTATTGCGATACTCATCAGTAGTTGAGTCGTGTGCGTAAATTAGGAACGTATCTTTTAGCGAACCCTATCCACGCCATGGCCGCGGCATTAATTTGTGCGATATTGCCGCTGATCTCAATACCGGGCGGTTTTCTGGCCGCCATCCTGATCGGCTTTGTCACTTTATGCCGTGGATACAAAGCCGGTTTGCAGGTAATGATCGGGGTAGCCATCCCGGTGGTGATTATCGCCGTCTGGAAACAGACCCTGTTATTCGATGTGGTTTTACTGCGTTGCATTCTGGTGTGGGTGCTGGCCCTGATTTTACGGAGTACGGTATCCTGGCGCTTAACACTGGAAACCATGACGATATTGGGTATTCTAACAGTACTGGGATTTCATCTGGTACTGGAAGATGTTCCCGGCTGGTGGTCTGTCACCTTGCAGCGGTATCAGGCTTTCTTAAGCTCCATACTGGCGGGGCAGGTGACGGAAGAGCGGGTGCGCGAGATGATCACTCAAATCATCCCCATCGCTACCGGTTTATTTACCGCGCTGATGTTGCTGGGGGCATTTTGCGAGCTATTGCTGGCGCGATGGTGGCAGGCGGCACTGTTTCGTCCGGGTGGGCTGGCTAAAGAATTTATAGAAATTCGCGCCGGATTAATTTTGGCGGGTATATTGACCATAACTGTGGTGACTGCCCTGTTTGGAGTGGGTTTTGCCATAGATCTGTTGCCGGTGGTCGTTTTGCCGCTAACGGTCAGCGGGTTAAGTTTGTTGCATAAATGGGTACGTTATAATAAAAAAATAGTGTATTTATTAGTGGTGGTTTACATTGGTTTGATCTTTTTACCCATGGTGCTTATCATGGTGTTAGCACTGGCAGGATACGTGGATAGCGGATACGATTTCCGCAAGCGTTATTTTACCAATCATTTACCTAAAAAGGGGGTTTAGAAATGCGAGTTATTTTACAACAAGAAGTAGTGAATCTGGGCAAAGTGGGCGATCAGGTTTCGGTGAAACCGGGATTTGGCCGTAATTATTTACTCCCCCAGGGTCTGGCGAAGCTGGCCACGGCTAAAAACATTTCGGACTTTGAGGCCCATCGCGCAGAGCTGGAAAAAGCGGCTGAAAAGGTATTGGCAGAGGCTAAACATCGCGCCGACAAACTGGCCGAACTGGAAATTGTCATCACAGCCCAGGCAGGAGATGAGGGTAAGCTTTTCGGTTCCGTAGGCCCACGGGATATCGCTGACGCCATCGTCGAAAAAGGTGTTCAGGTCGAGAAGCGGGAAGTGATTATGCCGGAAGGCCCCCTTCGTCAAACCGGCGAATTTACCGTCACTCTAAAGTTGCACGGTGCATTGAATGTACCGGTTAAAGTGAAAATAGTGGGTGAAGCCCGTACTTAATCAGGTTCTGGCGCCCTCCCCACCCACCAGACCCCCATGGATTAATTAGGATGTCGGCTCAATCCATTGCCCCCCGCACGCCAAAAATGCCTCCGCACTCGCAGGAGGCGGAACAGGCAGTTTTAGGCGCACTGATGATTGATCATCGCGCCTGGGACCGTATTTCCGACCGGTTAATCAGCAAGGATTTTTATCGTCATGACCATCAGCTAATTTTCCAGGCCATGACGGAGCTGGCCGAAAGAAGTCAACCTTTTGACGTAGTGACAGTCGCCGATAGTCTTAAAATGCGTCAACAGCTGGAAACGGCGGGAGGCGAAGGTTATTTATTTGAACTTGCACAGAATACGCCAACTGCGGCGAATGTGGTGGCTTATGCAGACATTGTGCGCGAAAGAGCTATCCTGCGACAACTGATCAGTGTCGGCACAGATATGGTTGAAAAAGCTTACCAGGTGTCGGGGCAGGAGAGTAAGGACCTGCTGGACGCTGCCGAACAGCAGGTATTCCAGATTGCCGAGCAACACACCCGGGAAAGCGGCCCGGTTAATATCAGCACTCTGCTGGCGCGAACGACGGAACGTATTGACGAGCTTTATCGCAGCGGCAATACTTTAACGGGTGTTTCCAGCGGCTTTACGGACCTTGACCGCATGACAGCCGGGTTACAAAAAGGCGATTTAATCATTATCGCCGGACGGCCATCCATGGGTAAAACCAGTTTTGCCATGAACATCGCCGAAAACGTGGCCATTAAATCCCAAAAACCGGTGCTTATATTCAGTATGGAAATGCCGGGCGAATCATTAACCATGCGCATGTTATCGTCATTAAGCAGGGTGGAATTAAGTAAGGTTTTAACAGGAAAGTTGAGCGATGAAGACTGGCCGCGCATCTCTTCCTCCGTGGGTATATTGGCGGAAACATCGCTTTACATCGACGACACCGCCGCGCTGACGCCCAGCGATCTGCGTTCACGCGCCAGGCGCATTGCCCGCGAACATAATGGTTTGGGATTGATCGTGGTGGATTATCTACAACTTATGAGAGTGCCCGGCAACAAAGAAAACCGCACCAATGAAATTTCTGAAATTTCCCGCTCACTCAAAATATTAGCCAAAGAACTCAACGTCCCGGTGATCGCCCTCTCCCAATTAAACAGAGGATTAGAACAGCGCAGCGACCGCCGTCCCGTCATGTCCGACTTGCGCGAGTGCGTCCCCGGGAATACTTTGGTTATGTTAGCAGATGGTCGACGTGCACCCATTCAGGAATTGGTCAATCAAACTCCCGAAGTACTCACTATTAATCCGCAAGGAAAAATTATTTCAGCCCGCAGTGATAAAGTATGGTGCGTAGGTAAAAAACCTGTTTTTACCGTACATCTGGCCAGCGGCCGTACCATTCAGGGCACCGCTCAACATCGATTATTTGGCCCCAACGACTGGAAAATGATTGGCGATTTAAAAATAGGAGACCGATTAGCGATTGCCCATTGCCTCCCGGAACCCAACAAAATGGAGGAATGGTCTGATGACCGTTTAGCCCTATTAGGCCAAATGATTGGCGATGGCAGTTATTTATCTCATCAGCCTATGCGATATACCACCTGCTCTGAGGAGAATAGTGAAATTGTTGCAAAGGTGGCCTGTGAAGAGTTCGGTGCTATTTCACGGGAGTTATTAAGCGAATATGCTGAACTTCTGAATGATGATATTTTGCGTATGCACTGCAACAGTGATTTATTTTGGGATCGGGTGGTAGCCATAGAACCGGCTGGAGAAATGGAGGTTTATGATTTAACAGTGCCTGAAACGGCGGTCTGGTTAGCGAATGGTGGGGTTGTTAGTCATAATTCGGGCGCGATAGAGCAGGATGCGGACTTGATTGCGTTTATTTATCGCGATGAAGTTTATGATGAAAATAGTAAAGATAAAGGCATCGCAGAAATTATTATTCGTAAGCAGCGTAATGGGCCGATCGGGGATTTTAAAGTCACTTTTATCGGTCATCTCACCAAATTCGAGAATTATATCGCCATGGAACGGCTGGAAGGGAGTTTTGTTTGAGCGGCGGAGTTTGTGTTGCGCACATCGATTTATCCGCCTTACGGCATAATTTAGCGCGGGTCAGGGCGCTTGCCGGCTCCCGGTCCATTCTGGCGATGGTGAAAGCGGATGGATACGGTCACGGCCTTTTGCCGGTTACCCGGACCCTTGAGGAGGCCGACGCTCTTGGCGTCGCCGCATTCGAGGAAGCGATCATACTGCGGAAAGGTGGCATTACCCAACCGATTATTGTGATGTCCCGTTTTTACCACGTTGATCACATTGCTTTGTGCCGGCAATATCAATTGGGTGTGGTGGTTAATCAGCCGTATCAGATTGAAATGCTTGAAAAAAACCCGGTGTCCTCCCCCCTGACAGTCTGGTTAAAAACAGAAACCGGTATGAACCGGCTGGGTTTATCCGCAGAGGAGTTTATCGACGCGCGACGGCGTTTGGGGCAGTTGCCATGGGTTCATCAACCCATCGGGGTGATGATGCATTTCGCCTGCGCCGATATTCCTGATCATCCTCTCAATGCCGTGCAAATGGATACATTCCGAAATCTCACCCGCGATTTTCCCGGTCCCAAAAGCATGGCCAATTCCGCAGCGATTTTGTCCAACCCGGAAACGTTATGCGACTGGGTACGGCCCGGAATTATGCTCTACGGCGCGTCGCCTTTTAAAAATCAGACCGGTGAGCAATGCGGATTGCGTCCGGTGATGACTTTGACTTCCCGTTTAATTGCCGTGCGGAAGCTTCGGCCCGGGGATATCGTCGGCTATGGAGCCGCCTGGCAATGTCCTGTGGAAATGCCGGCAGGGGTGGTGGCGATAGGTTACGGCGATGGTTATCCCCGTCACGCCCGCAACGGCACACCGGTGCTGGTTAACGGCGTAATTTGTCCGCTGATCGGCAGGGTATCCATGGATATGATCGTGGTAGACTTACGCCCCGTCCCGGATGCCAAAGTGAATGATCCTGTGGTTTTATGGGGCAAAGGTTTGCCGGTAGAATGGGTCGCTGACTGCGCGGAAACTATTTCTTATGAATTATTCTGTCAGGTCACCAGACGGGTAGAGTTTGTAGCCCATGAATGATGATGATTACGCAAGAAAAATTAACTGGAAATGCCGCCGCGGAATGCTTGAACTGGATTTAATTTTCCGGAAATTTTTTGAGAAAACATTTCCCGGCCTGTCTCCCGGTGAGCAGCAAATATTCGCAGAATTTCTGGATGAATTCGACCCGGTCCTTGCCGACTGGATTTTCGGCAAACATCCGCCTGCCGATGATCGCTTCGATAATATCGTGAAACGAATGAGAAATATTGTCAGCGGGCATGATTAAAGTACTAAACTTCTATCACTTGGATAAATAGGATTTCTTCCTGATAGATCCTGGGCACTTTGACTTACAGAAATAGGGTTTTTTCTTACCTGATTAGGCATCATAGGGTTTTCCTGGTATGGCCAAATTTCGTTGAATGGTTCTGATTCCCCGGAAACATTACTCAGGCTGGAGGATTTTCTAATTTTAGGGAACATCTCAACCAGCCTCTTTTGATCAATTTCTTTCTGGTTAGTCCCATCTTCCCCGCGATGAAAGAAGCTGTTGTAGTCCGGAGTAATGGATCTAATGGATTGTCGATCTTCCTCTTCTGTGATGATTTCAATAGGTAATGATGGACTTTCCGCCGGTGTGTATTGAAATCTGGCGGTATTCTTGTTGAGAGTAGGAGTGACAACGGAGCCTACGCTGGTTTCATTTGAGAACATTGTTTTCGATTTTTGCGGACTGAAAATTGCAGAATTGGGAAATACGCCTCCAATATGCGGATTATCATCCTGCTCCTGTTTTCTTTCCTGTATTTGATCTTTTAAACTCCGGTTTTCGATGGTAAGTCTCCGTACCTCATGACTCAGCCCTGCATGGGCTTCCCGTAGCCCTTCATTGGCTTCCCGTAATTCCATGATCGTGCCTCGCAATTGATTATACCTGGAGGCAGCGATAAAGATTCCTCGATAGCGATCAACGGCCATTTCTCCAAAAAAAGTAAAGATTTTTTCAAAAGCAGGTTGAAATACCTGTTCTTTAACCCTTTTAAATAAACTTGTTTTTTCCGCTCGATATTTAGGATCAAGTCCTTCCTCCAAATTAATAAATGTGGTATACAATTCACTGTCATTAAATAATAAGACGCTTCTGAAAAGTGCATACGATAACTGTTGTGCATGAGACAACCCGATGGGGCCTCTTTTAAAACCATGCCAATCGTAGAATGCCTGTTCACACCGACTCAATTGAAATAATCCGATAACGTACCCTATGTAATCGAATAATACCTTTTTCATCGCTGCTTCGAGTTCATTATAGACAGGTATGGCCAGTATTTGTAAGTAAAGTAACTTCCATTCTAATCTTAAATCCGTTGAAAGTCTTTGCTCCGCTTGCGCCTTTTCTTCCATTCTAAAAGAAAGTTTGTGAGTGGCGCCATATCGATAGAGTAATTCAATTATTTTAAAAAATTTTTCTTTTTTATCAATGCGATCGATATCGCGATACCTGGTGATAGCTGTATCAATCAAATTTTTTTTATTCATGGTGAGATTGGGTAATGGCAGAATATAATGATCCTCTGCTAATTCATTTTCCATACAGAGACACTTTAAAATTCTAGTAATAAATTGATGCGGGGTTAGATTATTATAATACTTCTTCTTATAATATTGAGAATTATGACTGGCGTGAGTAGAGTTATAGCCGCATAATAATTTAATATTATCAAAGTTTATTGTTGGGTCCGGGGCTTTGATCAGCCTTCCGGAAACAAACAGTTTTTTGAGTTCATGAATGTTTTTTTCATCTTTTATCTCATGGGGATTCATTTTTTCCTGTTCATCCCAATAGGCTATAAATTTTTCGATGGTCTTTTGGTCGTCCAAAGCAGTATTTTTTATCAAATAAATCGTATTTTTATCTATTTCAGATTTTGAAGGCATGGCATTCAACATCAAAACAGAGTGACACACCGCAATTTCTTTCTCTATCCACTCAATAGATTCAGTTTCATAATCTTCTATGATTTTCCTCGAAATATTCACTGACTCGTTAATATCCGCTTTAACATCGAAAGCAGCGACAGCGGTGTCCCAATCTTTTTTCATCAATTTTATTTCCTCAGCAAATTCTATAATGTTGCCTGAATTTGAAAATTTTATAACGCAGTCACATTGAAGGAAACTTTCTTTTACTTCAACTAAATACTCAGCGAATTGATTACTTAAGGGAAACTTGACTAACTGTTTGATTGTTTCCTCATCATTCTCCATAAGAATCAAATTTTGAGCCAGCGCATTAATTTGTTGCGCTTCATAAGCGACTCTGATTTCCTTAATCCAGTCAGGGAAGACTTTATTAGCCAGCGCTTGTAAAAATTGGTTTCTTGACCGTTTATCCGCGAGGATATGAGGAGATTCATAGGAAAACAAATGGCCAAACCAGGTTTGAGGACGTTGCGCCACTTCCCGGTCTAACTCTTGCAGCTGCAGTCGGATCTCCTGCTCCAGGGAACCCCATAATTCAAATACGGCTTGTGTTCGCCACTTTGAGAACTTGCGTATTAGGTTCGATTCTCGCTGTTGCAGGCGGATTTCATAAAGGTTAGGGCCCAGATATACCCGCAACCGTTTCAGAGCGGTCTCAATTTTTATATCACCGGTACTCGAATCAATAATGCTCTCTTGAGCAAGATTAAAAAATCCAACTAACCATTTATTGGCGGACATACGCAAACGTTGGTACTGCCGTTCAAGTATCTTACGGCCGCTACTGGGCAACTCTCCCGCCAAAGGGCTATCATCTAATTCAAATAGACTGAATTTCGCTCTGGTAGGTGTTTCTTTTTCCCGAAAATGAGATCCCGGCGAAAATATTTCTTTATATTTGGACAGAGTAGGCGTTTTGGAATTTTTTATTTCAAGGGTTTTCATATATTACCTCCATGTAATAGATGGATTCAGCTAGCTAAAAGTGGCGCCCGATATTCAGAAAGACTACCAGACCTGCTGCTAACATTAATTCCTTCAACAATGCTCGCTTGCGGGTCCTGTTCATCCTGTTCATTGGTTTGTCTCACGGATTTTATACACCGTGCACTTGCCTGGAAAATACATATCCCGCCGGCAGTTATCAAGGAGATATTTTCTATGTCGGGCATTGATTTCAGACCGGGTAGCATACCCGCGCTTGCTGAAAATAATGCGCCTGAGGACAGCAGGGAGAAGAGAGCATCCCATTTATCTATACTCTCACCCCGTCTTTTTACTATTTCCCAGCTTGCCTTGCAGTCCATCAGCATCGAAAAAGCAAAACCGACATAACAACCCTGCCGAAAATAAAAATTATCGTCTTCTTCAGTATTTTGAATTTTAAAAATTTCCGAGGTGATAAAAGCAATCACCACGACAGATTTTAAAACGGGAGTAAAAATCCTCATAGGTCTGAGCCAATATTTTCGTGCTTCCTGATAATGAAAAGCTTTATACTCTTTCGCTATTTTCAATAATGAGGTGACCAATATTCCGCCTAACGAAAATAATTTTACTATCGAGCTGGTTTCATCCGGAAGAATTTTACTCAGTCCCCCCAAAAAAAATATACCCGAGAAGCCATCCCCCAAAATTTTCAGCATAAAATATCCTCCATGATTAAGACAAAGTCTAAAAGAACATTAGACTACACCGGTTAAACATCCTGTTCAATGACCACGAACAGACCGGTATTGTTGCGATTCACCTGCAAAAGCAACTGTTTGGGTTTGGCCGCCAGCACGGTTTCCAACTCCTTGACCGAGCCCACCAGTTGTTGATTGGCGTGAGTAATGACATCGCCAGGCTGTAAGCCGGCCAGAGCGCCGCGGCTGGTTTCGCCGACACCGGCAACGATAACACCCTGGAGTAAAGTATCGTCGCTCTCCAGTTCATTAAAATCGCGTAATTGCAACCCGCCAATAAATGGGGTTTCGCGCTGTTTGGCGAGTTTTAGTGGATCCCCGACGTCCGCCGTCAGTGTCTGAATTTTGCCGTTTCTGGAAACTTCCAGCTTTATGGCGGTGCCGGGGCGCATCATTCCCAGATTGTTGCGCAACTGTTCGGAACTGCGGACGGATTTCCCATCCAGAGAAATAATAATGTCAGAAACTTTAATACCCGCTTTATCCGCGGGGGATTCCGGAATAATGGTGGTGACGACAGCACCCTGATCCGATTTTAGATTCAGCGCACTCGCCAGGGGCAAGGTAATGTCCTGCGCGACTACGCCAAGGATGCCGCGCTCAACTTTCCCATATTTGACCAGCTGCTGAGCGATACTGTGTACCATATTACTGGGGATAGCGAAACCGATGCCGACATTGCCAAGAATTGGCGTGACCAGGGCAGTATTTATACCTACTAATTCGCCTTTCATGTTAACCAGCGCACCGCCGGAATTGCCAGGATTAATGGGAGTATCTGTCTGGATAAAACTTTGAAAACCTTCAATTTTTGGTTCACTGCGATTGAGGGCGCTGATAACCCCTGAGGTGACGGTTTCCGTTAATCCGAAAGGGCTGCCGATCGCCGCGACAAAATCTCCAACCTGTAGTTGATCCGAGTCTCCAATAGGCATGGCGGTTAAATTGGGGGCGTTAATTTTGAGGACGGCCACGTCGAAACCATCATCCTCGCCAACAGATCGGGCTAAATAACGCCGGCCGTTTTGTAAACTCACGACTATAATTTTGGTTTGGGAAACCACGTGGGCATTGGTAACAATTAACCCCTGGTCAGCATCAATGATGACCCCGGAGCCCAACCCCACTTGCGGACGCGAGGAACCCGGCGCCGGTTCTTTTTCCGTAGTGATTTTAACCACGCCGGGAGTGACCTTATGCAGCATAGGCGCCAGAGAATAGGCCGGGCTGTTAGACGAGACCACCGGGGGTGGCGTTTCCGCCTGGGAAGCCCAAGGCGCCCCTGCGATTCCTGCGCCCACCGTTAACGATAGCCAATAAATTAATTTTTTCATATAAATCCTCTTTTAAAGATGAATACTATTTTCGCCAGATTATACTGGCCATCCGTCCTGTTGTGCCCTGGTCACGCCGGTACGAATAAAAACGGTCTCTGTCACAGAACGTGCACAAACCGCCACCATAAATATTCTGCACAGGCGCCTGGCAGTGACTTAAATTAATTTTTGCCAACCGGTAAATGTCTGCGAACCAGCGCCCATTTTCAGCCTGACAAAAGCCGGCAGCATAATCCGAATGCCGTGAAATGAATTTTTCGCGTACCTCAGAGCCTACTATAAAATGATCAGGACCGATAGCAGGCCCCAACCATATCAGTAAATCAGTTGCGGGAACCTTCAAGGCGAGGATAGTGGCGTCAATCACTCCCGCCAATAATCCTCTCCAGCCGGCATGGACAGCGGCAATTTTATCTCCACTCCGGCTGGTCAGAAACAGCGGCAAACAATCGGCGGTTAAAATCGCACAAATCTTTTGGGAAGATTGAGTATAGGCCGCGTCGCCGATAAATGACGCAGAATTATCGAGGTTAACCGCGTTCACGCCATGCACCTGGTCCAGCCACACCGGCGGCTGAGGCAGGGCTAACTCGCGGCTTAATCGCTGACGATTAGCAGCAACCGCGGCGGGATCGTCCTGCACATGCATCGCCAGATTGCCGGAGTATCGCGTAGTCACCGCCGCGCGCACCTCTGCAGGCGCCGGCCATTCCGGGATGAGAAAATGACTCGTTTTAACCGTTATCATCAGCTCTCTTCCTCCTGCAATTGTTTGAGTAATTGTTGTATATCCTCGGGAATTGGACTGATCCAGGAGAGGGTTTCACCTGTCCGTGGATGGCCCACTGTCAATTGCACCGCGTGCAAAGCCTGTCGATGAAATTTCAAAGGGTCAGCGGCGCTTTTGCGTCCGTACACGGCGTCCCCTGTGAGCGGATGTTGGATATGCGCGAAGTGAACACGAATCTGATGGGTTCGTCCGGTTTCCAGTTCCACCCGAACATAGGTGTGCGCCCGGAATGATTTCAGCACCCGATAGTGCGTGATCGCCACCTTACCGTTTTTAAGCACACTCATTTTGGTGCGCTGAGTGGGATGACGTCCCATCATGGTTTTAATAGTGCCGCCTCCGGAGATCACACCCTGTGCTACCGCTACATATTCGCGTTTAATTTCGCGCCGCTGCAGGCTATCGACAAGATGGTGATGGGCGGATAAATGCCGCGCCACCACCAGTAACCCTGACGTTTGCTTATCCAGACGATGCACCAGACCGGCGCGCGGCACTGTCGCCAGGCGCGGGTCGTAATGAAGGAGGGCGTTCACCAGCGTATGTTCGGGATTCCCTGCGCCAGGATGCACGACCAGCCCCGCGGGCTTGTCAATCACGAGGATATCCTCATCCTCATAAATAATTCTCAGGGGAATTTCCTGGGCGGCCCAGGATTCTTTGGGCGCCAATTCGGTAGTAAGGATGATTTCCTGGCCCAGGCAAACACTGGCGCGTGGTTTTGATTCAATCTGATGGTCAACCTGAACAAACCCGCCCCGTATCCAATGCTGAATTTGTGAACGGGAATACTGCGGACAAAGCGCCGCCAAAACTTGATCTAAACGCCGGCGGTCCCATTCCGCCGGCACCGTCTGTTCGAGGTAAATGCGGTTATTCATGCCTCATTATAACATAACGGCAAAACTGCTGTTAAATTATTTGAGAAGGTGTATTATGTGATGAGTCAAAGTAAATTTCAAAATTTAGAAGGAAATAGAATGAAAAAAATGAAAGAAGATAAAGCAGCCGGCATCATTCAGAATTTTTGGAGAAAAAACAATTTTTATAACCAATTTTTACTGTTATTAAATTCAACGCCTGCCGAGATTAATCAGAGTCTTTTTAATAACGTATTTTCAAGGATGATAAAATATTGTGAGCGCTTACAAGTCTATTCTTGTATACACATTGAACGCGATGAAAAAAAATCTGGTTATGACCATGCTATTAAAACTAACTTAAAGATGATCGCTCATGCTCTTTTTGCCCCTCCTCTGAAAAATATTACGTGCACTGGCGATTTATATAATTTAAGGACACTCCTTTGGTTTTTATTCGCTGATAAAAAATCTTTATCTACAGATATTATCCATATCTTAAAAAATGCATTTACCATTTTGAGTTCTTCGTCTGAACTAAAAATCTCAACGGGCGGTGGACCCAAACACGTAGACCTCAAAGAACTCACGGAAAAAGCCATTTCTGAAAAGAAAGAGACTTATTGGGGAGAACAAAGGGGCATTAAAAAGACCGATGTGGTTACTATCGTGCATAGCGGCGGACATCAGTGCATTCGCGGTTTCCTATATCACAAAAAACCAGGCTATGCACTGGAAGCGAATAAAGGGTTAGGGCTTCAGGTGATAGTTGAGGAAGGAAAACTTTCTTATGGTCAGGCCCTTGAAAATTTTACGGTTTGTAAATACCGGGGCCGGAAGCAGCAGTCAATTTTAGCGCTGGATGACCATGCTACATTTTTTGCGCATATCGAAGCGCAATATTTGTTGCCGGCAAATAACGGCAATGAGGCCGGTTTAAGGTCAGAATTTATTCAATATTTAAGATCAATAAAAGTGGAGAAACTGGTATCAGGTCATTCAGAGATTAATTATGTACTGTTTAAAACGGATAGCAGTCTTACTGATTTTCTACAGGATTTGGGTTCAACGGAACCCGCAAAAGAATTTTCTCAGCGTTGTAAAACATCCGTTGATCGTGTTCACGAGATTTCGCGCTATTTTTAGTATAAAAAATACTTCGGGCAATGGATTGCCGGTACGTACTATAATTACAAGATGATGAAAATTAGGCCGTTATCTCCCAATGAACTGTGCACAAAATGCAGTCCAAAACTGCTAAACTTTAGGACAACTTCAGAATTAACCGAGTTGAACGAGCCTGTTGGACAGGAACGGGCGATGGCGGCCATTGAATTTGGTATTCATATTCAGGATAAAGGGTATAATTTATATCTTTTGGGGCCGGAGGGCACGGGAAAGCATCATATTATCAATGCCGTCCTCAAACAGCAGGCCAGGATGGAACCTCCGGCGGACGACTGGTGCTATATCCATAACTTTAAAAACCCGCAAAAGCCTTTGGCCTTACGTCTGCCCGCCGGAATGGGGCCTGTTCTTCAAAAAAGCATGGCGGACCTGGTGGAAAAATTACGGCCGCTGGTACCCGCTATTTTAGCGAAGCCGGATTTTAGCGCCGAGGTAAAACAGGCCATTAAACCGCTTCTTGACCAGCTACAATTCCAGTTTCGGGATTTGCCTGCCGTCATTGATTACTTAAACGCCGTCGAAGCGGATATTATTAAAAATATCAAGGAATTTTACCCTTCCGGAACCAGCCCCAAAGATTTCGCCCTGCGGAATTACGAGGTGAATGTGCTGGTGACGCATGCCCCTGATCTGGGCGCTCCGGTAGTGTATGAAAATCATCCTTCCCTACCCAATTTGATTGGCCGCATGGAGTATTTGGCACAGTTTGGCGCTCTGGTTCCTGATTTTACCTTAATACGTCCGGGGGCGTTGCATTGCGCCAATGGAGGTTATTTAATCATCGACGCCCAGCAATTACTGTCACAGCCCTATGCCTGGGAGAGTTTAAAGCGGGCGTTGTTCGCCCAAAAAATCAAACTGGAATCACTGGGCCAGGTCATGGGATTGCCGGGGGCCCCGATTTCCCTCGAACCGGAAGCAATTCCGCTTCAGGCCAAAATTATTCTGCTGGGAGACCGGTCATTATATTATTCTCTCTGCGAGCATGACCCCAATTTCACCGATCTTTTTAAAGTACCGGCGGATTTTAGCAACCATATTCCGCGTACAACCGGTAATTTTTTAATCTTTTCCAGGCTGATCGCCACCATTGTTAAAAAAGAAAATTTATTACCTCTCAACCGCCACGCCGTCGCTAAAGTGATTGACCACAGTGGCCGTTTAGCCAACGATTCGCAAAGATTATTTACGCACATGCGTTTTCTGGTGGATTTATTACGTGAATCCAGTTATTGGGCGAAACGAAACCAGCACAAAGTGATCAGAACCGTTGATGTTGAAGAAGCGATTCTGCAACAAATTTATCGCGTCAATCGCATCGAAACCAGAATTCACGCGGATTTTGAGCGCAATGTTTTATTGATAGACACTAAAGGCGAAAAAATCGGGCAGATCAACGGTCTGTCGGTATTACAGATAGGAAATTATTCTTTTGGTTCTCCCAGCCGGATTACCGCTACCGTGCGGCTGGGCAAAGGCGAGGTGATTGATATCGAAAGGGAAGTGGAGCTGGGCGGATCCCTTCATTCCAAAGGGGTTTTTATTCTCTCCGGGTTTCTCAACGGGCGTTATCTGATTGACCAGCATTTGTCGATTTCCGCCAGTTTAGTGTTTGAACAGAATTACGGTGAGGTAGAAGGCGACAGCGCATCTGCTGCCGAGCTGGCGGCATTATTGTCGGCTATTGGCCGTCTGCCGATTAAGCAATCTTTCGCCATTACCGGTTCCGTTAATCAATACGGGCTTATCCAGGCCATCGGCAATGTGAATGAAAAAATCGAGGGTTTTTTCGCTATTTGTAAGGCAAAAGGAATTACGCGCCAGCAGGGAGTCATTATTCCAGCGGTGAATGTCCAGCATTTAATGCTCAGGGATGAAGTGGTTGCCGCTGCAAAAAAGAAAATGTTCTTCGTATACGGCGTGCGCACCATTGACGAGGTGATGTCCATTCTGACCGGCATGCCGGCGGGCAAAGCGAACAGAAATGGAAATTTTCCGGAAAATACGGTCAACGGTTACATAGAAAGGAATTTACTTAAATACGCCGAGCGCGCCGAAGGCAACCATAAAAACGATTAATCGCAATTCCCGCTGAGTACAGCGAAAATTATTAATAGAAATTAATGAGGCCATTTTCTGGCAGCATGTAAAATTCTCAACACGTATATATCGGGACGGCGAATTTGATAAATTACAATAAAAGGAGTACCACTAACAATTAATTCTCGAGTGTCAGCTAGTCGGCCAACTCTACCCATATTAGGAAATTGTAGTAAAAACTCGATAGCCTCCAGCACACGTCCCACTGTTCGCAGTGCCGCCGAAGGATTATCCAGGCTAATATAGGCCTCGACTTCTTCCAAATCCCGTTCTGCTGGTTTAGCGAGACGAATCTTCACACCGTTTTTTCCATTTCTTATTAACGCTCTCAAAATCGACGACCTCTTCACGGTCTACGGCGTTAAGCCCTTCCTGGATCGCCTGAATTTGCCATTCATGAATCTCTAAATACTCTTCCAGGGCTTCGGCCGCGAGGAACGAACTTGAGCGGTGCATAATTTGAGATAAGGCCTTTAGGCGCTCGGCAATTTCTGGCTTGACACGAACTGAAATTAAAGTTGATGAATGCATACATCACCTCGATAAAATTGAACTTCTATTTGATGCTATTATCATCACTATAGCATCATAACGATGCAATTACCAGCAATTTGCAATTACCAACAAAAAATGACAGTATGTCAGATTAACCTGGTAAATATCTATTCAATCAGATAAAATGACTCAAGTTACGACGTGACAAAAATGCGTCTCTTTACAATTTACCGAATGGCTAAAGGTCATATCATGAAAAAAATATCATTATTTATCATAGTATTGGCAATGTTAACCGCTTGCGCGCATAAAGAGGTGAATCCATGGAAAAATTACGAGGGCAAAAGTTCGGCTGAAATTTTTTATGAAGGTGAGCAACATCTGGCTAAAAAGAAATACGAAAAGGCTTCTATCGATTTCGCGGCGCTGGATGCCCTGTATCCCTTCGGACCTTATTCGCAACAGGGGCAGTTGGATTTTATTTATGCCCTGTATATGAACGGGGATAATACTTCCGGCCTGGCGGCGGCGGACCGCTATATTCGTTTGTATCCACAGGACCCAAATATCGATTATGTTTATTACATGAAAGGGTTAATGAGTTTTGACCAGGATTTTAACTGGTACCAACGCGCTTTTAATATGGACCCGGCGCCGCATGATTTGTCCGGCAAACAAGAATCTTTCTCCGCTTTTCACCAAATCGTAACTGTTTATCCGAACAGCATTTATGCGCAGGATTCGGCCCTGCACATGGCTTTTATCCGCAATATGATGGCTCGCAAGGAATTGGATATCGCGGAATTTTACATGGCGCGAAAAGCTTATGTGGCCGCCGCCAACCGGGCCAATGGCGTTGTTCAGCATTACGGCGGATCGCCGGCCATTCCGCATGCTCTGGAAGTGATGGCTAAAGCCTACCGGGGCGCCGGTTTGCCGGACCTTGCAGAGAAAAGTTATCGGCTTTTACAGACCAACTATCCGGACAGTCCTGAATTCAGGCGTCTACAAAAAGACTTTAAGAAAAATGCAGTGGCTGGGGCTAATGGTTAAGGCCTGCGCTCATCAATATGCTCGCGGTGGGAACGCCGCCCACATCCTCCGCCGCGCCATCCATTTAGGCAGTGTGATATTTTTGTGGTTTTATTACCAGTACAGCCAGATCATCGCCCGTTCCATGGGATTGGAATTATCCCAATTGATCTGGCTGTGTTTGGCGCTGGTTCTGGCCTTTGAAGCGCTGCGCCTGTCCCGTGGGTGGACGGTCTTTGGTCAGCGCAATTATGAACGCAATCGCATATCGGCCTTTGCCTGGGGCGTAATCGGCATGGCGCTGGTACTGTTGTTTGCGCCCGGAAAACAGTTTGCCATCCCCATTATTTGCGCGTATGCGGTGGGCGATCCTTTACTGGGTGAATTACGCCGGACCTCCCTGGCGAGACCCGTGGTCATTCTCCTGGGATTAATAGTTATTGGCGGTGTCTGGTGGTTAGCGCATCTGTGGCTTGGAAGTCCTTTATGGCTAGTGTTTTTAATGCCGCCGGTCACCATTGCCGCCGAATGGCCCTGTTTCAACTGGATCGATGATAACGCGCTGATGCAGCTCATCCCATTAGCCTTCCTGCTCTTTATTACCAGCCCGATGTGATCGGATAGCGCCGGTCTTTGCCGAAAGCACGTTGGGTGATGCGAATGCCGGGAGGCGCCTGCCGGCGTTTATATTCATTGCGGTGGACCATCCTGATCACTTTCTCGATAGTGGCCTGGTCAATGCCGGCTTCGGCGATTAATTCCGCAGGCTGGTCCAGTTCAATATACCGCACCAAAATTTCGTCGAGAATAGAGTAGGGTGGTAAAGAGTCCTGGTCCAGCTGCCCCGGCGCCAGTTCCGCAGAAGGCGGACGCTCGATCACTCGCCGCGGAATAACCGGTGAAATTTGATTACGATATTCCGCCAGGCGGTAGACCATGGTTTTGGTGACGTCTTTTAGCACGCCAAAACCGCCGGCCATATCGCCATACAAAGTGGCATAACCCACCGACATTTCACTTTTATTACCCGTGGTTAATACCATGAAACCCTTTTTATTGGAATGCGCCATTAACAGGGCGCCGCGGATGCGCGCCTGGATATTTTCTTCAGTAGTATCGGGTGGCAATCCGGAAAACGACTCCGCCAGAGTGCTTAAAAAAGCGCTGAAAATCGGTTCAATGTCCATGGTGAGATAATGTACCCCTAAATCGCGAGCCTGTTGCTGCGCATCAGTTTTGCTGATTTCGCTGGTGTAGCGGCTGGGCATCATAATCGCTGTGACTTTTTCCGGGCCTAATGCGTCGACCGTTATCGCTAAAGTGAGCGAAGAATCAATGCCCCCCGACAAGCCGATAATCGCGCCTTTGAAATGATTCTTGTGAATATAATCCCGTACACCCAGCACCAGGGTCTGATAAATATTTTCTTCTTTTGATAAAGCCGGCGGCAGTTTTTGGCGCTGGATCGCTAGGGAATGGTCGGCGGCAATGGCAATAGGAATGGGCATTAATTCTTCGGAAAAAAAAGCAGCTTGCGCGCAACGGCGGCCATTCTGGTCAATGACCATCGAACCGCCGTCAAACACCAGTTCATCCTGGCCACCGATTAAATTAACGTAAATAATAGGCGCGTGGGCTTCGTGCGCCCGTTCCACCAGAATCGCTTCCCGAATTTGCGCTTTATTATGATCGAAAGGTGAGGCGTTTAATGCCACAATAAGTTGTGCGCCGGCATGACAGCATTGTTGTAACCGGTTGAGGGAACCACAGATCTTCGCAGATCAGAATCCCTATTTTCACGCCTTTTAGAGTAAAAACACAGGGAGCGGCGCCTGGATAAAAATAACGTCTTTCGTCAAAGACCGAATAATTCGGTAATTCCTGCTTGCTATAAGTTCCAATAACGTGGCCGTTTTGAATAACCGCGGCCTGGTTATAAATATGCTGATTGATTTGAACGGGATAACCGACAATAACGGTGACAGGCAGAGCCGCCTGCTCAATTTGTTTTAATCCTTCGTGGCATTGATTTAAAAAATCTGTTCGGAACACCAGGTCTTCGGGAGGGTAACCGGAAATGGCCATCTCGGGAAATACCACACAATCCGCATGAAATTCCTCAATAGCGCGGCGCGCGCAGTGGATAATTTTTTTAGTGTTTCCCTTGATATCGCCGACGCATAAATTAATTTGCGCCGCTACTATTATTAATTTTTTTTCCACGCGCCTTCCTTAGTTTATTAATAAGGCTGCGGCGACTACCCGTCCCTCCGCTACCAGCGCCATATAGGTCCGGCAGGCTGCGCGGGTATCCATGCTTTCCACCCCTATTTTTCGCGAGTAAACGGGCGCCAATAGCGAAGGATGTGGCATTTTAAAATGCCGGCCCGTACCAAATAAAATAATTTCGGGATTTAATTCAAGAACCGGTGACCAGTCCTGAGGAGTGATTTCCGGCAGGGATTGTGGAGTCCAGTCATCAATTAATTGCCGGGAAGTTATGATAAGACTGCGTTGATAAACCTGATCATTGACAGTAATAAATCCGGGCCTGTAGGCCCGGATTTGAAATAATGCGTCGTTGGTGTCTTTAGTGATAATCATGGCTTCGCCTCATTCAGCAAAGCCATTATTATACCGTATTTTTTTAAGCATCGCCTGAATGGTGGAAAATATGGCTAAACGCCATATAAGAGGATGACTTTCCATAAGCATACAGTACCGAGCCGCCCTCAATTTCAGTGATCAACTTTTTGCTTTGCTGCGGATCTACTGCAAAACATCCCCAGCTATTGCCGGCATAGCCATGTTGTTTAATAAACGATGGGCTTGCATAGTTTGCGGAATGCACGACTACGGCACGGGCTTCGACGTTATTATTGCTGGCTTCAAGGCCCTTGATTCGCAAAGACAGGCCATGTTTACCGAAATAGGTATTTTCAGTCAAAAATACACCCACACTGGATTCCAGCGAGCTATTTTGATTTGAAAAAGCCTTCGCAAAAGGCCCTTTGCCGGAACCTTTACCGTGCGCCACTGGCAGCGCCATCAGAACTTCACCTGATTTCATGTTAATAACATACATTCTGTTCTGCGCGGATGACACGCTAAAATCAACGATAGTCATAATATCTTTATGCTTGACATTGGTATGTGTTAACGCCCATTGATAACCTGCAAAAGCGCTTGCTACCGCCTGGGGGCTTAAATTGGTATGATGTTCCAGGTTGTAAGAAAGCTGTAAATAGTTAGCGGTGGCCTCTGGCGCAGCGTGAGGGTGGGCTGCGGGAGCGGCTAATGCAAAAGAACATGGCAAAGACATCATGCTGCAAGCGGCGATTAATTTAATTAAATGTCGTTTCATTATATACCTCAAGGGTTGTTAACGTTATTCTCCAACCCTGGAGAGACACTGCCTGTTTATCCTGACTCCCCCCTGATGGGGAAGCCTCCGTATTACGGAATGTCCGTTGCGTATTGAAGGTATATTATGTACTATTTATACATAAAAGTCAAGTATTTCTTACATTAAGTATGTATTTTGCCCTACAGGAACATTTTAAATGCATAAAAACGAATATATTTATGGATATCAAACACTTAGAGAGATAATCCGCCACCAGCCCCAGCGGATACAAAGGCTTTTTTTACAACAGCAGCGTTTGGATGAACGGGTCCAGGAGCTCCAGCAATGGGCCCAGGCTTCAGGCATACCGGTCTCCTGGATGAGTAAGGGGGATTTGGATGAGATGCTGGGAAGCCGTCAGCATCAAGGTATGGCCATCCAGTGCAGCCGTATTGGAGCACTGCCCGAGTCGATGCTGGCCGATTTATTGACGGATGAATCTAAGCCGGTGTTATTATTGATATTAGACGGAATTCAGGACCCGCATAACCTCGGCGCCTGCATCCGAACGGCCAACGCCATGGGCGCCAATGCGGTGATTGCGCCGAAAGACCGGGCGGCAGGCTTAACGGAGGTTGTCCATAAAACCGCCTGCGGAGCCACCGCGGTGACGCCTTTTATCCAGGTGACCAATCTGGCCCGCACATTACGGGAAATAAAGGAATACGGGGTTTGGCTGGTGGGTATGGCTGCGGAAGCCAGGGCCAGCATTACCGGTTTAGACCTCGGACGGCGAATCGCTCTGGTAATGGGTGGAGAAGGGCAGGGATTGCGGCGCCTGACCCTGGAGCAGTGCGACCATCTTGCCAGAATTCCGATGTATGGAACGGTAGACAGCCTGAACGTCTCGGTGGCCGCCGCTATTGCTTTATATGAGTTAAAGCGCGGTCAGCAGGACTAATAATTATTTGAGCCATTTATGGCGCGCAATTATTTCAAGCTGAATCTATTAGATTTAATGACTTTTCAGCAATTCCCGGTGAATTTTAACTATTTGATTTAACAAATTAAATCACCCTTATAAAAAAATAATTTTCGTAGAAAATTATCCCCGCGATGGGGGATCGCAAGAGGGAGAATCGCGATTCTCCCCCTTCATTCCGAGCATCGGCTCCGCCGAGCACAGGATAAAAACAGGAAGCAATTTTCGCTGTACTCAGCGGGAATTGCTGAATGACTTTTTACGAAATTGACATTATTATTGAAATAATCTACAGTCATAATGAAATATTTAACAAGAGGTGATTTCATGGCAACTGTGAATTTTAGCGTACCTGAGGATGTTAAGAACCGTTTTAATCAAGTGTTTCAGAATGAAAACAAGAGCCACTTAATTACGGAATTGATGAAAAAAGCCATCGAGGAATATGAGTGCAAACAAAGACGGGCGCAAGCTATTGAGGCATTACTAAAAATACGCGCCAAACAAAAACCTGTCAGCAATCAGTTAATCAAAAAGGCTCGTCGCGAAGGACGTTCATGAAAACACTGACGATCGATGCGCAGTGTGATCGATTAAATGGATATTTCCCGAAGAAACTCATGAAGCCCATACATTACAGGCGTTAAATTTGCTAGAAGCCATTAAGAATGGCGCCGTCAATATTATACAACCTCCACATTGGTTAGCCGAGGTCATGGCAGTCATTGTGCGATTGAACTCTAAAATTGCGAGAGAAACTGTAGAATTATTGAATACGATGGAATTTCCTATTGTAGATATACCTGAAATTTATCATACTGCATGCCAACTAGCGCAGCGTTACCAACATCATCTGTTTGATACTCTCTATCATGCGGTAGCTATCAATAACCCTCATACTCAACTGATTACAGCCGATGAAAAATACTATAAAAAATCATATAAAGAGGGTGCAATAATTCGGTTAGCGGATTTTTCTATCTTCAAAATATAACGCGCTGCCCCCTTTATAAGTTCTTCTTTTCATTACCAAATATTTTTTTGAACGCCATATCATTGGTGGGGTCTAAAAATTCCATCCCTGTCTCCATTTCATGAATTATGCGTTATCATATCTGAAAATAGTGATGTTGTCATACCATAAAAAAATTTCGGTTCGTTTTTTCTTGTTATTTGAAAAATATATGTTATATTTGTATATACAATAATGAAATATAGGGACTTTTATCATTGCGGTTTGAATGGGATGAAGTAAAAAATAAACAGAATAAACAAAAACATGGGATAAGCTTTGATTTGGCTACTTATGTTTTTATGGACCCAGGCTTACTCAGCTGGTTAGATGATCGTTTCGACGGTTATCGGGAAGAACGGTGGATAAGTTTAGGGTCTATTAATAATTTGTTGATTATTGTTGTCGTGCATACACAAAGGAGCAACATATATGGCAAAGAAGTCACCCGTATTATATCAGCCCGAAAGGCCACAAAAAAAGAAGCCGCGACATACGTTAAAAGTTGCCGAGAGTTTAGCGGTTGAATATAACGCTCTATTACAGAAATCAGACAAAGACATCGATCTTTCTGATATTCCGGAGCTGGATTTTGAGGCATCGGGTAAACCTGTCGTCGGCAAATTTTATCGTCCTATAAAAAAACCCATTTCATTACGTATGGATGCTGATGTTTTGGATTGGTTTAAGCAGCATCCCCGCTATCAGCAATTGATTAATAAAGCGTGCCGGTTCTATATGTTCATTGATATGCAGCATCAGGCTAAATCAAATAAACCTTCCCGAAAGAAGACACAGCCTCCACATTAAGCAGCGCCAGACCCTGTCAAATAAGCTCTCGCTGAAAAAATTCCCAAACGTCAGCTTTTGTCAAAGCATTGATTTCGTCCGGCGATAATCCGGTTAATTTTGCCACGGCTTCCGGTGAGAGACCTTCAGACAGCATCCTGGTGGCGATTTTGTATTGAGACTGACGCTCACCCTTTGCCACACCTTCCGCCAGAAAAGCCATTTTCCTCACCTTTTTTATAACCATAAAGCTGCCGGTTGATGTCAATCTGAACGGTCATGCTTCTCTGGTTGTATTGATGCAGGGCTTCCCTATCCCAGAGCAGCATATTGACGATTTCAAAAGCTTCGCGGATGGCGGCTTCATGGATAACGGCTGGAATGGCGGTTATTTCTTTGGCATATTTCAGAAAATAAAGCCACTTGTCCTCAACCGTTATCAATTCCGATTCGGTTTTATTAAATTTCGGCAACTCGGCAAAAGTAAAGCGGAAATCCTGTAGCAGGTGCTCCCGCGTATTGACGTTATAAATGCAGTGACTGGATAAATAGTGGGGATCGGTCGTAAATTTAAAGTTTAAAATCCCCAGAAAAATCACCGGCTTCAGCAGACTGTATTCCCTGCCTTTACGAAGCTGCTATGAATAGGCTTTGGAAGCATAATACAGGACACGCTTATCAAAAAATTCCTCGGGCATCACCTGCATTTCGACGATATATTCGGCGCCGGACTGGTCATGGCAACGCACGTCGAGTATGGATTCTTTGGCGCCGGGCAACTGCGGAGCCTGATTGGGATTCAGCAGAGTGACTCCGGTAATCTGGCGATCCATGGGTACCTGCAAAATGCTGTTGAGAAAACTGATCAGGATATGATTCCGGTTTTCATTGCCAAATATTTTTTTGAACGCCATATCATTGGTGGGATCTAAAAATTCCATCCCTGTCTCCATTTCATGATTTATGCGTTATCATGCCTTAAAATATTAATGCTGTCATACCGTAAAAAAAATCCCGGCGGTTTCCCGCCGGGATTTTGGTTCCTTTTTTTCACAGGATTCAGGACTTGTTCCCTTATCTCATTTCGAAGAAGTAATCAATATAAAGCCAGCTTAGAGGTGAGCTAACTTGCATGCCATTGCTTGCACTAGTCCATATTTGCCCAGACCTAGATTCGAGGTGGGATCTAAACGAACCTGACTGAAGGTAAGTGTAGAATACTTGCCCATATCAGATTCTTTTATAGTATAATAGGAGGTGGTAACAATATCACAGTTATTACTATTTCCTAGAGCTAGTCCGAGGTAACTATCCTTTATGTTGGTGTCTTTCATGTCGTTGCCATCACAGTACCATCAGTGCTTCGATAATTAATAATAGCCCCAACGTTGTTGGGCGTATCCGCCGCATTATTAGTAGTCTGGATACGTTCTGAACATGCAGCACTACCGCGGGGGGATAATTCGCAAGTGCAGTTCATTGCCGGTATTATCAGTATGAGCCACTATATATCAGGTAACTGCGATAGTCACATTCGTCACTACGGTATCACATGTTGTGACACAAAGCTTAATCAAGCTACCGTCCGAATAGGTACCGGTTAATTTGACTGCCTAAACCGCCGAGATTGGCAGAATCCCAATTTCCCATTCCCAGGTCACTGTCAACTGTGGCCCGTTTGGAGACTTTATATCCCATCCAAAAAATAATGGACTACTATTTACAACACGATCATCTGCCACTATCGTGACAGTCAGAGTCAGAGGGTCACTGGGAAGCATATCTTTAGCAGTAACGCCGATTTCGACCGAAGTGGAAGGGGAGCCCACAATACCGCCGTTCAGGGTTTTTCTACCATTCTCCCCGGAAGGGCTTTTCTCAACAAATAGCCATCAGGAATAAGTCTCCCAGTTGGTCGTGTCGCTTACAGTAAATACAACACCCGTCATGCTTAGCGGCCACGGGATTAGATTTTTAAAAGCTGGTTCAAATTAATACCACATTTTGCACATTTTCCTGGGCCGTATTTCGAATTTACCTCCTTAATCGCATCAAAGTAAATAGTTTGTGTATTGTGTGGAGTCAGTATTCCATGCTAATTGTCCACTGACTGTCAGCGTCACGCCATCTTTGGTTAGATCCCGATCCGGGTTCTGGGAATCAGGAGCTCCCATAGAGGCGGTGTAGACAACCAGGCAATTTAAGCTGGTTTGAATCCGGGGGCATTCAGTGTGTTTGGATATACACCGTAAGCCTCGGGTTTAGCCAGCACCGTTGCGTAGGGAACTGCAATAAAATATTTGCCTTCAGAGCCGTTTACCGATATCCATTCCTCCAGGTGTTTGGGTCACATTTCCGTTAGATCCTGTTCCCATATAGAGCTGGTCGATAATCGTTTTTCCTTTGATGGGGCCATTTACGACAGTGCTAATAAAATGGCTGGTGAGATCGATTGATTGATCCGCAGTTCCCTGAGCCTGAGTCTTAAGGGCTTTATCACCGGTCCAGCTAACCGCCACATTAGTGGGGTCTGGAAGAACGGACACTTGCACTGTTCCAGAAACGTAATGGTCGCCAACTCATTACTCGCTGTCACGGGTACCAAGATGGGTTTGCTTTGGAACCAGTAACATCCAGTGCATCGATACCATCGGCTGAGGGGTTTCTCATCAGATAGAGGATAAGCCGTTGGTCGAGTCTTTTTTGACTGTCCAGTTCGCAGCGGTAGTGGCGAAAACCAGGCCTGGCGTCCGGGCTTCGGGATTAATTTTATCGTCCAGAGTGATACACTGCGTATTGGCATTACACTCGCTGATTGCCGTCGTATCAAACTTGATCTTGCCACTGGCATCCTTGCACTCACACAGGCGCGGCGGCCTGTGTCGGTATGATGACAGATAATGTTGGATACATTTTTACCGATTTTTGGCTCGACAGTAAAAAATTGAACGTACAGCTTTGGCTACCCGGGGTTTTACCATCCGAGTTTTTAATTGTACCATCCGGGGTGATGGTCGCCCACGAGCAGGTTCCCGTAGCGGAATTGTTGCCATCAATAAAGATCAGTGCAGGATCGTTGACAGGGGTGGTTTCTGTACCTTGTAGGTCAATAGCGTTTTGCTCATATAAATCTCAGACAAGTAGGGATAATATCCAGTGAGTAATCCTTTTGTCCTATTGAAAGGGCGTCAGGTTAGCTTGAGCAACAGCAGGCGGTGTGAAATTACCGTATATCCTGTATCTGAAAACGGCATCATTCTGCTTATAGAAAACCCCATTTTTGGTAGCCTTGAATACTGAAACTACCCGTGCTGCCCGCATAGCTCGAACCCGCGGGGCACCACCTCGTCCGGGGAGGGGTGTTGGGTTGAGAACCATATCCGTTCTTCGGGGTCACTGGAATAGATGGGCTTCGAGCCGCCTGCATTTCCTCCATTTGTCCCAGGGGCGTAAATATCGCCAGGATCACCGAGGTCGGCATCCTGCG
>CAWHVV010000012.1:0-19718 GCA_963832945.1 uncultured Pseudomonadota bacterium
TCAATTCCCCTAATTCGTTATGAGGACTGGCCGCCTGCGTCATGACTTCCCACCACGCCGACCATACGTTTTGATCACTGCTCAACCAGCGACAGGCTACAGAGGGTATAATTTTAATTACATTAGCGGATACACAGGTGGTATGGTCAACAAGGATAGGGTGCGGTTTTGACAGAATTTTGTAAAACGTATGGGGTTCATACAGGCTCCCACTGATTGGATGCCAAATACCGATTTTTTCCTGTTCGTTTTTATAGAGTTCAATGGTTCTGTCCATTTGCAAATCGGGTAAACGCACCCATAAACTGGCGATAAAAACGGCGTAAGTCCACAAAGGTTCCTGTTCCGCAATAGTTTCACTATTGGAATGCCGGGGCATCATGACCCCACGGCGCACTTTCAAAGCGGCCACAGTCGTTTCCAATGCCGTTGTTAATAAGCTATAGGGTTTTGGTTGGGACATATCTTCCGGCATCGCCTGACAAAATTCCATGAAACGGAGGAGGGTGGTTTCATAAAGTGTGGCGTACAACGGAGCAGGCGCACTGATCAATGCTTTTAATTCCCGGCGAAGTGTTTGAAATTCCTGACGATGGGCAATCTCCTCGCCGGTCAAACAAGGCCAATATTGTTCATTGTAATTTTTATGGGATAAATCAGCATCAGTAGCTTGCGTCATTATTTTCTCCTGGTGGTTTCCATCATAGGTTGACCGATGATTCCCACCCATAAAAAATGGGGTGAATGGGCGGATAGCCGTTTTTGCTCCACTTGTGGTAAAGGCATCCTGAGCTTATACAGTTGGCCGCCTTCCAATAAGCAAAAAGCCTGTCCTTTCGGCAGATTGAGAACATCGTTGGGTGTTATTAATCGTTGTTCGGTTAAGGTAAAACTATCCTGGTTGGTAGACTGATAAAAAATTCCACTCTCGCCATGCGGAGTATCCGTGCTGGCGGAAACCGGCAGCGTGCGCAGAATCGGCACTTGGGGTAATTTTTCCAGCAATATTTGAATGGTTTTGACTTCCTGACAGCGGAACATGACAATGGTTCCAAAGTTACCCGCCACTTGTCCGGCTTTCGCCGCGCTTTTTAGCCGGGCTTCCACGTCTGACCAGGTTTGCGTGTAAGCCGTCACGGTAAAACCTGCGCCACGCCCTTTATTGAGCAAGGGAATAAACTCATCGCCAATAATTTCGTTAAATTCATCACTATGCACACAAACACGGGGTAAGGGGGAATCGGGTAAAGCGGTTTTACAAAAGCCGTCATGCAATCCAAATTTATACAGACGTCCGGCAACCGAAACTAAATCAGAAAACATGGCATTTCCCACAGCGGTAGCCACTTCACGGTCGGTGAGGGCATCCAGCCCCACATACACAATTTGTTTATTGCGGATGACTTGCAGCCAGTCTAAAATTGGTCGAGGGTCTTGGGTGTTTTCGTAATCGGGTGACAACAGTTCGGCGGCTTTGCCGGTGGTTAATTTCTTTAATAAAGGCCCCAGTGAGGCGGTGATTTTGCTGAAATATTCTTTGTCATATTTACATGCATGATGTAAATCATCAAACACTGAATTGTGAATCAGCGCGTGAGCCTGTACATACGCAATCATGGCATCTAGTCGGGAAACGATTTTTTTCCCGCGGATATTTTTTTGAATATGATTTGCAATCCAGTGTTCTGAATCAGGTGCGGCCAACGGTAGCCAGAAATTCAGATATTTTTCCAGCAGCACGTCCATTTTAGTAATATAGAATTTCAGCTTTTGATAATCCGGTTTTTCGCCCATTGACACTAGCGCCATTGCCATTGAATTAATAAATTGCCAGCCAAAATCCTTAAACGCGGCGGAATCACCACGAGCTGGGCAATTGATTGGAAATTCGGTTAGCGACTTCGGTAACGCGAGTAAAATTACCAATCGGATTATATCGGCACGACGCTTGTGGAAATCCGAGATGGAAAACCAATAAATCCTGCTCGCGCCCGGCAATTTGCGCTTCGATGACGATACGCTTGAGTAATTCCGCATCCCCTTTGGGGTCGAGGACAATGACCACATCACCACGGCGAATATCCTGGCCAATGAGAATTTCTGCGAAGCGGGTTTTGCCCATGCCCGGTAATCCAACCACCACCAGATGACTGGCTCTCTCGGATAAGGGAATAGCGATATTGTCTTCCCGTTCTGCCACGCCATGAAGACAGGCTTGACCACCCACCGGAGGATAGGGGCGAAAGAGATTCCAGGAATGGTCTTTCGACAATAAGTGAGATAATTTTTTCAAATGGTTGGATTGATTTTCCAAGGCGACTTCTTGATGTCGCGCCCATTGTTTGAGACGGGAAGGTTGTTTGTAATGCAAATTATAGTCTAAATCCAAATCCCGCAATCGCTGGGTGTGTTCGGTCGTCCATAAAAAACCTTTACCTAAAAATAGAGTTTTACCACTGACCGGCAATTGCGTGGAATTCATGGTATAGGCAGGCATTCGTTTCAGTTGACGTTGATAACGCCAGACTCGATAACCCTGTTTAAACCGCAAAAGACTACCCGCCAATAACAAAAACGACAGCGGGTAAGTCAACAGATCATCCGGCCAAAATAGCCGGGGTTCAAGGAAACAGAATAATCCACTCATGGCCGCTGTACTGGTGGTATACCATTCCAGCGGTGGTCGCAATAATCCTTCCAGTGGTTTTTGTAACGACATTAAGATTTCCAAAAGTTTAAGATGATGGGAGTCAATCTTTCGCCCATGAGGATGAATTCAAGTAAAATAAAGCAGGTCATAAGCTTGTTGCGTGTTTTTGTCCAGTGCTTTATTCGCTCAAGTGACCAATACCTTTTTTGGCCGAGTTTTTGTGCGTAAATAGACCCTATGTAATAAATACCCATCACTATACACCATCTAAAAACAGTGCATATGAGCCAATGTTGTGAGATAATATCGTTTAAGTGGGGTATCAGGTTTGGGTAGACAATCAATAGTCCCAAAATTGGGACAAGAAAGAGCGTAATCATGCCCCATACTTTAACTAACTTTAGGAATATATTTTTACAACCAGTTATGATGCGCATATTTTTTCCTCCTCAAGGATGTTTTATGAAAAGACAAAAATGTATAAAAAACCCCGTTCTCTTTTATTTAGAATTTTTATTTTTTTAATTAAAATTCCCTTATATTTATTTAGTATGGCTGCCTTAAATATCGAACATGAAGAAAAGCACCCTGATATTAATGAAGAATTGTATGCACAAAATCCAACAGTTTATTGATCCTCAACCCTCCAAGACAGCGTTAATCATAATGTTTAAATATGATTTATTTTTTAACTCCTATAATTTCTTAAACCATCTTTTATTCATTTATAATCTTGCTCTTTACTGCTCTTTGAGAAGGATTATTTAAGCTATTAAATGCCAAGAAACCAAACTACCGATTGGCTATCCCATTGACCCCATAAAACTAAACCAAAATAATGGCGCGACAATAATCAGTACACCAACCATCATATCTACTAATGTTGCGTTCGGTGATTGATGCGAAAACCAACTATCACCATACAAAGCTGTCATCAACGCTGAATCCGTCCAACTCACAAATGCCAGATAAACGTCCAGAAAATCAATGAAAAAATAATAATTGCCGCAGAAATAAAACTTCCGGCTCGATAGCTGGTGAATACCAAAGCCAATGGTAAAAATGTGTAAACCATCAAGAGTAATAATGCTTGAATAATTGGGGCAGATTCTTCCGTAGCATATAATTTTGGATATTGTTCCGCTTGATGGAACCATGTGCCTAATGCGGTAGCCACATGAGAGTAACCGATATCACCCACCATATCGCTGGCTTTGTCATAACCGGTTTGACTATTAAAAATAATTTTTTTCAGCAGATCGTCTTGAGATATGTCGTCATTAATTGTGCTGGAAAATTCATCCCAAAAACCCACTGGCATGACGGCTTCTAGCCGATTTTTTAAACCAGTTTGCGGGTCATTCCACCACACATCACAGGAAGGCGTGCCATAAGCGGGTGGATGGTCGGTATTGGTATCCGCATTGATATCCTGAGCGGCATTATAGGGAAAACCTTTCACGGGTTGTCCCGCAGTTAAATTCTGATAATAGGTTTGTGAAAATCCATGCGAACCCGGCCATTCGGTATCATTTGCGCCGTACTCGGTAATCGCCGCTTGAATGGGTGCAAGGGTTGCACTGTTGTTATGGGTATCGGCCAAATATTGAGTGCGTGCTGGAATAAAACATTCCTGCTCAAATTCCTGTACTTGCTGCTTGAGTTCGGGATCGGTAATTTTAGCCATATCGACCTGAGAAGTCATTTTGCGCAAATCGGGCGCGCACGCAATGAGTGTATTTGCACCGGAAGTGATTCCTTCAGAAAATGCAATGACAGCATACCACCAGATCGGTACGCGAATATCGCCCGTGGGGACAGTAAATGCTTGATCATATGTCGTACCCGTATTGCCGGGATGATACGTACTGGATTGGCCGTTGGTTTGACACAACGGCGTGTAGTAAAGCACAGTTGGGTCAAGCGTCAAAGCCGGAGAAACCGCAAAGAAAATAAATAATAACGCGCTGATAAAATCCACTTCCATGCGCCGTAATGAAGTACTCCCCGCATCTTTGGTTTCTTGTGACGTATAGGGATGAGTAATATTACGCAGCACTATACCGATAAATGGCAGAAACGCCAGTCCGGTTTGCGACAGCAAATCCCAGATTTCATCGTATAACTGCCAGCCGAGTAGGGTGGTGTATAATTCAGGATAAGATTGAACACCTAATGTCATCTTAATGCCCTCCCTGTGAATGAACGGGAATCGCGCCGTTTTCCATGAGAGGTTGAGCATTGTTGATCTGGCCAACGCCAAACGCCTGACCTTGTTGGCCGTTGGAGTAATTCAGGATGTTCAACAATGTGTCTGACATCATTTGCTTGCGAACCTGCGCTTCAAAACTGAGTGAACGTAATTCACTGTCTAAAACCGTCATTTTATCCTGCAAAATAAATTGAGCGGGGCGATTGACAGCAATCGGCGGCGTTTGTCGGCCTATTTGTAAGATATCGCGCGCCATGAGCGCTTTTTCCATCAAGCGTTGCAGGGCAATTTCCTGAGCCAGTTTATGCGTGACAATACCTTGTTGGGAGATATCCATACTTTGTAACGCATGAATGGCCGCCGGACTAATCACTAAATCGTTGGCGGAAACCGCCAGTAGATTGTCTTTGCTCAAAGAGGCTGACCCGGAAATTAAGGCTTGTAAGCGTTGGTTGAGGGTATCCACACAATCATTATTATTTTGCGTGGTGCAGATCGTCATCCAGGGTAATAAACCACGACCCGCCACCGTGCCTTGTCCTGCTTTACAGCTTGAATCTGTACACGTGGTGATGTTCTGATCTCCTAACACACTGGTGATCCAGGTGACTGCATCGGCGGGTGTTGGAAATTGAGTTGCCAGATCGCTGTTGCCAGGGGCAGCTTGATCACTGGTTAAATCCCGATTCAATAGCGCGTTGTAACCGGCTTTAGAAGTATCGGCAATGACATGAACGGGGGGTTGGTTTTTACCGGCAGCATGCAGGGAACCATCGCTGAAAGATTTTCCCTGCACCCATATCACGCCATCGTTCCCAGCGTCTTGGGTGATGGTTTCATTGGCGGCATTGATGTCTTCATCCCCCGTGGCGGTCAGTGATAAATGCGATTTCCAGGAGTCTCCAATAGAGAGGGTTGCCCAATCTTCGTAGGGATTTTTCCCTTGTGCGATCTGATTTTTGGTTTCCTGGCAGGATTTCACGGAAGCATCAATAATCGTGTGCGCACTAATCAGTGAATTATTCAGCAGATTGTACAATGTCGGATTCGCTAACGCTAAAAAATACATCGGCATTTCCGCCAGGCTGCCAGTCGCGTTCGCAATCAGGCTTTCCGTGAGATTATTCACACTGTCTGCCAGATCGTTGAGCGTATTGCTGATAGAAATAGCGGGGTTATACATGCCGCACTGATTCCCCAGCCCTAAATTTGCCTGCACGGATAAATCAATCGGTGATGAGTAGGGAGCCGCCGGTAACGTATAATCACTGCCGCCACCCATTTGATAATAAAAATGACTCATATTGTCCCCGGTGGGAATAATGCTGGATGCCCCAGCCATGAGAGGCGTTAAACCAATTAAAAAGCACCACAGCTTTTTCCGCGATTTTTTGCGGGTAAAGCGAAAATAGGATTGGCCTAATCGGCGGTGTTCTTTTTTTAAAACCGTGGGAGAGGCCGATAATTTTTTTGATCGTTTATTTTTCTGCTTTTTTTGTTTATCCTGTTTCTTTTGTTGTAATCGTTTTTGTCGTTTCGTTTTATTATCCAATGATGTCATAAATTCCACTCCCCATCGGTTGATTGTTTTAAACATTTCCTTGGTCTTCATCATCATTTAAACCACCACTTTATCTATAAAAATGCTGCCTGGTGCAGGAATGCAGCCCTGATATTGCCGCCACAATACCCACACATACGCACCCTGCGCGGGCGTAGTCACGTGTTCTCCGTAATTGGACGATTGACCGAATACCCTGCAACTGGTTTCTAATGTGGGGTAAATCAGTTGAAATTGTGTTTGATTGTTATTTTCTTTAATCACCGCCGCAGTGCATTCCGTACCACAAACCGTGGGTAACGGTTGATGTAAATGTCCCCAGGAATTGGAAGCGGTCAGTAATTGGCTGGCGCGTTGAGCGATGACGGCGGCGGCTTTGGCATCGTTACCGGTAATCACCTTACCTTCAAAGGGGTAGGCTCCAGCCCACACGGTGGTTCCTTTGCCAACGGTATGCGTGATATCTTCCCCATAAGCCATCGCTTGTTCAGGTATCGCTAGCGGCGGAAATCCTCGCCACAGCACACTGTCGAGCATGGATTGAAAATAGGGTTGTAAAGGTATCGCTGCTGACGACAATAACACCGGCGTGGTGGGTAGTGTGGCGATGGCGGGGTTGCCAATCACATCGGCTTCTTTGAAAAAAACATGCTGTTCCATTGGTTGATGAAAACTGTGTTGACCGCCGCCGGCGATCATGCCGCCGGTCACGACTGAAATTAAACCCACTTGCGCTTCAGCGGCAACCGTATCAAGAGTGACATTCATTTCCAACCAGGGATTATCGCCTGGTTCATTAAACACGCTGACCACCGCATCGGGTAAGTAATGTTGCACATACGGCGTGGTGATGATACTTCCCGTGGCGTTTAGCCAGAAACAAGCGCCTTTGATTTCATAATGTAAACAGGCGGGCAATCCAGCCATCGTTCCCGCAATAATTTCCGCACTATTAGTGCTGGAAAAGGCGGGAGAAGTCAGTAACCATAAACACATGAAGACGCGCCAGGATTTCACACATTTTTTGTCAGGATTTAAGGAAGGATTTTTTTTAAAATCGGGTTTATTCATCGCTTAATTCCTCCGTGGGTTTTTCCATCATCTTCAGGGCAATGTATTTGACGGCATCCATCTCGGATTTTTTCAGCTTTTTCATGAGTAACCGGCGCTGATGTTTTTCCACCTGTTCGGTCGCGGCCATCGCCAAATACAACCGGGGCGGCACATTGCGAAACAGTCCTTGTAATCGGGGACTGAGAAGGACGCCTTCGGTATATTTGCCTTTTTCCTTGCGCGCCGATAAAAACAAAGCGCGCTGTTCTTCGGTCAAGGTTTTAAATCGCTCGATCTGTTCAATTTCATCGGGCGGTAAGGCCAGACACATCCAGGTTTCCAGTAAGGAAAGCATTTTGCGCGATTCATCGGCAAAATCCTTGAGATTTTGGGTGGCTACCCACAGCCACAACCCTAATTTTCGCCCCATTTTGGCAATGCGGGTTTGAATAGACGCTAATAAAGGGAGTTTACTGAAGAGATGGTTTTCATCGAAGATCGTCACAATCGGGCGATGACTGTATTGATTGGCTTCTGCCAGGGTCAGGATTTTGCTGACCACTCCGGCAAAGGCAATGGCGCGCGGGGCTTCATAGCCTTCCTGCGCAAATAATCCAAAATCCACGACCGTGACATCGGCCAAAGGCCAGGGATCGCCCGGTTGATTGAGGAACTGGCTGATCGTGGGGTCTTTGATAAAATAGCGTAGACTGCTCATCATCTCGCGGATTTTCTGGCATTGCAGCAGATCGCGTTGCGGGTCGCAGCGTTCGGCGAATTGCTCAAAGGCCGCGACAATATCCGCCGCGATCATTTGCGGGCGTCCGGCTTTGCGTACCGTTTCCGCTGCCAAAATAATCGCGTCCATAATCAACATGCGGTCGGCACGGCGGATACGATCTTCTTCCTTCGGTTCGCCGCCGGTAATCATCACCAACGCCGCCAGCACCATTTCACCGAGGATATCGCGGCTTTCAGCGTGATCGTCGATGTCATCCTCATCTTCTTCAGTATTTTCCCCGGTTTCCTGCGATAATCGTGCTTCGGTGGTCATCATCCATTGTGTGCGTTGTGCGGCTTCCAGGGCTTCGATCTGATCGAGAACTTGTAATCCCGCCGCAAATGGATTTAATGACACTGGATGCGCTGGATTAATTTTCACTTTATTGACGCTTAAACCCAGGCTGGCGCAATAATCGGCGAGTAAATCAAAAGAACCACCAGCTTCGATAATGAAAAATCGGGGTTTATACATCGCCAGAGCGTGCATCACCAGAAAATTGAGAGTATTGGATTTTCCCGTGCCGGTTTCACCCAGCAATAAAAAGTGGGCGTTTTTGGTTTTATCCTGAAACAGATCATACAGCCACGGTTCGCCACCGCGATTAAACATGATCATACCGGGATTTGGTGTACCGCGACTGCGACCATAAAAAGGCAAGAGTTTGGCAATATCACCGAGCGTCATGTATTGAGAACGGTAATGATATTTTTTATCTTTTTCAAAATCGTAGCACATCGGTAAATAACGTAAATAAGCATCTATGGGATAAAGCTCATCATCGGTAATGACTTTAATACCGTTATTATTGAGCAGGGTAGCCACCTGTGCTTCCCGGTCTTTCAATTGTTCCAGGTCTTTGCCGCGAATATAAACAGCCATGACCAATGGGAAGAGAGGATCGTTATTCGCGATGGCATGTTCAGCCACATCTACTTGCTCTTTGACTTTGAGGGCCTGCGCATGGCGTCCTACCGCGCTATCGCGGACGGATTTCAAATGATACTCCACCTCGCTTTGCGCCTGATTGACTATCGCCATCGAGAAAATACTGCCTTCGGGCAAACGGTCGAGTAAATGAAAGACTTTATCATCGGTTTCCCGTCGGCGTTCGGCGCTTAAATGCCCGATGATCGGGTCGGCGCTCATGCCCTGAATGGTCATCACCTGATGGGGTAGCCCATCAAACAGCCATCCTTTGGTAAACGATTCCGGGGTGGAAAAAAATAACTGCTCGGAAAAATCCCATCCCATCGGTTGATGTCCCGCCGCCGGAAAAATAAATTCCTGATTCAGCACTTTTTTTAGGATTCAACCACTTGATCATCCATTGAAAAAAAGCTTCTGGCGTTAATTTTTTGACACCCAATCCACAGGCACGCCATTGATCACTCAACTTGCGGGAAATTTTTTTAATCTCTTCCCCATTCAATTGACGGGTTTTTTGCTTTTTTTCTCGTGAAGCGTGCGATGATTTTTTATCTGTTTCGCGCCGATATAAAAAAACAAATACCCGCCAGACGCCGCCACGAAATACCTGTTGCGTGACCTGGCTGTCCACAAAAATACCTTCCGGTCGGCTGACATAATCCAGATGGGATTTTAAAGTGGCGAGGTGGGCCTGCACTAAAGGCTCGGAATGCCGTTCGGGTTCAATGGCCGCCTGAACGGTTTGCATCAACGGTGTTAAGGATGGTTCCCGCATCACAAACGCCTGCAAAATCCAGGGGGATTGTTTTTCTTGAGGAATGGCGTTTTGTATGGATTCCTTAAAGGCTTGAGCGATTTTTTCCATCATGATCGCTGGGCGCGCTTCGCAGGGCAGCGGTGTGATTTCAAAACCTACGCCCAGGCTCGCGTTATCTTCGAGTAAAAATAGCTTATGTTTCTCGTCATAATCCCGCCAGGGCAAATAACGTGCCAGTGAAGGATGTTTTTGATAACCCCGCTCAATGTCGGCAACAGAAATCATCGGTGGTTTTTTTGGGAGAGATTTTTTATCCGATAGAAATGAGAAGATGGTTTTCATGAATGAAATTTCTCCCCGTTAAATTCATTGGCCGTTAAGGGGAGGGCGTAATAATTTCGGGGATAAGCGGAAAACGCTGTCCAATAACCGGGGATGGGCAGCATTTCTGCCCCGGCCAGATGTGGGAAAATATAGAGTTTCAGCTCTGGATTATCGAGTAAGGAAAAGGTGGGTGAACCCACGCTTGACGGCAATAGACTGCTCGAATGGGCAGCCAATTGACGTGACTTCACGGTAGGAGATGTGTTCGTGAAGTGTTTGACAGCATCGTTATTTGCTGTTGCAGTGGGATCACCCAAATCGTCATAAATATTTTCCATCGTTGGCCCGTTGTCGGGAATGATATTACCGGCAACGTGCGAACAGGCCGCAGTCAAAAGACTGCTAATCGAGATCAGTAGTCCTGACAGAATTATTTTTTTGTTCATACACAATTTTCCTCCCTTGCTGGTCATAATCAATATGGATTTCTTTCGCGAAATTAACGACAACGGTTTGTGAATGGTTATTTTTGGGGTCTACGGTCGGTACATACACAGCGTCAAACGTTTGTTCTTCGCGGTCATGCCACCACTGTTGTACTTGCCCCATCGCATTGTTGGCGGATTGCCCGGCGACAAATGCGCCCATCGAACCAGTGACGGAAGCGGTGCTGTTACCGGTACTGCCAATATTCGATGTCGTTTGCGATTGCGCAAAAGCGTTCGCTGCGCCTTGTGCCGCACCCAGAGCAACGTTGATGCCAACGTATGCCGGAGCATTGGTGATGAATTTGCCGCGAATAAATGGATTGCCGGTGGCATCCGATAAATAGCCCAATGCGTTTTCTTTGGTATAGCGGCCAATATTATTGTCATTCGAGGTTGTGGTTGAAATTGTGCCGTCATTAAAAACAAACGTGAGGGAAGTCACCCAGCCACGCACACTCACCAGATTAAGATCGCCTTCTGTGTAGCCGCTGACGATCATCTGGCGTAAATTGGGTACGCGCAATCCATTCGCCGCCAGGGTGTCATCGGAAAAAACAATTTTAAAAGGATAAGGGTCGGTCACAACGCCCTTAACGGGAATGCGCCCCACCAATGCGGTCATCAACCGGTTTTGTACCGCAGTGGCATTGGCAGGAATCGTGTAAACCGGTTTTGGCGTTAGAGCCGTATGAGATTGATCATTACCGTTGGTATTTTTTTCTAATTTTGATGAAGGGGAATTGCCGTGCAGTGATTCGGCCAATTCGGGTACGGACTGAATAGGTTGTGCGAGTTCTGTCGATGAATTTTCCGGTGCGGAATGAGTCGTCAATGCCGCTATCTGTGATTGTAGTTGCGTAACTGTGGTAGTTAGCATGGTGGTATTTTTATCGGTTTTATCCTGTAATTGCTGTAATAAAGTTTTATTGTCCTGTTGAAGTTTGGTGTTATCTTCCACAATGGCTTTGACACGCTGTTCGGTCGATGACCATTGCACCGTCAACGTATCTAATGATTCCGCCGCGCTGTCTTGCGAGGCGGTATTCACCACGGTATGCGATGAAGTCATCACCGATTTTTTGACGAGGGGATGTTGCAGGATGATGAGAAAAGAGATACCAAATCAACCCAACAAAAAGGACTAAACCTGATGCAACACTCCATTTCAATAACGGATTGGTTTTATGCGCGGCCATGATGACAGTCTCCTAAAGCCTGTTCAAACGAATCATTGGAAATTAAAAATAAGGTGGTGTTATCCGCTGGTTTCTGACCTGTGGGTTGTAGAACCTCACGGGGATACACCATCGCGGCGAGCCAATGTCCACAAAGATCATGTGCTAAATCCAGCGTGGTGAGATGAGGGTAGGGGTTACGCAGCTCGATGGCAGTGATTACCGTATCGCCTCGAATCCAGGACGCCAGTGGATGGGCAAATACGGCATCACTGTAAAATAAGCCCGATATCCAAAATTCCGTGTGCATGGGCGAACGGTTAAAATCGAAATTATTCGATAACAGATAAGCAGGCGCATAGAGTTGTTGCCAGGCCCATCGCACGTCTTGTACCCATTCATCGGCAGAGTGTGATGAAGCGGTATTGTACGGATAGGAGGATGTTTTCCGCAGAGATCATTGTCAGGTTTTGATAATCAGGCGAATCATTTTCTGCCATCGCAGGGTTGGATAAAGGCTGCTGATGGGTTGCTACCCCGATTTTAATCACGTCGGCTGTGGGTACCATGTCATTGCTGGCATGATCATCGGTCATCACATCCAAAAAAATAATTTGATGACTGCTTTTGAGCGTGATATACAAGTCGGGTTTTTTGTTCAAATGATTTTAGCGCAGTCAAATAAACGCTTTGATGGTCATTGATGACGTGTAATTGATCGGTCGTCAATTGGCCATTGACATCTACCTGTACCGGTTCAGGAAAAATCAGGCGTTTTTCTTGATTCAGCGGTAACGTCAATGACAGTGGATTCTCTCGCCAAACCCAATGGGCAACGGTTTTCGTTTGAGTAGGTAAGACCGCAGCACGTAATACCTCTTCATCTTGCACACTGAGTTTCAGCGCATCCACAGGAATTGGGGGTTTTGCCCAAGCGAATGAAAAAGTACTGCACACAAACATCAAAACGCCCCCAATCATCAAAAAATGAGCCAATGCCAATAGTAAATAACGTTTTATTGCTTTTTTTTTGTTTTTTGTTAATTGCATCACTGCTTCACTCCTCTGTTCATGATCAACAACTCTGTTGAACCTTTGTTAGATTAAATATAAGTTTTCCCACGCACGGGTGGCGTCATAAATCCAGCCAACGCCAATCCATACGGGTTATCGTTGTGCGAGACTTCCCGGCGTGTCACTTTCAGGGGATAGAGTATTTCCACATCCTTGACCGGCTGGTTATTCTTGAATTCCATCAGACGTACACTGAGATTAACTTCCCAGGTATCCGCACCAATTTTTTTGACATTTTCAGGAGAGTAAGCCGCGCCGGAAATCCCCTGCATAAAGCGTTGACGCTGCAACTGCCCGGTGGCTTTCAGTTCAGTCAGTTCCTGCAATAAGGATTGCTGAAATCCGGGCGTTAAATAAGCCGCATAGGATTTAATATTTTTAGCGTAATTTAGCCCTGAATCTTCCGGCCAATAATTAATTTCCTGCCAGAGTTCATACGCGAAACTATAAATTAAAGAATTCGGTACTTCTGAAACTTTAATGGTTGCGCCATTAGAAATATCGGGTGGGATATAAATCCGCAGATGAGAGGGCGCGGTCATCCAGCCAGCGGCCAAAATGACGCACAATACAAACATCAGTCCAATACCACCGCGCAGAGTGCGAATCAACACCAGATCACGGTCTTCTTTTTTCCAGGCATTAAAATGTGGCATGTGTCCTCCTGACCGACCAGCGGCCTTCTCGCATTAGGTAAGGGGTTTGCCAGAAATGTTGTGTCAGTGACCCCAGAGCAATGTGTTTTAAAAACAGATGAAAATAATATCCGTAGGGTTTTCCCACTTTGAGTTTTTGCAATCGGCCTAGGAGTCTGTCGGACTTTTCCTTGATTAACCCAAAAGAACCTTGGGCAAAGATTTTTTTCGGCAGCAAGGACAACAGATTCCCCCTCTCTAAAAAACAGTTGGCTCACGTCATTAAAAAACGACCAAAAAATAAAAATAACTCATTGATTTTTAAAAATTAAATCGATATAATTATTCATATTAATCACTGTGTGGAGCGATGATGACATCTGTTTTTAAAAGTTATGATAGAGACACGGACTATCTTTTGCCGCCATCCATTACGGATTGGCTTCCTAAAAATCATTTAGCTTATTTTGTTGTCGACATCGTTGAGAAGCTGGATCTTTCTGAAATTAAGCAACGTTATTCACTGGGTGGGGCTAAAGCCTATGCGCCCGAAATTTTGATCGGTTTATTGTTTTACGGCTATATGACGGGTGTTTTTTCGAGTCGTAAAATTGAAGCAGCCACAAGGGAGTCTTTGGCATTCCGCTATATTGCCGCTAACCAGCACCCGGATCACGACACTATCGCCGACTTTAGAAATCGATTTCTCCCGCAACTGGAAAAAATATTTTTACAGATACTGGTGATTGCCGGTGAAATGGGTATCCGGAAAGTGGGAAGTATTAGCCTGGATGGAACAAAAGTGAAGGCAAATGCAAGCAAACACAAAGCATTATCGTGGGGCTATGCGAATAAATTGGAGGAGCAATTAAAAGCCGAAATAAGAGATTTACTCCGGGAGGCAGAGAGAGTCAATCAGACTGACAATGAAGATAAGGGAGTCAATATTCCTGAAGAAATTACCCGTCGTGAAAATCGTTTAAAAGCGATAGATGAAGCGAAAAAAAAGATAGCAGCCAGGGCGCAGGAACGCTACGCGCGTGAAAAAGAGGAATACGATCTGAAGGTGAAAAAGCGGGAAGAAATCAAAAATAGTGGCCAGTCACCCAAAGGAAAATCACCTGCCGCCCCATCGGCTGAACCACTGGATAAAGATCAGGTAAATCTGACGGATGAAGAGTCCCGAATTATGAAAGTGAGCGACGGTGGTTTTGAACAATCTTATAATGCTCAGGCCGGTGTAGATATTGATAGCCTGCTCATTGTTGCTGCGCATGTCAGTATTAATACTAATGATAAAAAAGAAATTATTCCTGCCATTGAGGAATTACAGAAACTGCCAGAATCCGTTGCCGTGGTTAAAGATCTTTTAGCGGATACGGGTTACCACAGCGCGGCCAATATTGAGGCGTGCCTGGCAGAGGGGATAAATCCATTGATCGCAGAGAAACGTGAAAAACACCATCCATCTCCCGCGGAACGTTTTGGTGAGCCAGAGCCACTGGGAGAAAATGCAACGACTGCAGAACGTGCTTCACACCGATTAAAAACACAGGAAGGTAAAAAACTGTATGCGAAACGAAAATCAACGGTGGAACCTGTTTTTGGTATTATCAAACAGGTTATGGGCTTTCGACAGTTCATGTTAAGGGGGTTCGAGAAGGCAAAAGGTGAATGGAAATTAATGGCTACTGCCTGGAATATCAAAAGATTGCATCAAATTGCAGTCAATGGAGCATAAATAAAGAACAGGTAAGTGGTGTTTTTCGAAAATTTATATAACAGTACTAAAAATCTTCTCAAATTTTTTTCAATTAACCATATATAATTTGGGCGTATTGGTTTTTTGAAATAATTTTATTTCCAGTGCCATCATTCCGACAGACTCCTAGAAAGAATCGTGAAATATGCACAAACGACAATAAAATGATAGCGATACCAATAGACGCATAACCGAATAACAATCGAGTCACCAACGATAAGCCACTACCCACCGAGAATCAATACTCGACAGGCTGACCATCAGTAATTCAAACAGCGTGCAATCTTTGTAGATCGGCATTTTGTGATTAATGTGCGTGAGGTTCATATTTTCCCTTTTTTTATACGCTTGGAATGATGCTATAACCGCCATAGATCAAACCCAATCCGATGGCGGCAGCGGCCACCGCTACCGCGCCATGCTTGAAAAAATGGCCGAGTTCCTGTTTTTCCTGGGAGGTGTGATAGGCTTTGGCGATACCAAAGGCTGCGCCGATCAGCACCATTGCGCCGACGATCATGCAGCTATAGCGCAAACTCTTGTAGGCCAGGCTGCCGCCGACATCAATCCAGTCATTATTGCCGTTAGCCACATCGCCACTCGGTGGGGTGGGTAAATCCGCCCAGGCCGGTAGCGACACACTATAAAAAACGCTCCACCATAATAGGCCGTGCCTGACTTGGCGTATCATTCGTCTCAACATTTTGTATACTCCTTCATTCACTCTTAAAAAAATGCAGCCACTGAAGCGTCTCGCTGTTCTTTCCAAGGTTTCCATCACTGCGCCGTGTTTCCGTCATGGTGTTCAGCGGACTATAATCCTCAGTGACTGCATTTAACTCATAAAGATCAGTACCACGGTGATACTGACCACCCATAAAACCCGCAAGTTCTTGCGTAACACGTCATACAGATCAATGTCATGATGACGAAAATGATGAAGCTCACCATAAATAAACCACGCCGCCCAGATCACCACCATGACGATCAATAAGGTGCGTATCGTGATACTGGCTTCGGAGGCTGTCACACCCGCTGCCATTTCCCAGGCATGAAGGGCGGTTTCATTCATGGTGTAGGCCCCTGATTTACCTTGTCCCTGTAATCCCCACTGATCATTTCAGGTGTTCGGGGTTCACTTGCATTGTTTTTTATTTTTTCTTCAATTCCAGCGCGAATTGCTTGTAAATCTTCGTAGACCCCATTATGTTTCTGATTTTGGGCATCCTGATACGATGTATAATGAAACTGAACCCGCGCGGTTTTGGATTGCTCTTGTTGAGCAGCTAATAGCGTGGGCTTCATCGCGTCGATTTGATGAATCAGTTGCAGGAGGTACACGCGCTCCTGTTCAGGAGAAGCCATTGCGGATTGAAATATTCCGATCAACAAGACTGTCATCAGACAACCTTTATTTTTGAATAATTTATTTTTCATTTTTTTCATGCGATTGCACCTATACATATTTCTTGAAAAACCGCACGCTGAACGTGAGCCATAATCCTAAAGCCACGGCCATTGGCACGAAAAACCAGGCGGGTGATACCGGCGATAGCCAGGCGAAATAAGCGAATAACGGCAGGAAAAAAAGGGCAGCGCCACTGCGTTTAATTTTGTGAAATAATAAAGTGCTTTCCCGCGCGCCCTTGAATTTACGGATATCGCGCTGGACTAGTCCATCGACAAAACCTAAAATGAGGCTCAGTAAAAATAACGGTAACGCCATGATAAACACCCAAAACCGCTTCAACACCACGGCGAGCATACCACTCAACAAGGGGAGTATCTGGCCTTTCATGATCGAGCAGGTTTGGGTAAATTTTTTGGCGAAGGGATTATGTTCAGGTGATGAAGAGTCGCCGTGAAACTGAAAGAATCCCTGAGAAATAGCCGACAGATCATTCAGGCAGGCCGTTTCGTTTTGCATCGCTGATGTGCGCCAGTGTGTATAATAAGCCTGAACTTGATTGACCCAGGCGGGCGGCGATACCCACGAATGAATCGTCAGCAAGGCATCTATCCGATTTAATGACGCCTCGACACGGTGTTGATGCAGGCTACGCCAGCCTTCTACTGCACTTAAAAAGCACCAGGCAGCCACCACGATAAAAAATGTCGTGGTGAGGCAGGTAGTGATTGACCCCAATAAGCCGGATGGTTTTGCCGGAGATTGAGCGGCAGCGGTTTTTGTTTCGCTCATGGCTGACTCCGATGATGAGGATTAAAGGGTGATTTATCGAAAGGCTGAATAATGGGTTCCGCCGAATACAACTGTCTTAACGCCACATACACCGCATGATTAAAGGTCAGTTCACGAGCCACTTTGTCGTGTTCCTGGCGTGCCTCGATTTCGGCAAAATGCTGACGTTCTTTATCGGTGGTAGCATTTAAGCCAAGTACTGCTGCCGGAGAGAGTTGCGGATACCAAAGACCGTTTTGGCCTTGCATGAGTTTTAAATAATTCGTCCACTCCGTTTCCGATAATCCCCAATCCTGTGCGGTTCCCGGCAGTGTGTTCACTGAAGGCGTGGTGCGAACGAGTGAACTGATTTCCTGCGAATTTTCAACCTCGGCGGCATGGATGGATAAGCAGTAAAACAAAAATCCAGCCAGGATGAGACATAAAAAACCGCTGATTTTAAGCTGTTGTTTATGCATATAACGTCCTCGATACAGCAACAGTCATGCGGCGACGTGTTTTCAGGTTCTCCCAGAGTGACACGCCTGCTGTCATGTCTATTTTAATGACTTTCCAATCGGCCAGATTATCGTTGATGCGCAGGGGTAATGTGTTTTGTTGATATTCAACCGAAACGAAAGGTTGCCCTGCCATCATATCCAGTGATTTAATGCTGAAGGGTAATGAAGCTTTCACAGATCTGGATGAATGAGCGTGTTTTTTCCGAAGAAAAGCAGTTTTTTTAGAAGGCTGTCTTTTCTCTAATTGTTGGAGTTGGTCGGAAATTCGTTGTAATTGCGTTGCCTTCGCTAAACCAGAGATGGATTCCTCCGTGGCCGCTGTACGTTCCAGGCGAGTGACGGTTTCTTTCATTGCTTTGATTTGCTCATGATCGGCTTTAATACTGTTAATTTGCGATTGCAGATCATTGAGTGTCGATAAAATTTCGGCTTCGCGTTCTGTCGAAACGTGTGAAATTAATTTTATCTGTGTGGTTTCATGTTTTACGAAGAAAGCCAGAGCCGAAAAACAGGGTTATTAAGGTCAAATGCGGCAATGTTTTAAGACACAGTACCTTCCAGTTAGGTTGACCCGATAGACGGGTATCAGAAGGTTCTAGTGTCGCCAGAATTTCTTTATTTTGTTTGAAAAACCATACTGTCATAAAAAATCCTTATTGGGTGATAGCTGTAAATTGAGATTTCGTTTGAAAATCAACCGTTCGATTGAGCGGATCAACGATTAAATGAAAAGCGGGGCCAATTAATAAAGTTAAAATTTGTCGTAAAGATAATGGCCCTAAATCACGCTGCATGAATGGCAGCGGTTTTTTCAGCGTATTCTGTAAATCACGGGTTTGCTGACTGGTTTCGACCAGCGCGTAACCGCTGTATCGCAAGACATCGGTGATGGCGTCACCCACCGTCTTAATGTCTGATAGAAAATGAACCTGAATGATCGGCGATAATAAATCCAACTGTTCGACGGGTATCTGATTATTCACAGTAAGATAGCGACCCGTTTGAATCAAAGGGGAAGTTTTCGCCCAGGAAATCGAGGTCAACGTAGAAACCAGTATAACCGCTACTCCTACACAGATTGGCTTGCATAATTTTTTCTTTTGAAATATGTTCATTGTTTGCCTCTTTTATGAATTAAGATCAGGAGTTTTTTCCGCATGGATGTTGCTGATAGCCTGAATAAAATGGATATTATGAAATAACCAGGCTTTCTGTAATGGCGTATCGCCATCCCTGTCTTTGGCTTCTAAATTGGCTCCTGCTTTTAACAATAAGATCGCCATTTCCGCGCCGCTATGGGCGGCGGCGTAATGCAACGGTGAATAAAGTAGAATAGGGTCTTCGTAGCTATTGGGGTTCACGCCGCGCTTTAATAATTGAATGACTTGCTTTAACTGATTATTCATCACAGCGTCAATCAATAGTGAAATAGTTTTATCTTTCATAAACACTCCAGATCAATTTTTTTTAAAAATAAAAATATTGAATTGACGTCAGTGTGCCAGTAAAAAATAATTTAAAACAGGTAATTTATAGTGGGAAAGTTGACCTATGTGATAGGGAAAATTGCCCGAAAGACCGGGCAAATTGCCCGGTTTAATTGAGGATAATATTTT
>CAWHVV010000013.1:0-78060 GCA_963832945.1 uncultured Pseudomonadota bacterium
CGTGACGCCGCGCCACCGATATGGAAGGTACGCATGGTTAACTGTGTACCTGGTTCACCAATGGATTGTGCTGCAATAACACCGACTGCTTCACCAATATTGACCAGATGTCCACGCGCTAAATCACGACCATAGCACAGTGCACAAATACCATAACGGGATTCACAAGTAATGGTGAACGCACTCTGACCTCGATCAATATTGTGTTCTTCTAAGAGTTTCTGAACTCATTTTTCATCCAACAAAGTGCCCTGCCGGTAACAATTTCATTTTTGTTTTAGGATCATACACTGATCGGACAATCACACGACCTAATACACGTTCACGCAATGGCTCAACGACATCACCACCTTCAATATGCGGACGCATTATCAAGCCTTGCGTGGTTCCACAATCATCTTCAGTAATCACCAATCTTGTGCAACATCGACCAAACGACGTGTTAAATAACCTGAGTTTGCTGTTTTTAATGCGGTATCGGCCAAACCTTTACGCGCACCGTGGGTAGAAATAAAGTATTGCAATACGTTCAAACCTTCACGGAAATTTGCGGTAATCGGTGTTTCAATAATCGTACCGTCTGGTTTTGCCATCAAACCACGCATACCAGCTAGCTGACGAATCTGAGCAGCAGAACCTCGCGCGCCAGAATCAGCCATCATATAAATGGAGTTAAAAGATTCTTGTTTAACTTTATTACCTTTGCATCTATCACTGTTTCAGTAGAAATTTCTTCCATCATCGCTTTAGCAACTAGATCGTTGGTACGTGACCAAATATCGACACTTTATTATAACGTTCACCTTGGGTCACCAAACCAGAAGCAAATTGCTGCTTCAATTTCATTAACTTCATTCTTCTGCTGCGTCAATAATCTCGACTTTTTCTTTCGGAATAACCAAATCATTCATACCAATGGAAACACCAGAACGAGTTGCATAATGAAAACCGGTATACATCAATTGATCAGCAAAAATAACGGTTTCTTTTAAACCTAACTTGACGATAACAAGATTCAATAAATGTAGAAATTGCTTTTCTTAGTCATCGTTCGATTGATCAGACTGAAACGGCAAACCTTTAGGCAAAATTTCCGATAACAATAGCACGACCAACAGTGGTTTCAACCAACGAATAATTTCTTCGATTCATCTGCTCATCACGTATTCTGTAATACGCACTTTAATTTTGGCATGTAATATCAACTGCATTATTTTCATAAGCACGATGCACTTCTGCGACATCAGCAAATATCATGCCTTCGCCTTTGCGCATTAACGCGTGTCACGAGTCAAGTAATAAAGACCCAATACCACGTCTTGAGTAGGCACAATAATAGGTTCACCATTCGCAGGTGATAAAATATTATTAGTAGACATCATCAATGAACGTGCTTCTAACTGTGCTTCAAGAGTTAAAGGAACATGCACAGCCATTTGGTCACCGTCAAAGTCGGCGTTATAAGCAGTACAAACTAACGGATGCAATTGAATGGCTTTACCTTCAATTAACACAGGTTCAAATGCTTGAATACCTAAACGGTGCAAAGTTGGTGCACGGTTTAACAAAACTGGATGTTCACGAATCACTTCTTCTAAAATATCCCAGACTTCTGGCTCTTCACGTTCCACCATTTTCTTAGCAGCTTTAATAGTGGTAGCTAAACCACGGCATTGTAATTTACTAAAAATAAATGGTTTAAATAATTCCAATGCCATTTTCTTCGGCAAACCACATTGATGCAAACTCAATGTAGGACCAACCACAATCACAGAACGACCAGAATAATCGACACGTTTACCTAATAAGTTTTGACGGAAACGACCTTGTTTACCTTTGATCATATCAGCCAAGAGATTTCAACGGACGTTTATTAGAACCTGTAATAGCACGGCCACGACGACCATTATCCAACAAGGCATCCACAGATTCTTGCAACATGCGTTTTTCATTGCGCACGATAATATCTGGCGCATTGAAATCTAATAAGCGTTTCAAACGATTATTACGATTAATCACACGACGATATAAATCATTTAAATCAGAAGTTGCAAAACGTCCACCATCCAAAGGAACCAATGGACGTAAATCAGGTGGCAACACAGGCAATACCGTCAAGAATCATCCATTCTGGTTTATTGCCAGAAGCTAATGAAATGCTTCCATCAATTTTAAGTCGTTTAGTAATTTTTTAATTTTGGTTTCAGAAGTGGTGTTGAGTAATTCTTCACGAATTTTTTAATTTCTTCTTCCAAATTAATTTCGCGCAATAATTCTTGAATGGCTTCTGCACCCATTACGTGCATCAAATTCATCGCCATATTCTTCAATGCATCAAAATAAGCTTCTTCAGATAACAATTGACCTCTTTCAAGTGCGTCATGCCAGGATCAATCACAACATAAGCTTCGAAATAAAGAATGCGTTCAATATCACGCAAAGTCATATCCAGCAATAAACCAATACGAGAAGGCAATGATTTTAAAAACCAGATATGTGCAACAGGACTTGCCAATTCAATATGTCCCATGCGTTCACGACGTACTTTGGCAAAGCGTGACTTCAACACCGCATTTTTCGCAAACAACACCACGGTGTTTCAAGCGTTTATATTTACCGCATAAACATTCATAATCTTTAATAGGTCCAAAAATTTTCGCACAGAATAAACCATCTCGTTCTGGTTTAAAGGTACGATAATTAATGGTTTCTGGTTTTTTAACTTCACCATAAGACCAGGAACGAATTATATCAGGCGAAGCAAGACCAATACGAATAGCATCAAATTCTTCAACTGCTGATCTTGTTGTTTAACTAGATTCAAGTAAATCTTTCAAGGTGATTCTCCCATAAATCATTGCGATTATCCAATTATGCCTACAATGATTTCATAATCATGCGCTTAATTATTCGTTTTCTAAGTTCAATATTAATTCCCAATGAACGAATTTCTTTAACCAACACATTAAAGGATTCTGGCATCCTGGATTCCATTCGATGATCACCATCCACAATGTTTTTATACATCTTGGTACGACCAGCTCACATCATCTGATTTCACAGTTAACATTTCTTGCAAGGTATAAGCAGCACCATAAGCTTCCAGTGCCCAGACTTCCATTTCCCCAAAGCGTTGACCACCAAATTGTGCTTTACCACCTAATGGTTGCTGAGTGACTAAGCTGTAAGAACCAGTTGAACGTGCATGCATTTTGTCATCAACCAAGTGGTTGAGTTTCAACATGTACATATAACCCACTGTAACAGGTCGTTCAAACGGTTCACCTGTACGTCCATCATACAGATTGGTTTGACCACTTTCAGGCAGATCCTGCCAATTTCAACAATTGCTTTAATTTCTGCTTCGCTCGCACCATCAAATACCGGTGTTGCCATCGGCACACCGCCTGCGTAGATTATCAGCCAAGCTCAAGCACTTCGTCATCGTTCAATGCTATCAAGATCAATCTTTATGTTCTTACTCACGTCATAAATCGTCTTTAAGAATTCGCGTAATTTCTTGGCAGTTGGCTGTTGCTATCCAACATTTCACCAATTTTCAAGCCCAAGCCTTTTGCTGCCCAACCTAAGATGGGTTTCCAATACTTGTCCACGTTCATACGCGAAGGCACACCTAATGGATTTAACACGATATCAACAGGTGTACCATCTTCCAAATAAGGCATATCTTCAACAGGAACAATCGTAGAAATAACACCTTTATTTCCATGACGACCAGCCATTTTATCACCAGGTTGAACACGACGTTTAACAGCCAGATACACTTTCACAATTTTTAAAACGCCAGGTGCTAAATCATCACCTTGAGTTAATTTTTTACGTTTATCTTCTAAGCTTTTTTCGCATTCTTTACGCAGATTTTTTAATTGCTCTTGCAGCTGCTTCTAATTGTTGATTGAGCTTCTTCATCACGAAAACGAATTTCAAACCATTTTTCACGTGGCAATTCTTGCTAAATAATCTTTAGTAATTTTAGTGCCTGCTTTCAATTTTGCTGGACCGCCTTCGCGACTTTGTCCAACAATAATTTCTTCACACGCTGATAAATATCCTTCTTCACGAATACGCAATTCATCATTTAAATCTTTTTGCAGCTTTTGCAAATTCATCTTCTTCAATTTCCAGCGCACGTGCATCTTTTTCACACCTTCGCGAGTAAATACTTGCACGTCGATCACCGTACCATTCATACCTGATGGAACACGCAAAGAAGTATCTTTAACATCGGAAGCTTTTTCACCGAAAATCGCTCGCAATAGTTTTTCTTCTGGTGTTAGTTGTGTTTCACCTTTTGGTGTCACTTTACCCACCAGAATATCGCCAGCATTCACTTCCGCACCAATATAAACAATACCTGATTCATCCAGTTTGGAAATGCACTTTCACCGACATTAGGAATATCTGCAGTAATTTCTTCTGGCCTAATTTGTATCACGCGCAATACAGGTTAATTCTTCAATATGAATAGTGGTAAAACGATCTTCTTGCACAACTCGTTCAGAAATTAAAATAGAATCTTCAAAGTTGTAACCATTCCAAGGCATGAAGGCGACTAATAAATTTTGCCCCAAAGCCAATTCACCCATATCGGTAGAAGGGCCATCTGCTAACACATCGCCTACTTCGACTCATATCGCCTACATTCACAATGGACGTTGATTAATACAAGTATCTTGATTAGAACGGGTAATATTTAGTCAGATTATAAATATCAACACCCGTTTCTACCATGCACCTGTTTCTTCATCATCAACACGAACCACAATACGCGAAGCATCAACTGAATCAACAACACCACCACGTTTAGCAACGACGGTCACACCTGAATCAATCGCAACAATACGTTCCATACCCGTACCAACCAAAGGTTTTTCCGGTCTAATGTCGGCACCGCTTGACGTTGCATGTTAGAACCCATCAATGCACGGTTAGCATCGTCATGTTCTAAGAAAGGAATCAATGAAGCAGCAACCGAAACGATTTGTTGTGGCGAAACATCCATATAATTGACTTTGTCCGGCAGTTGTCAACGTAAATTCATTTTTATATCGGCACAGGAACCAAATCATCAGATAATATGACCTTTTTCATCAACGTGGCATTTGCCTGCGCAATATATAATCGCCTTCTTCAATTGCAGAAAATAATCAACTTCATCAGTGACTTTACCATCAACTACTTTACGATAGGGCGTTTCTAAAAAACCATATTCATTGGTTCGCGCATAAACAGCCAATGAATTAATCAAACCAATGTTTGGACCTTCAGGTGTTTCAATCGGACAAACACGACCATAATGGGTGGGATGCACGTCACGCACTTCAAATCCAGCACGTTCACGGGTTAAACCACCAGGCCCTAAGGCAGAAACACGGCGTTTATGAGTAATTTCAGAAAAAGGATTATTTTGATCCATAAATTGCGACAATTGACTGGAACCAAAAAATTCTTTAATAGCAGCAGAAACAGGTTTTGCATTGATTAAATCTTGCGGCATTAAGTTTTCGATATCAGCCAAACTCAAACGTTCTTTCACTGCACGTTCAACACGAACTAAACCAACACGGAATTGATTTTCAGTCATTTCACCAACGCTACGTACACGACGATTACCTAAATGATCGATATCATCGACTTCACCTTGACCATCACGAATATCAATCAAACTTTTAATACAGCAACAATATCTTCTTTTGACAACACACCTGGACCTGTCAATTCTTCTCGGCCAACACGACGATTAAATTTCATTCGTCCAACGGCAGATAAATCATAACGTTCGATCGAGAAAAATAAATTTTTAAATAAGGCTTCAGCAGCATCTTTTGTTGGTGGCTCGCCAGGACGCATCATGCGATAAATTTCAACCAATGCTTCTAATTGATTCGTTGTTGGATCAATTCGTAAGGTATCTGAAATATAAGGGCCACGATTCAATATCATTGATATAAAGCGTTTTAATTGTTTAATACCTGCTTTTTTCAACTGATTCAATAAATCTGCAGTAATTTCTGCATTAGCTTCGCAATAATTTCACCAGTTTCTTGATCAATAACTGCTTTGCGCTAATCCTTTTCCAATAACATAATCAGCAGGCACTTCCAATTCTGTTAATCCTGCTTTTTCCATTTGACGAATATGACGCGCTGTGATACGACGGCCTTTTTCAACAATGACTTCGCCTTTTTTGTCTTTAATATCGAATGAAGCAATTTCACCACGCAAACGCTCAGGAACTAAATCTAAAATAATTTTGTCATTCTGTAAATGAAAAACATTAGTTTCAAAAAAAATCGCAAAATTTCTTCGGTATTATAACCCAACGCACGCAATAAAATGTAGCAGGCAATTTACGACGACGATCGATACGCACAAAAATACAATCTTTTGGATCAAATTCAAAATCAAACCATGAACCACGATAAGGAATAATGCGAGCAGAAAATAATAATTTACCAGAAGAATGGGTTTTACCTTTATCATGTTCGAAAAATACACCAGGAGAACGATGTAATTGAGAAACAACAACTCGTTCGGTGCCATTGATAACAAAGGTGCCAGTTTCAGTCATCAAAGGAATTTCCCCATGTAAACTTCTTGTTCTTTAATATCTTTAATAACTGGATTTTCTGAGAGATTTTTCTTTATCAAATACCACTAAACGCATTTTCACGCGCAAAGGCGCAGCAAAGGTAGCGCCACGTAAACTACATTCTTTAACATCAAATATGGGTTCGCCCAAGTGAGTAACTCACATATTCAATTTGTGCATGTCCTGAATAACTGGTAATAGGAAATACACTTTTAAAAGCAGCATGCAACCCCACTTCCTTCCGTTTATCAGCAGGTACATCTGCTTGCAAAAACTGCTCATAAGAATCCACTTGCATGGCCAGCAGATAAGGAACGTCCAGTACTTCTTCTTTTCCTTTACCAAGTCTGAGTCTAATGCGTTTTTTTTCAGTATTTGACTTTACGGTATAAAGATTTTCAGTTTTGTGCTTTACAGCCATGAAATACCTCGTATAATTTTTAAAGGCAACAAAGGCAAATATGAAAAATCCCCCACACCTCCCTTTTCAAATGGCGAGGTTCGAGAGGACTTTCCTAGCATCAATAAAATTACTTAACTTCAACAGTTGCGCCAGCTTCAACCAGTTTCTTCTTAATGCTCTCAGCTTCATCTTTAGAAATGCCTTCTTTAACAGTGGCTGGAACAGCTTCCACCAGATCTTTCGCTTCTTTCAAGCCAAGCCTGTGATTTCGCGAATCACTTTAATCACGCCAATTTTGTTCGCGCCAAAGCTTGTCATCACCACGTTAAATTCGGTTTTTTCTTCAACCGCAGCAGCTTCACCAGCGCCAGCGGCGGGCGCAGCCATCACTGCGGCAGCAGCTGAAACACCGAATTTTTCTTCCATGGCTTTGACTAAATCAACAACGTCCATGACGCTCATTTTCGAAATTGCTTCTAAAATATCTTGTTTGGTAACGGCCATTTTTTTCTCCTCAATTCAAATTATTGTTAAACATAATTTCCGCTGCATTTATGCAGCTACACGTTTTTTGTCGGCACCGCTGACACGGCTCTCACGAGCTGAGCATAGGTTTCCGCTAAAGTCCGCGCCAATTTGACGACTGGTCCTTTCATGACCATCATCAATTGTGCGAGGGCTTCATCGCGTGAAGGCATGCTGGCGACAGCTTTTAATTGATCCGCGCCTAGCAATCGGCCTTCCAGTACCAAAGCCTGTAACCACAAAATTTGCATTGTCTTTGGCAAAGTCACGCGCCATACGTGCGGCAGCAGCCGGTTCATCCTGAGAAAATACCAAGATCAAAGGACCGACTAATGCATTTTGGAGACATTCAAAACGAGTCCTTCAATGCTCTGCGCGCTAAGGTATTGCGGTATAACTCTTACTACAGCACCCGATTTGCGCGCATTACTGCGCAATTTAGTCATCTGCTCCAACGGTTAATCCGCGATATTCAGCAGCAATCACAGACACCGAACGGGAAGCAACTTCTGCCAGTTCTGCGACAATCGCTTTTTTATCGTCAATCTTAATGTCACATTGACCTCTTCATTTGTTGTCCCAGTTATCACTCAGAAAATCTTGCGATTTTCCACCCTTGAGGTGGCCGTCTCGCTTCTATTCAAGCCGGCAACACCGTCTGCGTAGGAATATTAAGCTTATTAATCTAAGCCACCTACGGTCTTCGACGGCGGAGTTTGACAAGTACCAAGCTCTACCGTGAATTCATTTACAGGAATGTCTTATTCTCCTAACAAACTGCCGACATCAACCACAATCCGGGCCCATGGTGGATGAAATCGTAATTTTTTTGAAATAAACACCTTTAGCAGTGGTCGGTTTTGATTTCATTAAACCACCGATTAAGGCTTTGATATTTTCTGCTAATGCTTTGGCTTCAAAGCCTGCGTTACCCACAGTGCAATGCACGATACCATTTTTATCATTGCGATATTGTACTTGACCGCTCTTGGCGTTTTTCACCGCATCTGCAACATCGGCGGTCACGGTGCCCACTTTAGGATTCGGCATTAAACCACGAGGACCTAAAATTTGGCCTAATGTTCCCACAATTCGCATGCTATCTGGCGTTGCAATCAGTACATCGAAAGCAAATTCGCCGCCTTTAATGGTTTCCGCTAGGTCTTCAAATCCTACCATATCTGCTCCGGCGGCTTCGCGCTGCTGCAGCTTTATCACCCTGAGCAAATACAGCAACCCGAACTTGACGGCCTGTGCCGTGAGGCAATACGACTGCGCCGCGCACGCCTTGATCCGATTTACGGGAATCAATACCTAAATTAATGGCAATGTCCACGCTTTCAACAAATTTGGCGGTGGCGAATTCTTTGATGAGCGTACAGCTTCCTGAACTGGATAAACTTTTCCAGGAGTAATTTTGGCCATAATGGCTTGTTTTCTTTTTGAGAGTTTCATTATTCTACCCCCTCTACTTCAATACCCATGCTGCGGGCAGTGCCGGCAATAGTCCGTACGGCTGCTTTAAAGATCACTAGCGGTTAGATCAGGTTGTTTCATTTTCGCAATTTCTTCCAGTTGCGCCCGCGTAATTTTACCCACTTTATCTTTATTCGGCACAGCAGCTGCCCTTTTCCAGTTTGAGCGCTTTCCGCAACAGAACAGAAGCCGGCGGCGTTTTAGTCACGAAAGTAAAACTGCGATCAGCATAGACAGTAATGACGACTGGAATCGGCAAGCCTTTTTCCATATTCTTGTGTGGCGGCATTGAAGCCTTTACAAAATTCCATAATATTAACGCCATGTTGACCTAATGCAGGACCAACCGGCGGACTTGGATTGGCTTCCTGCGCTTTAACTTGCAGTTTAATATAGGCAGTTATTTTTTTTGCCATTTTTATTTCCTCATATGGGTTTTAACGCTAACTAAACAATAGCTCCCCGTTCTAAAAAGTTTTATGCTTTTTCTACCTGACCGAACTCCAGTTCAACACGGTGGTTCGGCCAAAAATAGAGACAGCAACGCCTAAACGGCTTTTTTCGTAATTGACATCTTCGACGACGCCATTGAAATCAGCAAAGGGACCTTCCGTAACACGAACCACTTCTCCGGGTTCAAACAATACTTTCGGTTTGGGCTTGGATTCGCCTTCTTCGACTCGCCGTAAAATGGAAGCAGCTTCTTGATCACTGATCGGCGCAGGGCGATCAGCTGTGCCACCAATAAATCCCAACACTCTTGGCACGCTTTTAACCATATGCCAGGTTTTTTCATCCATTTCCATTTGTACTAAAACATAGCCAGGAAAAAATTTACGCTCACTTTTCCGTTTTTGGCCACCGCGCATTTCGACCACTTCTTCAGTAGGAACAATAATTTCCCCAAAGCAGGCTTCTACGCCATGCATTTTAATACGTTGACGTCAGCGCATTCACGACATAATTTTCAAAACCGGAATACACGTGAACGACATACCATCGTTTGGTGCGCTCTGTTGTCATCTTTATCTTAACCTCGTTGGCCAGTCACCAAGCTCACGGCCCAAAAGAATAATGAATCTAAACCCCATAAAAACAGCGCAGTAACAACCACCATCGCCATCACCACCAGAGTGGTTTGAATGGTTTCTTGCCTGGTCGGCCAAACTACTTTTCGTAATTCTACCCGTGCCGCTTTTATAAATGCCCATGCTTTCTGCCCTTGGGTAGTCCACAAGGCAATAGCGACCAAAACCGCTAACCATACGATACCTATGGCCGTACGTATAGCCCATGGTATTTGTGCAAAATAATAATTCGCCACAACACCAGCAATCAGTAACACTAAAATGAGTACCCATTTCAGACGATCAAAGCCAGCCGCCGGACTGCTGCGCCGGAGTTTTGTATAACGTTAACTTTTCCTTTCATCTCTTTCATACTCACATAATGTCTGGCAGGCCAGGAGGGAATCGAACCCCCAACCTGCGGTTTTGGAGACCGCCGCTCTGCCAATTGAGCTACTGACCTACGTTTATTTCCTGGAGCCCACAACCGGAATTGAACCGGTGACCTCTTCCTTACCAAGGAAGTGCTCTACCGACTGAGCTATGTGGGCATACTGCCGTGGGAGATCAACCCATACCAATTTCCCATTTGAAGCGGGTGATGGGAATCGAACCCACGCTATCAGCTTGGAAGGCTGAAGTTCTACCATTGAACTACACCCGCGAAAAAATCATGCACAATTCTGGAGGGGGAAGGATTCGAACCTTCGAAGGCAGAGCCGTCAGATTTACAGTCTGATCCCTTTGACCGCTCGGGAACCCCTCCACGAAATCAAGCCGGATATTGTGATCTATTTCACTATCCCCTGTCAACTATTGAGTTTAAAGTAACTAATTTGATGAGTGAGTAAGCTATTTGGCTTTGTTAACGCCAGGGCTCCTGCGTATTCCGGGGCGGGCTCCAGATTCATGACCACCTCTGGATCGCTCTCCGACATCGTCTGCGATAATCCGGCGAGTCCCCGCCCCTGGGCTTTCAGGTAAGCTTCCTTGCGTGTCCACAGGCGGTAGAAAGCAGTCAGTTGTTGGTCAGGCGGTAACTCCACAAAGGCTTGCTGTTCCCTTGGTGTAAAAAAACGACTCACCAATGGCCGTATTTCCAACTCTGGATCCATCCATTCGATATCGATGCCTACTTCCTGGTCAAAAGTCACTGCATATAATGCCAGATCCCGAGAATGCGAGACGTTAAATTGTAATCTCTGAAGAGTGTTATTGAGATAAAGCTTCCCGTGCGGGCCTTCACGAAAACCGATGAGGATGGGGTCGATGTGTAAATAATGAGCCAGAATCTGACGTAAAAATACCCTCGCCTGGCAAAAGCGACGACGATGCTTCTCGCGGAGAAAACGCTGGGAGCGCTGCAATTCTTCACTCGAAAGTATTTCCACGGGAAAACCCGCGCCCTCTTCCAGCAACCCACGCCAGACATGGACCTCACCGCTGACTATGCTGATGATTTTGGGAGGTGTAATCCAGAGACTGTTCATAACGCTGGTTTTTAATTAATATAGGCACTTATGTCAAGCACTATTTTAGCCACGCGCCTGCAGCCGGGCGATCAGGTCGCGCTGGTTGCACCGGCTTTCCAACCCACGGAGCTGCAAATCAGCCAGGCGACAGCGCGTTTGCAGGCGCTTAATCTGAACGTAGTCAATCTGGTATTACACCAGCAGAATGATGGCTATTTTAATGGCGCGGCCTCAGCCATTGCTGCGACTCTGCACCAGGCCTTTGCGGACCCGCGAATTAAGGCGCTGATCAGTGTGCGCGGCGGTTATGGGTGCGCACGCCTACTGCCGTTACTGGATTGGGATTTAATCCGGTCGAACCCCAAAATTGTGCTGGGATTCAGCGATATCACCGCTTTGTTGATCGCCATCCATCGGCAGACCGGGCTGATTACTTTCCACGGTCCGGGCGCTTCCATGCCCTGGCCGCAATTCACGAGAAATACTGTACAGCAACTTTTATTCGCCGGCGGGCAGCCGCGATTTCAGCATTTAAGTACGCCGACAGACGATATCATTGCTCCTCCTGATGAAATAAAAACCTTGCGCGGCGGCAGCGCAGTTGGTGAGTTAATCGGCGGTAATTTAAGCGTCATCACTTCCCTGATTGGCTCCGGCTATTTGCCCGAGGACTGGAGCGATAAAATTTTATTTCTGGAAGATGTTCATGAAGAAGTGTACCGCCTGGACCGCATGTTGATGCAGCTAAAATTAGCGAATATTCTGCCACGAATTAAGGGGCTTATTTTCGGAAAATTTAATGATTGCACCATGCGAATTCCCCAATCTTTTAGCGTTATGCAGCTATTATCCCGCTTCGCCGCAGATCTGCACATTCCCGTGCTGGCGAATATGACCTTCGGCCATCAGCCGGAAATGCACACCCTCCCCATAGGCGCCACCGTGAGCATGGACGCCGACGAGGGCTGTATCGAATTACTGAGTCCCGCCGTATACTAAAAAGGACGATACGACTTTATTTTTTTATACCTCAGCTATCAAATATTCTTGTGTACCTATAGGATTTTTTATATTTTCTCCATTATTTTTTCAACAGGCTCAAGTTTGTCTAAAAACTCGCGTGTTAAAACGTGACTCGTAATTCTACGAACTGCCGCTCTTGCAGCGTGAAAATCAGGAATTAGTTCTTCCGGAGCATAGGAGACACCTTTAACAAAACGATAATATTCCTCAGCATATTCAGAATCACTATCAATGACATTAAGCACTTGGTTAAATTTTTCCTGCATTGTCAAGCCAGAAAAATTTTTATTCTTTTTAGAACGTCCGTTATCTTTAAGCATTGCAATTTTTACCAGTTTAATAAATGAATCTTCAGAAGTTACAATTGGTTCCAAAATAGAAAGGTCGTGGATATGTCGAACTATTGCAGGGTCATCATATAATTCCCCGCGAATTCTATCAGGGATACGCCAAACAATCGCGCTTAATTTATCGGCAGCTATTTCAACGGGAGAAACACAAGAAATTTGCGTAACTTCCGGCGACTGCCCTGCAATTCTGGCGATAAATGAGCGAACACTTAGTTTTTTCGGCGGTAATAGTGGGTTCTGGAGAGCCATTTCAATTAAAATATGAGGTCGCAATGCATTTGATCGAGCGAATTCAGTTTTATATTCGATTTTAATTGAAAAAAACCTATTCTCATCACGCGCTATCACATCCTGGTCTTTAATAGTAAAGTCTGATAACTGTAGTGATTTAATAATGGATTTTTTTAAATTTGAACGAGTACCTCTGGTCAATAAGTTATGATCTGCCATAACTCTAAAGTCTATATCCTCTGAAAATCTTTGAATTAAACCATGCGCTTTAGAAAGCGCAGTCCCGCCAGAAAAAATTAATTCAAAATCAGAAGAATATACTTTTGAAAGCGCTGAAATTACCTGCACAGTGTGCCAATCTTTTTCAATAAAAGATTCATTAACGCTTAATATCTGGGCTACTTCTTCAAAGACTGCTTTGCCTGGTGCGGTACTCAAAACTGACATATACTCCCTGATACCCAATTTTTCGGCTAATACGTCCCTCTACGCCAATCACGCGGCCAGTAGGAACCTGGGTAGACTTGCCGCTATTATATTCTTCTTCCATTTTAGAGGGTACAACTTTTATACCCAAGCGCTTTACTGCTTCTCTGCCTAATCCAGGTAGACTCATCATCAAAATTTGTTTACCAGAAATTGAAGAAAGTTTTGTTTTTGCATAAAGACCATAGCCAATTTTAGCAATTTTTTCTTTCCGAACTAAATTCCTTAGCGCCCTTCCCACTTGATCATAGCCAGCTAAATCTTTAAAATCCGCACGCACGAAAACAGTTCCCTTTTTACGGAAAATTCTTTCTAAAATTTTATTCTCTAGTACTTTCTTTTTAAACATAATTTTCTTTAAAATAGATACAAAAATACGACAATTTTCTATTACAAGAATACGACATTTTTATTAATAATGCAATAGTAAAGAAAGAAGCGAAGTTAAGCCTGAAATTTTAAGCAAGATTAGTTGATGCCGAACGGTAACTTTTGGCTCAGGTTAAACGGTAGGTAAGATATGCTATCATGAGGTCTTTGAAAAATGAGGAGTATAGTATGCGAATGGAGAATTTGGAAGATAAGAACAGTATAGGTCAATTGTCGGAAGACCTAATATTCAATATTGTCTTTTTTCTTAAGCCGATTGAAGTGTTACTGATAAATAAATTATTTTATTCTTTTTCTAAAAGTCCTCACTATTGGCACACTTTGATTCAACGCGATTTTGGCAATCAGCTTATTACTTCCGCAGCACTTTCTTTACATACAGAAGAAGAGTATCAGGCAATTTACAGGATTTTATTTACATATCAAATCATGCTGCCCATTCCGGGAAAAAGAGGGGGGAATGAGAAACATGCTCTCTTACTGGAATCACTGATTGGAGATTTTTGCACAAACTTTGAAAAACGCTTAAATTTATCAGAAACCGCATGGCTATCTTTTATCTTAACAGAGTTGTCTTACTTTAAGGAAGAAAATGGGCCAGGATTTTTGTTTAACAATTATAAAAGTATTGCGGAAGCCAAAATTCCGGTACCTCTTGCTAAAAAAGGCATGGCATTATCGTACAAAAATTACTGTCAGGAGTTTGGAGTCGCATATGATAAAGAATATCATATAGAGTTACTGAAAAACGCGTCTGAAGCAATACCTGATGCAGAGGTGACAGACATACTTGATAAAATCTTTTGGCAAGGCTACAGGGATGGCCACAGAGTAATGAGCGAAGAAACCGCAGAATTGTTGCGTCAAGACATCATATATCTGGCAAAAGCCAGCATGAAACTTAGCCAGGAAGAGCGGCCATTCTCCAGCTTAATGATATCAACTCCTTCTGCGGATCCTCATATGATTTTAATGGATTTGTACCCTGAGGGCAGTCAACAAAAGCTGCTTTACCTTGAAGAAAATTACAAATATAAGGAAATATTTGACGGTTGGAGCTACTTTCTCATGAGCGGGCATATCGTCGGCATAAATAAACAGGATTTACACGATAAATGGTTTCGGGAAATGAAAGCCGCGCATCCTCTTACCGCAAAAAATTATGCCACCGGTTTATTGAAATTATATTATTTCACTAGTGTCCGGTTTATTTAACTTTGCACCCATTAAAACCTAGTGTTATCAAAGCCTTCAGAGAATTTAAGCCTGTCCACGATTTGAATTTCGATTAGTAAAAATCTCCGTTTAAAGTCAATTTAAATACATTTTCTGATTCTTTTATGGCCTACATTTGCGATGATTCAAATATCATATTATTTGGGAATCATCATGAATTTAGGTAAAACTCTTTTTGCGCAAATCATGGAATATATTCCATGGAAAACTTTTGGACGAATCATTGGTCGCTATCAAGGAGATGCCGGCGTACGCACCCTAAACTGTGCCGACGTCTTTCGTTTAATGGCATTTTCACAATTGACTTGGCGTGAGTCCCTTCGCGATATTGAGGCTTGCTTAACGGCACATCATAAAAAACTTTTTCATATGGGTATAAGAAATATTCCAGCACGCTCTACATTGGCTGATGCTCTGAATAAACGTGATTGGCGAATTTATCATGAATTGGCGATGCGTTTAATTTCTCGTGCCAGAAAATTATATGAAAAAGACAAAATGAATATTGAACTTGATGCAACAATATATGCACTGGATTCTACAACAATTGATTTGTGTTTGAATTTGTTTGACTGGGCGCCATTTCGTACAACAAAAGCTGCGATAAAAATGCATACGCTGTTGGACTTGCGTGGTGCAATTCCAGCCTTTATTCACATTAGTGATGGTAAAATGCATGACGTTAAAATACTTGATGTTCTTCCTTTTGAGGCAAACGCATTTTATGTTATGGATCGTGGGTATGTTGATTTTGCAAGGCTCTATAAAATTCATCAGGCTGGCGCTTTCTTTGTTACGCGATCTAAAAAAAATATGAATGCGAGACGAATATACTCAACAAAAACCGATCGTTCCACTGGCATCATTTGTGATCAAGTTATTGCAATAAATGGTGTATATGCTTCTAAGGATTATCCAGAATATTTACGCAAGGTACGATTTAAAGATCCAGAAACAGAAAAAAATTTAGTGTTTCTTACCAATAATACAACGTTGCCTCCACTGGTAATTGCTGCGCTATACAAAAATCGTTGGCAAGTCGAATTATTTTTCAAATGGATTAAGCAGCATTTGCGAATCAAACGGTTTCTTGGAACAAGTGAGAACGCCGTAAAGACTCAAATATGGTCTGCAGTGGCAACTTATGTGCTTATTGCCATCGTTAAGAAAGAACTTCAGCTTAAAACGTCACTCTACACAATATTACAAATTTTATCAGTCTCAATTTTTGAAAAAACAGGGATTTTATGCGCTTTACAAGCAGATGATAACAGTACACTACCGGAGGACACTTATAACCAATTGAGTTTATTCGATTTTTAACCGGACACTAGTGATATTATTTATACGAGAACGATTTAAAAAGGATATATTTTGATCTCGATTGGCTGACACCTGAGACGGTACAGAGCTTCAAAATACAATGTGGGAAAATTCTTGCTGCAGGAAAATCCCAGCCAGATGATATAAAATTGCTTCCTGCAAGCTATTCATCGGTTTTAAACGAAAATAAACGTGTTTGTCCTATGCTTATACGGGAAATTAATTCAGACATTCTAAAATTCAAATTGCAAGATGAGAAAATAACACTAAAGACAACGCGATCTGCGCTTGTCTATAGTTATTCAGTACTCGCTTCTCTTTATAAATTTTCAGGCGATATGAATCAGGCTAATTCTGCGATCACTCAGGCTTATTACATAGCTATGCAATCCTTCGTTGAAGGGTATCGAGAAACCCCATCAATAATCACAGAACACAACAACAATATTGGAACCAGTTCAGTATCTCATAGAGAGTTGTCGAGCCCTGCACCATTACCAGGTACACCTTATTCATTAAGCTCATCTTCGTCTTCGATTTTCACCAGTCAATTATCCGGTTCGTCCATTTCCTCTGTATCCGCCAGTCAATCATCCACTTCGTCTACATCCAACGGTTTGAACTGAACAGCGAGGCCCAGCAGCAAGACATGAATAGTGAGCGCATTTACGGAGAGGGTTCGCGAGAATCAATTATTCGCTTTTCGGTTCCCGGCTTAAGAGGCTGGTAACCACTTCGCGCGGAGAGTGGCCGTGATAGAGAATTTTATGGATTTCTTCGGTAATGGGCATGTCGATCAGAAAACGCCGGGCTAAATCACGCACCCGCTCGATGTTGTTTAATCCCTCGATCACTTTGTTAATGGCCCTGGCGGCTTGCTCCGGCGATGCGCCCTGACCGATCGCTAATCCAAATCTTCGATTGCGGGATTGATTATCGGTACAGGTCAATACCAGATCCCCCACACCCGCCAAACTCAATAAAGTGCTGGATTTACCACCCAAAGCCGCATTCAGCCGGCTCATTTCCGCGATGCCGCGTGTAATCAAAGCACAACGGGTATTCGCGCCTAACTGCAATCCGTCGCACATACCCACGGCAATCGCCAGAATATTTTTAATCACACTGCATAATTGTACGCCGATAAAATCAGGATTTTCATAGACCCGCAAATTGTCGCCGTGAAATCGTGTCCTCAAGTCGCGCAAAAATTCCGGCTGATTTCCGCTTAAACTCACCGCAGTCGGTGAACCCGCAGCCAATTCATGCGCGAAACTGGGGCCGGAAATAACGGCAGCGGGAGTCGTTGCGCCGAAAACCTCCGCCACCATTTCATGAAGTAAAGCCCGCTGGCGCTCCAGGCCTTTGGTACCCCAGACTATCCGCCAGCTGTTTTCACGGCAGGCTTTTATTTTTTGCAGTACATTGGTAAATACCTGACTCGGCACTGCAATTAAAATGTCACGGACATTTTCAAGGATGGCGCCTAAATCACTTTCAATCTGCAATTCATCCGGCAAAGAAAAATCCGGCAAAAATTCAGGATTGGCGCGTTGCTCGCGCATGACGGCTACTTGCTCGGGATCATGACTCCATAATCTCACTTTGTTGCCGTTACGCATCAGCAATAAAGACAATGCCGTTCCCCACGCCCCAGCCCCCAATACGGCAATAGGCGATTCTTTATATTGCTCATTGCTGGGTCGATTTGTCTTCGGCCTGCTTTTGGCGTTCGCGTTCATGTTGCTCATACAGAGCATCGAAACTTACCGGGGTTAAATATAGTTGCGGGAAACCGGCGCGAACCACTAAATCAGTGACTGTCGCCCGGGCATAAGGATAAAGAACGTTCGGGCAAAATGCACCCAGCATGGGACGTAATTGATCTTCAGCAAAATCTTGCAAGGTGAAAATTCCCGCTTGTTTGACTTCCACTAAAAATGCGACCACCGTTTTAATTTTCACGGTTATGGTCAAAGTCAACACCACTTCATAAGTATTATCTTCTAATGGATCCGCTTTGGTGCTGATATCCATATTCATTTCCGGTTCCCAATTTTCTAAAAATATTTTCGGACTGTTGGGAACTTCCACGGACATGTCTTTCACGTAAATTCTTTGAATTCCAAATTGCCGTTCGGGATTTTGCGCGGGATCTTGCGCCATTTTGATTTTTGCTTTCTTGAGCCATCATTTTCTCCTGTAAAAAATAAAACATTTAAGCATTTTTTATCCAGGCTTCCTGATTGGGCGTATGCCCACAAATCATCAAAGCCGCCAATCAATTCATCATCGATCAGTATTTCTGGAACGGTGCGGCGGCCAGTTCGTTCAATCATTTCGGTTCGCTTTTCAGCGTCTAAGATCTACTCGAATTTCAGTATAGGCAATACCTTTTTTGTCCAATAATTGTTTGGCCTGATGACAATAATGACAGTAATCAGCGGTGTAAATCTCTACACGAGATGTTTTGCCATAATCACCATCCCTTACTTTCTTAACCAACGGCAGTTGCGCATTTTTCCAGGCGTTAATAGCCTCCCGACAGCACATGACGCGTTCAAAATTCTGTTTCTTTAGTTTCGCTGCGATTTCTCCAGATTTTTGTCCTGTGGCACAGACAATAACGATAGGCCGGTCTTTATACTTTCCAAGTTGGTTCAAATCTTTTTCTAATTCAGCTTGGGGAAAATTAACGGAACTCTACAATATGGCCGTCCTTAAAAGCCTCGCGGTTACGAATATCCACAACCACCGCCGATTCACGATTGATCAATTGTACCAGGTCTTGTGGCCCGAGCTGTCCTAATAAACCTTTGGATCGCGCTTCTTCCAGCATTAATAAAATGAGCAACACTATAAATAGCCCGCATAACAGCCAATGATGGACGGCAAATTGGATAATGTCTTGCACAGCACACTCGCTTTGTTATAAAGAAAATGGCATTATAAAGGCCAACTTTAAATGGAGCGGGTGTGTATGTCAAATAATCCAAAACCCCAAGTGTTAATTATCCTGGATGGGTGGGGAAACAGGGAAAGCAGTCTGCATAATCCCATCAAAAATGCTTCTACACCGACCATGGATTATTTATTCAATCATTATCCTTCTGTTCTTCTACAGGCTTCCGGACGTGCCGTGGGACTCCCCGAAGGGCAAATAGGCAACTCCGAAGTGGGTCACTTACACCTGGGCGCCGGACGTCCGGTACCACAGGATTTAACCCGGATTAACGATGCCGTCGCCGACGGCTCGTTTAAAAAAAATCCGGTGTTTTTAGAAGCCATCGCCCGAGCAAAACAAAACAACAGCTCTATCCACATTCTGGGATTGGTATCACCCGGGGGGGTTCATAGCCATGAGGACCATATCGTGGCTTTAATTGAGATGATCCATGAACAAGGCGTCGCGAAACAATATCTACACGCTTTTTTGGACGGTCGTGATGTGGCGCCCCGTTCGGCACATGCCTCGCTGGCAAAAATCGAAAAACTTTATCAATCACTGGGCAGCGGCCAGTATTGCGGATATCATCGGCCGTTATTACGCCATGGACCGCGATCACCGCTGGGAACGCATTCAGGCTGCTTATGATCTTCTCACACTGGGAAAAGCGCAGTATACGGCAACGTCTGCATTAACTGCTTTGGCGGCGGCATACAGCCGTAATGAGAATGATGAATTTGTACAGGCGACCACTATCCATGATCCCGGAATGCCACCTGTCACGTTGCAGGACAATGATGTGATCATTTTTATGAATTTTCGCGCAGACCGTGCCCGTCAACTTTGTTTTGCTTTGACCGATGCACATTTCACGGGATTTAAACGAGGCTCACTTCCCACACCCAGCCGAATTTATAACGCTCACAGAATATACCCCGGAATTAAAAGCCAGAGTCGCCTTCCCTCCGATTTCCATGAAAAATACTTTCGGTGAGGTTTTATCTAATCATGGCCTCCGGCAATTGCGCATTGCGGAAACTGAAAAATATGCCCATGTCACTTATTTTTTTAACGGCGGCAATGAAACGCCATTTCCTGAAGAAGCCCGGGTATTAGTACCTTCACCTAAAGTAGCCACCTATGATTTACAGCCGGAAATGAGCGCTGTGGAACTCACAGACCGTTGATTGAAGCGATTGAGAAAGGCGGTTATGACGTGATTATCTGTAACTATGCCAATCCGGATATGGTGGGTCATACCGGTATGGAGAAAGCCGCCAATCAGGCTGTGGAAGTGATTGATCAATGTATGCAACGGTTGTTGAGAGTTTGAAAAAAACCGGCGGCGAATTATTGATAACCGCGGACCATGGTAACGTTGAAATGATGTATGACGAAAAAAATCAACAGCCACATACAGCGCATACGACAAACCAGGTGCCACTGTTATATGTGGGACGCCCGGCAAAATGGCAGCCTGTCAACCACCCCGGTTTGATGGATGTAGCGCCAACTATGCTTTACTTACTGGGTTTAACCCCACCTGCGGAAATGACAGGCAAAAATTTACTACAATTGATTTGAACCAGGATCATGCATGCGGCGGATTTGGGTATTATTTCAGGAGTTCCCGCTGAAGGGAACTCTCCTTACGCGATGGGGGATCGCAAGGGGGAGAATCGCGATTCTCCCCCTTCATTCCGAGCAATCGGCTCCGCCGATGCACAGGATATAAACAGGAAGCCATGGACGCTGTACTCAGCGGGAATAGCTGGTATTATTTTATTGTGTCTCCAGCTTTGCTTATGCCGGTAATCAACAAAGTCAACTCAATCACATTGTTAAACAAATTAAAAATATTAAAAATATTCTGCAACAAAAACACAATAAACGCGATGCGTTACAGCAGGATTTAAATAAAATTGACACACAATACGGCGAAGCTTCACAAAAAAGCCGGCATATGGAACAACAAATTCTCCGAGAAAAACAGCAAATCACTTTTCTTGAAAATTATTCGTTATTGAATCAAAATCAAACTCAAATCAACAGCAAGCATTGGCGAAACAAATCCGGTTATCTTATTTATTGCAACATCAGGGACCTGTGAAACTTTTATTGAACCAGCAAAATCTTAGTGAAACCGGCCGATTGCTTTATTATTATCAATCTCTGAATCTTTATCGCATTAATGCTATAAAAAAACTACAGACGAATCTGGAAAAAATTAAATTCATCAGGAACATTTGTACGCTCAATATCAATGTTGCAAAAATTCCAACAGCAAGAACAGGCGAGCAGAACAATTTGACAGCGATGAAAACCAACCGTTCACAATTAATAATGGCTATCAATCAAAAAATCAATGATCAAAAGCATCAATTGGAGGCTTTATCCGCTAATAAGAAACATCTGGAACAAACGCTGATCCATCTGGCGCGTCTCACGCAAGCCAAAATCGAGACCAAGCCCGGCATTTCAGCAATCTCAATTTCGCGGCTCAACATGGCCGATTGCCCTGGCCAACCCGAGGATCGGTACTGCATTATTTCAACACCTCTATCGCCAACAGTGAACTAAAATGGAATGGTGAACTAATCGAAGCACCCGATGAACAACCCGTTTACTCAGTCGCCGCCGGTACGGTAATTTTTAGCAAATGGTTGGAAGGTTATGGACTACTATTCATTATCAATCACGGCGGAGGATATATGACACTTTATGGCCGTAATCACAGTCTTTATAAACATGAAGGTGAAAAAGTTTCGGCGGGCGAATCTAATCGCCACAGTCGGCCAAAGTGGCGGATATGATAAACCCGCCCTCTATTTTGCAATCCGTTACAATGCGAAACCACTTGACCCCAATCAGTGGTGTACGTAATATCTGCTGCTGAAAGGGGGAAGGTTTTTATGAAATTTCGAGATTATTGCCTGACAGGTATCTTCGCCATCACCAGTCTGGGTTTTTGTCTTTCCCGGGTGGGCGGATGAGCCGATCGCCAATTCGGATAAGTAAAAATAGTTCAGCCTGCTCCGGAAACGATGAAAAATATCGAACTGCCCCGAGAACAGGTACAACGATTCGTCAGCGCCATTGCCATCATTAAACATTATTATATTACCAGATCCCTAGTGATAAAACTCTTTTTGATAACGCTATCAAAGGAATGGTAGAAAGCTTAGACCCCCATTCTTCCTGGCTGGACGCCGATGATTTAAAAGACTTAGAAACTGCGGTTTCCGGCGAATTTGTCGGGATGGGTGTGGAATTAACCACTCAGGATGGAGCGTTGAAGGTCGTTAGCCCTATCGAAGGTTCGCCTGCTGATCGGCCGGGCTTAAGCCGGGCGATATTATTATAAAAATTGACAATAAAATCGTGCAAAATATGAGTCTTACGTGAAGCGGTTAATCGTATTAAAGGTAAAAAAGGCACGAAAGTCGACTTTAACGATTCTGCGCAAAGGTTCGGATAAACCGATCAATCTAACTATCACCCGCGAAACCATTAAATTAGTAACCCTTCGAGAAACAAAATGCTTGACGACCATTATGCTTACATCCGATTAAGCTTTTTTCGAAGGACCTGTTGATAATGATTTGGCGAAGGCCATTAAAGAATTACAATCCAAATATCAGCTCCGTGGTTTAATTTTGGATTTACGCAATAATCCCGGTGGTTTACTCGATGTGAGCGCGAAGAGTAGCGGATACTTTCTTGGATACCGACAAAACCCAGCAATATCATAATCTCATTGTTTATACTAAAGGCCGAATCGCCGGGTCGGACATGGAAATCAAGACCACGGGTCACGATCTCACTCAGGGAATGCCGCTGGTGGTGCTTATTAATAATGGCTCCGCCTCTGCTTCTGAAATTGTCGCTGGGGCGTTACAGGATTATCACCGCGCCATTATCATGGGGACGGTCAGCTTTGGCAAAGGGTCAGTTCAAACAGTGTTACCATTTGATGATGGGGCTATTAAATTAACCACTGCGTTATATCATACGCCTTCAGGACGAATTATTCAGGCCAAAGGCATTCAGCCCGATGTTATCGTGCCGGCATTGCAGGTCAATGAGAAAAATTTAAGTGGCTTATTGGATGTTGATGAAGAAGATTATCGTAATCATTTAGCGCAATGACGATGATACGGATGCACACGTAAAGGATCAATTACAAAAATATCAAAAAGAGCGAAATATTGGAAATAGCCTTGGCAAAAGAAGATTATCAATTATTTTCGGCCTACATGATGCTGAAAGGAGTTTCTACAGTCGGTCAAAAAACCACCCCGCATTAGACGGGTAATGCGGCGGGTTTTAGAATATTAGTTAGAACTTGCCGGATTGTTTTAAAGCATCCAGGCTCTTCATCAATGAAGTCGGAATAGGAGCTGTGCCTCCAGCCAAATTTTTCCATTGATATTCAGGAATATGCGCATCCATAAAAGCTTTTTCAACCAATTTTTCATTATTGATATGAGTTTCGGACATGATTCGTTCAATTACCTGCTTACGTAGTAAATTGCTTGAGCTTGATTCTGCCATTGTTGTATCTCTCCAAAATGATTATTACCCGCGATCTTGTTCCAACTAAAATATAGCATACCCGTCATCAAAAACAAATTTTAATTAAATTCAATAACTTAAATTATTTTATTTTTGCATTGGTCTCATTCCCCCACGTTCTTTCTTAACGTGGGTAGATCGCTGTAAGTATCCGGTGTCAAAATGGAAATACTGTCGGCAACGTCCAGTTGGGTCTCTTTTCTATTACTAAATCCCCGGGTAAAATCGAGATCGTTAATGATTGTTTTGCCAATAACGGCGCGCCCATTGCGGCTCAGTATATCCACGGTATGTAATCCCCAAACATCCTGCAAGATATAAGGTTTGCCATCGTACGTGCCTATGTATAAAGCTATGTGTCCAGGAAAATGCACCAAAGTAAAAAAGGGTATTCCCTGCTGGGATAATATTTTAATTTTATCTCTGGATGTCATGCCCGCGAGAGAAATCACTTTACCCATTTTTACCTGTTGCGAAGAATTTCGAGGCAGCCAAATAGCGAATCCCGCCAAAATATCTGAAGTGGTTGCTGAGCAATCACGCAACTCATAGAGGTCCCCCCACCCATATTGGCCGCCTATAAAATTTCGGGCTACTGACGCAACGTTTTGAGGGTTTGCGGGAATTGGAAAAGAATGAATGTCGGCATTATTAACCCAAACAGTCATCATTTGCGCCTCCCCATTAGCATCACGCATTGGCATGAGCACTGATGACGTCTGGGATTGCAGGGTCGTGGCGGGATAGATCAGCCCGACCCGAAGTTTTGAGATAACCGTATTTTTATCGTTGTAAACCGGCACATTATCCCGAAGAGGTACTATAAAGTTGTGTTTTGTCCACTCGGTTATAAATTCTGAATTTACAAAAGCGACATCATCCACTGGAACCCAGCCATAAAAACTGGCGGCGGTGATCAAGTACCAAAGTTTATCTTTTGAGAGCTGCAATATCCGTACCGGTAACCCCTGGAAAACATAGGTGGCGATCCAATTATCAAATGGATAACCTTCTCCAGCCAGTCTGGGGTTATTATAATCCGGTAACAATGTGGGAAAAACTCGCACCTGTGTCGTATGGACTATGATGCCGGGCCGATTGATCTGTGGAAAGCCAGTCAGGTCGCCGTCGGCAATAATGTTATTCAGGCGCTTGCTGGAAAAAGGATTCGTGGTAAATTCCCAACTGGGATTATGAGTATAGGTCGCAATATCCGCCTGAATCTTGGTTAATGTTTTGGTAAGGTCAACGTTATCAGATTCGTTCCATGGTGCAAAATAAAGACCCAGAAAAGTTTTGGTTAACTGTGCCTCCTCAATGGATGATACATTCAGCACAGGCTGGGCCTTTTCGGCATAATGGACGGGGTCCTGATCGATTCTGCTTATTCTTTTTTCTAAAGAAGCGGCTGTACCGAGATGACTGATTCGCCACCAGCACGCTAAACCCACGATAACGAGCAAAATAATTGCAATGAGTACATAAGCTTTTTTTTGACAATGACACAGCATAATTCTTCTCCCTAAAATTGTCTTCGGGCCATTTGTGCGAATAACCCTGGTTGAGACATAAGTTCGGCGAATGTGCCGGATTGCACAATGAGACCTTTATCTATCACGACAATGCGATCCGCGTTCACGATAGTACTTAATCGATGTGCCGCGATAATTTGTGTAGCCTGTAGCTGTTTTAAATAATTATGCACAATGGCTTGTGTGGTATTATCCAGTGCGCTGGTCGCCTCGTCCAGCACGAGAATTTTTGGTTTTTGAGCTAAAGCGCGGGCCAGGATTAAACGCTGGGCTTCCCCTCCCGATAAGGTGATCGCCCCTTCTGTAATTAAAGTATCCATTTGCATGGGTAAATATTTAATAAATTCGCCCAACCCCACTTTTTCGGCGATTTCCCAAGCTTCTAATCGGGACATTTGCATGGAATTGCCGGCGATATTGGCGAAAATAGTACCCGGGATTAACGTGCTATTTTGAATCACTACGCCAATTTGTCTGCGAACTGCCGCCAATCTTAAAGTTTTTAAGTTGATACCGTTGTAATAAATTTCTCCGGCTTCAGGCTCTTCGAATCCCAATAACAACCGAAATAAGGTTGATTTTCCAGAACCGGAAGGTCCCACTACCGCAATGAATTCTCCAGCCCGGATTGATAAAGAAAAATCTTTAAATAGAGGCTGATCATTGGTGTGATAACGAAAGACAATATTCTTCATGACGATGTCGCCGGTGAGTTCGCCTGGGTCAGCATGACTTATTTCACGCTCAATTTTAGCGGTCAAAACAGTTCGGGATTTTTTCCACAATGGTACAATCCGCCACGTGTCTGACAATACGGAAGTCATTCTGAATAAAGTGACGAAAAATAAGGTATAAGCGGCATTAAACGCTACAAAATCTCCAAATGATAATTGACGATTTAACCCTTGTACCAGCGCATAGAGCACTAAAGGATTACCCACCGTCATAAAGGCTATTAATATTTCCAGACTCAATTGATGAAACTTCATGTGGAGTTCAGAATGACTGCGTTTTGCCAATCGCTCAACCCAAAGATCAAAGATTCGAGATGTAGCATTCGTGACTCGTATTTTCGATATACCCAAGATAATTTCTAAAACGAAGCCAATGAATTGTCCGAAATGGTAATAAAGTCGCCGCATAAATAGTAACTGGCGAAAGTTAATCAGCAATGCTATCAGTACTATGATTAATGCCAAAACCAATGTCATCCCTGCCAATACCGGACTATAATAAAATAACAGTATTACGGTTAGCATTAAGGTAAAACTGTTACCCACAGTCAAAAGCGAAAATCGGGTGACGCTATTTTGGATATCGCTGATTACGTTAGCTCGAAAGAGTAAGTCGCCGGCGGAAAACCGGCGAAAAAATCGTAATGGAAATTTTAAAATTCTATCCCATATTGCTGGTCCCATCATGGCTTCCAGCTTAAAACGGATGCGGAGGAGTGTGGCTGTTTGCGCAGCGTTGAATAAAGTAATTACCCACGCATTTATAAAAAGTACTATCATGACTTCCCATAATAACGGCAAATCCACATTGGGAATCACAACGTTGAAAAGATATCCCAGTGACACGGGAACAACCAGAGTAAAAAAACTTAAGAATATTTGCGCAGTGGCAAATAATCCGAAATCATTTTTCACTTCAGCTCGCGATAGCGAAAACAAATCTTTCATGCGCCTTATATTCCCTGGCAATGGCGAATATAAATAAAAACCTTGCGGTGACAATTGGGCAGCTATTCTGCCGGAAACGAGTATTCGTCTGCCTCGTTTAATATCTACTAATTGGTAGCCACCAATTTTTTTGGGTAATAGGACGCAGGCTTCATTTTGATAAAAGCCAATTAAAGCGCCCGCATCTTTTTTCCACCATTCGCCCGAGAAAGATATCTTACGGATGCGCACATCAGATGATTCGGCGATTTTTTCGATAAAATCAAATAAATCGCCAGTTTGCGCTAACAATGGCGGTCTGACCAATTTAATTTTTTTACGTTTGGCAACAATTTCACAAGCGGCATATATTAAATCATATTCATCGGCAAACATTTCACCCGGAAATTTATGGCGATTTAAAATGGCTTGAAAATTCTTCAGTAAATAATTCATTGAATCTCCAGACTCACCAGATCTTTATATAAGCCGCTGCTCTGAATCAAATATTCATGATGGCCTTGCTGAACTATTTTACCTTTGTCAATCACCAATATTTGATCGCTGTCGCGAATAGCACTGAGGCGATGAGCGATGATAATCAAAGTACAGTGCTGTTGTTGTAAATTAGTATAAATTTTCTGTTCAATCGATCGGGTCCAGAGCCGCTGTCGCCTCATCCAAAATTAATAGCTCCGGCTTTCCAATCAAGGCCCGGGCAATTTCCAGCCGTTGTACTTGACCTCCGCTAAAATTTTTTCCACCCTCTTCAACCCAGCAATCCAGACCACCGCGTTCACGCACGGTATCGGCTATCTCCGCGACTTTAAGCGCTCGATAAATATCAGTATCTGAAATTTGGTGATTCCATAAAGTTAAATTTTCTCGTACCGTAGCGGCGAATAAAAAAATTTGCTGGTCGACCAATCCAATAAATCGCGTTAATTCTGCGCGTGAAATTTTAGCTAACGGTACACCCTGCACTAAAATTTCTCCAGACCAGGGTGCAAATAACCCACAAATTAATTGAGCGATGCTGGACTTTCCGCCTCCGGTAGGCCCAACCACGGCGACACGTTCTCCCGCTTTAATCTGCAGCGAAATACCGTCCAAAATAGGCGGCTCCAACCGCGAATAGCCGAACTCAATATCACGCAATTGCAAAATAGGTGAATCGGTAGTTGCAGGTAAACTGGTGGCGCTCACTGAATTATTTAATATATGTTCCATTGAATGATTATTGATATCTAACATACGCGCAATATTGCCTTTTAATTTATTCACGTGTTCACCGGCTTCCAATAATGCGATCAAAGGTTGGTTAATACTTATCATCAATAATTGCAGAGCAATTAATCCTCCCGGTGTTAACAAACCCTGTAAAATTAACCAGGACCCTATCGCCAATAAAGCCACGATATTTAAACCCTGTAATAAAACCGGGAGAATTTTCAGGATTTCTTCGCTAATAAACATGCGTTGTTCACAGCTAATTTTTTGTGCATGAACAGCGGCCCAATAGTTAAAAAACTGATCCTCAACTGCATTGGCTTTTAAAGTTTCGATAATCTGGATGCCATTCATTTCTATAGCGGATAATTTTCCCGCAGTTTGGGCAAAGCGTTTACTCAAGTCAGAATTGCGCCGGGACACAATCCACAACAATAAAAAATTAATCAGTGTCATGACCACATTAATAATCGCCAAAGGGGTACTGAGTAAAAACATCACGGCGGCTAACGCTAACATCGTTAATAAACCCGCTATATTATCGGTGATTTTTTCTGCGAGAGTATTGGCCAGGTAACTGTGCGCTTCCACGCGTTCAGCGATATCTCCAGAAGCACGCTGGTGAAAAAAATTTAAAGGTAAATGCAGCAGTCGCCAGAAAAATCTCAAAGTGCCGCTTAATTTTAATTTCATATAAAGACGTATGACATAATAACGTTTTAACCATGTCAAAGCACCCAACATCAATGCACTCGCCAAACATGGCGAGCAGTAAACCGGGTAGCCAATCGCGCTGGCCGCCCAATAAAATATTATCCAGAAATATTTTAGTAAAAAAAGCCAGTCCCGCCACAGGCAGGGCCAGAGACAGGGCGACGAAAACAATGTAAAAAAAGCTTCCGCGGGAATCCGTCAGATATTGCCATAATAATTTAAATATACCGGGCTCCGCTTTACCACCGGACCGAAAGGCTTCATCCGGGGTCATAAACAACGCTACGCCGGTAAAACTCCGGGAAAATTCTTCGATCGTTTCGGTTCGAGGACCTGTGGCGGGATCATTGAGATAAACGCGCTCGCCTTCGAAACCTTCGACAATTAAAAAATGGTTAAATTGCCAATAAATAATAAATGGCGGCGGCAGCAGTTGCACATTATCCATAGTTAACTGCAATCCGTGAGCATCCATATTATAGCGGCGTGCCGCTTTGATAATATTGATCGCCTTGCTGCCGTCCCGGCTAACGTCACAGGCTTCCCGTACTTCTGAAAGGGGGACATAACGGCCAAAATAAGCCATTATAATGGCTAACGCCACCGCACCACATTCCGCACTATCCATTTGTAATATTGCCGGTGTTCGCTCACGGTGGGACCTTTTAATTATTTTTTTTAACCGCTGTTTCCATTGCATGATAATTATCTCGATAGCATTAAAGACAAAGGGGTTTGGCGGCGGGTGGTAATCCGTGCGTCTATTAAGGCGCCGGGGGGTAATGAATTTGACATCCGAACACGCAGGGTGACAACCGGGCCGGATTGAAGAAAATAGTTGACCAGGCTGGGATTTTTTAAAGTTTCCAGCATTCCCTCCGGGAGTGGCCGGTAAGTTTTCAATAGAGGTCACTTTGCCAGAAATTCGTTTATATTCCCACTGCTTCTTTACCCCTGGGCTGATATGAACCGTCACTCCAGGATGCAGACCACCGGTTTCCAAGGCCGAAACATACAGGATAGCCTCATTTTCCGTCAATACTACGCCTTTTCCGCTATATGAGTCACAACACCGCCAAAAAAAATCCACACTATAAATGCCGCCGCAATCAACCACAAAGCGAGAGCCAGCGCCCAAGCCGAAAGGCGGAGTGACTTGTACAAAATCATCCATAGCTTTAGGCGTGGCAATATATTCTAATGCCTGTTGCCGAAAAGGAGATTGGGATTCTTTTTTCCCGTTCGCCATTATTCACCTTCTGAATATTCAAGCGACTCACGTAATCGGGCGGCAAGGACGGGGAGTAATTCGAGAGCGATTTCAGGATATGCCTGCATTTGTGCTTTAAAATCCCAACGTTCGATCATCAGGCATTGTGTTTTTTCCAGAGCGCGCACGGAAGCAGAATGAGGCTGATCATCAATGACCGAAATTTCGCCAATAATTTCGCCTTTTCCTAATTCTGCGATTAATTTCCGGCGCGGGGTATCGAGTCCCTTAACCACTGCCAACTTTACCACTGAGAATAATATAACAACCCAAACCTGGTTGACCTTCCTGAAGAATGAAGTCACCCGAATTAAAAACATGCATTTTCGCCAGTTCCACCAGACGATAAATAGCCGCCGCACTTAAACGTGAAAATAGCGAGCTACTGGCCAGAAATTCGGTCACATCCATGATTTTTTTTCCTATGTTTTCAGCATTCTGCCAAAATGTGATCATAACGCAACCCTTCCACAGAGTCCAGATAGTCCAGATCAAATGACAGGCCTATCCCAAGTTTTTTTATATTTTAATCATTGCCATGTGTATGTGAAAATATGTGGAGAGATAACTAATAGTGATTTAAACCACCTCCGCGGTATTCCCGGCATCCGCCCAAAGGCTCGCAGGATCTTCACTGCGGGTCCTGTCAGACTCCACTCAGGCCCCGTGCTCGCTACGCGTGATAGCAGGCACATAGCACGGTTAGAAAGATTGTGCCGTGAAGCTATTCAGAGCGCATGGGTAGAGCCAGTCCGCTTCACTGCGCGCGGGCCTGAGTTCCGTCTGCCACCCGCGCTCATTGCGAATGGGCGGATGGCCGGGGATACCGGCTATGTGCTACGTCGAAGTTTCCCTCAGGAATGCATCCCTGAAATCAGAGGCGAATCATCTCGCTATCCCAAACCAAAGTAGGGCAATTCAAGTAACGAGTATAAGGTTTTATCCTTTAACAAGTGCCTTATGTAAAATCATATCTATGATCCCAAAAAAGCGAAAAAACCGAAATTCATCTGTATTTCCTTATAAACCATACCTGATTGCATCCCATTCTTAAGCGGCACATTGAATCAATTTTGCCATATTGTCGTCACTGCCTATTAATAGTTTTCGTAAAGTTTTAAGCGCTATTTTTGCATTCCCGATTCGATATTCGCAAATTTGTTGGAATTTTTTTAATAGATTCAGTCCAAAACGTCTAATCTGGCAGCCTGTAAAATGACACGGGCATCTGCAACTACTCATAAAATATCGTACTTCTCGACTTCCTGACCCCAGAAATACTGGAATAACAGATACTCCCAACAGCGATGATGCTCTTTAGCCGCTCCACTCTTTTCGATGACTCAACCACTTATTTTTTGGGATAGCGAGATGATTCGCCTCTGATTTCAGGGATGCATTCCTGAAGAAAATTTTGACGTGGCACATAGCGGTATTCCCGGCCATCCGCCCATTCGCAATGAGCGCGGGTGGCAGACGGAACTCAGGCCGCGCGCGCAGTGAAGCGGACAGGCTCCACTCATGCGCTCTGAATAGCTCCGCTGCACAATCTCTCTAACCGTGCTATGCGCCTGCTATCACGCGTAGCGAGCACGGGGCCTGAGTGGGAGTCTGACAGGACCCGCAGTGAAGATCCTGCCGAGCCTTTGGGCGGATGCCGGGAATACCGCGGAGGGGGTTTAAATGATTATTTAGTTATCTCTATACACACTTTCGCAAGGGCATGATGACTGAATGATTAAAATATAAAAAAACTTGGGACAGGCCTGGATCAAATGATCAAATTTGTTCCCGCTTAAGATTTATGGCATTATATTTCTTTGGGACTTTCAAAGGATTTTTGATATGCGAAATATGCGTTGCCTGGTTACGGGTTGTGCGGGGTTTATTGGAAGTCAAGTTGGTGGATCGGTTATTAGAAAATGGGAACGAAGTCATCGGCATTGATAATTTTTCCACCGGTTTTGAGCATTTTTTAGAAAATGCATTTTCCTCTAAAAAATTTACATTGGCCCGAGGCGATTTACTGGATCAAAATTTCCTGAAAAAGACCATGGTGGATTTCGATATTGTATTTCACCTGGCTGCCAACGCCGATGTGCGTTTCGGTACTCATCATCCTCACAAAGATTTGCAACAAAATACCCTAGCCACATTTAACGTTTTGGAAGCCATGCGTATCAACAATGCGAAAAAAATTGTTTTCTCCTCAACTGGCTCTGTTTATGGTGAAGCTCCGGTGATACCGACTCCTGAATCAGCTTTCTTTCCAGTTCAGACCTCTCTCTATGGAGCTTCCAAGTTAGCAGCCGAAGGCTTAATCCAGGCCTACTGCGAGGGATTTAATTTTCAGGCTTATATATTCAGATTTGTGTCCATACTGGGAGAACGCTACACCCATGGCCACGTTTTCGATTTTTATAAAAAATTATTAAAAGATCCAGGCCGTTTAGAAATATTGGGGAATGGCCAACAAAAAAAATCGTACTTATATATTCAGGATTGTATCGATGCGATTTTCCTCGCGCTGGAAAAAGCTCACAGTGCGGTGAACATTTTTAATTTGGGCACGAATGAATACTGCCAGGTCAATCAATCCATTGACTGGATTTGTGAGCAATTACAGTTAAATCCGCAAAGAATTTATTCCGGAGGAGAAAAAGGCTGGATCGGCGATAATCCATTTATTTTTCTGGATTGTTCCCATATCCGCAAATTAGGCTGGCAACCCAAACGGAATATTCGTGAAAGTGTTATCGCCACACTGAATTTTCTCCAAAAAAATCCGCAATTACTGGTAGAACGTTCCGATGAAGTAGAGAAAATCCTGTGCAACTAGCGGGACGTAAAGCCATCATTACCGGAGCCAGTCAGGGGTTTGGCCTGGCGGTGGCTGCAGCCTTTTTAAAACAGGGCGCAGCGGTAACTTTGTGCGCCCGTCAAAATAAAAATTTAGAAACAGCCGTCGCTGATTTAAAAAAAACCTTTTCTGATTCGACAATTGCCAGCGTTTGCGCCGACGTCTCCAAACCGAAGGACGTCGAACGACTCATACAAACCGCAGATCAACAGATGGGTGGCATTAATGTCATTGTCTCCAACGCAGGCGTTCACGGAGCCAAGGGAACCCTTGATACCGTTGACTGGGAAGAATGGTCTCATGCCATCGATATCAATCTAAAAGGCACTGTTCTGGTTTGCAAATTTGCCCTGCCCTATATAAAAAAAAATGGCTATGGAAAAATAATTTTACTATCCGGAGGCGGCGCTACCAAACCCATGCCCTGTTTGAGCGCATACGCCGCCTCAAAAGCCGCCGTTGTCCGGTTTGGTGAAACGCTAGCGATGGAAGTTAAAAATTTCAATATTGATGTTAATTCAGTGGCTCCCGGCGCCATGAATACCCGCTTACTGGACGATGTCCTCGCCGCCGGTCCCGACAAAATCGGCGAGGAATTCTTTCTGCAATTATTAAAACAAAAAGCGGAAGGAGGCGCTCCTTTATCTAAAGGCGCTGATTTATGTGTGTACCTGGCTTCTAATGCCAGTAATGGCATTACTGGCAAATTGATTAGCGCCATTTGGGATCCCTGGGAAAAACTTTCTGCTTTTAAAGAGCAATTACACAATTCGGATATTTTTACCTTGCGGCGAATTATTCCCACCGACCGCGGTGAGAGCTGGAACTAATTTTATGCTAAAAGTGGGTATTATTGGGTGTGGGTTAATCGGTCAAAAACGGGCGCAGTTTCTGGATGGCGCACAATTAGTCGCTTGTGCTGATCAAAACCCTTTAAAAGCACAACAACTTTGTGAAAAATACCCAGCGGTAAAAAGTTACTCGCATTGGCGGGAGTTAATGCAGGATGCTCCCGTTGATCTCGTGATAGTCGCGACGCCGCACAATTCTCTGGCTGAAATTACCTTATCCGCCATCCGTGCAAACAAACACGTTTTAGTGGAAAAACCCGCCGCCTGCGCCGCGCACGAATTAGAACCGATTTTATCCGCACTAAAAAATTTTAACACATGCGTGCGAGTGGGATTTAACCATCGTTATCACCGTGCATTCCAAAAAGCCCGGCAGTTAGTGGATGGACAGACTATTGGAGAATTAATGTATATCCGTTCGCGCTATGGTCACGGCGGTCGTCCAGGTTACGAGAAAGAATGGCGGGCTGTCCCGGAAATCTCCGGAGGCGGCGAATTGATCGATCAGGGCGTGCATTTAATTGATTTAGCACGCTGGTTTCTCGGAGATTTCGAAGAAATTTCCGGGTTTGCCACCACTTACTTTTGGGATATGCCGGTGGATGATAATGGTTTTTTGCTGCTGAAAACGCCCAAAAAACAGGTGGCTTTTCTGCATGCCAGTTGTACGGAATGGAAAAATATTTTTAGCATGGAAATTTATGGCAAAACCGGTAAATTGATCATTGAAGGCCTGGGTGGAAGTTATGGTGTTGAACGATTATCGTTATACAAAATGCTCCCGGAAATGGGACCGCCTGAAACCACGATTTGGGAATTTCCCATGGCCGACAACTCCTGGCAAGTAGAATTTACTGAGTTTTTGACAGATATTAAGCAACAACGTCAATGCAACCCAGGTATACAGGATGCTTATCAGGCTCTTAAAATTGTGGAAAAAATTTATAAAGAATCTAAAGAAACTCCCATTCAAAGGAACTCTCTTTACGCGGAGTCCACACTATGATTGTAACCAGAAGTCCCTTGCGTATTTCTTTGGGCGGTGGAGGTACTGATTTACCTTCTTATTATGAAGAACAGACTGGATTCCTGATCGCCGCCGCTATTGATAAATATGTCTATATTAATTTACATCAAACGTTTATGGACGAATTTATTATAAAATATTCCAGGCTTGAACGTGTAAAAGAAATCAATGAAATCCAGCATCCTATCATCAGGGAAGCTTTACGTTTTGTGGAAATCAAAACTCCCAATCTGGAAATCACCAGCATGGCAGATATTCCTGCAGGAACCGGCCTGGGATCATCCGGTAGTTTCACCACAGCGTTATTAAAAGCTCTGCACACACTTAAAAAAAATTTAGTGCATCCACAGGAATTAGCAGAACAGGCTTGTCACATCGAGCTAAATTTATTAAATGAGCCCATTGGCAAGCAAGACCAATATATCGCCGCTTATGGTGGGATCACCTGTTTTAAATTTTTACCCGATCACCGCGTTGAGGCCTGGCCGTTAGCGATAGACACAGAAACCCTATACAATCTGGAAGATAATTTATTACTATTTTTTACCGGTTATGCGCGTTCAGCATCGAGTATTCTAAAAGAACAGGATGTTAAGAGCAAACAGCGTGACAGCGATATGACTGCAAATCTACATTTCATAAAAGAACTCGGGTTAAAAAGTTTGCAGGCTTTAGAAAAAGGTGATTTACATTTATTCTCGGAATTAATGAATGAGCACTGGAACTACAAAAAGCAGCGTTCCAAAAATATGAGCAATTCCAGGATTGACGAATGGTACGATCTCGCCTTAAAAAATGGCGCATTGGGAGGAAAAATGATTGGCGCGGGCGGCGGAGGCTTTCTTATGTTTTACAGCGAAGAAAAAACCAGGCTGCGTCATGCACTGCGCCGTGCAGGTCTGTTGAAGTACGTTTTAAATTCGACTTTCTCGGCACACAGGTTATCATCCAGTCATGAAAAATTATACTGCTGCTATCCTCGCGGGCGGATTGGCCACCCGCTTACGGCCCATGACAGAGCAGGTCCCAAAATCCTTATTGTTAATTAACCGGCGTCCTTTTATATTTTATCAGTTAGAGTTATTACAATTATGGAAAATTAGCAGGGTTGTTTTATGTGTGGGTTATCTGGGTGAAATGATCCAGGAAACTGTCGGAAATGGCGCTGATTTTGGCCTCAATGTGGAATACAGTTTCGATGGACCTGATTTACTGGGAACCGCAGGCGCGCTTAAACGGGCTCTCCCTGCCTTAAGCCAAAATTTTCTGGTCATGTATGGGGATTCCTACCTGCTTTGTGATTACCAGAATATTCAGTCTTTTTATGAAAAAACCGGCAAACCCGCACTCATGACCGTCTATAAAAATAGTAACCAATGGGATATCAGCAATGTCGAATTCAGGGATGGCGAAATAATTGCTTACAACAAACATAAACCCACCCCTGAAATGCATCATATCGATTATGGCCTGGGAATTCTGAACCATCGCGTCTTTGATTCTGTTCCGGATAATCAGGCTTATGATTTAAGTCAGGTGTACCAAAATTTAATCCAACAACAATTATTGGCAGGCCAGGAAGTCCATCAACGATTTTATGAAGTGGGATCATTTTCCGGAATTGACGAATTTAGCAGTTATATAAATCAGGAGGCGCTATGAGTTTTACACGACGCTTTTTGGGCGATGCTCAAAAAATCATTGATATGCTGGATATTTCCGCCATTGATCGCGCGGTTGATTTACTTGTGGAACTTCGCGAAAGACAGGGCCGTTTATTTATTTTGGGGGTCGGGGGCAGCGCAGCCAACGCTTCACACGCCGTCAATGATTTTCGTAAAATCACCGGCATTGAATCTTATGCTCCCACCGATAACGTCTCTGAACTAACCGCCAGAACCAATGACGAGGGCTGGTCAACAATCTTTTCTGAATGGTTAAAAGTGAGCCGCTTATCGGCTAATGATGCCTTGCTAATTCTGTCAGTCGGTGGTGGCAGTTTAGGAGAAAAACGTGAGCCTCAATCTGGTAGTCGCATTACAGTATGCAAAAACCAAAGGCGCAAAAATTCTCGGCATTGTTTCCCGAGATGGAGGTTACACGGCACAGGCAGCGGATGTTTGCGTCTTAATACCCATCGTTAACCCGGACACCATCACCCCCCATGCCGAGGCTTTTCAGGGAGTCATCTGGCATTTACTGGTTTCGCATCCGTTACTCAAAGACATGCAGACAAAATGGGAGTCTATCGTTGAAACCAGCCATATTTCTTGATCGCGACGGGGTCATCAATCAGGCGATGATCCGTGAGGGCAAACCTTATCCTCCCCGTTCTCTCGACGAATTAGTGGTTGAAAGTAACGTGAAACCCGCGCTTAACCGGTTAAAACAGCTCGGTTACTTACTCATTGGAATTACCAACCAGCCCGATGTCGCCAGAGGACAAACCTCCCGCCAACAGGTGGAAGCCATTCATAATTTTTTATTGAAAACCCTTCCCCTTGATGACATGTGCGTTTGTTATCACGATAATAAGGACGGGTGCCGTTGCCGAAAACCTCTGCCGGGATTAATATTGGAAGCCGCCAAAAAATGGCAGATCCGGTTGGCGGATAGTTATATGATCGGCGACCGCTGGCGGGATATTGAAGCAGGCCAGGCCGCCGGATGCCAAACCATTTGGATTGACGCCGGCTATCGTGAGCCGGCGCCTGCCCAACCCGCCACTTTCAGAGTAAACAGTTTCGCTGAGAGTATGAAGATATTTGGAGAAAACGATGATGTTATCTATTAAAAATTTAACCGTTAAAATCTTTGCTGACGGCGCGGACAAAAACGGTATTCTCGAAATGTCTCGCGAAAGTTATATTGCCGGTTTTACCACTAATCCCACCCTTATGCGTAAAGCCGGGATTACGGATTACAAGGCATTTGCCCTGGATATTTTAAAAACCGTCACTGACCGTCCGATTTCTTTTGAAGTTTTCTCCGATGATTTTAATGAAATGTATGAGCAGGCACTGGAAATCGCCGGCTGGGGAAAAAATGTCTATGTAAAAATTCCGGTCACCAATACCCAGGCGATCCCAGCTTATCCGCTCATTCAGAGATTAGCATCGCGAGGCGTTAAACAAAACGTGACGGCGTTAATGACTCTGGATCAGGTCCATAAAGTCAGCGCAGCGTTAGCGGATGGACCTTCGTCGTGTATTTCAGTGTTTGCCGGCCGGATTGCCGATACCGGTCGCGATCCCGTGCCGATCATGGCCGAAGCGTTGCAAATCATGCGCTCCCGCCCCCAGCAGGAATTGATATGGGCAAGTCCAAGGGAATTACTTAACATTTTCCAGGCTGACTCAATAGGCTGCCATATTATCACCGTCACCAACGATGTTCTAAAAAATTAGTCTTAATCAATAAAAATCTGGAAGAATATTCACTGGAAACGGTTAAAATGTTTTATGAGGATGCTGTCAAAGCGGGATTTAATATAGAAACATCCCAGTTGGTCCACACTTAATCAGGAGCATTGCGGTTGAAATCGGACTTACTCACCAAACAACTTTCTATTATAGTTCCCGTCTTTAAAGAGGAGGCTAATATACGCCCCTTTCTGGGTCGTATCGAAAAGGTCCTGGAGGAGATGCGCATCAATTATGAAATACTTTTTTGCCTCGACCCTTCCCCGGATAAGACTCAGGAAGTCATCCAGATGGAAATTCAAAGAAATCCACGGATACGGCTTCTGGTATTTTCCCGCCGTTTCGGCCAGCCGGCCGCGACTATGGCCGGTATTCTGACCTGTGAAGGTGAAAATTGCGTTGTCATTGACGTTGATTTGCAGGACCCACCCGAGCTAATCCCTGAAATGTATCAAAAACTGCGGGAAGGCGTCGAAGTTGTTTTCGCCAAACGGCGTTCCCGCAAAGGCGAAACGTTGATAAAAAGATTGATCACCTGGCTGGGCTATCACATTATCTCCCGTTGCAGCGATGTTCAAATTCCCAGAAACACAGGAGATTTTCGCATCCTTACCCGCCGGGTCATCGAAGAGCTGCGCAAACTGAATGAATCTCATGGATTCCTGAGAGGACTGGTAGCCTATGTCGGTTTCAAACAGGCTTTTGTGGAGTATGATCGCGATCCCCGCCTTAATGGTAAAGGCCACTATAATCGTTTAATAGGCTCACTTAAAATAGGACTCAATGGCTTAATCAGTTTTAGCAGCCGTCCGCTGCAAATGATGTCGGTGATGGGAGGTATTATGGCCGTTTTAAGCTTTCTGTTAGGATTTTTTTACGTTCTCCAAAAACTGTTGGGTATGAATTTAACCCCCGGTCTTCCAACCACAGTATTATGCATTACCTTTTTTTCAGGGATTCAGTTACTCTGTCTGGGACTGGTCGGCGAATACATCGGCAGAATTTATGATGAAGTCAAACGACGCCCTTTATTTATTATCGATAAAATAATTGAAAATAAAAATTCTAAACTGCAATTGGAGCACGAATCGCGGGATGAGGATGGTAGTTTAAAAATTCAAAATCGCTGAATTCATAGTCAAATAATGAATCGGGTTTTCGATTGATGCGCAATGTCGGTAATGCCGCCGGAGAACGTTGTAATTGCTCCCGCACCTGGTCGAGATGGTTCAGATAAATATGGCAATCCCCACCCGACCAAATAAATTCTCCCACCCCCAGTTCACATTGCTGCGCAATTATATGCGTCAATAATGAGTAGGAAGCAATATTAAAAGGGACTCCTAAAAAAGCGTCCGCGGAACGTTGCGTCAGTTTGCAGGATAATTTTTTATCCGCCACGTAAAACTGAAATAACAAATGACACGGCGGGATGGCCATTTTATCTATTTCCCCAACATTCCAGGCGCTGACCACCAAACGGCGTGAATCGGGGTTATAACGGATCTGCTCGACCAGTTCTTTCATCTGATCCACCACACGGCCGTCGGCGCACTGCCAGCGCCGCCATTGCTTACCATACACGGGCCCCAAATTCCCCTCCGGGTCTGCCCATTCGTTCCAGATGGAAACGCCGTTGTGCTGCAAATACTGAATATTTGTTTGTCCGCTTAAAAACCATAACAATTCGTGTACCCAGCTTTTAATGTGAATTTTTTTGGTCGTCACTAATGGAAACCCGCCGGCTAATTCAAAGCGCATGTCATAGCCGAATACACTGAGAATTCCCGTGCCGGTACGATCCTCTTTGCGCACACCGTACCGAAGAATATGCTGTAAAAAATTTAAATATTGTTGCACCTTAATTTTTCCTGCCAAAGTAGATAATTCCCAGCGAGATGAGTCCCGCCAGCGCCATCGGCAAAGATAATATTTGCCCCATCGTAAGCCAGCCAAAAGCGATAAAACCATACTGCGGGTCGGGTTGCCGGAAACATTCGCTGATAATGCGCGCCACACCATAACCTAACAAAAACATCGCAGACACCGCAAAACGCGGTCTGGGCCTTGATGAAAACCACCACAATACGATAAACAGTAAGATGCCTTCCAAAAAAAATTCATAAAGCTGTGAAGGATGACGCGGTTCAGGTCCGGCAGCCGGAAAAATCATCCCCCACGGCACGGTGGTAACGCGCCCCCATAATTCCTGATTAATAAAATTTCCCAGACGTCCTGCCGCTAATCCTAACGGCACTAAAGGCGCTACAAAGTCCGTTAAATCCCAAAATGAGCGTTTAAACTGACGGCTGCACCAGCAAAGCGCCAGCAATACACCGATAAATCCGCCATGGAAGGACATCCCGCCCTGCCAAAGCGCAAAAATACTCAAAGGGTGATGCCAGAAATAAGGTAAGTCGTAGAATAAAACGTAACCCAACCGTCCGCCCACCACCACACCGACTGCGCAATAAAAAATTAAATCGCTGACCTGAGACATTGTCAATGGTGACCATGGTTTGCGCACTCGCCAACTGGCCAGAAACCAGGCGGCGGCAAAACTCAGCAGATACATAATCCCGTACCAATAAATATTCACAGAACCGAGGTGCACCGCCACCACATTGATTGCCGGATAATGAATCATATCAATACCTTTAACATTTGGGTGGCGACGATTAACAGGAATATGGAAAATAGCCGCTTTAAAATCTTTGGCGATAGATGATGCGAAAGCCGGACTCCCCACGGCGCCACCAGCATGCTCACGATAGCCACCGGCAACCAGGCGGGCCAATACACATACCCGGTTGACCAGGGCGGCATACCGGAAACGAGTAAACCGCTGATAATAAAACTGGCAGTGCCGATAATGGCTACTGTAAAGCTGACAGCGTTTGAGACGGCAATGGCGTCACGGATCGGCACACTCCAGCGGGTCAAGAAAGGAATCGTTAATACACCGCCGCCGATACCCAACAGACCGGACTTAAGGCCCACGATAGTGCCAAAAATATTGATGCCCAGCCAGCCCGGTAACCGGCCCTGAGACTCACTGCGGCTGTCAAACCACAACCGGATGGCCATATAGAGCACAAAAAAACCGAATAACACTTCCAGCACTTTTGAATTAACAACGTGGGCTAAAAAAGCTCCGAGAATGGCGCCGAAAATAACCGATCCCACCATACGCCGGTAGACCGGCCACACTCTGACTTCATGTCTTAAATGTGCAAACAGCGCACGGATGGTGGTTGGAATCATGATCGCAAGGGAAGTACCGGCCGCCATCTGCATAAGATATTGGTGCGGTATCGGCGCAAATTGAAACAAAAAAGCCAATCCCGGCACCACTACCAGCCCACCGCCAATCCCCAATAACCCTGCCATGATCCCGGCAAACGCGCCGAGCAATATAAAACCGATTATTATATAAATATATTCCATAAATAATGTTCACTATTACCAAACTGACAATATCATTTTTTGTGGATGTTCGCGACTGTGAATTGAGCGATCTGCTCACTTAACTGTCGCGCCGCCTGGTTGGCGGCGGAGACGCCACTGGCCGGATTATTGCCGGGCGCGGGTACAACCGCCTGAAAGAGATGACTGGCGATGACGCCTCCGGTGTTATTATTAGTCAGCAACGCCGACACCACACAACGCACCTGACTTTCAGGTTGCATGAATTCCTGCTGTAACATCACCAGACGGGTATCCAGACGATAATCACTACGGCCCGCAAATGGCGGCGTTACCACCGCGCGGAAATATTTTCTGGATTCAATACCCTCGGCCAGCAAAGGCATAAACATTTGTGCCGGAGGCGCCACCCAGGCGTTACGGGCGAATTCTTGTAAATGTGCAGGCTCCTTAAGGTAAATCATGGCGCTGGTCTTATAACCAGGATCCGCGGTCATCGTTCCCACCAATAACACCGCCGAGGTTTGCGCCGCCTCTGAACTGACAGCATGAACAGGCGTAGTTAATACATAAGTCGAAACCGGCGGAACTTTCACCGCGCAGCCCATTGCTGTTAGCACTACCGCCAGCAGCCATCCCTTGCGCGCAACCCGACGAAATAACAACAATATTTTTGGTAAATGCATATCCGTCACTCTCCGGGGCCGGGGCTGGCCGGCTTCTTGCCGCGAATCAGCACAGCGGGATTGCCTGCCAAATCCTTACTAACCTGTTGTAAATTGGCCGTAGTGTCATTTAACCGGGTGATCAAATCTTCCAGGCCGGGCAGCACCTGTTGGCCAACGTTACCCACCTGTAAATCAATTTTCCGGCTGACTTTATTTAATTCGGCAACCGTCTGCTGTGCGGAAACCAGAGTCTGCTGTGCGGAAATCAGAATTGGTTTAAAATATTGGCTGGCATCGGCGCTATTTTTCAATAACGTATTCAGTGAAATGATACTTTTCCTGATCATGTCCGACTGCTCATCGAGCACCTGGGTAACATGGTTGATATGTCCCAAAGTTTCACTGAAATTGCTAAGGTTTTGTTCATTAAATACCATTTTAAATTTATAGGCAATGTCACCGATATTTTTAGTCAATTCCGGCAATACCTCGCTGATCTGGGCCAGTAAAGGTTTTTCAAAGGGAATGATCAGATAACGCTGCCCACTTTCCAATACTAACGCGGGCGCCGTCTGCGCTCTCTTCTTTTAAGCCCACATATACTAACCCGGTAATTCCCTGAGCAATTAAAGTGGCTACGGTGCTTTGGTTAATAGGGATGCTCTCTTCCACTTTCAAAAATAATTTAACAAATTGTGGGTTAGGCGCATCCAATTCGATTTTACTCACTGAACCCACCCGCACGCCGTTAAAAAGCACCGGACTATCGACGTTTAAACCATTCACACCGCCACGGGCATACACTAAATAGGTTTGATAGGATTGCTGGTTTGAAAATCCCGACAACCATATAAAACCAAAAATCATCAACGCTGTCAGGATAATGACAAATAATCCGACCACTGCATAGTTCGCTTTAGTGTCCATTTGTCTCCATCAGCATTTCCGCCGTTGTGACTCTTCGTCGCGGCGAGCAAATTGGGCGCGCGGGCCGCTGAAGTATTCCTGAATCAGCGGGTGTTGCTCTTGCATTAATTCCGCCATGGGTTCTGCAGCCAGCACCTTGCCTTCTCCTAAAAACACTACCCGTTCAGGAACTGTCCACAATGTGTCTAAATCATGAGTGACAATGACTACCGTCAACCCCAAACTATCGTGCAATTTTAGAATCAATTGATCGAAATCGCCAGCGCTATTGGGATCTAATCCGGCGGTCGGCTCGTCCAAAAACAGCAATTCCGGATCAAGTGCGATAGCGCGCGCCAAAGCGCCGCGTTTTTGCATGCCGCCACTCAATTCCGCAGGATATTTATGGGCGGCCTCTGCTTCTAAACCGGATAAAATAATTTTTAGCACCGCCAGTTCATTGCACACAGTCTGAGGTAATCTTGTATATTCTTTGAGAGGAAATAACACATTCTCTAATAAAGTCAGAGAACTAAACAGGGCATTGTTCTGAAACAGCACTCCCATGCGTTTCTGCACTTCTAACGCCTCTGCGGTTGTTGCATGGGTGACGTCACTATCAAAAATATGAATGGAGCCCGCCGTTGGCTTCAGCAACATCAATAAACTCCGCAATAGGGTGGTTTTGCCGCAACCGCTTCCGCCAATTATAGCAATAATTTCACCCTTACGGATAGTTAAATCAAGATCTATTGTGTACCCACCGGCCACCCAAAAAATTCTTTCAACCCAGCGACTTCAATAATCTTTGGCGTTTCTGTCATAGCCCACGCCAGCTAAACAAAATTGAAAAGAAAGCATCCGCAACAATAATTAAAAAGATAGCCTGTACGGCGGCTGCGGTGGTTTTTGTACCGACACTGTCGGCGGTAATTCCCGCCTGAAATCCCTGGAAACAACCGACCGTGGAAATAATGATGGCAAATACCGGGGTCTTAACCAAACCCAGAACATATTCTTTTAATCCGACAGCTTCGCTAAAACGCTGCAGAAAAGTGATATAGCCAATATTTAACTGACTTTTGGCCATAATCATAGCCGCCAATAATGCTAAACAGACTGGACCAGATCACCAATAATGGCAATGCGATCACTAATCCAATCACCCGGGGTAATACCAGCCGCTCTACCGCTGAAATTCCCATGGTGGTCAGGGCGTCCAATTCATCATTGACTTTCATGGCGCCAATCAGGGCCGCAAACGCGGTGCTGGTGCGCCCGGCAATAATCACTGACGTCATCAGCGGCGAAAATTCCCGTAAAATAGCAATTCCCGAAGCATCCACCACATAAATATCCGCCCCATATATTTTTAGTTGTATGCCTAACTGATAGGACAAAACAATGCCCACTAAAAAACTCATCATGCCCACAATTGGCAGAGCCTGACTTCCCGCAGTTTGAATAATTTTTAAACCCGCAAGCCAAAGATTTTGCAGTCCATGAGCACGCATTTTACTAAAATGCGCTATTATCTCGCCAATAAAAGCGGAAAAGCGGTAGGTGTTTTCCCATTTGGCAACCGCCCAGACGCCCAGCAATTCCAGGGTATTTTTGCGCCGGGGAGAGGGTAATTCCCTGACATTTTCATCGGTAAGATTCGAGTAAACAAGTTCAAAAATAAGCTGACGTTTTGCGCTTAACTCCACGAATACTGTTTTTTTGCCGGATTCTTCAGCGATTTTAACAAGCTGAGATAACCGGAATGCTCCGACTGTGTCTAAAGCCGTCATTTTCGACGTATCAATTTTTAATGTGCTGACAGCGGAAGTTAATAAAGAGGAAAATTCCAAAGGCAGGGTTTTTATTCCTGAAAGCGTCCATTCGCCCGAGCAATGTATTATCTGGCCGTCGGAACTTAATTTCATAGCAGCGGTTGTAGATTCCATGCTTGATCATCTCTAAAAATTAACATAAAATATACTCCAGTAACACATACAGGAATAGTTAGCATAACATGAGTACATTACCAACTGAAACAGCGACTTTCGCTGCAGGATGCTTTTGGGGCGTTGAGAGCCTGTTTCGCCAAACCGAAGGCGTTATTTCCACTCGTGTGGGATATTCCGGCGGACATTCTTTACAACCTACTTATGCTGAAGTCTGTACCGATGAAACGGGTCATGCTGAAGCCGTAGAAATAATTTTTGATCCCGGCAAAATTTCGTATGCACATCTACTGGAAATTTTCTGGGAAAACCACAATCCAACAACTTTGAATCGCCAGGGTCCTGACGTGGGCAGTCAATACCGCTCGGTAATTTTTTACCATAGCGATGAACAGGCCCGCATTGCCCGGGAAAGCAAACAGGCTCTGGAAAAATCCGGAAAATTCCGTCAACCGATTGTGACCGAGATCGTTCCGGCCTCCACATTTTATCCTGCTGAAGAATATCATCAGGATTATTATCACAAACATGGGCTACAAAGTTGTGTTAAAAAATCTTAGAGACATCCTTGTTAGATATTATATTTAGCCTGCTAACCCTGGTTGTACTGGAAGCCATTCTGGGAATCGATAATCTGGTTTTTATTTCCATTCTCAGCGGCCGTTTGCCGACACACCTCCAAAAAAAAGCACGGCGGATCGGGCTCATGCTGGCATGGGTAGTCAGGCTGCTATTATTGGGAGGCGTTTTTTGGATTATAGGTTTAACGAAACCAGTCCTCAGCTTCTTTCAGCTTTCCCTATCATGGCATGATATCTTTTTAATAACCGGAGGATTATTTTTACTGGCAAAAGGGACGAGTGAAATTCATATCGAAATGGAACTGGCCGGCAAAATTCATCAGCGGACACGGTTTGCAAATTTTTTCGGAGTGATCACGCAAATTGCGCTATTTGATATTGTTTTTTCCCTGGATAGCATTCTCACCGCGGTCGGTCTTACCAGACTTTATTGGGTAATGGCTGTTGCTATCACCATCGCCATTTTAATTATGTTGCTCGCCAGTGAACCGCTGACACATTTTATCAATCGGCACCCGACGATTAAAATGCTGGCGCTCAGTTTTCTGCTGCTGATCGGAACAATATTAATAGCGGACGGTTTCCACTTTAACATCCCCAGAGGTTATGTTTATTTTGCGGTGTGTTTTTCTTTATTCGTAGAAGTGCTTAACAATATTGTCGCTAAAAAAAAACAACGCTCCCACCATTAAACCAGCAATTCCCGCTGAGTAACGAAAATTATTTTATTCTTATATCAAATTCAAATTTTACAGGAAGAGCCTATACTGACAGTACGGGTATAGGGCAATCGAAAAAATTTATAGTCAACTATTGAGTTTCGCATCAGCATTTTAAAAATACTTTTTTGCCAGAAATATAAACGATTCTGCTTTTTCGGCGTCAGAATGATTTCGATAGTTTCGACTAAATATAAAACCGTTTGCATATCCAGCTTAAAAGGTAAAACCCCCCTGTTATTGATATTCTTTAGAGTGTTTGGAACGTCCAGGGTTTGCGTAAAACCAAAATGCAAAATTAGGCGGTAAATTTTTTCAGAAATTTTAATGACTTCAAAAGAATCTCGACAGCTAATGTAGGGATATTTTTCAACGACCACGCTAATAATCAATATTCTTTCAGGTAAAATACCTATTTTTTTTAAATAATGCAGGAAGCTACCACCACTTTGATCATACGGATCGGTTACAAAAATCGCGGCTTTATCGGGTAAATATTTCAGGTCGGCACGGTTAAATTCGTCAATGATTTCCTGTAAATTTACTTTATTCATATAATGCGAAGCACGTAAAATTTGCATTCCCTGATACCAGGTTAACATGATAATGGCGCATAACAACGCAAATGCAAAAGGAATCCAGCCTCCTTCCAGAATTTTATGACAGTTAGCGCCCAAGAAAGCAATATCAATGAGATTAAATATGAAAAAAACCCGTACTATTTTGCCGATCGACCAGTGCCAGTGTTGATAGGCAAACATCATCACCAGAATAGAAACAATAATCATCACCATATTGACTGCCATACCGTAAGCGCCCGCCAATGCTGAAGAATTTTGGAATAACAATACCAGTAGTAATGTGCCAGTGGCGATAATAAAATTAATTGTCGGTACGTATATTTGGCCTTTTTCTACAGCAGAAGTTTGTATGATGGGAAAACGCGGACAGAGGTTCAGCAATATGGCCTGCCTGGCCAGGGAAAAACTGGCGGAAATCACAGCCTGAGAAGCAATTATCGTTGCCAACGCCGCTAAAATAATGAGCGGATAAGAAAACCATAAAGGCGCTATCTCATAAAAAGGATTACTGATCGCTTGTGGAAACTGAATGAGATAAGCACCCTGACCAAAATAATTAAGCAGCAATGCAGGTAAGGCTACCGCAAACCAGCCAATACGAATGGGTAATTTACCAAAATGTCCCAAATCCGCGTACAGCGCTTCGGCGCCGGTGATCACCAGAAAGACTCCGCCCAACAACTTATAACCGGCCCAACCATTATGGTAAAAAAATTCAAAAGCATAATAAGGATTGATCGCATATAAAACTAAAGAATTTTGAAAAATGCGCACCGCTCCCAAAATGGCAATCACTATAAACCAGATTAATAAAACGGGTCCAAAAGAATTACCTATTTTCGCGGTACCGAATCGCTGGCATAAAAATAATACCACCAATATCGTTATGGTAATGGGTAGTACGTAATGTGATAAATGTGGAGAAATGACTTTGAGGCCTTCAATAGCGCTTAACACCGATATCGCCGGAGTTATTATGCCGTCTCCCAAAAGCAGGCCTGTGCCGAGGACAGCCAGTAGAAATAATATCTCATAAAACCGGGTCTTTTTTCTGTTTAGTAAAGCCAGCAATGCCAGAACTCCCCCTTCGCCCTGGTTGTCCGCCTGTAAAAAAACGCTCATGTAACGCGTTGAGATAACCAGAATCAGGGTCCAGAAAATCAGGGATAAAACCCCAAGGACATTGCTGGAATTGATGGGTAAACCACGCAAGGATGCCGACATGGCATACAGCGGAGTTGTGCCGATGTCGCCAAAAACCACCCCGAGCGCGGCTAATGCCAGAGGTAAATTCCTGCCTGAATTTGTCGAAACTTTGTTCATATTAAGCGATGCCCGGGCTTTCCACAGATTAATCTATAGAACTATAGCATATTGAAGAAGCAGAGCTTCGCTTGAAATCCGGCATTGCTACCCCCCTGCTTTTACTTTATAGTTTTGGTCATTTCTTTTTATAAAAGATTAGGAGTTTTTTATGTCTGAGTCTGATTTAACCGGTAAAAAAATAATCATCATTGGTGGAACTTCCGGTATTGGTTTAAGTATCGCGAAAGCCTGCAGGGCTCATGGCGCAAAACTGATTATCGCCAGCCGAAGTTTGGATAAAATAGCTCATTCACAACACGAACTGGGTAAGGATGTGGAAACGCAGCAGTTGGACGTATCCCATCCCGAAGAAATTAAAGCCTTTTTTCAAAAAATTGGCAATTTTGATCATCTGGTCACTCCTGGCGCCACGGTATCATGGGGAAACTTCGGCGCCATGTCGGAAAAAGATGAACAGGCTTCTTTTCAGAGCAAATTTTGGGGGCAGTATTATGCCGCTAAATATGGTTTTCGCAATCTCAATCCGGGTGGATCCATGGTTTTATTCGCTGGCTGCTGGAGCCAACGCCCCATTCCTGGAGCGGCAATTCCCAGCTCTATTAACGGCGCCATTGAATCGCTGGGCCGTGCTCTGGCCGTGGAACTGGCTCCCACTCGCATCAATGTCATTTCACCGGGAATTATTGATACTCCAGTCTTTTCCGGTATATCTGCCCAAGAACGTAAAGCATTTTTTGATAAAACTGCAAAAGCTCTGCCTGTAAAAAAAATCGGCGCGCCGGAAGAGGTCGCTATGACAGCCGTTTATTTGATGACGAATACCTACACTACTGGAAGCACACTCTATGTGGACGGCGGTGAAACCCTTCGCTAGGATTTGTATCCATTATGCACATAAATTTACATACGCAGAACGTTCAATTTTGGCTCAGGTTTGACGAAAAATTGGGCGAAAAAGCGGAGCATACACAGGTATGTGAGCATTTTGAGCACGGTTTTTCGTCAAACCTGAGGCAAAAGTGGACGTTCCTCTCTACAAGGTGAATAGTTACAAGGATTTAAAATAATGTTGAGCGTGGGTTTAATGAGTGGAACTTCTATGGATGGCATCGATGCCGCCTTGCTGAGAACCGATGGCTCTCCTGATATTCTCATTGATCTGGGTGATATATCATTGCCATACCTGCCGCCGTTTAAAATATTGCTCAAGGCGGCCGGCCTGGTCGGTGCGCAAACATTCAGGAGATTTACCGGCTGCAGCAACCCATTACTGGCAGGATCTTCACGATTATTTATCCACTGAATTGCAAATAGCCGATAATGATCTACCCCAAAAAACCAGAGAACTTGCTTTTTACCTGCATGGTCCAACCAGCTCACCGCAGCCTGTGACCCTCCACGAGGTGATTCGGCATTCCACCCACTTACACGGTCTATGCGTGAAAAATTTACTGATAAAAACGGGTTACCAGGCGCAGCAGATAAGTATCGTAGGCTATCATGGGCAGGCGTTATTTCACCGCCCTGCGCAAAAAATTTCGATCATTGTCGGAGAAGGTCAATATCTGGCGGATTTTTTGGGGATCAGCGTCGTCAATGATTTTCGTAGCCGTGATATTGCAGCAGGCGGCCAGGGCGCGCCGTTCGCCCCGTTATATCATCAGGCCTTAGCCTTGCGCGATAAAAAAATCCCTGTCGCGGTGATCAATTGCGGCGGGATTGCCAATCTTACACTGGTCAATAGCGCCGATGAACTCGAACTGGTCGCTTTTGACACTGGCCCCGGCAATGGGTTGATTGACCGCCTTGTGAGTCAACGCACTCACGGCCAGGAGCACATGGACGTCGATGGAAAATATGGCCGCCAGGGTCGGGTTCACCCAGATGTATTGGCCGCTTTATATGAAAAATGCCTTATCAAGGATAATCAGAATTATTTTTTGACGAAGCCGCCAAAATCCTTAGATATCGGCGATATGACGCTCATTCCCGAGCTGGACTCCTTGTCCCTGCAGGATGCCTGCGCGACTCTCGAAGCTTTAACAGCGGACGCTATCGTTAAAAGTTTAGAGTTGGTGACTATCGGTTTGCCAAATCATTGGATTCTTGCCGGCGGTGGCTGGAATAACCCGGTTATAACCTCCGAATTAAGCGCCCGTCTGCAACGTCGTTTAAATGCGAAACCTCTCATTCAGACTGCGGAAGAAGCCGGCTGGAATAATAGCCAGGCCCTGGAGGCCCAAATTTTTGCCTACCTCGCGGTCCGCAGCCTGCAGGGCAGATTTTTAAGCGTGCCCGGCACCACCGGCACAGCCTATCCCATCAGCGGCGGTAACACTTATTTTCCGGCACTAACAAGCTGATATGGAGGCAAACTGGTATTCTTACCCTCCTCGGCGGGTTTTGTTTCCAGAGTGGTTAGCCACGTCAGCATTTTTGTCTGAACGTGCCTGCCAATTAATTCCCGTTGTTTCTTTGTCCATTCTAAAGGAGTCAGTTCCTCTGGTTTCGTCGATAATCGTGGATCCAAAAGTACCTGAATATACTTAAATTTTTGAATATTGGCATTCACTACACTGCTTAAAGTCACCAGCAATGCGATTTTTTGGGGATTATACTGGACATTAGAGGGATAAATTTTTAAAACCAGTTCGCAGAATTCCATCATAGGTTGCGTTAAAGCTTTTTTAATCATCTCTAACCGATCGGATTTTTTCTCTTCGAATTCCCCAGGCTCTGTACCTGAATATTGAAAGAAACTTTCAGCGGCTTTTATAAAATAATCATTGATGAATTCGTCAAGGAGACCTTTTTGCGTATCGTTTAACATTAATTATCCTCAAAAAAAGCTATTAATCATAATAGCACAGACTACCTTTATGAATAAAGAAGTACATTATGTACATTAATAATGCCCTAACACAGCCTTAATATTACATTAATTATACTAATATAGACTAATGTAATAATTTTAAACAATCCTAAAAAAATAAAACATCCGGAAAATATATGCAAAAAGAAAATACTTTACTAAGCCAATCACCCGAAGCAAAACTGGAAGAAAAGCTATGGAGTCGTTTTTCCAAACAAATGGAAGATCTAACCGCCCAAATTGATTCTACCAGTGAATCACAAGCAAAATTAAAAATAATCATAGAAACCTGTGATAAATTAGCAGAACACAAAACACTCATTAGCCCGAAGAAGGAGGAGTTTGTCGCGCGGTTAAAGCAATTATGGACAATATGTACAAAAGACGCTAAATCCATCATTAAATATCAGAATCCTCGCAACTACCGGAAAATAAGCGCGCCGTTTCAGGACCTGGCTCTTAATTTTCATAATTTAATTCCATTAGTGAAAAAGTTTATACCGTTGAATGAGCAGGAGGAAATGTTTTTAACGGTCGCAGATCTTTATCGTAAGTCCGGTTTTTGGGTAAAATCCAGTACGATAATGGCAGGTTACGGTTTTCCATTAGATGCCTCGCCATTTTTTGTCAGTTATTATGAAGCCCGATTGAAGCAGGTGGGCGATCCAGATCCGCAAACCAGAAGAGCCATCATTAATGAAATGGCTGTTGAACAGGCGACCTTCCTGCAACACTCTTTTCAATATATCAGTGATAGCAAAGACCCTGATTCTCTCAATAGTCTGGTAATAAACCAGAAAGTGATTAACGGACTAGTGGAAGACAAATTACAATTACATACACAGATGAGTCATCTATTGGAAAACAAATTACAAATTCCCAAAACGGAGGATTTGGAAAGAATTGAAGCTAAAATTCATCAGATTTCTGTTACGATTATGACTTATATATTCCACTCCTGCGAAAGTTTGCTGGAGAAGGCAGGGCTCATCACGCCAAGATTCAGTGTTCTCGGCACAGGTTCTTTTGCCAGAAAAGAGCTTTTACCGACCTCTGATTTTGATTGCGCCATCCTCATTGACAAACTTCCTTCAAAACAACAGGAAGAATATTTTAACAAATTACTGGATCTGGTCGTGGAAAACATTGAACTCCTTCCATACAATACGTTACCTCTGGATATGGTTGAACGTAATTATCTGCAACCCGGAAAACTGCTCAATACTCCCATCGGTCTGGTGAATCAGACTCTGGTAGCAAAAATGTTATCAAATCCTTCAATGGGTAGGGATCCGGTTACGACGGGAGTGAATTGGCCTTTACAAATATATAAAAGTTTTCCTGAAAAAATTTCTTCCAAAAATTTATTTGAAAGCTACATCACTGAGTGGCATAAACAGATTGGTTATAATGGAGAAAAATTTGGAAAATTAATATTAAAAAATTTTGTTAAAGAAGGCAGCGGTTTAAGCCTGAAAGAAAATTTATTTCGTCCCGTGTCATTTTTGGCATTAGGTTTTAGCCTGATTTATAATGACAGTTATCGTAGTACAAAATCATTAATCGCCGCTTATCGAAGTGGAAAGTTTCCCGCCTCAACCCGGGAAATTTTAAAGGACTTACAGGAAAATACCAAAATCCCCAAAGCGGTATCATTAGTTGCCAAAAATTTATTAGAAATAGTAGATTATACTATGGCGATGCGAAATCATTGCCAAATAACAGGCAAACCGGAGGCGCTGGATTTATCTGATCCGCGAATTAAAAGATATAAAGAAGTCATTGCTCAAAGTAAGGAGCTCGCTAATTTTATTAGCGATTCCGGCCCCTCGAACCGAGAAGCTGATGAGCATTATCTGGAATTACTTAAGAAAGGCGTGGAAGCAAAAGAGGAATCCTTATTGCAGAAATTTAGTGACCTGGTGGGTGAAGATGCTATAGACTTCCGATTCCCGGAAGAAAAAGGCTCTCCCAAGCCACAATCGCCCAAAGGAGATGGCCTTAAACTTTTTAATTCCTTACAGGCCAGTAAAACTACTGGAACATCCATCATTCCATCACAAACCCTTACAGTGTCTCTCGGAACATCTTCCTGAGATCCCCGATGGAAAATTGCAGGGAGAATTCACGCGATTCTCCCTTTTCCATTTCACACATCGCTCCATCAGAGAAAAATAATTTTCGTAGAAAATTCTCTACGCGATGGGGGATCGCAAGGGGGAGCATAAGCTTCGCGCTCCCCCTTCATTCCGAGCATCGGCTCCGCCGAGCGCAGGATATAAATAGGAAGCAATTGCCGCTGTACCCAGCGGGAATTGCTGTGTAGCTTTTTAAAACAGAGTATGTTAGAGTAGATAAATTGCAGGTTAAAGAAAACCTCTACACCAACCTTAATTCCTGCTAATGGCAAAGTATCACTTTGTTCTCAAGAGGTTATGGCCGGTAAAATTGTAGCTCCCGGCTGTTGGTCAAGGTTGGACGAAATATGCGCGCCTTTTCGGCACACAGATTACCGTTCAAATTGGCCACAGATGGGCTTTCCTATCCAATCCAGATTAGAAACGCCGGTTTTTTAAATCTCTCTTATTTCACTTATAGGACCATTATGCAAGATTTTTCGAGTATCGGGCTGCCCGATGTATTGTTATCCTCTCTTAGCCGCATGCAATATAATGCCCCCACTCCCATACAGATTCAGGCCATTCCATTAGCTCTGGCTGGCCGTGATATCCTCGGCTCGGCTCAAACCGGCACCGGCAAAACAGCTGCTTTCGGCATTCCTCTGATCGCCAAACTGATGGGTTCTCATCAAGGGCTGGCTCTGGTATTAACGCCTACCCGAGAGCTGGCAACGCAAATCATGGAAGTCTTGCGCAAACTGATTGGCCCGCGCAGTAATATCACCTCAGCGTTGCTGATCGGCGGTGAATCGATTACCGGACAATTCCGGCAACTGCATGCCCGTCCTCGTATCATCGTGGGCACTCCAGGGCGCATCAATGATCATATCAGCCGGGGCAGTTTAAAATTGCAGGAAACTCAATTCCTGGTTTTAGATGAAACGGATCGCATGCTCGATATGGGCTTTGGCATTCAACTGGACGAAATTATCAGACACATACCCCACGAGCGACAAACTCTCATGTTCTCTGCGACGCTGCCTCAACAAATTGTCCAACGCTCACAGAAATATTTACGTAATCCGGAAAGAATTTCCGTAGGTCCTGCAGGAACACCCACACTGAATATCGAACAGAAAACTTTGCATTTGAACGACAGCGAAAAATATTCCACCCTGCTGACGGAATTGGACCAACGCAACGGCTCGGTGATTGTTTTCGTCAACACCAAACGCGGCGCTGAAAGATTGGCGACCAAACTTTACCAGGACGGCCACGAAGCCAATGCCATTCATGGCGATCTTCGCCAGCGTCAGCGTGATCAGGTGATCAAATCGTTTCGCAATAAGAATTATCGTATCATGGTGGCGACCGATGTCGCCGCCCGTGGTCTGGACATCCCACATATTGAGCATGTGATTAACTATGATGTGCCCCAATCCCCGGAGGACTACGTACACAGAATTGGCAGAACCGCTCGCGCCGGACGCGAAGGCTGTGCGATTTCTTTTGTTGTGGCCAAAGATCGCAGCAAGTGGCACGAAATTGAGTATTTTCTCAATCCCAACGCTGAAAGGCCCAGATCCGGTCCAAACGCCCCACGAAAACGCAGTTTTTCCTTTCGTGGTAAACGCAGCCGCAGCCGGCGGTAGCCCTACCCGTAATCGTTTATTTCACGCATTGTAATTTATATAAGCAATAGGACAATACTTATTTTTATATCTATTTGCATATCGTCAACAATTTCTGTTGAATAAAATCACGGTATATTTACTTATCCGCTTTTATTGATTATCATCACAAAAAAAAGGAAGGACACTATGACCATTTCCCAAACGGAAGCACAACAGAACCTCTCGAAAAATCTTTCTACGCCAAAACCTGGCTGGATTTTATTTGCCGTCTGTATTCTGGCAGTGATGATCCAGATTGATTATACCGCAGTCAATGTGGCTCTTATCGCCATTGGACATTCCCTCCACGCGGATTTAAGCACGGTGCAATGGGCGTTAAGCGCCTACGTATTGGCCTGGGGCGCGTTTGTCATCACCGCAGGACGCTGCTCGGACTTATTCGGCAGGCGGCGCACCTTTTTAATAGGAACTTTTTTATTCATGTTAGGATCAGCGCTCACCGGCGCGGCTTCAGAGGCCTGGTTTATGATCCTTGGCCGGGTTGTGCAGGGTATGGGCGGCGCACTGTTTTTACCGGGATTATACACCTTGGTGTTCACTAATTTTCCCGAAAATAAGCGCGGATTTGCCCTGGGCATATTAACTTCCTCGTTTGCCGTCGGGCTGGCGATTGGCCCCACTTTCGGCGGCGTTATCCTTCACCTCCTCAATTGGCGATGGATTTTCTTTCTCAACCTGCCCCTGGGAATTCCGGTGATGGGCATCATCCTCTGGGCAGTTGAGCGCGAGCCCTGGCGCTCAAGCGCCGAATCCATGGATTATATCGGCGCTTTTATAGTCGCTTTAGCGCTGATCATACTCATGTACGCATTAAATCAGGTCAATGTTTGGGGACCCGGGTCTTTAAAGTTTTTAATATCTATCGCGGTTTCAATCGTTCTGGTTATTTTGTTTGTGATCTATGAAAAAAAACAGATTCACCCGCTGTTGCAACTGGATATGTTCCGCAACCGCCCTTTTCTGGGCTGCAGCCTCGTTTATATTATTATGGGTTTTACTTTTTCAACCGTACTGATTGTCGGAGGGCTTTATCTGGAAAATGCCCTGCAATATTCCCCTTTACAGACCGGGTTTATTTTCCTGATCATGACCGCCATGTTCGCCGCGCTTTCCATTTACAGCGGCAAACTGGTAGACCGGATGGACGCCCGTGTTCCTATTATTCTGGGCGGCGTCGCTGTCACCGCTTCATTACTGGTGTTTGCACTCTCTGGTCAACACAGCCCGTTATGGATGCCCATGTTGGCCCTGGCATTATTTGGTATAGGCGGCGGATTAGGTTTTCCGGCGCTTAACGCCACCATGATGAAAAGCGTTCCTCAGGAGATACTCAGTACGGCATCCAGCGCTTTTGCAATGTTTGGGTGTGTGGGTAACACAACAGGGCTGATTTTAAGCTCGGTGCTGATTGTGACCTTCGGTGAAAAGCATCTTGTCAAATTACTCGTCGATCACGGCGGGAACCTAAGCTCAAAGCAATGGCTGTTACTGCACAACGTAATCGGCAGCACTCACTATAGCGCCGCGCAACTAGTGAGTTTTCCCGCGGAAAATATTCCGCATCTGCTCGATACCTTGCGCAATGCCTTCGTATATGGGATGTCGATCGATATGTTAACCACGATGATTTTAAGCATTATCGGCATTATCATCAGCGCCGTAATGATCAAGGGTTTACACAAAAAATCTCACGCGGAGAATGGACTCCTTATTTCCCATTAAATTACCACTGATCTTGAGCGGGATGACCAAAAAGATATTCGCCGATTCTGGCCCGGGTCTGTCGGCACAGATCTTCCGGTAAATTCTCCAGTGAAAACCATTTGATCTCCGCAATTTCGCCGCCCAGGGATACCGGGCCGGAAGTAAATTTTTTTACTATATATAAAACAATGTAATCATTCGCCAACATGACCCGATGAAAATAAACGCCAAATAATTCAATTTTATCATCGGCGACGACCCCGGCTTCTTCGAGCAATTCGCGTATGGCGGCTATGCGGGTTGGCTCACCTCTCAGTACTCCACCTCCGGGAAAATGCCAGCCTGGCATATAAGTGTGTTTAATCAATAAAATTTGACCAAGCTCGTCTACCACCAAAGTTCGAACGCCCATGGTCGAAGCTCCAAATAACCACTGCACAGTACGGTAACAGCGAGTGACTGATTGGTGATAAATATTCACCAGAAAATTCCGCTTCATTGATACCTGTGCTCTAAATGTGTAATAAAATAATCAACGGTTAATGGTTCGCCGCTGGCCTGGATGAGCAGATCATTCATGGAAAAAAGGCGGCCGCGGCTATGGACGTGTTCGCGAAGCCATCCGGTTAAAGTTTTAAAATTACCCTGCGATAATTCAGAAAGTATTTGCGGATGCTGTCGCTTTGCAGATTGAAATAACTGCGCGGCTATCATCGTGCCGATGGTGTAACCTGGAAAATATCCAAAAGCGCCGGAAGGCCAATGCACATCCTGCATGACACCGTTGCGATAATCGTCACGAGTCGAAAGTCCAAAAAATTGTTGCATGGATTCGTGCCATAATTCCGGTAAATCCGCGCAGCTAATCTCTCCGCTGATTAATTTTTTTTCCAGTTCGTAACGCAAAACGATATGTAATGGATAACTGACCTCGTCGGCATCCACCCGTATTAAACCTGGCTGAACATAAGTAAAATGCCGGTATAAATTTTCTGGAGAAAAATTCGCGTGTTCTCCAAAAAATTCCTGAACCAGGGTTGAAAAAAATTGGGTAAATTCCCGGCTGCGGCAAGCCTGCATTTCAATCAGCAGAGATTGGCTTTCGTGCATGGCCATTCCCAATGCTTCACCCACCGGTTGATCGAGAAAGTCCGCCGGCAAACCGCGCTCATAAAGCGCATGACCCGTTTCATGACAAACTCCCATCGATGCCGATACGAATTCACTTTCATCGTATCGGGTGGTAATGCGCACATCCTGCGGCACCCCTCCACAAAAAGGATGATGACTGACGTCCAGGCGACCGTGATTAAAATCAAAACCGATCGCGCGCATCAGCTGCACCCCCAATTGCCGTTGCTCCTCGATAGGAAAATGCCCAGAGAGAGACTGCGGCGGAGTCTGTTTCTCTCTGACCTTTTGGATGAAACCGGGTAAAAAATGGGTTAATTTTGAAAACAGGGGATCAATAATAGCCTGGGATAATCCCGGACAATTCTGTTCAATTAAAGCATCGTAAGCATCAACGCCGAATACCTGGGCTTTTATTTGCGCGATTTCCCGGACCAACGCCACGTTTCCGGCCAACAGTGGTAAAAAATCGCGCCAGTTGTTTTCCGCGCGCAGCGTTCGCCAGGCCTGTTCGCATCGAATAAATGCCAGTTCGGCCCGTTGAACCAGGTCCGCAGGCAAACAACTCGCCTGCAGATACTGATTTTCCATCCAGAACAAATTGGCAGCCTGCCACGGGGATGTTAACGGCGTTTTTTTCGCTTCATTCAACCACTCTCTGATTTTGGGGTTGATCAGTAATTGGTGTTGAATCACCTGCAAATCAGCCAGCGCCTCGGCCCGTGCGAGGCCTCCCCCAAGAGGCATCATCACCGCCTCGTCCCAGTGCGCAATCGCAGCAACGTGTTTCAAATGCGCCAATTGACGGAAAACTGCTTCAAGTTGTTGATACGCTTGCATATTCGTAAAATGGTACTCTAATTGACAGACAATTGTCTACCTCAACACCTTCCTGACAGGAGTTACTCCCAGACGCGATTTTTGGCAAGGCGGAGGGGATTCATAGCCCTCATCATCCAAATCGGGAAATAAGAGAAATTGTTTAAGACTGGCGATCACGCAGTAAAAAACAGACCTGTTGTAAAGCTGCGGTATCTGTGGGAAGTTGCTGCAGAGCAGCGGACGCCTGTTCATAAAGATTTTGCAAGAATTTTTTGGCGGCGGAAATTCCCAACAGACTGGGATAGGTGGATTTATTTAGCGCTTCATCCGCGCCCGCGCGTTTGCCGAGAATTTCAGTGGTGCTTTCAACATCGAGGAGATCATCCTGCACCTGAAATGCCAGGCCAATGAGCGCTGCGAACTGATCCAGATGATCTAACAAAGTATTATCAGCGCATCCAGCTGCTAAAGCACCCAGACGAACACTGGCCCTGATTAAAGCCCCGGTTTTTAAACGATGCAGATTTTCCAACTCGGGCAAAGTGATTTTACGATTTTCAGCCTCAATATCAAGAATTTGACCACCGACCATACCGGCCGCGCCGGCGGCATCCGCCAATATTTTTACGGCCTCCAGGCGGTTATCACTAGACCAGCCCTGGGTATGAGTGGTTAACACGGTAAACGCCAGTGTTTCTAAAGCATCGCCGACCAGAATGGCGGTGGCTTCGTCGAAGGCTTTATGACAAGTGGGCCGGCCACGTCTGAGATCATCATCATCCATCGCCGGTAAATCATCGTGAACTAAAGAATAACAGTGGATTAATTCCACTGCGGCGGCGGCAGGGTCTAAAGTTGCCAGATCGGCATTAAAACCGCAGCCGGTGGCGTATACCAGCAATGGCCGCAAACGTTTCCCACCACCCAAAACGGAATAGCTCATGGCCTCTTTCAGACGCGCGGAAGAGGAAATAGCCGACAACCAGTGTTGCATATATTGCTCTACCCGTTTTTGACAGGCGACGATATCGATAGTGGAGACCTGATTAATCTTCATGCGTTTGATAAGGCTCAAGCTTTTGCTGTTCCGTTAAAATTTTAACTTTTTGTTCAGCGCTGGCAAGCTGCTGTTGACAGTGCCGAATAAGGCCAATGCCCTGCTCGAAATACTGAAGCGAATCCTGCAATGGTAATCCGCCCTGCTCCATTTTTTCCACCAGGAGCTTTAATTCGGCCAAGGCCTGTTCAAAATTAAATTGTTGGGATTTTTCGTCTGTCATAAGATAAGCATAACATAACTACCGGGTCCGGAACCAGGTCTGGCAGCAATTCCCGCTGAGTACAGCGAAAATTGCTTCCTGTTTTTATCCTGCGCTCGGCGGAGCCGATGCTCGGAATGAAGGGGGAGCGCCTCGCGCGCTCCCCCTTGCGAACCCCCATGGCGCAATGAATTTTCTACGAAAATTATTTTTCTTTGTGAAAAATTACTTCAATATTTCACCTACTTAAATTCACTTTATTCTCAGCGGGAATTGCTGCCAGGTCTGCCAGATTAAAGCGAAGGCGATAGAAAAAACAATCACCAAAAATAATGGGCGGACAAAGGCGGCGCCCCAGCGAATAGTGGAATGGGCGCCCAGAGATGCGCCGGCCATCATGGCAGCCGCCATGATTAATCCTAATCCGTAATGGACGCTGCCAAAACTGATAAATACCAGAAGCGCCGCGCAATTGCTTTGAAAATTCATCATCTTGGCAATGCCGGTCGCCTCCACCATGTTGATTTTATAAATCGCCATCAGTGCAACCACCCAAAACGAACCGACGCCTGGTCCAATAAATCCATCGTAAAAACCTAACAGGCTGCCCATGATGCTGCTGCTCACTGCTTTGGGACGATAATACGGCTGAACGGATGCGCTATATTTTTTCGGAACAGCCACGTAAATAGCCAGACCAAGGATAATGATTGGCAACCAGCGCTTTAAAAAAGCGCCTGATAAAAAATGTACCAATATCGATCCCGCCAATCCACCACAAAATGTGGCGATGATCGCCGGCTGCCAATAGCGGGGATAGAAAATCTTTTTTTTGATGAAAATTCTGGAGGCGTTGCCCACACTGAGTGCGCCTGACAACTTATTGGTGCCTAAAGCGGCATGCGGCGGTAAACCCGCCATAAGATAGGCCGGCAGAGTGATCATGCCTCCTCCGCCGGCGATGGTATCGATAAAACCAGCAGCAAAACCGGTTAAAGCCAATACCAAATACATTACCACCTTATTTAGAAAGGAATGTCATCATCGAAATTACCACTATGATCTTCGGCGCCCTGATTAAATTCGGGAACAGCGTCATCGTGCCCAAACTCAGCGCCCTGCGCGCCATCACCCTGGCGGCCCTGGCCGCTGCCCGCGCGGCTATCCAGCATCTGCATCTCATTCGCGACTATTTCAGTGGTAAAACGGTCCACGCCGGTGGCTTTGTCCTGCCATTTGCGCGTTCGCAGGCTGCCTTCAATGTAAATTTTAGAACCTTTACGTAAATATTCACCGACAATTTCAGCAAGCCGGCTGAAAAACACGACCCTATGCCATTCGGTGCGCTCGACTAATTCACCGCTTTGTTTATCACGCCAGACCGTGCTTGTGGCGACAGTGACGTTGGCAACCGCGCTGCCATTAGGCATATAACGAACATCCGGGTCCGCTCCAAGATTGCCGATTAAGATTACTTTATTGACACCTCTAGCCATTTATTTCTCCTCTCAAAATATTTATGATAACACTTCCAAGCCCGGATATTTCACCATCAGGCGTAGCGAGAACGTGAAATATCCGGGCTAACTCCCTCTCCCACCGGCATTCCTCCCTGGGGAGAGTCAGAGCAGATCAGCTTACTCTTTTCCAAAGATTGACGCAATTGCGGTTTGTTCAAAATCGCCTGGTCAATTTTCAAATAAATTAATACCTCCGCACGTATAATAGCTACTTCTACGACGCCGGCAATACCGGATAAATTTTTTGCCAAAATTTCCGGATCAGTCTCCGTAAATTGCTGAAGTTTAAAAATCACCGTCGTTACATAACGCGGTGGACGCAGGGTAAACGACAGGGCCAGCCAAACCAATCCTGAAACAGCGCCCAGCGCAAAAACACCATCCACTCCAAAATGCGCATAGGCCCAGCCACCGCCGCTACCTCCCGCGAATATGCCCAGAAACTGTGCGGTAGAATAACAGCCCATAGCGGCGCCTTTGTGATTCAGAGGCGCCACCCTGGACACCCAGGAAGGCAATACCGCCTCCAGGAAGGTAAAAGCGGTGAAGAATAACAACAGCAACCATCCCACCGTCAGCAACTGCTGATGAAAAAACCACAGCAGAAGCTGGGTCAATATCAATAAAACGATCGCACCCAAAAAAACACTTTTCATAAAACGTTTTTTTTCAGCGATAATGATGGGTGGTAACATGAGCGCGAAGGACAACAATAGAACCAGGAGATAAAGTAATGTCTGTTCCCTGGAATCCAGATGGAAAACCTGATTCAGAATAACCGGAATCGCGACAAACAAAGCGGTTAAAATGGCATGCAGGGTAAAAATGCCTGCATCCAGCCGCAATAGTTCTGGATTTTTCAGCGCCTGCCGAAGTCCGGTATGCATCCTTCCCCGTTCTTCGCCCACCAGCGCCGGCGGCTTGGGGACAATTCGCCAAACCAGCAGTTCAGCGGCGACAGCCAGTCCCGCAGTCACCCAAAAGATTCCCGCTAATCCAGCCCAGGCGTTTAATAGCGGTCCCGCAATCATCGCCACGGCAAAGGAACATCCCACCGCAAGGCCGATTACCGCCATTGCCTTGCTGCGATTCTCATCACGGGTTAAATCCGCCACCATAGCCAGCACAGTACTGCCAATAGCCCCGGCTCCCTGTAAGGCACGGCCAAAAATTAACCCATAAATACTGTGCGAAAGCGCTGCGCAGATACTGCCGGCGATAAATATTCCCAAACCTGCCGCCATAACCGGTTTACGGCCTATGCGGTCCGATAAGAGGCCGAATGGGATTTGCAGGATCGCTTGTGTTAAACCATAAACGCCCAGAGCGAGACCGATGAGTTGGGCATTGGCATGAGTGAAACTCCCGGCATGCAGGGAGAAAACCGGCAGGATCATAAATAATCCCAGCATGCGCACTGCCATCACTAATGCCAACGCACCCACTGCAATAAGTTCTTTTCGAAAAATCATAACTTTAAGCACTCTGTTTCGTCTTGTCATCCCGCGGTTTGACCGTATTTCTCCACAGCTGCAGGATGACATATCCGGTCGATTACGGTATGATAATCCATTTTGGCACGTCAACATAGGCTTGGGGGATGGACAAAATACGTTTACGCGGCGTTCGTACGCATAATTTAAAAAATATCGATGTCGATTTACCCCGTAATCAATTGATTGTGATTACCGGGTTATCCGGGTCCGGTAAATCTTCGCTGGCGTTTGATACTTTATATGCCGAAGGGCAACGCCGCTATGTCGAATCTTTATCCGCTTATGCCCGCCAGTTTTTATCCATGATGGAAAAACCCGATGTGGATTTAATTGAAGGGCTGTCTCCGGCCATCGCCATCGAACAAAAATCCGCGTCGCATAATCCGCGTTCCACAGTGGGTACTATCACTGAAATTTATGATTATTTGCGTTTGTTATTTGCCCGAGTGGGCCAACCGCGTTGCCCCATTCACCATCTCGATTTAAATGCCCAAACCGTGAGTCAAATGGTGGATCATGTCTTGACACTTACCGGAAGATACCGCGGCTGATGATTTTGGCGCCGGTGGTGCGTGAACGCAAAGGCGAACACGTGCAACTGATCGCTCAATTGCGCAGCCAAGGATATATTCGCGCCCGCATCGATGGCGAAATGGTGGAATTGGATAAGCCGCCCACGCTGGATTTACGCAAAAAACATACCATTGAAGTGGTGGTGGATCGCATTAAAGTACGGCCGAGCGTCCGTCAACGCTTAGCGGAATCTTTTGAAACCGCCCTTAAAATTGGCGGAAGGATTGGCAGGAATTGCCTTCCTTGATCCCAAAGCCGGTGAAGAACGCATTTTTTCCGCCCGTTTCGCCTGCCCGGAATGCGGTTATAATTTAGCAGGAATTGAGCCGCGGTTATTTTCTTTTAATAATCCCATGGGCGCTTGTCCGGAGTGCGACGGTTTAGGTGTTAAACAATATTTTGATCCTCAAAAAATTGTGCATAATCCGGAACTGAGTTTGGCGAATGGCGCTATCCGCGGCTGGGATCGCCGGCACTTATATTATTATCAACTTATTGAGGGCATTGGCGCGCCATTATAAATTTGATATTGAAACGCCTTTTATACAATTGCCAAAATAAGTTCAAGAAGTCATTTTACATGGCAGTGGTGAAGAAGAAATTACTTTTGATTATCTGTCTTCGGCTAAAAAAGTAGTGCAACGCTCACATCCTTTTGAAGGAGTGATTCCCATTATGGAGCGGCGTTATCATGAAACGGATTCCAACACGGTTCGCGAAGAATTAGCGAAATATCTGACCACCAGCGATTGCACATGCCTGCAATGGCGCACGTTTGCGGCTAGAGGCGCGCAATGTTTTTTTAGAAGGAAAAAATTTGCCGGAAATTACGGCGCATGGCGATCGGTCAAAGTCTAAAATTTTTTTCAGAAACGAAACTCACCGGCAATCGCGCCGAAATTGCCGAAAAAATTTTTAAAGAAGTCAACGCTCGTTTGCAATTTTTAGTCAACGTCGGTTTGGATTATTTAACATTGAGCCGCAGCGCGGAAACCTTGTCGGGCGGCGAAGCGCAACGCATTCGTTTAGCCAGTCAAATCGGTTCCGGATTAGTGGGCGTCATGTATATTCTGGATGAACCTTCCATTGGTTTGCATCAGCGCGATAATAACCGGTTGCTGAAAACGCTGACGCAATTGCGCGATTTGGGTAATACCTTAATTGTGGTGGAGCACGATGAAGAAGCTATTTTAACCGCCGATTATGTGATCGATATGGGCCCGGGCGCAGGCGTGCATGGTGGCTATGATAGTGGCTGCAGGGTACACCGGATGAAATTAAAAAAAATCCAAAATCATTAACCGGACAATATTTATCGGGACAAAAAACCATTGCCATTCCCAAAAAACGTATTGCCAATACTTGCAGACAAATGATTAAAAATCAGCAGGCGCTACCTGCAATAATTTAAAAAATGTTGATGTCAGCATTCCCATTGGATTAATGACTTGTATTACCGGCGTTTCGGGTTCGGGAAAATCCAGTTTAATCAACGACACTTTATTTCCTTATGCTGCGCAGGAATTAAATGGCGCTTCACCCGATTTTATCGGCCCGTTTCATGAAATCACCGGGATTAGAATATTTAGATAAAGTCGTCGATATCGATCAAAGTCCGATTGGCCGCACGCCGCGCTCTAATCCAGCTACTTATACGGGATTATTTACGCCGATCCGCGAATTATTTGCGATGACGCCCGAAGCCCGCTCCCGCGGTTATCAGCCTGGGCGCTTTAGTTTTAATGTGAAAGGCGGCCGTTGCGAAGCCTGTGAAGGCGACGGCGTGATTAAAGTTGAAATGCATTTCTTAGCGGATATTTATGTCACTTGCGATGTCTGTAAAGGTAAACGTTATAATCGCGAAACTTTAGAAATTAAATATAAAGGCAAAAGTATTGATGAAGTATTGGCGATGACAGTGGAAGACGCCCGGGTTTTTTTCGACGCGATTCCTGCGGTTGCGCGCAAATTACAAACTTTAATGGAAGTGGGATTATCCTATATTTCTCTGGGACAAAGCGCGACCACTTTATCCGGCGGTGAAGCGCAGCGCATTAAATTATCGCGGGAATTATCACGCCGCGATACCGGCCAAACACTTTATATTTTGGATGAACCCACCACTGGCTTACATTTCCACGACATCGTGCAGATTGCTCACAGTATTGCAGCGATTTGCGTGAACGCGGCAATACCATTATCGTCATCGAACATAATCTTGGATGTGATTAAAGTCGCCGATTGGATCATCGATTTCGGCCCCGAAGGCGGCAGCGGCGGCGGCCAAATCATCGCCACCGGCACTCCGGAAACCATTGCTAAACAAAAAAATTCTTACACCGGCCAATTTTTAAAACCGATGTTATTTAAATCTGATTAAGGATTAAGTGTCAGGCTTGTCAATTTGGCGAAAATTGACAAATTGACAAGCCTCATACCGTTCGTTGTAGAAGGAATTAGAAATGCAAGATAAATTATCTTTTGTCCTCGACAGAAATTCTTTTGAAGATTTAAAAAAAATCAACCAATATACTGCGGAATACTGGTGCGCCCACGACCTGCAACCTTTGCTGGGATACGGCCAATGGCGTCGTTTTGAACAAGCAATCGACCGTGCCATAACCTCTTGTAAAGAATCAGGAAATGAACCAGACCATCATTTTGCCAGCGCCGGCAAAATGGTCGAGGTAGGTAAAGGAGGACAGCGTAAAATTGAGGACTACCATCTCTCTCGTTTTGCCTGCTATCTTATTGCTCAGAATGGCGATCCACGCAAACCTGAAATCGCACAAGCACAAAAATATTTTGCCATACAGACCCGCCGACAGGAACTATCCGATCAATTAGCTGCTGACTTAGAGCGATTGGAATTGCGTAAGCAAGCAGCAGTTGAATTCAAGGCACTCTCTGGCGTAGCACAACAAGCAGGAGTACAAAGTAAAATGTTTGGCGTTTTCCATGATGCAGGCTATAAAGGCCTTTATGGAGGGCTAACAAGCGCCGGAATTAAAGCCAAGAAAAAGATCCCCGAAAAAGAAAATTTATTAGATCGCATGAATGCTACTGAACTAGCCGCTAATCAATTCCGGATGACTCAAGCGAGAGATAAGCTGATCCGTGAGCGCATTCATAATCAGCTGATAGATCTCTCCTATGCTGAATCGGGTGCAATTAAAACTGCGGTTCAGCACCGTCGTCCCGCGACTTGATCCATATTGTTAACAGATCACGAAATCTTCGCCAGGGTCGGCGCCGGAGGCGATGGCCTTAACCATGTGGACAATTCGCTCGTCTTTGATTTTATAGAGCTGATTTAAATCATTGAGCACAAAGTAGCGTTTTTGAATTTCGTCGTAACGATAAGAGGAATTGAGAATTTTGACGATATCGAAATTCAGCCGCTGCACGTCGTTATTTTCCAGGGCGTAAACGCTTTCGGCCATCGAAGAGAGAATGCCACCACCATAAATGCGCAAACCATGCGAAGTGTGGGCCAGACCAAATTCAATGGTAAACCAGAATAAACGTCCTAATAATGATTGCAGGGAAGCCGGTACGCGTAACGCCGTCTCCCCATACCAGTGCACAAAATCAGCGTAAGCGGGATGCGTTAACATAGGACAATGTCCAAAATATTCATGAAATATATCCGGTTCCTGCAGATAATCCAGATTTTCCCGGCGGCGAATAAAACTGGCCGCGGGAAATTGGCGATTGGCTAATAACCGGAAAAATTCAGACAATGGAATAATGGCCGCCACCGGCACCACCGACCAGCCGGTCGCAGCCTGTAAAACTTCAGATACTTCCGGACACTGCGGAATTTGGGTTTTAGAGAAATTCAGCTTTTTTAGGCCCTGAAGAAATTCATCGCAGGCACGTCCCTGGACCACTTCTAATTGCCTTGCCAGCAATAATTCCCAGATAGCGTTTTCTTCATCCGTGAAATGAATATACCCTTTCTTGTCGGGTTTTTTGGCTACGTATTTAAACATTAAAAATATCTCCCAATCGTCAAAATCCTGAATTTATATTATAATAGAATATTAGGATTTATTTTATTTATTTCAAGGAGAACCCCATGCAAACTAAAAAGCTATTTGTATTTCTGTCTTTTTCATTTCTGACATTATGCGCCTCTGCCGCACCAGTGGAACAAAAAAATACCTCGACGGCGGCAGTCAGCCAAACAGAGGCTCAAAAAAATGACGGGAAAATTATTAAAATCCTGATCAAAATCAACAAAGGCGAAATTGCCGCAGGTCAAGAAGCGTTAAAGCGGAGCACTAATCCTGAAGTTAAGAATTTTGCACAACGAATGATAACCGATCATGGCAAAAATCTCGCAGAAACCAAAGCATTGGCTCAAAAATATAATATTATTCCCGCCGCTTCAGAAAAATCCGATATGATCCAAAAACAGAATGAAGCATTGCTAAAAAAATTAACCTCAGTTCCTCAGAATGAATTTAATAAAACTTATATACAGGCGATGGTGCAGGGTCACGAAGAAGCATTGCGTGCGATTGAGACCAAACTACAGCCAGAGGCGTCGAACGCTGCACTGAAGGAGCATCTAAAGGCTACCCGTGTTGCGGTTATCCATCATCTTAAAATGGCGAAGGAAACCCAAAGCACGCTCTCTGCGAAATAATGCCGAGGCTCTTCAGCATAGGCCATTCCACGCATTCTCTTGAAGAATTTTTGGCTATGTTACAGGCGCATAAAATCAGCCATCTGGTCGATGTCAGGAGTTTTCCTAAATCACGATACGTCCCCTGGTTTAATAAACTGAGATTACAGGGGGCGTTGAATAAAGAAAAAATCAGTTATATGCATTTGCCGGAGCAGGGAGGACGGCGAAAATTTCTACCCGATTCTATTAATCAGGGCTGGCACAATAGCGCTTTTCGTGGATATGCCGATTATATGCAGACCCCCGAATTTTTTTCAGCTCTGCGTAAATTAAATCAGATAATCAGACTCGGCAAAAATGTCGCTATTATGTGCGCCGAAGCCGTGCCGTGGCGCTGTCATCGCCAGCTGATAGCCGATGCGGAGATCGTTCGCGGCGTGAAGGTATTCGATATTATGGGCCTACATTCTCTTCAGGAACATACACTCACGCCATTTGCGGTGGTCAATCGCAACAAAAGGCCTATTCAGGTTTTCTATCCTTTCGCCCTGGAGAGCCCGAAATAATAAGAACTTTTGAAAAAATTACCAGATAACTTTTTTATAAAATGTTTTAATTTTTTTATCCGTAGAAACCACTAATATCTGCTTTTTCATGGCGAAAGCAGTAATGACTCGATCCGCGGGATCTAATTCTATAGCGTCCAACCATTCATCCACGCCTACATTAACCATCATTACGTTTTTTTTAATGGTTTTTAACGAAAAATTAGGTGTTTCTTTACAAAGCTCAACGAGCGCGCAAGTATCTAGGACCATTCCACAAACCCTGGTAAAATTGGTTCATTTATATCGCCATGTACCTTAGTAACTATCCCCCTTAAATCTTTAAGAGACTTACGAGTTATTTTGGTAATTAATAAATCGGGCTCGTTCTGATGAGTTATAATCAGCTCCTCTCCTCTTTTTTCTACCAATTTGAGATATTTGCTGGTATGTTGAATAAATTCTCTTTTTCCTACAGTTTTGATAGAATGCATTGATTTCACCTCCGTAGCTTTAAAATGTAGCTACTTTAATTTTAAAACTTAAATTTTTCTCCAAAAATCACATTTCCAGCAAATACGTTTATCATATTTATCATTATCGCTCTTATATTGAATTTTCGGTAAATCAAATAGTCCCTGGAACCGACCCAAGAGAGCGTTGCGTTATGCAACAACCAGATGATGCGTTATTTTCGGATGATGATATTTGCTTCTTCAGTAACTTTTTTTGTGCCTATTTATTGAGATACATGCAAGGTACTAATTATATACCAAAGCCATTCCTGAATTACTCAGACTCGAATCTTTTAATTTTTGGTTATGGTGAGAATGAGTATTTCATGGATCAACACGAAGATCCCAGCCTATATGAAAAAGAAAAGTCTCGCCTAAGGATCTTGACGCTCAAAAAGCAGGAAAGTTTGCACGATGACGCCGGCTAGTTCCTACTCTTTTGCCCTGAGCTGGGAGGTTTCCAGCTGGCGTGATTGGGAAGCTAGCGCATCGAGGATCGCATTCACGTATTTATAACTTTGATCCGCGCCGTAATCCTTGGCAATTTCCAGGGCTTCATTGATGACGACTTTGTAAGGTAATTCCGGACAGTGCACCAGCTCGAAAGCGGCTAAACGTAAAATAGCCAGCTCAACCGGAGTTAATGCGGTTATTTCGCGATCGAGGTGCGGAATCAGCAAGGCATCCAGAGCAGCCTGCTCACTGATGATGCCGTTCAACAATTTTTTAAAATATTTGCGATCGGCAGACTGCAGGTGTCCATCGGCGATAAACTGTTCGATGATCTCCGTCGCACTGTGCTGCGTATGCTGCCATTGATACAGAGCCTGCACCGTGCAGCAACGGGAATAATGTTTACTGTGGCGGGTTTTTTCAGTCATCGGCGTTTTTCATTAATCGTTGAATTTCCTTATGAAAAGCGTCAACGTCCTGAAAGCTGCGATACACTGAAGCAAAGCGCACGTAAGCGACCTTGTCGAGCTGACGTAATTCGTTCATGACCAATTCCCCCAATTTTTCCGATGTGACTTCACGTTCACCGACTCCGCGCAATTGATGAATAATACGCCGAATGACCGCTTCTATTTGCTCGGAAGTGACCGGCCGTTTTTCCACGGCGCGCACGATGCCCATGCGCAATTTTTCGGTTTCAAACGCACAGCGTCTGCCGTCGCGTTTTATTAATAGCGGCAATACCAGCGCGGCGGTCTCAAGGGTCGTGAATCTTTCGCCGCAGCTCACGCATTCACGCCGGCGGCGCACCTGCGTGCCCTCATCCACCAACCTTGAGTCAATGACTTTGGTTTCCTGCGTTGAACAATACGGACAAAACATTAACGTAATTCCTCACCCTGTAGATGGGAATGCCCACTTTTGCCCGCTATTCGACGAAAAACTGCCCTCGCAATGCTCACATACCTGAGTATGCTCCGCTTGCTCGGCCAGTTTTTCGTTGAATATCGGCCAAAATTGGACATTCTGCGTTTGCAGGTTTAATTATTAATCTACTTTATATACCGGAAAACTGCGGCAAAGTTCCAAAACCCTTAAACGTACATTTGCGATAATGGTTTCATTCTCAATGTTGTCTAATATATCACAAATCCAGCCGGCGAGTTGCTCTGCCTCTAATTTTCCTAAACCGCGGGTGGTCATGGCCGGGGTGCCAATGCGAATTCCGCTGGTGACAAACGGCGAACGGTTTTCCCCGGGAACGGTATTTTTATTGACGGTAATGTTGGCGTTCCCCAGGGCTGCCTCTGCCGCCTTCCCGGTGATGTCATTATGCAGAAAACTGACTAAAAACATATGATTGTCGGTACCTCCGGAAACAATTTTATAGCCCCGCTGGATCATAATTTTGGCCATGGCTCGCGAGTTGCTGATCACCTGCTCCTGATAAATTTTAAAGGCCGGCTCCATGGCTTCTTTGAGAGCCACCGCCTTGGCAGCGATAATATGCATAAGCGGGCCGCCCTGAGTACCCGGAAAAATCGCCATATTTAAGCGTTTGTGCAGATCAGGATTGGGCTTGGCCAAAATCAGGCCTGCGCGCGGCCCGCGAAGGGTTTTATGGGTGGTGGTGGTCGTCACATCGGCAATCTGCACGGGGGAAGGGTAGACTCCCGCAGCTACGAGGCCCGCGACGTGGGCCATATCCACTAACAGGTAGGCGCCCACGCGATCGGCGATCTCGCGCATCCGCTGCCAGTCCGCACGCCGGGAGTAAGCGGAAAAACCGCCGACGATGACTTTGGGACGATGGACTTCGGCTAAAGCTTCCATCTGCTGGTAGTTAATTTCGCCATTGTCGTCGACTCCATAGTGCGCGGCATCGTACATTTGACCGGAAAAACTGACTTTCGCGCCGTGCGTCAAATGACCACCTTCGGTTAAGGCCATGCCTAAAATGGTGTCTCCGGGCTTGATCATCGCCATATAAGCCGCGGCGTTGGCCTGAGAACCGGAATGCGGCTGGACATTGGCATAATCAGCGCCGAACAGGGCCTTTGCACGGTCGATGGCCAGTTGCTCCACGCGATCCACGCATTCGCAGCCGCCATAATAGCGTTTACCGGGATAGCCTTCGGCATATTTATTGGTTAACACCGATCCCTGCATGGCCAACACATGAGGGCTGACGTAATTTTCGGAAGCGATGAGTTCAATCACTTCTTCCTCGCGCCTGCCTTCGGCTTCCACCGCCGCCCACAATTCAGGATCGAATCCAGCGACTGTTAAATCATATTCATACATCGAAATTCTCCATCAGGACATGTTTATTGTTTGCATTCCGCTCCGAGCCTTTCCATAGCCCGTCAATATTTTAAAGATTCACCAGGAATAGCGGGTGCGATAAGTATCTTACCCAGGACGGGTTAATTAGGAAATAGGGCTAAGGACGCTCGCATAAATAACTTTGACAATTGGCATCTTATCCAGGGCTCATCTTTAAATGATTTTATTCTCGAAAAAACGCTTACATAGCCTGCTATGCGCACATTTTTTCGAGAATAAAATCATTTAAATCTGAACCCTGTCTAAGCGCCAATTGTCAAAGTTATTTATGCGAGGGTCCTAACCCGTAAATCCTGAAAAATGCACTGGCCTAATCTTTTCATCGAATTCAGGCTTTTTTGATTGTCCAGGGTAATTAAATTGAATAGCAGAGCATATTCAGTAATTCCTGTTGTCTGTTTAAACGTTTGTAATTTTTCAAGGCATTCTGCGGTGTCGCCGATGATACAGAATTCCTTGTGGAAAAAATTGAAGTCCGGCACGGTATGATATTCTTTTTCAAGGGATGATTTCACATTCGGAATATGTTCTTCAATAAAACGCATCAACGGGACCTGGATATCGGCAATGGCGGTTTGGGTGTCGCTGCCGGCGTAGGCAAAGCGACTTAAGATAACCCGCGGGCCCAGATTAAGAGCGTCAATAAAATTATTTTCATACAGTTGTTTTTTTGCTTTAATGTCAGCAATAGTTTGAAAGGCGTGTAAAAAAATTCCCACGCCTTTGCGGGCGGCGTCTATGATGGCGTCGTGACTATTCGCGATAAAAAATATTGGGGGAGACGGTTTCTGCACAAAAGGCGGATAGATTTTTACAGGGGGAATCTTGTAAAAAGATCCGGAATGTTTTTGAAACCGGCCCTGCCAAAGTGTTTGCATAATTTCAAACTGCTCATTAAACTTTTTCCAGGCTTTTTTCATGGGTGATTGATAGACATCGTGATAGTATTCACTCAGGCTGGTGCGGGTTAAGCCGATAATGACACGACCGCCGCTTAACACATCTAAATTAGCAAAATCTTCCGCCAGTCTGACGGGATGATGCAAGGTGCTCACACAGGCGGCGAAACCAATTTTGATCTGCCGGGTTTTTGCGGCTATATAACTGGCTGTAATCAGAGGTGAAGACCATAAAAGATGTCCCTGATCAAAATGCTTTTCAGTCAACCACACGCTATTGTAACCGAGCTGATCAGCGACGCATGCCTGATTAATTGCATCCTGATAGTTCGCGTTTTGACTGGAAGCGATGTAAAGTCCGATGCGCATGACTGTAAAAACCCTTATATTTCAGCACATATTAACATTGGATATATACGCAGTAAACTCAATTGTTGCATGCTTTTTAATTTTTTGTTAAGATGATTTCATAGTAAAATATGAAGATTACACAAGGGAAGTCAAATGGATCAATCTACTACCGTTACCGAATTGATAACAGCAAAAAAGCTGATTGAATCCGTTGATTTAAAACAAACTATTCTCCGGCTGATAAAAGTTCACAACTGGAAAGCGAAAGAAGCGGAAGCCGCTGCCGTTCAATATCGAAATTTTCTTTATCTGAAAAAAAAGTATGGGGCAACGTACGCGCTGCCTCCTTCGTACGATATGGACGAAGTCTGGCACGCACATATTTTGCATACAAAAGATTACTGTGATTTTTGCGAGCAGGTTTTTGGCGGTTATTTACACCATCATCCTCATCATGGCAAAGACAATACGATTACTGATGAGCAACTGGAGGCCGCTTTTGAGGAGCAGACACAGAAATTATATTATCAGGAATTTGGGGAATACATTGAATCGGTGAGGGCGTTGCCGCTTAAAGTGATTATTAAGAGGTTGATAGGATTGATTAAAAAGAGCCGGAAATCAAAAGATTTTAATGCGCCGGGTGCGGAATTGGGAAAAATATAAGTCGGGACTTTGAAAAACACACATAAAAGCGAGAAAAAATATGTTAATCGGAATATGGGCGATATCCATGAGCCTTTTGATTTTTGTGATTTATGGTTAATCGCGTTTGGAAAATTTTAAGGGTTGTTAATTTCAACTTCAGGGAGGTGCGAATGAAAAAGCTGTTCAGATTATTGAAGAAAGCAATTTCTGCTCGGTGCGCTTAGTGTAATTGAAAGAGCATCATTATATTTCTTGATGGTGCTCTATTTAGCTTCGGAATTTTGGCTTGTTTGCCAAACAAGGGGCCTATTTTATAAAAATGGGTGTGTAATTTTTAATTGATGGAGAAAGCAATGAAAAAGCTATTCAAATTATTGAGAAAGGCCAGATCTGCTCATTGTAATTAATAATAATGTTCAACCATATTTCGAATATGGTTGAACTTCACTTTAATGTTTCAATTTTCTTTTGATCTTCTTTAACTAATTGGTTCGTGAGGTTAAAAATATCTCTTTTCAATTGAAGAACTTTATAATCATAATCTCCCTTGTAAGCACACACATCTTTTACACTATCGCTAAATTGAATTAATTCTTTCTGTTTGTTATACACCTCATCATTGAAAACGTAAGGCGCAAGAGCAAAAGCATCAATTATTTTTTGATCTGCTGCCCATCTCATTGACTCCTGTTTTTCTATAGGATATGGATGACCATATTTACATCTTAGTAAGATATCGTAATTGACTTGACGCATATTACCTATAGCAATACTTGCTTTATCCAACACTTTTTTCTTTTCTGTCATGTCCGCACGAATCATATCAATTTTATGATCGTTAGCGGCTCTTTGGCTTGCCGCCTTTTCTGTTTCTATACTGCCTATCCAGAATAGATAAAAACCGGCTGCCGCGAGGATGATGGCAAAGACTCTCCACCAGCGTTCCATGCGCAGGTTTTTTCTTTTGAATTCTTGTTCTTCGTGTTCTTTTTGGCGTTCAAACTCTTTGTCTTCTAAATGCACTTTCCTTTGAATCAGCATTTCATCTTTGTGAAGTTTCTCGAAGTGCTTAAAACACTCTTCCGCGGTTTTTTGACTCCCGCGCTCTATTAACTCGAAAAGGTGTTCTTCAGTGATATGGACAGGTCTGTCGCCTTCCTCTTTTTTATCTATCTTATCTTTATCAGTGTCTTTTGAATTCATCACTTAACCCCTCTATACTTATCGTTTTTTCCCCAACTTACCAGCATTCCCTATACTTTATCTATTCTTTTATTTATTATTTATACGCTATTATATCACGTTCTGTCCAAAATGTACACTATCTGATGGGTCTTACTCTGAATATCGTTTTTTTCTTACATTTCATCTATATACCTAAGTGTAAGTCATTTTGGCGTTAATTGCCTATTATTTAATCAAAAATTGACCAAAATGTACATAGGAAATACTATAATAAATATGTAGGAAAATCTACATATTTTAAATTTCGTTTAAAATCAATAGCATATTGGTAGAGAGAAAACAAGGGGAACTTCCTCCTGAAAGATACTTTCCACTGAAGATAACATAGAGACCTTAAAGAAGGGTTGAGAATCTCCGCACACGATAAAACCAGCAAATGTCATTCCAGTGAAGGCGGGAATCCATTTTCCTGTGCAGTTCATGGATTCCAGCCTTCGCTGGAATGACACGATTTTAGTTATGTATTGAAAAGAACAGTGAAATATTAAATAATCAATTTGGATGTCTGGAAAACTGTTTTTTAAGAACAGTCATTCAACTAATGATAAATCATACTTAAAAAAATGGATAACCACTATGCTCAAAGAAGAAAAGGATGATAATTCTCAACCGGTTCCTGGTGAAACTGCCGTTACCATACAAGGGGAACCTTTAAGAAGAACTGAAATCATTGGCAATCTTCAGGCAATTACTACCATTGCTAAAGCCAGTGGCACGATGATAGCCATTCGGTTTTTATCAGTTATAGGTGGATTTTTGACCAATATCATGATTGTCCAAACTGCTTCCAATAATGAAGAGACAAAAAATTATCTCGCCGCTAGTGCGGAGATTGCGGTGTTGCAACGTTCCATTGTCGGATTTTGTGTCAGTTATTTAGTTTCCGAAAGTGTGGTTTTAGGCGAACACAAGTCCGAATGGGCGGCTGTTTATCAACAGGCGGGGTTAGTGGGCTTGGGGCTGTCTATTCCCGCAGGTACCCTGTTATACTTCATAGCGCCCGTATTAGAAATTCTGGGCCAACCTCACGAAACGGAGCGTTTTAACGCAAGATTTTTTTCGTGGTTTTGTCTGGAGCATTCCCGCCATGTTGATGATGATCAACCAACAGCAACTGGCGACTCGATTGAAAAAACTAAAACTGGTATTTGCCTCAGGTGCTTTATATACGGGTGTAACCCTGCCGATGGCTTATCTCCTGATTACGGGCCCCGGTCCTTTTCCAGCTTTGCGCTTCCGGGGTTTGGGGTACGCCCACACTATGGGCGCCTATACCAGCGTGTTTGTGATCTCTTTGTTTTTTGGATTGCTGCCTGATTTGAGACCCCACCGGCTTTTTGTACCCGCTTTTCATAATGCGGGAATTATCTTACGGAAGTTACTTCGTTACGGTTTTCCACCCGGTGTGCAAAGTATGTCTGAAATTGTATCAATCACAGGCAATACAATGATCATTGGGTATTTGTTTGGAACCACCTATCTGGCGGCCAGTCAAATTGCTATCCAATATCTTTTTTTATTGCTCATTCCGATCGCCAATGCTGCTACTGTGAGTAGTATAGAAATCAGTCCGCAATCGGCCAAGAGCGATCGGTCCATGCACCCGAGTTTATAAATGGTCGTAAGCTGGGCAATGCTGCCCTGGTGCTTACTGGTGGAATGACATTAATTTTTTCTCTTCTCTCATTGGGAATAGCGGACCAGCTCATTGAGCCCTTTGTCAATTCCCAGGATAAAAACAATCAGCAAATTGTAGCCTTGGCTAAACCTTTGTTATGGATGGTGAATGCCACTCAAATCGTCGATGGCTTGCGGTTGGTCGCAACCGCAGGGGTTCGCAGTTTGCCTTCACATGAAACAAAAATAGCTTTAATTGTGAGTATAGCGAGTAATTTGGTGGTGGCTTTGCCCCTGGGTTACTTACTCGGGACTGTTGGATCGATGGAAGCGTCTGGATTTTTCTTAGCACGTCTTATCGGTATTGGAGCTATTGGAGCGCCGCTTATGTTAAAGCGCTGGTTCGACCAGTCTACACGCTCGCACGAACCAGAGCGGGAGAACGCAGCTCCTCAATCATGGAGTAATTGGTGCCGTCAAGGGTTGACGACTTTTAAGCAATATATTTGTTCTCAATCTGAAACTTCTCCGCCGTTACAACAATCTTTATTAGAGAACAGAGCAAAACAGTTATTTTTGTAAATGGATGTCAGCGGATAAAGGGATCGATAATGGCAAAGAAATGTTGAATACCGTGGCATGGAAAATTTGACTAGTACGCCATCCACTTGATTCCATAATCTGCGCACAGGGTGATGCAGATTTGAATGTTTTTTTGTAGCAAAATGCGCGCATAGTTATTCTATGTAAGTGTTTTTCTTGCAAAAAAACATT
>CAWHVV010000014.1:0-127975 GCA_963832945.1 uncultured Pseudomonadota bacterium
GTAGCGGACCACGACGAAGTCAAGCGGCGACAGGGCAACGCATTGCTTTATTTTACCCTCTCCAAAACCTCTAACCGGTTCAATTTCTTGACACTCATCGTCACATACTCCTCTCTCATTTTCTCAATATTCCCTTTATCAAAAAGGGACATTTTAACTTTGGAGAAGTGGGACATTACAACTTTGGCGCTACACCCAGTCACCGCGCCTTGACTAAAGTGTCACGATAGTGTTACACTTATCATAAAGACTTTTTTAATTATTTAAGGATACTTATGCCAACTAAAAATCCTCGGCTCAACATCACTTTTGAACCTAAAACTGTTATTATTTTGTCTTCTTTAGCCAAACAGGAACATAAATCGCTGTCCAGCCTCGCTAAAGAACTTGTTCTTGAAGCGCTAGAGCGAAGAGAAGATATGGCATTGTCCGCCATCGCTTCAGTCAGAGATACACCTCACGCAAAAACTATTAAACATGATGACGCCTGGAAATAAATCTTACACGATAGCATATTTAGAATCCGTGATTGACGAAGATATTCCGGATTTACCCAAAACGGCCAGAATCATGATTATAAAGGCCATTGAAGAGCGACTCATGCTTGATCCCATCGGTTTCGGGAAACCATTGCGTTATAGCTTAAAAGGTCATCGCCGATTGCGAGTTAGCGACTATCGCATTGTCTATCGTATCGAACAATCTCATCGAAAAGTAATTATCGTTGCCATTAAACATCGTAAAGAAGTCTATGATGAATAAAAATGCGCCCGACAGGAGTCGAACCTGTGGCCTTCGGCTTCGGAGGCCGACGCTCTATCCATCTGAGCTACGGGCGCTTTAGCTTGCGCAATATCATAACAATTGTCATTGATGATAGCAAAAACTCATGTTAAAATTTGGCCATGCGCGTTAACCATCAACTTTCCATAGCCGTCATTTGCGGCGGTCCCTCGAAAGAGGCCGACGTCTCACGCTCAACCGCGAAAGGCATCGCCAAGGCACTCCAGGAAAATTATTCATCGGTTCATCTCGTTGAACTGGACCACCAGATCGATAAAATTTTGCGTAAACTCAAGCCCGATGTGGTATTCCCTGCGGTGCATGGCAAATGGGGGGAAGACGGTATCCTGCAAGGATTGCTGACAATTTGCGGATTTCCTTTTGTGGGTTGTGGCGTGGAAGCTAATGTGCTCGCCATGGATAAAATTCTCGCTAAACAGATTTTTAAGCTGCACGGCTTGCCGGTAGCCAAAGGCATGGTGGTTCACCAGACACAGTCCTTAGAAAAAAAAGCTCAGGAGATTTTAGAAGTTCTCGGCCATCAGGTGGTGATAAAACCCGCCTGTGAAGGTTCCAGCCTCGGGGTTTCATTCGCCGGTACTCCTGAAGAAGTGCGTAAAGGGTTGCTGACAGCTTTCAGTTTCGGGCCGAGAGCCCTGGTGGAAGAAAGAATTATAGGCGCGGAAATCACCGCAGGGATTTTAGAGCGCGACAACATCGAGGCCCTGCCGGTCATTGAAATTAAAACTCCTCCAGGCGCCTGGTATGATTTCGAACACCGCTATACACCCGGATTAAGCGAACATGTCCTGCCGGCGCCACTACCCGAAGCTCAATACCGGCGGGTGCAGGAAGTGGCTATCCTGGCTCATCAGGTTTTAGGCTGCCGGGATTTATCGCGTGCCGACTTTGTCGTCCCAAAACAGGGCGAACCCATTTTGCTGGAGGTCAACACGCTCCCAGGAATGACTCCCACCAGCCTGTTCCCGGACGCCGCCCGGGCAGCCGGACTCTCCTTTCCCGCTCTGGTCAGTTTGCTTGCGGAACGCGCGTTCGCAAGGCATAAGGATCGGGATGGCAGCTTTCAAACACCTATGCGCGCCGGTAGCTGATCGCTTCCTGCAAATGTGCACGGCTAATCCTGTCGCAATGGCCAATATCAGCAATCGTGCGAGCCAGTTTCAAAATACGGTGATAAGCGCGGGCGGATAAGCCCAACGTATCCACGACGTGACTCAAAAATTGTTGATTATCCGCATCGAGACAGCAGTATTTAGATATCTCTTCACCATTAAGAGCCGTATTGATCTTTTGCTGACGTTGCCGCTGAATTTCCCGAACCTCGCAAACCCGATTTCTAACTTTCTCACTACTTTCATTTTGAACGGATGACTGCCCGATTAATACAGCAGTTGGCAGAGCATGAATGGCCAGGTGCATGTCAATCCGATCGAGTAAAGGGCCGGAGATTTTTTGTTGATAACGCCGCAACTCATCCAGTGTACAACGGCATCGTCCTTTACTATCACCGTGGTACCCGCATGGGCAGGGATTCATCGCCGCCACCAACTGAAAAATTGCCGGGAAGGCGGTTTGATGCCCGGCCCGCGAAATAGTCACCCAACCTGCCTCCAGCGGCTCGCGCAGGCTTTCGAGAACCGAACGGGTAAATTCCGGTAATTCATCCAGGAATAATACCCCATGGTGCGCCAGTGAAATCTCACCGGGCTGCGGAGGATTGCCGCCCCCGACCAGCGCCACGCTGGACGCCGAGTGATGCGGGGCGCGAAAAGGCCGGCACTGCCACCGGCGAAAATCAAATCCCAACCGGCTTATGGAATATATAGATGCAACCTCCAGCGCCTCACTTTCAGACATTGAAGGCAAAATAGTCGCCAGACGCGAAGCCAACATAGTTTTGCCCGATCCGGGCGGACCTGCCATCAATAAACTGTGCCCTCCCGCGGCCGCGATCTCCAGCGCCCTGCGTCCGTGCGCCTGACCGTGCACCTGGGATAAGTCCAGCCATTCTCCCTCGCGCGGTGCACAAGCAGGCACACCCGGAATCGACTGAGGCAAGGATTCACACCCGGTAAAATGCGCGCAAACCCCTGTCAAATGCGGAGCGCCAAATCCGATCAATTCACTGATGAGTAAAGATTCTTCCACATTAACGAGAGGCATAATGAGTCGGCGGCCTGCCCGATGCGCAGCAATAGCCACTGGCAATATTCCCTTGCAGGATCGGATTTCCCCGGAAAGCGCCAGCTCTCCCACAATCTCATATCCGGCCAAAATTTCCGAGGGAATTTGTCCGGACGCCGCCAAAATACCCAGGGCAATGGGTAAATCAAAGCGGCCGCCTTCTTTGGGTAGATCGGCAGGGCCCAGATTGACGGTGATACGCCGTACCGGGAATTCAAAACCGCTGTTGATAATGGCGCTGCGAACGCGGTGGCGGCTTTCCTTAACAGCGGTTTCCGGCATCCCCACGATACTCAACCCCGGCAGCCCTTTCGATAAGTGGACTTCAATAATGACCGGGAGCGCCTGAATACCCGCGCTGGCGCGGCTATGCACAACAGCAAGGCTCATTGGCCGGGCAGCGATCCTTCGAGTTCCTGCAGACGCTTTTCAAGCTGTTCCAGTCTGGCGCGGGTTTTTAACAAAACTCCGGTCTGGGCATCAAATTCCTCCCGGGTCACCAGATCGCACTTGCTGAGCGTACTGGAAATAGCCTCCCGCAAATGCTGCTGACAATTCTGCGGTAACTGTTGTAAACCTGGCGGCAACGCCGCCAGTATTTGTTGCACCCACTGATTAATATCTTTGACCTGCATGGCGATTTTCCTCGTTGGCTAATGAATCAATAAGCCTATGCTACTACAAATCCGGAAGCGTCAATACCCGTAGTTTTCGCAGACTTAAACAAGCATGTTTTCTTATAAATCTTGAATTTCTCTTTGTACTTGTAACAATATTTTCTAGCTACATTTTATCAATTACTAATATCTATATGTTATATCTTTCAATCTATGAAAGTTGATGGATCAACATTAAAATATTTACCTAGTAATTTAATTTGTCTCAAGTTAAGTGAACGCTTGCCATTAAGAATTTCTGATAAGACTCCTTGACTAACAATTTTGGATAAATCTGATTGTTTCAAGTTATGGCTTTCCATCAAATATTTTAAAGCATCAATACTACTACCTGTGATTTTCTCATAGTTTTGATCTTCATAAGATGAAATGAGATTACTGATCACGTCAACCAGACCAATTGCAGGATGATTTTCATCCTCACCTACTATATCTAACAATTTATCAAGGTAAGAAACCAGCTTATTAAATTCTTTCTCATTTTTTGGAAATGCCGCAACAGGTTTAATATAAACCCAATGTTTCATTGCTATTTCTAATGAATGGTTTTTCATAATTTTCTCCTATTTTTTCCATTGGTCTTCGTCGTATTCTTTATGCGACAATATTTTTTTAATGTAAACCTTTTTCCGGTTATGATGTATGATTGCTATTAATCTTAATTTATTACCGGCAATATCAAATACATGAAATTTCCCAACCTTATCAACTGTATTAAAGGTTTTCTTAAGGGAATCAAAATTGGGGAAAATATTTTTTTTCATAATTTTATACCAACCATCCAGGCTAGATTTAGCTTCCGGATAGAGTTCTTGAGCCTCTTTTATCCGTTTCTTAGTTATAATATGCATCCTATCTATCCTATTTTAAGTATAAATCTCAAATTGAGATATGTCAAAAAGCTAAAGTTTAATTTCTAATCAATTAGTTATAACTTTATTCAATTGAGGCTATAGTATATCTCAAATTGAGATATGTCAAATGGTAAAGGCTTATATTTTAATATTCTTTAAGAGTGTTGACAGCCCCGCCGGGGGAATGATTTACTAACCGCCATACTTAAGATTAGGGCTATAATCGTGGTTTTTGATAATATTTTACAAGCCATTGGCAAAACGCCTATTGTGAAATTAAATCGCATAGGCGCGGATTTGCCTTGTGAATTGTACGTCAAGTGCGAGTTTATGAATCCCGGCGGGTCGGTCAAAGACCGCATCGGGTATTATATGGTTGAACAGGCTGAAAAGGCCGGCCAGATCAGGCCGGGGGATACCCTGATTGAGCCGACTTCCGGTAACACCGGGATTGGTATCGCGCTGGCGGGAGCCGTTAAAGGCTATCACGTTATTATTACCATGCCTGAAAAAATGAGCCGGGAAAAACAGGTGGTGCTGGAAGCCCTCGGCGCAAAAATTTATCGCACACCTTCGGAAGCCGCCTGGGATTCTCCGGAAAGCCATATCTCTCTCGCCAAAAAATTACAACGCGAAACACCGCGGTCACACATTTTAGACCAGTACGGCAATCCGAATAATCCCGCCGCGCATTATTTCGGCACCGCCCAGGAAATTCTGGACGACATGGGCCCCGATCTGGATATGCTCGTGATCAGCGCCGGCACAGGCGGCACGATTACCGGCGTCGCCAAACGGCTAAAAGAAACCAATCCCCGAGTGCAAATTATCGGTGTTGATCCTTTTGGATCAATATTGGGCGGCGGCACTGAAATTAAACCTTATCTGGTCGAGGGTATTGGCTACGATTTTATCCCCGATGTTCTGGACAATACTTTGGTAGACCGTTATATCAAAATCAACGACCGCGATTCGTTTCTGACGGCGCGTCGTCTGATCAGGGAAGAAGGGCTGCTGGTGGGAGGCTCTTCCGGCAGCGCGGTGTGGGCGGCTTTGCAGGCAGCTAAAACCTTGACCGCCGGTCAACGCTGCCTGGTGATATTACCCGACTCCATTCGCAACTATTTGTCGAAATTCGTCGACGACGGCTGGATGCGGGAAAAAGGCTTTTTATGAGCCTGGCCCGCAAAGCACAATTAGCGACCCGAGTCATACACGGTGGCCAGCGCCCGGACCCATCTACCGGGGCGGTGATGATGCCCATTTACGCCACGTCCACTTATGCCCAGAGCGCGCCCGGAGAACATCAGGGGTTTGAGTATTCGCGCACCCAAAATCCAACCCGATTTGCTTATGAGCGCTGCGTGGCCGATCTGGAATCAGGACAACGCGGTTTCGCCTTCGCCTCGGGCATGGCGGCGATTGCCACTGTGCTGGAATTGTTGAATCCCGGTGATCATGTGGTGGTCATGGACGATGTTTATGGCGGCTCGTACCGTTTGTTCGCCAATGTGCGCCAGCGTTCCGCGGGTCTGAATTTTTCCTTTGTCGATATGACGAATTTGCAAGCCGTTAGCAACGCTATTCGTCCCAACACCCGAATGATTTGGGTGGAATCACCCAGCAATCCTTTACTCAAAATTGTGGATTTAGAGGCTATCGCGCGTCTTGCCAAAAAACATCAGTTGATCTCGTGCGCGGACAACACGTTTGCAACTCCCATGAGTCAACAGCCGCTGGAGCTGGGTTTTGATATCGTGGTGCACTCCGCGACAAAATATCTCAACGGCCATTCAGATGTGGTCAATGGTATCGCTGTCGTCGGCGATAATTCCGAGCTGATCAAACAGTTAGGTTATTTGCAAAATGCGGTGGGCGCCATCGCCGGGCCTTTTGACAGTTTTTTAGCGTTGCGCGGCCTTAAAACACTCGCGCTCAGAATGGAACGGCATCATGAAAATGCACTCGCGCTGGCGCAATGGCTGGAGAAACATCCGCGTGTAGAACGCGTTTATTATCCCGGCCTTCCCTCTCACCCCCAACACGAACTGGCGAAACGGCAAATGAGGCTATTCGGTGGCATGATCAGCGCCGTCCTAAACTGCTCGCTGCAAGAGACTAAACAAATGTTATCGCGCTGCCAGCTCTTTACTCTGGCGGAAAGTTTAGGCGGCGTGGAAAGTTTAATCGAACATCCCGCCATTATGACCCACGCTTCCATTCCTCAAACCACCCGTGAACAACTCGGCATCAGCGACGGGTTGATTCGCCTATCCGTCGGCATTGAAGCTGTTGAAGATTTGCAGGAAGATCTGCAACAGGCTTTAACCTAAAAAGAGCAGTTAAAGAACCCGTGAAATACCCATCGCGCCCTGCTCCTGAACCTGGCAGTGAGTTTCACGCAGTTTAACCACCATTCCAATCGCAAAGACAAAACTCAACGGGAACAACAGCATGGCCCAGTGAAAATCCGCGGCAGTATAAGCGGCGCCGACAGAATGATTGAGATCCATTAAATACCCGAATAGCGGTTCTGCAAAAAATAAACCCGCTTGCGTGGTAATGTTAACAACGCTGACCGACATCGCCGTGATTAAGCGCGGGCTGTTTTCCGCGGCATAGGGGTAACCAATTACCTGAGTACTGGTGGCAATGCCCATCGCTAAAAATAATAATAACAAACTTGTAAAACCCATTGGATACAGCATCAATGCCGAAACTAAACCCAGGCAGATAAAAGCGCCCGCCATCATCGGTAAACGCCGCAGGCGCAGACGGTCAGAGATCCACCCGGCTAACGGTCCACCGACCACCGCGCCGATAAATAGTAATGAAGTCACATATGAGGTATTTAAAGCGGACAACCGATGGGCGTTCATAAGATAAAGTTTACCCCAGGTACCACCGAGCAGTACGACGATAAGATTCATCAGGCAAACATAGCCACCCGCCAGCCAGTTCTGCCCGCGAAAAAACGCCAGGCGCATACTGCGCAGATACCCTAACTCGCGCAGATGCAAATGTTCCTGTTGCCTCGCGGCAGAATGGCCTGCGGGAAAATCCTTCACCACACTGGCGATCGCCAGGAAAATCACTACCCCCATCCCGGCATCGGCTAACAACGCCAGACGCCAGGTGCAGTGCTGCAACAACAGTGTCAGTGGCGTCTGCGCCACCAATGCACCGGCCATCGCCATGGTTACGATGCAACCGGTGACAAAAGCCATTTTTTGCGGCGGAAACCATCGGGACGCTAACCGGATGACACTGAGAAAACAAAATGCACTGCCGATCCCCGATAAAAACCGTGCGATCATGGCGCTGATTAAACCCTCCGACCATGCGAATAAAACAATACCGGCGATACACACCAAGAGTGAACCTAACACAATTCGCCGGGTGGAAAAGCGGTCCAATAAAATTCCAGCCACCAGTAAAAACAATACATTCGCTAAAAAATATGCCGAAGATAACCAGCCGAATTCCGTCGCGGTGATTTGTAAATCAGCCATCACCGCATCGCTGATCCCACTCATCAGATTCATCTGCATAAATTCATAGAAAAAAAACAGGGAGGCGGATAAAATTACCAGCCAGGGAAGCCAAAGCGATTTAAGCTGAGAGTTCATCGAAGTTTCTCCAGTTATGATAAATATCCTGGCCCTTCCTTCAGTTTGACCATAATATGAACATATTATATCCGAATCAGACAGGCCGGACAACTGTAAAAAAACAGTGGGAGAACTCTCCAGGGATATAAAAAAGGTGCAGTAATCTGCACCTTTTTTATAACAAATTTACCACCACCACCATCTGCGGTCTCCCCGAACTATAGCGAATATGAGCGCAATCAGGAACAAAACAATAAATATAAAGAACAGCACCTGCGCAAAACCCATCGCTACACCGGCAATTCCGCCGAATCCAAAGGCAGCGGCAATTAAAGCAACAATAAGGAATATCACTATTAAACCTAGCATAGATACCTCCTTCTGTTTTAGCTAATTACCATAATAAGTATAGTACATTATTTATTATTAATATAAATATCAATAGCTTAGAGCCAGACAAGGTCACCCCAACGGGATTGCAACAGGCTTATAGCTACAATGGCGGCGGTTTCTGTGCGCAGGGTCCGTGGCCCTAAGGACAGCGGGTGAAAACCCGCCTGCCGGGTTTGTTGAATTTCCTGCGGGGAAAATCCGCCTTCCGGACCAATTAACAAAGTAATGCGGTTTACCATCGGCGGTGGATCGGGTAAATTCCCCGCATTGTCGCCTGGACTGCAGATAAAACCCAGTTCGAATGGCAGGTTGCAAAAATCAGTGAGGGTTTGCGGTCTGTTGATGGGTGGCACACGGCAACGGCCGCATTGTTCGCTGGCGCTGACCGCAATATTGCGCCAATGCTGGACGCGGTTAAGCGCCCGCTCGGCAGTGAGCTGTACTCCGCAACGTTCGGTAAATAAGGGGGTAATTTCAGTGACGCCTAATTCCACGGATTTTTGTACGCTAAAATCCATGCGCTCGCCACGAGAAATCGCCTGACCTAAATGAATGGACAGGGGCGACTCGCGTTCGAGATCCAGCCATGCACCAAGGGCGACGACTGCCCGTTTTTTCGCAACGGCGTGTAAAACGGCGGAATAAGCACCGCCTTCACCGTTAAATATCTGTAATGGTTCGCCGATTTTCAACCGCAACACCGTTAATAAATGCCGACTGGCCTGTTCATCCAGAGTAACAATAATATTGTTTTTTAATAGATGCGGATAATAAATTCTGGTTGTCAATTTGAACATCCTAAAGATCTGTAAAGAATCCAGTAAGTCAGCGCTACCGTTATCGATAACAATAAAAAATATAAAGGCATCGGTATCATCGTTCCGTTATGCAACGTCCCCATGATCCAGGTAAAAGCCGCAATTAAAAGATAATAAGTGAGACCAAAAATGGATCCCGCTGTCCCTAATACCTCTTTATATTCATTAAGCGCTGAACTCAATATAACAGGCAAAATTAGACTGCAACTACCCAATATTAATCCCGCCATGGGCAGCATAATGAATAAAATTGAACTTAACACATGAGCGGGCGCGATAAAACCAAATAAAGCGAAAATACACAACAAAATCGCACTGATAGTCATGATAAAACAGCCTAAAAATGCAATTTTTTTGCCGGGATAATTGCTGGCGAGTCTGTGAGATAATGCCGAACCTAACAGTGAAGCGCTACCAATAAATAATCCCAGCCAGCCATATTTGCCGGGTGAGATTCCAATTATTTTGATAAAAATAAAAGGTGCTTCGGCATAATAGCTAAATAAAATGCCATTAATAGCGCCCACAATCCATGCTGATCCGAGTACAAAAGGATCTTTTAGCAGCAACAACACCACTGCTCTTAATTTCTTAGGTTGATAGCTCAACACTTTTGGTTTCGTTTCAGGTAAAGCACAAAGAGCGTAAAAAAATACTGCCACGCCGATTAACACCAATGTCATAAAATTAGCTCGCCAGCCAAACCAGTCATTCACGTATCCACCAATAAATGGGCCAATTGCGGGCGTCAACGATAATGCAATTCCCACTATAGCAAATAACTTCAGCCTTGCTCCATCATGAAAAGATTCGCGAATGATCGTTAAGGTAATGATAGAGCCGACGCTGGCGCCAAAGGCTTGAATAAGTCTGGTCAATAATAACCAAGTAATAGAGGGGGATAATAAGCATCCCAGGCTTGCCAAAGCGTACACTAAAATTCCTAATAGCATAGCAGGACGGCGTCCAATGCGGTCCGATAATCTGCCCCAATAAAAAACACCCAGGGCAAAACCCACAAAATAAATACTTAAGGTCCATTGCACGAGTGAACCCGATGTCATCAGGCTGCCGGCAATATTGGGCAACGCGGGCGTATAAATCGTTTCACTGATTTGAGGGAAACCGACTAAAAAAACAATGAGTAAAGTAGATGGCACTGAAATGCTGGAATATTTCATATATTTGTCTCACTCTGATTTTTAAAAAACGTACATAATTACATCAAACAAAAATTATTTGATAATTAAAATCACGACATCTTTTAAAGTCAGTTAGGGATCCAAATAAATTTCATCATATTTCAGCGACTCAATAGAATAAATAATAAGCTTTATTGTAATCCAGCTGTTGTACTATTTCAACCCAATTTAGTGACGCACTTGCTAACAGCCTAACGGTTAGATATACTAACAGTTAGACTGTTAGCTAAAAAGGAAAATTGCAAATTGGATAATAACGATATAAATCAAATGCTTATAATTGGAAATATCGCTGCTCCAGGCGTATTACCCCATTTGGATAACCTAAAAACCGCCCAATTTGTTTTTGAGCAGAATTTTGGATTACCTGCACTGCCACAAGAGCCTGGCATTATGATGATCAGAGGGCCGCGGCAGTATGGCAAGAGCACTTGGCTAGAACAACAGGTGGCTGACACCATCACCGAATTTGGGGCAGGCGCTGCCTTATATCTGAATGGTGATGAAATAACAGATCGCACCGAGTTAATCAATGAAATCAGAGTCCTCATCGAATTATTTAATCCAAACGCTAAAGTAAAGCGATTATTTATTGATGAAATAACGGCAATTGATGATTGGCAAAAAGCGATTAAGCGATTAGCCGACGCCGGGGAATTGAAAAATATTTTGTTGGTGACGACAGGGTCCAAGGCCGCCGATTTGCGTCGAGGCATTGAACGTTTGCCAGGCAGAAAAGGCAAGCTGGACCGTACAAATTATATTTTTACGCCGATTTCCTACTCAGAATTTTTAAAAAAATGTGGTGATTTTTTTCAGGAAGATTCGGTATGGGCTTATATTTTATCTGGCGGCTCGCCCGTTGGAATAAATGCAATTGCGGAAACCGGTCGATTACCGGATTACGTGATATCTATTATCAGTGACTGGGTGCTTGGAGAATTTTCGGCAAGCGGACGTTCTCGTTCGCATTTGTTGGCAGTATTACAAAGCCTCTATCGAATGGCGGGCACTCCGATCGGTCAAGCAAAATTAGCGCGGGAAAGCGGCTTATCGAATAATACCATGGCGCAAGGTTATATTGATCTATTGGCCGATCTATTGACGATCATACCGGCCTTCCCTTATGATCCGCAGCGAAAAATCGCTATATTTCGCAAACCTTGCAAATATCATTTTGTTAATTTGCTCGCGGCTATTTGTTGGCACCCTAAAAAACCACGGACCATTGCCGACTTAAAAAATTTAGGTGAGGAATTAGGCGCTATTTTTGAATGGGCTGTCGCTCAAGAAATTTGGCGTCGAATCTGCATATCCAGCGCCGATGAACTTCCTGAACATATTCATTTTTGGCAATCGCATGATCATGAAATTGATTTTATATTACCCGAAAAAAATAAGTATCTTGAAGTTAAGGCAGGAGTCGCACATCCTACTGATTTTATCTGGTTTTTAAATACTTTTCAGAATGGTGAACTGACTGTTATCAATAAAAAATCTTTTAATACCCAAAGAATCACCGGAATTACACTAGAAGATTTTTTACTTTCTGGTTGCCCAGGGAGCCGAAGGCGGAATTGCTGCCGTGAATAACGGCGGTGGCAACCTGTTAATGGATATCAATAAATCGAACATTTCTAATAACGCTAGCACCCTCACATCAACATCTATAGGTGAGGGTGTTTCTTAATATATTCCCTGAGAGCTTCATCCATGCGTTTTTGCCAGCCCACTCCGGTTTCTTTAAAATAGTCTAAAACTTCAGAACTATATCGAATCGTAGTCAATATTTTCACGGGTGACTTCTGAGGTCCTCGTTGACCAACTTTTCTACCTGGAAGAACTTTTAACAGATTTTCCGGCAACACTTCACGAGCCGAACGCATTTTTTTAATATCAGCATGGGTCAGCTCTCGGACTTCGCCGATCTTATTGGTTAGTGGTTTCTTTTTCATATCGTTTAACCTCTCTAGCGTTTGCTTTTCTAAAACTAATGATTCTGACTCCATCTTTGATCAGAGTGAAGCAGATCACATGAAGTCGATCATTCAAAAATCCGAAGGCTATAAAACGCTTTTCTGGATAATCCTTTCTATCATCTTCAATATAAAGAGCCGCGTCCCATTCAAAATCTTTTACCATGTCAAACGGCAGTCCCCGTTCTTCTAAATTTTTTTTTGATTTTTTAAAGTCAAATTCTATTTCCATATTATTTAATTGTAGCTACAAAAAAATAATTTGTCAATCGAGAAAAAAAAACCAAAGGCCTAGAGATATGGCTATACTTGGGGCGAACTTTAGAATAAATTAAATGAAACGATACTTTCAGGCAATTCAAGTCACTACATTGAACCAAATAAATGAATACCTGTCTTTCATTATTATAATCAAAAGAAAATGGTTCCATTTGATGAACTTCATAACAAATATTTAGCTCGCTTTTTCACCTTCTTCTACCCGGGTTTTACGCCGCCAACCCTTGATGGTCGTCTGGGAGGCGCGCGCCAGGGTAAGTTCATCGGCGGGAGCGTCGCGGGTAATGATAGAACCCGCGCCTATCGTCGCATTTTTCCCGACGGAAACCGGCGCGACTAATGAGGTGTTTGAACCGATGAAAGCGCCATCGCCGATTTGGGTAACGTGCTTGCTCAGACCGTCATAATTGCAGGTAATCGTACCGGCCCCAATATTCACCTGAACACCAATCTCGGCATTTCCGATATAACTGAGATGGTTGGCTTTACTGTCCAATCCAAGGCGGCTTTTTTTCACTTCAACAAAGTTTCCCACTTTGACTCCCGCTTCCAGAACGCTTTCAGGGCGTATTCGCGCAAAAGGCCCAATTTTGCAACGATCGGCAATCACCGCACCCTCAATGACACTGTGTGCGAGAATCTCAACATTTTCACCGATTTCGACATTTTTTAGCACGACATGAGGACCGATGCGACAGTTCTTGCCAATGACGACACGGCCTTCCAGAATCACATTGATGTCTATCGAGACATCAGCGGCAATTGATATTTCGCCACGCACGTCAAACCGGGCCGGATCGGCGAGAGTAACACCTTTGCGCATGAGCGTCAGGGCAATGCGCTGCTGATAAAATCTTTCCAGCGCGGCTAACTCGGCGCGGTCGTTAACCCCGCGGGTTTCGTTATGACAGGCTGACCTCACGCCATAAACCGGTACGCCGGCGGCAGCGGCCAGTGCGATAATATCCGTTAAATAATATTCGCCCTGCCTGTTAGCATTTTTAAGTTGCGGCAGCCATCTTTTTAAGGAGGACGCGGGAGCGGTCATAATCCCGGTGTTGATTTCTTTGATGGCGCGTTGCTGTTCGCTGGCGTCGCGGTGTTCGACGATGGCGGTGATCCGGCCATTTTGATCCCGAATAATCCGGCCAAATCCATCCGGATCAGGTAATTCGGCGACAATCAAACCCAACGCATCGGACGGTGTCGTTTCCAAAAGAGTTTTCAGAGATTCCAGGGAAATCAGCGGCACATCACCGTAAAGAATGAGTATTCGCCCCTCATCGGGACAATATGGCAATGCCTGTAAAACCGCGTGGCCGGTTCCCAACAATTCAGGTTGCTCTACCCAATGGACCGGTAAATGGTTCAGAACCTGCGAAACCATACTCCCGCCATTACCGTAAACGACGTGAATAGTGTCAGGCTGTAATTGCCGGGCGGTATCGACCACCCGTTCCAGTAAAGGTTTTCCACCCAGACAATGCAACACTTTGGGAAGGTCCGACATCATGCGCTGGCCCTTGCCTGCCGCTAAAACGATGACGTGTAACCCGCCCATCCCCCACTCCCTATGAACCGCTGCGATGCCGCTTGCGTAACATTTGAATGGCGCGTAATTGCGCTGTGGCTTCCGCCAGTTCAGTCAATGCCGTCGAATATTCAATACCGGCTTTGCGCTCGCCCAAAGCTTTTTCAGCATGCTCCACGGCAGCCTGCGCGGCAGCTTCATCGAGATCAGCGGCACGCATGGCGGTATCGGCGAGGATGGTGGCAACATTCGGCTGCACTTCCAGCATGCCGCCGGAAATATAAAATATCTCTTCACGGCCTTCCGCTAATTCGGCTCGCACTTGTCCGGGTTTTAATGCTGTCAGCAAAGCGGTATGGCCTGCATGAATACCCAACTCCCCTACGCTGCCGGTGACCGATAAAAAGGTGACTGTGCCGTGAAACAGCGCTTTTTCAGCGCTGACAATATCCAGTTGCATGGTTTTTTCTGCCATAAATCTTTATTCCCACTTATAAAGTTTTAGCTTTCTCAGCCACTTCCTCAATGCCGCCGACCATGTAAAAGGCCTGCTCGGGTAAGTGGTCGTATTCGCCCTGTAATATGCCTTTGAATCCGCGAATGGTGTCACGCAGGGAGACGTATTTTCCGGCCTGACCGGTAAATACTTCGGCGACGAAGAAGGGTTGGGATAAAAACCGTTCAATCTTGCGCGCGCGCCGGACTGTCAGTTTATCTTCTTCGGATAATTCATCCATACCTAAAATCGCGATAATATCTTTCAGTTCTTTATAACGTTGTAGGGTTTCTTGAACGCCTCGCGCGACCTGATAATGTTCTTCACCGATGATCAATGGGTCTAACTGACGGCTGGTAGAATCCAGAGGATCAATAGCCGGATAAATACCCCGCTCAGCAATTTGGCGCGACAAAACCACGGTTGCATCAAAGTGGGCAAAGGTGGTGGCAGGCGAAGGATCGGTTAAGTCATCCGCAGGTACATATACCGCTTGGATGGAAGTAATCGAGCCGGTTTTGGTGGAGGTAATCCGTTCCTGTAACTGACCCATTTCTTCCGCCAGGGTCGGTTGATAACCTACCGCGGAAGGCATACGGCCCAATAACGCCGATACTTCAACGCCGGCCAGGGTATAACGATAAATATTATCGATAAATAACAATACGTCCCGGCCTTCGTCGCGGAAATTTTCGGCAATGGTCAAACCTGTCAACGCCACGCGTAAACGGTTACCCGGCGGTTCATTCATTTGTCCATAAACCAGTGATACTTTGTCCAATACTTTTGATTCTTTCATTTCATGATAGAAATCGTTACCTTCGCGGGTACGCTCACCCACTCCGGCAAATACCGAGTAACCACTGTGTTCAATGGCGATGTTACGAATCAATTCCATCATATTGACGGTTTTGCCGACGCCGGCGCCGCCGAATAAACCTACTTTTCCGCCTTTGGCAAACGGGCACAGCAGATCAATGACTTTGATCCCGGTTTCCAGTAATTCCGTACTGCCGGCCAGCTCGACGAATGCCGGCGGTTTGCGGTGAATGGATTGCCATTGATCGGAATCAATAGGGCCTGCTTCATCAATCGGCTCGCCGAGGACATTCATAATTCTGCCCAGAGTTTTTTCGCCTACCGGCACAGTGATCGGTTTACCGGTGTTGGTCACGGCGATGCGACGTGGCAATCCTTCGGTGATGCCCAAGGCAATGGTGCGCACAGTATTGTCACCTAATTGCTGCTGGACTTCTAATGTGACGTTATGGGATTCAATGCGCAATGCGTCATAAATCTTCGGTACCGCGCCGCGTTCGAATTCGACGTCGACGACCGCGCCAATAATTTCAACGATTTTGCCGCTGGCTTGTTGTGATGTCATTTTTTTTTCCTCAGATCAAGATCAAATGGTTACTCAATAGCCGCCGCACCGCCGACAATTTCTGCGATTTCCTGCGTGATTCCGGCCTGGCGGGCTTTGTTATAAATGGTTTGCAATTCTTTAATCAATTCTCCGGCATTCTCGGTAGCGCTTTTCATCGCCACCATTTGCGCGGACTGAAAACAGGCCAGATTTTCAATGACGGCCTGATACACCTGCGATTCAATGTATCGCACCAGGAATTTATCCAGCAACACTTTGGCGGAATCCGGTTCGTAAATATAATCCCAGCGCGGCTTTTTGGCTCCCTCGCCGCCGCCATCCTCGTCGTCTTCCGTTTCCATCAACGGCAATAGTTGCCGCACGACCGGCTTCTGGGTCATGGTATTGACGAATTCATTGTAAGCGATATATACCGCATCAATTTTGCCCTGATCGTAATGATCCAGCATGACTTTCACCACGCCGACCAAATCCTGTACGGCGGGTTTATCGCCGAGCTGTTCAGCAACTCCCAAAATGCCGTCGCCATGGCGTTTAAAAAATAATTTGCCTTTACGGCCAATTAAACATAAATCATGATGAACGCCTTTTTGCTGATGCTCCTGCATAAACTTCAGCAGTGAACGGAATAAATTAATATTTAAACCGCCACACAGACCCCGGTCGCTGGTGACGACAATAAATCCTATCCGCTCGGCGTTTTTGCGCGCGACCAGATAAGGATGATGGTATTCGCTGCTGCTTTGCGCCACGTGCCGGATAACCTGGCGGATTTTTGTCGCGTACGGACGCGAAGCCGCCATGCGATCTTGCGCTTTACGCATTTTACTGGCGGCGACCAGTTCCATCGCACGGGTAATTTTTTGCGTGTTCTTGATGCTGTTAATTTGGCCGCGAATTTCTCTTGTCTGTGCCATGTTACCTCTAATACGCTTGGGTTTTCTTGAATTGCTCAACCGCCGCATGCATTTTGGTAGAAATGTCCTCATTCAATTCCGGTTTCGCGTTGATTTCATCGAGTAAATTCTGATATTGGGCGTGCAGGTAACTGAGCAGGGTTTCATTAAAACTACGCACTTTTTTCAGCTCGACGTCATCCAGATAGCCTTTTTCCGCCACGAACCAGCTAAAGGCGATTTCCGCGACGCTCAACGGATTGTATTGTTTTTGTTTCAATACCTCCACCAAGCGCTGGCCGCGTTCCAGCTGTTTACGGGTGGTTTCGTCCAGATCTGACGCAAATTGTGCAAACGCTTCCAGTTCACGAAACTGTGCAAGCGCCAAACGTAAAGTTCCCGCCAGTTTTTTAATGATATGGGTTTGCGCTGCGCCACCGACACGGGAGACGGATAAACCGGAATTGATGGCGGGGCGAATGCCGGAGTTAAATAAATTAACATCGAGGAATATCTGACCGTCCGTGATTGAAATCACGTTGGTGGGAACGAAAGCGGAAACGTCGCCGGCCTGAGTTTCAATAATAGGCAGCGCCGTCAGTGAACCGGTTTTGCCTTTTACTTTTCCGTCGGTAATTTGCTCCACATAAGCGGCGCTGACTCTGGCGGCTCTTTCCAGTAAACGTGAATGCAGATAAAACACGTCTCCAGGATAGGCTTCGCGGCCCGGCGGACGGCGCAATAATAACGACACTTGCCGGTATGCCCAGGCCTGTTTGGTTAAGTCGTCATAAATAATTAGGGCGTCTTCCCCTTTATCACGGAAATATTCGCCCATCGAACAACCCGAATAAGGGGCGATATATTGCATGGCGGCTGAATCGGCAGCGCTGGCGGCGACGACAATGGTATGCGCCATTGCGCCATGTTCTTCCAGTTTACGCACAACCGCGGCAATTGAGGATGCTTTCTGGCCGATGGCTACATAAATACATTTTACGCCGGTGCCTTTTTGATTAATGATGGCGTCCATGGCAATGGCGGTTTTACCCGTCTGGCGGTCGCCGATGATCAGTTCGCGTTGACCGCGGCCAATCGGAACTAACGCGTCGATGGATTTAATGCCGGTCTGCATAGGCTGGTTAACGGACTGGCGGTGAATAACGCCGGGGGCAACTTTTTCAATTGGCGAGGTTTCGGTGGTTTTGACCGGGCCGTTGCCGTCAATCGGTTCACCCAGGGCGTTGACCACTCTGCCCAGTAATGCTTCGCCGACCGGCACCTGCAAAATACGGCCGGTGCAACGCGCTATCATGCCTTCTTCCAGATGCTCGTAGTCGCCGAGGACAACTGCGCCCACGGAATCACGCTCCAGGTTCAGCGCCAGACCGAACGTGTTCCCGGGAAATTCTATCATTTCACCGAACATAACGTTATCCAACCCGTAAATACGTACAATGCCATCTTTCAGATTGACGATGGCGCCTTCGGTACGGACCTGGGGGGCCAGATCGATCTGGGCGATCTGCGATTTAATGAGATCGCTGATCTCGGTTGCTTTGAGCTGTGATGTCATAACTACTCTCTCCGATTATTCCCGTAAATTATCCTGTAAAGAATTCAATTTACCTTTAATAGAACCGTCCATTACCCAGTTGCCGCAGCGAATCACTGCGCCGCCGATCAGACTGGGGTCTTCCTGAAAATCCACCCTCACCTCTGAATGTAAATACCGGGTCAGTGACTGGATCATCGTCTGACGCCGCTTCTCGTCCAATGGAAATGCGGAAATGACTTTGACTTTCTTTAAACCGCGTTCCGCGGCCACCAGGTTTTGATAACGACGCAGAATTTCCGGTAAAACTGCCAAACGTTTTTCGCTGATTAACACGGTCAGGAAATTTTTGAGTTGTCTTTGCAGGTCCGCGGAAAGATTGGGATGAATTTTTCCGGTTATCTGCGTAAATAACTTTAATAATTGCTCGCCGCTGATTAAAGGGCTATCCAACAAGGGACCTACTCCGGGGTCCGCGGCGATGGCTGACAGGGCCTGCAGGATTTGCTCCCATTCATCCAGAGCGTTGCTCCCTAAAGCCTGTTCGTAAACGGCTTTGGCGTAAGGTCTGGCGATGGTAATGTTTTCGGCCATAATTACATGTTTTCCACTAATTCGTCGATTAAACGATCATTACTGGCTTTATCGACTTCCCGGCCTAAAATCTTTTCCGCACCTGCGGCAGCAATACTCGCCATCTGCCGGATCAGATCCGCCCGGGCCTCGGTATATTGGCGTTTTATTTCGTCCTGCGCTAACTGCACCAAACGATCCCCTTCCTGCTGGGCCTGGACTTTGGCTTCCTCAATAATATGCAGGGCGCGTTGATGAGCCTGTTCGAGGATTTTCGCTCCTTCAACTTTCACTGCCTGCATTTCGCCGGCGATCTGTTGTTTAGCGACCTGCAACGCCTGCTCACCTTGTTCAGCGGCAGCCAAACCCGCCGCGATTTTGTCCTGACGGTCTTTCATGGCTTTGACAATGGGCGGCCACACAAATTTCATCGTAAACCATATAAATATGGCAAACGTGATCATCTGGCCCAGTAGGGTGAGATTAATATCCATGTTTAGCCACCCGCTCCCACGACTTTAGTTAAATGTCCGTAAATTTCAGCGAGGAACGGGTTCTTGGCGAACAGCAATAAGAGACCCATAGCAATACCAATCGCGGCAAATGCGTCGACCAACGCCGCCATTAAGAACATGCGTCCCATTAACATACCGGTCAGTTCCGGCTGCCGGGCCACGCCTTCCAGAAATTTACCACCCAGAACGCCGAAGCCCACAGCGGTTCCCAAAGCCGACAGGCCAATTAATAAGGCGGCGGCGATGGCCGTTAAGCCCTGGACACTCGCGACAATGCGGGCGACTTCAATGGATTGAGAAACATCGGTCATAGTACTTATCTCCTGTAGTTAAAAAAGTCTAGTGGGTCTCTTGCGCCATGTTTAAATAAACAATGGTTAGTATCATAAAAATGAAAGCCTGAATGGTGATAATCAGTATATGGAAAATCGTCCATACCGCGCCCAGGGGCCATTGCATCCACCAAGGCATCAGCGCGATTAAGAGAAAAATCAGTTCTCCAGCGAACAGGTTTCCAAATAAACGTAAGGATAATGATAAGGGTTTGACAAAATCGTCGATCAGACGAAAGATCACATTCACCGGCAGCATCCACCAGCCAAATGGACGCGATAAAATTTCCTTGCCCCATCCGCCAAATCCTTTTGCCTTGGCGTTGTAAAATAACAGCAGTAGAAATACGGTGATAGACAGCGCGAAGGTCATCATCGGATCCGTTGTGGGAACTGCCTTGAAATGATCAGCACCCGCAAAACCCATCAGACGCGGTATTAAATCCACGGGCAATAAATCTATAAAATTCATGAGAAAAACCCAGACAAAAATGGTCAGCGCCAATGGTCCCACCAAGCGGGTGGCGCCATGGAAAGACTCTTTAACCATTCCATCAACGGATTCTATGGCAAACTCGACAAGGTTCTGCCATTTGCCGGGTGTTTCGTTGTGCATGCGACGGGCGACTGCGTAAAAAAATACACAAAATGCGACGCCGATGACTATTGAAACCAGCATGGTGTCAAGGTTTAACACCATAAAACCATGATCAGGGCCAATAGCTCCCGTTTGCAGATTGAGCTGCCAATGCGTCAAATGATGCTGAATATATTCAGCGCCCGTTAGTGCTTTCTCGGTCATGATCGCTTTATCTTCTCATTACTAAAGGCGCCAGCCAGGGACTCATACTGACTGCCGCAAAACCACTTATAAAAGGTAACAGGGCCATTTCCGGCCACAATCTGGAGATGAAAATCACGAGAAAAGCGCTCGACAGCAGTTTCGTCAATTCACCCCAATAAAAAGCTCTGATAATCCTTCCGCCCTGGCGGGCATGAGTCGTTGCAAAGAAGCGATGGGCAAAATAGAAACTGGGCAAAACGGCCGAAAGGCCACCCAATAATGCCGAAATCGCTGCTATCCAACCACTGCAAAGCCATCCAATAGCCACTATTCCCGTCACCACCATCTGCAGCGCCACTAAACGATAGGCTTGTTGACGTGGGGACACGCCCTGTATTTTCATAAAAAGTCTCGCTGCGAATCACGGTGTCGCGGGCCGCATTATAGGCGCTTGTGGCAAATTATGCAACAGGTTTTGACGCCTTTTTGATGGTTTTTCACTTATCGGGATGCCCGGCGGCATACTTGTGCAACACACTTGCGATTAGAGTTTGATATGGCAACCCCTCAAAGGCAGCAAGCCTTTTAATGTGTTCCAGGTCAATTCTTCCAGCCTCCCCCCAGCAATTCCCGGCGAACATTATTTAACCAATAAAATCTTCTCATTTGTCGAAAAGTACAGATGACTACCTTTTCTTTGTTGTTTTTTTTCGATCATTATTCAAATAAAAGCCTTATTTTTTGCACTTTAAATCGATTTTTAAATCATTCAGGCAGACGATATCCAAACTGATCAATAGATGAGCTTTTCAGGAGCAACCGTATTTATTTTCTGTTTTCTCATGGCGCGTTAGCCCAGGTCACCAATCCCTCTTTCGGCGATACAGCAAAATCCAGCAGCTTTTCCCAGGTATCAAAAATCAAAATCTCAATGTAGGCACGAAGCTTTTCCCACAAATGTCTTTTGCTTCCAAATTTCTTTCGACAGGCCTGGTATTGCCTATCGGTCAATTCAAAAATTTGATGAAAGAAAAAAGCCAGTAATGTCAGCAAATAAAAATTAAAACTCAGATTTTTTTTACCATGTCCGTAGTTTCTATCCATGTAATAGCCATGGTTTTTCATCACGTTAAATATTTCATTTTCATCTTTCCATCGACATCTTCCTGCTCGAACCAATGTTTCTATATTTTTACTCGTGATCTCTAAATCTGTCACCCAACTGCTCTTATAAACAATTTTCTCAATTCCCTGTTCATCCATCATCGTCATTCTATATCGGAAAAAATTAACGAGAATGCTATCTTTTCTCCCATTTAAGGGCACTTCATTCATCCACTCATAATAATGCTTATAACCCTTTTTATCTGAACAGGAAAAGTGATTTAATTCCTTGTAAGCAGCAATCCATTCCATCAGATATTTATGATCTTCAGGTTTAGCCGTAAAAAGATAATGCGCTTTTTCCGCTAAAATATCTTCAATCAGCGGCTGTCTTGAGAAAAGAGAATCACCGCCGATTAATAATCCTAATTGCGGATGAGCTGCGCAGAGTTTTTTAACATACCGTTTCGCCGCATTCATTTCACAGTCCTGTTTATCCTCACCGTCCTCGTTGCTAATCGGCTCGGGCATAAACGGGATGACCTGGGTCCGGTCCGGATGCATGATCCCTCCCTGCAATACCTGATGCGAATAGGTTTTCCTGTCTTTTCGATGGGTTTTTGTCAGGCAGTGTTCGCAATGGATATCTTCTGAACTGAAAAATTCAGACCCATCCATTGGAAAATAATATAATCCTGGAAAAATCTGGTAAGCTTCTAAATGTTTTCCTCTCTGCAATCGCAAATAATAATTTTTAAAGACCGCTGCGAAATAATCCGAATCCACGTCATCAATAATCTCACGCATTTGCGTTTCTTTAGGAATGTCTTCTACTCCAAATAACGTCTTTAAATTATTACAATGACGCTCTTCTTCCAGATTACTTTGAAATTGCAGCAAAGAGGGTTCCTGAAAATGCATGCAGGCAAATCCACTCATCAAGGCATCGTGAATACTGATTTTAATTTTATTTCCCTGCCGCCCATCAGGGATAGCCTGAAATATCGCCGACATTTTTTTACGCAATGACGTAAAGCAAAGATGTTTTTTAGGTTCCATCGATAAAATCCTTGACATTAGATCGAAAAATGAACAATTTCATCCCCGACAGGATCTATTGTACGAAGATTATTTTTTAAAAGCGATTGCCTGATTCAATAATTCAATGACTTAGAATTCGCCGAGAACTGCTGGCCTCCCCCTCTTTAAGTGTACTTTAAGGGAATTACGGTATAATGGTAAAATGATTGACCTTTCTGTAAGACATTGTTTCTCCTGTGGGCATTCGACGGTAATCCGCTTTGTGGAGGGACGGGACCGCCATATCTGCAGCGTTTGTGATCGGGTTCTTTATCAAAATCCCCATCCTGCAGCAGCCGTGCTCCTCGTGCGGGAAGACCGGGTTTTATTGGTGAAGCGTGGCATGGAGCCGCAAAAAGGGCTTTGGGCGTTTCCCGGGGGATTTCAGGAAGTGAATGAAACCCCTGAACAGGCCGCACGCCGGGAATTGCACGAAGAAACCGGGTTAATCGTCGGAAAACTTCAGTTATTTGATCTGATCTATAATGATCTGAATCCATTAAAACCTGTGAACGTCGCCATTTTTTTGGCTCGCGAAGCGGAAGGCCATCTGCTCCCCGGTGACGACGTTAGCGATGCGTCTTTTTTCCCAATGAATACACTCCCTGCCCTGGCATTCCACTATATTCCTGACTGTCTGCAGCGTCTTGCTATTCCTGCCTCTCTCTAAATTCAAGACTGTTCAAATTTTGTGCTATACTTGTTTAGTAAGATATTTAACCAAATTGAGGGAATAATTTATGAAAATCAAAAAATGTTTATCGATGGTAACTAAGGCATCTTTGGGAGTACTCGCACTGGGATTTATGGCTGGTTGTGTGTATGACCCGTATCCCGCGGGTTATTACTCTTCCGGTCCTAACTATAACTACCGTTGTTATAATTATCCCTATGCGCATTGCTATTATTCATCGCAATATTATTACTATGGTAATACCTACCGGACTTCTCCGTATTATGGCAATTACTATGGCGGTTCCTCATACGTATATTAAATATAAGATGAATAAAAAAAGGGCGGTTTTGCCGCCCTTTTTTAAGGTCGTCCTTGACCTAAATCCAATCCCTGGATAAAGGTCCTTACAGTCTCCATGTCTCCGCGAAGAACTGTAAACAAATCTAACAGATATAAAATTATCCAATAGATCCCTGAAAAGAAATTTTGCTCCGAACATCCAGTCCACTTAAATTATTTATTAAATATCAGAATGTTGAAAATTTGTTCGAGCAGAAAAGCCGCCATTTCCATAATGTATTTACGTAACAGCTTTCAGATATTTGAGTAAATTTCTCACACAGAGAATGTGAAGTGACTTCGATGTGTTAGTCCAGAGTTTCTTTATAACGGAGAACAGCGATGCTCATGACAATAAAAATAAACAGAAATAACGGCCAAAGCTGAGAATAAAAATCACTGATATGATTTCCTTTCAATAATATCCCTCTGACGATATTCAGGAAATGCGTTAGCGGCAGACAATTCCCAATGATTTGCGCCCACTGGGGCATTCCATGAAATGGAAACATAAAACCGGACAACAGAATCGAGGGTAAAAAGAAGAAAAACGTCATTTGCACCGCCTGCAACTGATTTTTGGCAATGGTCGAAAAAGTAAGTCCCACGGCCAAATTGGCGAAAATAAACGGCAAGGTGGCTATTAGCAACAGCAGAAGGCTGCCATCATGAGGAACCCTAAAGATGACAATCCCCGCAAGGATGATTAATAATTGCTGCACATAACCCACCATAATATAAGGAACAATCTTGCCGATCATCACTTCAATCGGGCGCACGGGAGTGGCTAATAAACTTTCCATGGTGCCCCGCTCCCGTTCGCGGGTAATCGCCAGCCCTGTAATCATGACCATGGTCATCGTCAACACGACTCCCATGAGTCCAGGAACAATATTATATTGACTCAACGCTTCCGGATTGTAGCGCTGGTGAACGACCAGGTTAAAAGCCGGAGGCGCGGGAATCAGATTACTTAAACCGCGGCTTAATTCCCGATTAAAAACAGTATTGACTAAATTTCCGAGCGCAGCCGTCGCGTTACCGGTGGCAACAGGATCGGTGGCGTCGGCAATAACCAGCAGGTCCGGCCCATTGCCACGGATTAACTCTCGAGAAAAATTAACCGGAATTTCCACCACGAATTGCACTGCGCCCCGCGCTAACAATTTTTCAGCCTGCGGTATGTTGACATTCGGATATTTTATCTGAAAATATTGGGTATTCCGAAGTGCGCTCACAAACGCGCGAGTGAGCGGACTGTAATCCGCGCTGACGACAGCAGTGGGCAGATATTTGGGATTGGTATTGATCGCGAATCCAAACAGAATGAGTTGTAGGCACGGTAATCCAATCATTAATGCAAACGTCAGGCGGTCGCGGCGCATCTGTATGAATTCCTTAGCAATCATCGCTTTTAGGCGAATCCAGGAAATTTCCCACATAATTATTCCTCTTCCGTCATGCAAAAGTATCCCTGGTTTCACTCATAAAATGAATAAAGACATCTTCTAAACCAGGCTCGATCTGACGCCATTGATAGCCCGCCTGCTGTTTGTATGGCGCAAGCGCTTCGGCTAATTTTTCCTGATCAGGGCCGCTAACGTGCAACTTCAAACCAAACGGCGCCAACTGTGACACTGCCGGCAAAGCACGCAGCTTCACCATCAGTTCCTGTAGATTATCCCCCTGCACTTCCCATGTGCTTAAACGCGCATGGGCTATTACCTCGCGCATCGTCCCGTAAACCAATAATTTTCCATAGGCGATGTAGGCGAGACGGTGGCATCTTTCAGCTTCATCCATGTAGTGCGTACTGACGAGTGTGGTGATGCCTTCAGCAGCCAGGCGGTGAATTTCGTCCCAAAATTCACGGCGCGCTTTGGGGTCCACACCCGCCGTGGGTTCGTCCAGCAGTAATAATTTCGGACTGTGAATAGTCGCCGCGGCCAAAGCCAGGCGCTGTTTCCAGCCACCCGATAAATTACCGGCTAATTGCATTTGCCGTTGATGTCCGATACCCAAACGGTCGATGCTGGCCTGGACTATCTCCCTGCGGGGTTTTAAATCATACATGCGCGCGATAAAATCCAGATTCTCATAAACGGAAAGGTCCCCGTATAAACTAAATTTTTGGGTCATATAACCGATATTACGCTTGATCAGCATGGCCTCAGTGCGGATATTATAACCCAGGCACAACCCTTCCCCGCCGTCGGGCGTTAGTAATCCGCAAATCATGCGAATGGTCGTGGTTTTACCACTCCCATTGGGTCCCAAAAAACCGAAAATTTCGCCGGATTTCACTTGTAGAGACACATTGTCGACGACTGCTTTGCCGGAAAATTCCTTACGCAAATGCTCGACATCAATCACCCACTCCCCGGTGTGTAACAATTGATTCATGACTTAAACAGACACTTCGACGGGCTCGCCAGGATTTAATACCCTACCCTGTTCGCCCTTCTTTTTATTGTCAAACTCCGCTTCTACTTCGTAAACGAGTTTGCTGCGTGCGCTGCGGCTATAAATTACCGGCGGTGTATATTCGGCGGAGGGGGAAATAAAACTAATTTTCGCAGTGACTCCTGAGCGACAGCCGTTACATTTTATCCGGACCGACTGGCCGGGTTTTATTTTACTCAGCGCTGCTTCGTCTACGAAGAAAACCACTTTAATATCCTGCGCAGCGAGAAGGGATAACACGGCCTGATTCGCGGGCGCCTGTTCGCCGGTACGATAATAAGTATCGAATACCTGAGCGTTAACCGCCGCACTAACGGTTTTTTGAGAGAGACTCCATCGCGCTTTGTCTAAATTAGCTTTGGCGGCTGCCAGCTGTTGCTGTAGGGATTTTATTTGTTCCTGACGTCCCGGCAGTTTTCCGGAGCTTAAATTCGCTTCCGATTGCTTCTCGGCAGCTTCGGCTATTTTTAAGTTTTGGCGGGCAAGATCTAGTTGATTTTGTTCAATCGCCTTTTGTTTCACTAATTGCTGTTTGCGGGCCACGTCTTTCTTTGCATATTCAACCTGAGCCTGAGCCTGAGCTATTTGTGCGGAAATCGCGGATAATTCCGACGGCCTCTGTCCTGTCATTTTGTCGGCTAAATCGGCTGAGATTTGCTGGACGGTCGCCAGAGCGGCGTTAAGATCATCTGACTGCGGTTGCGATTCTAACTGAAACAGTATATCACCTGTCCGCACGGTTTGCCCCCGAACCACCGGAAAAACGGTTAATTTACCGCTGAAAGGAGAAGAGACATAAGTTAATCGCCCTTCGACATAACCGGTATACCCGGAATGTTTTTTACAGGCGCACAGAGTCGATATAATGGCTGATATAATCAGCAATTTGGCCGTTAAAGCAATACTAAAACGTACATTCATGGTCTACTGAATATGATTTAAAATTCTGCCAAGCTCATCGAGGTCATGATAGTGAATAACGATTTTGCCTTTACCGCGGGCATTATGACGAATGGCGACTTTCGATCGTAATTTTTCCGCCAGATTCCGCTGTGTTTCTATCGCATATAAATCATGAGATGTTTTTTCAGGTATCCCGGCTGCGGGATTTTGCTGTTGCTGCACCAGCGCTTCTGTCTGGCGAACCGACAAACGTTGCGCGGCGACACGTTGGGCGCATTCGCTCTGAACCGCCCCCCCCAAAGCCAGCAAAGCACGGGCATGCCCCATCTCCAGCCGGCCTTCGGCCAGTAACGTTTTAACATCGGCATTTAACTGCAGGAGTCTCAGCAAATTACTGATGGTGGTTCGAGATTTTCCTACGGCATGAGCGACAGCGTCATGAGTCAGATTAAATTCCTGCAATAAACGCTGCAACGCCTGCGCTTCTTCGAGCGCGTTCAGGTCGCGGCGCTGGATATTTTCAATCAGGCCAAAAGCAATGGCGGTTTGATCGGAAATTTCGCGGATAATGGCGGGTACTTTGTCCAACCCAGCCATTTGCGCGGCACGCCAGCGCCTCTCTCCGGCGATGATTTCAAAACGCCCAGGAGATTGGGCCCGAACAATCAGCGGTTGCAATATTCCCTGAGCGCGGATGGAATCCGCCAATTCCGCCAGGGCGGTCTGATCGATATGTTGGCGTGGCTGGTACTGCCCGGGATCCAGCGTGTCCACAGACAAATGATGAACTTTGTCATAAGGGTGGCATTCCGCATTACCGGGAGTCGCTGTGAGTTCCCCACTCCCCAATAATTCAGTTAAACCTAACTCGCTCAGACCCCTGCCTAACTTTCTCATACGCAACTCTCCTCCGGGATCGTGATTTTGTGCGCCTGCTTTCTGAGTAATTCTCCCGCTAACGCCAGATAAGCGATGGCTCCCTGGGAACGTTTATCGTATGAAATAACCGGCAGGCCGTGACTGGGCGCTTCGGCCAGACGAACATTACGGGGGATCACGGTGTGATACACTTTCTCGCCAAAATGAGTCAACAATTGTTCAGAAACGTCCATGGTTAAGCCATTGCGGCCATCATACATTGTGCGCAGTAGGCCTTCAACTTGCAGGCCGGGATTGGCGGTACGGTGGATCTGCTCGATGCTGCTTAATAAACTGGTGAGTCCTTCCAGGGCATAATATTCGCACTGGATCGGGACCAGAACGCTATCCGCGGCTACCAATGCGTTCACCGTCAACATATTCAGGGACGGCGGACAATCGATAAGAATGAAATCATATTCGGCGGTTAATGGAATCAAGGCCTGTTTGAGGCAATCATCGCGGTTTGCGGCGCGTAATAATCGCACTTCCGCCACGGTTAAATCACCGTTGGCGGGCAACAGATCGTAATGCCAGGGTGTTTTCACCAGCGCCTGTGCCGCCGTGCATTCTCCCAGTAAGACTTCGTTCATGGAATGCTGGAGTGTCTGTTTGTTGACTCCACACCCCACGGTGGCGCTGCCCTGGGGATCCAGATCGATTAATAACACTTTTTGCCGGATGGCCGCTAAAGACGCCGCCAGATTTACCGTCGTGGTCGTTTTCCCCACCCCGCCCTTTTGATTGGTAATGGCGATAATCTTTGGCATTTTGCGCACTCTCCGATAGATAATTTAGGGGGATTTTACCAGACAATCAGCCATTTTTACATTTATTTACTGATTTCGATAACGCAGCGGGGTTCATTTATTCCCGGGACATTTAATAGGTGAATGGCAGCGGGGGGTTGCAAGGCCGTGAGCTGTTCGTTTTGGGGATTGCCTTTCATGAATAACCATTGGCCCGCTGACTGCAGGAGGTGGCGGGATTCGGCCATTACGTCCGGGATCGAGCCTACCGCGCGGACCACAATGGTGTCAAAAGGCCGCGGGGATTGCCAGGTTTCCATACGCGCATTGATGACGGTGATATTCGATAGCTGAAACTCCGCTTTCGCCTGGATTAAAAAACGGGTTTTTTTGCCATTGCCGTCGAGCAGAGTGAATTGTTTTTGCGGAAAATACACCGCCAGCGGTATACCGGGGAAACCGGCGCCGCTGCCGGCGTCGAGGATATTATTTTCGGTAATATAAGGCGCGATAGACAGGCTGTCCAGCAAGTGGTGGGTAATCATTTTTTGGGTATCGGTGATCGCCGTTAAATTATAATGACCACTCCATTTTTTTAAAAACTCTAAAAAATCCAGTAATTTTTGCTGTTGGGCAGGCGGCAGGTGTAGATTGAGCTGCCGCAATCCTGAAGAAAAAAGTTGGGCGGAATCAGCATCCATGAGACACCTCAGCATGCGAAATTATTTGTTTTTTGGCTATGGAAGAGGACAAAATGCCGAATGCACGGATTTGCTGGGGCAAGGTATACACCGGATTGAGTCCTTTCGGGCTGTTTTTTCCGCCGATAAACGCCGGCTTTGCCAAAAATGGGTGTTGAGAGTATAATGTAATCATCATTTTGAGACCCCCCGATGATCCAGGAAAATATATCCTTAAAAGGCTACAATACTTTCGGTATCGATGCAAAAGCACGCTTTTTTTGCGATATTCACACGCTCGCGGATTTGCAGACTGTTCTTTCCTCTTCACGCTTTCAGGGAATGCCCAAACTGGTGTTGGGGGAGGGCAGCAATATTCTGCTGACGCAGGATTTCCCGGGGCTGGTTCTGAAAATTCGTCTTAAGGGAATCAAAAAAACGCGGGAAGACAATGAACACGTCTGGATAAACGCGGGAGCGGGGGAGAACTGGCACCAGCTGGTGTTATATTGTCTCGCCCATCAATACGCCGGTGTTGAGAATCTTTCGCTGATTCCGGGCTCTGTCGGCGCGGCGCCCATGCAGAATATCGGCGCTTACGGGGTTGAGCTCACGCAGGTTTTTGATCATCTCACCGCTATCAGAATCAGCGATGGCGCCGCCGAAATCTTTCATCACGCAGACCTGCATTTTGGTTATCGCGAGAGCGTTTTTAAAAATCGGGTCAAAAACAGCTATATTATCGCGGATGTGACTTTGCGCCTGAATAAAAAACCGCAGTTTCATCTGGATTACGGCAATCTGAAGCACGTTTTGGCGGAGGAGCCGAACACGGCGCTCAGCATAAAAAAAATTAGCGATGCGGTTATTAAAATTCGCAAACAAAAATTACCGGATCCGAAAATCATCGGCAATGCCGGCAGTTTTTTTAAAAATCCGGTGATTAGCGGGGAGGAATTTCAGCGCCTGCAATCCCGGCGCCCTGAAATTCCGCATTATGCGTCGGAGAACGGGCATTACAAAATTCCCGCGGCGTGGCTGATTGAGCAATGTCACTGGAAGGGCTATCGCAACGGCGATGTGGGCGTTCACCAGCACCACGCCCTGGTGCTGGTGAACTACGGCAACGGCTCGGGCCAAATGATCCGGCAACTGGCCTGCGATATTCAGGATTCCGTTCGGGAAAAATTTTCGGTGGAAATTCTTCCTGAAGTTAATATCATTTAAATTATTAATATATACTCAAAACGATTAGATTTTCGGTGTTCTAGCATCCCATTCACCGGCAGGAGATTAAAACGTTCTTCCTTCGAAAAACCTTGAAATACAATGAGTATTCCTGCGGCTTTTCTCAGTCAGAACGTTTCAATCTCACTGGTCACTGGGTGCTATAACATCGAAAACCTAATCGTTTTGAGTATAGTCATCACACCTGTTGAGATGAACTGTGAGCTGATTCCAAATCAGCTCACAGTTCAGGCCTTTATTTTTTTACTAACTCCTCTACTTACTTTCCGGAGGGAGCCGCCCCTGTACCTCGTTTAAATTTTTCCAATTCTTCCAATGAAGTTTTAAAAACACTTTTAGCTATTTCAATATAATGTTCATCATGTGGTGTTGGTTTTCCTGTCCCAAAGAAATCAAAATCAGAAGTTTTAGTTACTGCTTCAAAATTATTAAATTCATTAAGTAGATTACATAACTCTCTTTCTATCTCACAGAAATCATTTTTAAAGTTAAAATTCGTATCCAAATTTTCTCTCAGACTTTTGGTTTTTTCAAAAACTTCATTCACAGCGTTTTTCTTTCGTGTATTTTTAGTACCCCAGCAAACAACCTGAGCCGCATATTTTTTTGCCCTCTCATCAGTTTCATCAAAAAGAGTTTTCAGCTCCTTCGATATGGTTTCAACACATTGGGTTTTCAAATAAGGGCCGGAAATTTTATGAAGTTCATTTTCATTATTCCTTATAATTCCTTCATACCTTTTTATTTTTTCTGGTTGCTGCTCTATTACTGTGATTTTATCACTCATTGATTTGAGAGATTCTTCTTTATTCTCAGCAATTTCCGTCAGTGTCTTGTCAATCTCCTCTTTAATTTCTTCCGCTTCCTTATCAATTTTGTCAACTTTTGATATAGATATATTTTCTTTAGATTTAGGTGTATAACTGCCAGGCTGAGTTAGCTGTATGCGTATCGTCAAGGCTTCTTTTCTCTGAGCATTCAACTTTTCCTTACAATCATTGAGCTTATCCTCCAGGTCTTTCTTTTTTAAAAATTGTGTTTTCAGGGAAGATAAAACCCTGCCGGTATTTTCTTTAAGTACATTTTTTTTCGAATCCAAAAATTTTATATGAGATTCTTTTTCATTCTCTACTTTCTCCAATAGTGTCGTTAGCTGTTCTTTATGATTTAATAAACTCTCTAACGGTTCTTCTCGACCAAAAGTTATCTGAATTGCAGTAGCCTTTTTTGGCGATTCTTTAACTTCACCTTCCCGAATAGAGATTTCAGCGACTAGCTGTTTGAGTTCCTTGTCTTCTTCGAACCCGGGAATTTTCAGTAAATCGTCCGCTTGTTTCTTAACAGTAGATAGCTCCACTAAAATAGGAGTAAAATCCACAGAATTTATTTTGGATTCAAGTTTTGTAAGAGTTTCAATTTCCAAATAAATCGCTTTGCTATGCGCAGTGCGTCGAGCTTTTTCATCTTCAATTTTTTTCAAAACTTTTTTAAAGAAATTATCCATTTCTTTTGGGTTATTGGTTTTTAAGAATTTATTAAATTCAAACTCTAGTGCCGCCTCTTCTGAAGCAAATAAATTAATATATTGAGCTTTCAAACCCCTAAATTTATCGGGGCTGTTTACCTTCCACTCTCTTCGGCGATCATGCAATTCATCTACTATTTTTTTAAAATTTTCCAGATGAGGAGAATTATAACTCCCCACATTTACCGTTGTTTCTTCTTCCGGTTTCAAAAATCCCTCCAAACTTTTAAATTCCTGGGCCAGCAATTTTTGTTTCTGCAGGCGCGATTCTATCGTTTCTAAAAATTTTCCGGCCTCTGCAATATTTTTATCCTCAAAATATTTTTTATATATTTCTTGATCTGATGTTTCAATCACATTGGAAAGAGAATAATATTTTTGGGTTAACTTCTCTAAATCCATTTTTAACTCGGGTTCTTCCTTCAGCTTTTTTTTCAGTAATTCTTCTTTCTGACGCAACAGATGCTTTGCGTTGTTTTCTTCTTCTGCAGCATTCTCAATTGATTCCTCAAGGTCCCGAAATCCATCTTTCGCATCTTTTAAATATATTTCGTCTTGCGTCCTAATATATCGGACCAGCAATACATTAAAACTATGAATCTCGCTAAAATATTTTCCTTTGTTCAAAAGGTTGCTAAAAACCTGACACATAGCGGTAACATTATCAAAGATTTTTTTGACTTTTTCGACAGAAATTCCTTCTGGAATTGATAAGAGTGCTTTCTTTAAAGAGTTGGGCAAATTCGAATTTTCACCCATTTTGTCCAGAAGATCTTCAACTGTTTTATTTTTATTTGACACAGTATAAAAAACTCTTTTGATTTCCCGTAACGAGGGTTCTTCCCGGAACCAAGGTTCTTCCCGTAACCAAGATCCAGTGATATCATTCTTGATATTTTTAATGAAATCGTTATCTGTATTTTTACTAAAAATATAACTATATACCTTTGTTAGATATTCATCTTGTTTATCAAGGTGTAGAGATTTTGCACGCTCTACTATGAAACATAATCTAGTGTTTTCACGAAGTAGTTTTTCTCTTATTTTAAATAAATGTATTTTCGATTCAGAATTTTTTTCGGCGCTTTTAACAATTGTAGCTAATTGTATCTGGAAAATTTTCGTTAATTTAATTCCCTGCGAATCAATTAAAGTCTTTATGTCCGACTCTAAATGTTCAACGGTTGCTTTTGATACACTATGCTGCTTATACTCTATCTCTATATAGTCTAAATACACTCTATCATTAACGCTTTTCATATTCACCTCTTTTTTACAGATTTTGTTTCTACATTAGTTTTACTGTATTCCCCTCATATTAAATTAATCTTAAATTTTAAAATAAATTTGGCAAAATTATCAAAATTTTACTATTGCCAGGATAATACATAATTAATTGAATTGATTGAATATTTTATTACTATTAAGCATATTTTTTTAAATATTCTGGTTAATTATACACTTCTTTTTCCGCTGTTTTGTTAAATCTGTACAGTTTGTGAAAGATTTTTTTCAAAAAATTAGGCAAATTGATGGTTTGAGTAAACACATCTTTACATTCCGTATTTAATTTACGTATTGATTTACGTAATACTTTATGGTAAAATTCTATAATAATATAGGAGAATATATGCATTCTCATACTCAAAAAGTTACGGCTCATATCCCCATTGAATTGTTACGTGAGGCGCAGGCCGCCACCGGTAAAGGAATTACCGAAACCCTGAAAATTGCGTTAATCCAGTTAGCGCGTGCAAATGCTTATGACGATTTGCGCAAGATGCGTGGCAAAATTAAATTTTCAGTCAATATCGCGGAATTGCGCAAAGATCGGGATGAGAAATGATTGCCGTAGATACTTCCGTTTTGATTGATTATTTTCAGGGAGTTAATAATACTAAAACCGACAAACTGGATGAAGCATTTACCTATCATTCTTTAATGTTACCACCGGTTGTCATTACTGAAATAATGAGTGATTCACTTTTGCCCGTTGAATTTTCCGGGAAAATTCTGGAACTTCCTGTGCTTGAGCCTACTCAAGGATATTGGCAAAGAGCCGGCAATAGTCGATCTAAATTAATTGTTAAGAGTCTCAAAGCCCGCCTGACAGATGCTTTAATCGCCCAAAGTTGTATCGATTATAAAATTCCTTTATTAACACAGGATTCTGATTTCTGCCATTTCAAAAAATTTTGTGGGCTTATTTTATTAGATTGCTAGCCGGTGTTGGTGAACTACGACAGATGATGGTTCAGGCGATGCGCTATGGGGGATCGCAAGGGGGAGCTAAGTTCCGCGCTCCCCCCTCATTCCGAGCATCGACTCCGCCGAGCGCAGGATATAAATAGGCAGCCATTGCCGCTGTACTCAGCGGGAATTGCTGGCGGATTTACTGAGTTCTTCTGCCTCGCTTATCAGTTCCTTTATCTGGTAGATCCCAACATCCAGATCCCTGTTGTAGTTCTGATCATTAACAGTATAAGAAAGACTATGCGCTCCCGGCAGAAAAGCCCAAAAACTTGCCTTGCTCGCAATCGCAGAGAATTCCTGCTTTCTTTCACATAATTCTTTAACTTTGTCAGTAAGACCATCCCTATTTTCCCTCTTAACCTTCCCTAATAAAACTTTCATCGTCTCCCACATCAATTTGGCTTGATCTTTTTTCAAAATTGTTTTCTTTATGGAGATTCCCTGGTAAGCGTTAATTCTTTCCTCGGTTTTAGCAATAAGAACAGTAAGAATTGCCTCTATGGACTTAAAACACATGGTTTTTCCAGAAATTTTATTCAAAGCTGCCTCATTAGCGCTAATTTCTTTAATATAATCTGCTGTTTCTCCTTGATGCCGATCTATTTTAATGATTTTATCGCTAACCGATTTAACTAATTTAACCGATTTAAGAGAATCTGCTTCATCCAAAGTAATTTGGCTAACACTCTTCCGTGTCGCGACAATGTTATTTTGAATGTCTTCCCTTTTACTTTCAATTTCATCCAATTTAGATAAATCATTGATAACGCCAGATTGGGATATGTACAAAACTCTTTTGCGTTGATATCCCACCCTTACATGAGCTTTATTAAGGTCATTCTCTACAGTTTTCTTTTTTGCAGAAAAAGATCTCATCAAGGCAGGTAAAGCGAGCTCATCGATAGTTTTTTTAAGCTTGCCAGAAAGAGCCTGAAAAGTCTCTATATGGGATTTTTTGGTACTCTCCAGTTCATTTAATAGCTCCTTAAGCTTTTCCGGATCGCAATACATCGCGCTTTCGATGGCTTTTTCCTGCGATTTTTTAACTTTATCTTCCAATATAGAGATATCATTGATTAACATAAGGAGTTCCATGTCTTCCTCAAACTCGGGAACTCTCAGCAAATCTTCCGCTTCATTTTTAATAGTAAAAATATCTCCTAAAATTTTATTAAAATCGACAGAGTTTATTTTTTTCCGCAGATCGTCAAGAGTATTAATTTCCAATTGAAGGTTTTTGCGTAATTCCGTTTCCTCTTTTATTTTTCCGAAAATATTTTCAAAAAATTTATTGACTTTAACGGGATTATTGCTCTTTAAGGCAGTTTCAAAACTAATCCTTTCCTGTGTTATCGCCGCATTTGAAGTAAATAATTTAGTATATTCTCCACTTACGGCAGAAAATTTAGCTTCACTGTCTGCTTCCCAATCTTTTTTACGGTTCCACAGTTCATCTACTATTTTTTCTGCAGCATCCAAATGCTCATTATTATAACTTTTTTTAGCCTCATCAATAATAAAGTTTTCCTTATGCTCATTTGGTTTTAAAAACATTCCTAAAGTTTCTAAATTTTGTATCATCGATTTCCGGCGGTACATAAGAATTTTTATGCGAGTTACTAACTTTTTGATTTCTTCAAGACTTTTTTGTTCTACATATTTTTTATAAAGTTCTATATCTGAATTTTCAACCGGATCGGAAAGGGAAGCATACTCCCTGGCCAGTGCTTCTAACTCCTGCGCTTCCTCCAGGTTTTTTTTCCGTAACTTTTCTGCCTGAAGTAACTGTTGATCCACTTCGTATTTTTCTTCTTCAGCAATAAGAATGCCTTTTTCAAGATTCCGATAATGTTCAACCGCCCTTTTAAACTCTGTAACATCTTGTGTTTCAATGTATTCGGCCAGCAGTACATTAAATTTATCGACTTTACTCGGATATTTTTCCTGCAAAATATTTTTCATAGCCTCATACTGGCGGGTAACATTATCAAAAATCGTCCTAATTTCTTTTTCAGGATCCTGGGCAGAAATTTCTTTCGGAATTAATAAGAACGCATCCCTTAAAGTGTCAGGCAAATTCTTAAATTCACGCCTTTCACTCAGCAGCTTTAAAACTACTTTATTAGGAATTGTTTTTTCAAGGAAGCTCTGAATGAGTTGTGCCAACACTTCATATGTCATTCCTCTATTCTGAATGTAATCGACAAGCGGTGCTTCAATTTTACTAAAATATATTCCCTTCAAAACATTTTTCAAAGTCCAGGACATGTCGGTAACATTATTAAAAATCGTGTTAACTTCTTTCGCCGGCATTTCTTTCGGAATTGATGAGAACGCCTGCTTTAAAGAGTTCGGCAAGTTCTCAAATTCAGTCCTTACGCTTAGATTTAAAACTGCTTGATTTTTCATATTCTATTCTCCTTTTAATTTTATTTTTTTCAACTCTTTCTTGAACAGTAACAAGCCCATATTAAAATAATCTTAAATTTTTCATTTATTTTCACGCGCGCGCCGACGAACAAAGGTGTGATGCTACTTAATTATTTAAAAAAATATATAAATTATTCTGAAACCGGCCAATAGTTAGGAACCAGTTCTTTTAAAAAATCAATCACCGGCCAACAGGGAATATTGTCAATCATTAATTTTTCTTTACCTCGATAGACCAACAAGGGACTGGCTTCGGGATAATCCGTGCGAAAAGTTTTTAATGATCTTAAATCTGTGACATGGACATGAGCCGAATTTTTTACTTCAAGCGCATAAAACCGCTCTTCTCCATAAATAATAAAATCTACTTCGGCTCCGCCTCGTGTGTGCCAAAAATAGCATTGCGTCGGCTTATTCGAATAATCGGACCAGGCTTTTAAATGCTGCAATATAAGTCCTTCCAGTGCAATGCCATTTAATTCACGGGTGCTATTCAGTGGCCCTTTTGGTCGTAGATGGTAGTAAATTCCAGCATCAAATAAATAGAATTTCGAATGAACAATATAGTCCCGTTTGGCTCTCAGGGTGAATACCGGAAGTTTATATGCCAGCAGCAAATCTTCAAGAATCGAAATATAATTTTCAACTCTTCATCTAATAAATTGATCAAATATGCTTGCGGCAAATTTTGTTTTATCCAGGTGGACTTGCCGGTCCCTCTTGGGCCAAAAATAAAACAATGGTCTTTGGGTAATTGATAAAATCGCCTGGTAATCATTTCTTCTTCTCCATGTCGTAAAATTTACCTGCCACAGGTTAAAATTGAGTCGCAATTTTAACCTGGCAGGTAAATTTTAACATCCAAAGGAAGAAAATACCATTGAAATAAATAAAATATTTAAATCAACAAAAACCAGCTCAGGGGGATGACCAGGGTATTATTGATTATTGAGTAATCCCTGGCTTCGGTGCAAACCAATATTCCGTAACGATATTGAACCTCACTTTGAGAAATTTGCGAAATATCTTTTTTATTTGATTTGACTTCCAGCAAAATGAGCTTATCATCCGTTTGTTTTCGCGTTTCGATTACAAAATCTACATTTTTTTTCTCTTTTTTTGTAGAAAACATAAAGGAAACGTCTCCTTCGGAAAATAATCTTTTTAAATACATGGCGACTATTTCTTCATTCAGAATTCCCTGTAAGGTTGGAGTGATATCGTGACGCTCATACTTTTCTCGTAAGGACAATCTTAGAGTCGGTGACATGAAGAATGTTTTGCTTACCTTGTTTAATTTGGAATTAATGTTGCCAAAATATTTAAACTCATTGAGCACTTCCGATTTTTTTAGAACTGTGATGAGTAATTCAACTTCTTCCTTTCTGCATCCTGTATCACTACATAATTTCTCAATCTGGACTTCTTTACTGAAAGCTAACCGAATTAACAATTTTCTAACACTTGAAATAATACTTTCTTTATTACTGACTGTATACCATTTGGGTATATCCACCTGTAAAATTTTTTCAAACATTTCCAGAGCACGTTCATAAATTTGCTCGGTATTATCTATAGTTAAAAATCTTGGAATATTATGATAATTAATATACTGAAATAATAATTCATTTTCATCAAGATTATAAGGGTCTTTATTTTTAGAAAAAAATAATAGTATCTCTGATTTTATTTTATCAATCTCCGTGGTTAATTCTTCAATATCGCCGGAAAAAAATAAAATTTTCATTAAACGATTTCCTATCTCTTTATAGGAATAATTACTTTTTTTACTGACTTCTTCTATAAGAAATTTATAATCATCAATTGCTTTACTCAAACTACTTAACAAATATTCGTCATTATTTTTTTGTTTCTTCACTAAATCCAAAGTTAGTGCTAAATTTTTAGCATTACTATTCCACTTTTTCCATGATCTAATTCTGATAAATTCCGAGTATTTATAAGGATAAACATGAAAAACGTTCCACCTGGTCACTAAATCAGTATTAGAATCTAATAATAAGGCAGAACTCCCCGTGGAAAGAATAAAGGACTTAGGACATTCATCATATAATATTTTTAATCCTTTACTCCAGTTTTCAGCGTCATGTACTTCATCAAATAAAAAAACAATTGGTTTATCTAACTCATAAAACTTTTTCTTTAAAACAATTTCTTCAAATTTATAAAAAATTAGATAAAGTTTGGTGGCGCCAAACAATTGGACGAATGCTTCTACGTTAAAAAAATAAATATCCTGAGTGTAATTATCAAAAATATCTTTTGCTAATTGCCACATAATTGTCGTTTTTCCAATCCCTCTTAATCCCGATAAGCCAAACATTCTTGCACCGGATTTGTGAGAAAAATAATCTTCCGCCGCCTGGCGAAGTTCAAAGAAAACATCTCTTTTAGGAAAAAGATTATTTTCTTCGTCTTTAATAAATTGATCCAGCCTCCTGGCCTCAACTTTGCTATTTAGCAAAAAATGTTCCAAATCGATATCGATTTCATTCATAATGATCCCGTCAATAATTTTCAATGACTAGAATATAGTAATTCTAATGTTTAAAAAAAACAATTACTTACCAATACAAAAACTGGAAAAAATCTTGCCGAGCAGATCGTCGGCGGTGAATTCGCCGGTGATTTCGTTCAGTGCGTATTGCGCCTGGCGCAAATCTTCGGCGAGCAGTTCGCTAGCCCGATGCAGGGATAGTTGTTGAAACCCTTCTCTTAAATGGTTCAGGGCACTATCAATAGCAGATAAATGGCGGCGGCGCGCGGTAAAAGATCCTTCAATATGAGATGAAAAACCGACAAGCAACTTTAAATGCTCTCGCAATAAATCGATACCTTGCCGGAATTTTGCTGAAAGAGAAATCACATTGAGATCATTATGAATTACTATACCAGGTAATTCCCCCGTTAAATCAATTTTATTTCTCACCCATACCAGCGGAATTTTTTTATTTAACTCCAGATCATTTGGAAGCTCGTTAGGAACACTGGCATCGGTGATCCATAAAATCACATCTGCCTGCTGGATTGCGGCGCGAGTGCGGCGGATACCTTCGCGTTCGATAATATCCTCTGTTTCGCGCAAACCGGCGGTATCAATAATATGTAACGGCATACCGTCAATATGAATTAATTCGCGTAAAATATCGCGAGTTGTCCCAGGGATGTCGGTGACGATCGCAGTTTCCTGTCCGCTTAAGTTATTTAATAAGCTTGATTTCCCGGCATTTGGTTTGCCAACGATAACTGCGTTCAAGCCATCTCTGAGTATTGCACCCTGTTGGGCAGTTTGACGTAACGATTCCAGTGAATGGATGACTAACTCCAGATCGTGCTGAACTGTACTTTCACTAATGAAGTCAATTTCCTCCGCTGGAAAATCAATGGCGGCTTCCACATAAATGCGTAACTGAATCAATTCAGCGACCACCGCGTGTACCCTGCGGGAAAAATCTCCCTGTAAGGACCTTAATGCTGATCGCGCCGCCTGTTCGGAGCCGGCGTCGATCAAGTCGGCAATCGCTTCCGCCTGGGCTAAATCAATTTTTCCGTTTAAAAAAGCTCTTTCGGAAAATTCACCGGGGCGCGCCAGTCGTGCGCCGGCACGGATAACCTGACGCAATAAACAATCCAGTACTATCGGTCCTCCATGGCCTTGCAGTTCCAAAACGTCTTCTCCGGTAAAAGAGCGCGGCGCGGGAAAAAACAGAGCAATACCTTCATCAATAATTTGCTCATCGTGATCACGGAAAGGCAGGTAAACCGCTTCGCGGGGAGGGGGTAGTCGACCCAACAGTATTCGGGCAATTATCGGCGCCTGTGGTCCGGAAACCCGGACAATACCCACGCCCCCCGGCCGGAAGGGGTGGCCACCGCGGCGATGGTGTCTTTAGTCGACATTCATTTTTGGATTATTTTTTTAGGTTTTATAAATTTCTCAGCCTTTTTTTGCTGTTTTTTGGCTTTGGGATTTTTATAGGTTTTCATCACATACCATTGTTGCAAGAATACTGCTGCAATTATTCACTAGCCAATACAACACCAAACCAGCAGGAAACGATAAAAAGAATATCGTAAACACCACAGGCAGTAGCATCATCATTTTGGCCTGTGTAGGATCGGGCGGCGGCGGACTTAGCTTTTGCTGAAAAAACATACTGATGCCCATTAAAATAGGTAATACGTAAAAAGGGTCATGCACCGATAAATCCTTAATCCAAAAGATAAAAGGGGCCTGTCGTAACTGTACGCTTTCAATTAACACGTAATACAAACCAATAAATACCGGAATCTGGATTATCGTGGGTAAACAACCGCCCAGAGGATTAATTTTTTCTTTCTTATAAAATTCCATCGTAGCACGGCTTAAGGCCTGCTTGTCGTCACCAAAACGGTCTTTTAAAGCCTGAAGACGGGGTTGCACGTCACGCATTTTCGCCATCGATATGTAACTTTTTTCCGATAATTTGTAAAAAAGTAATTTAATCAGCAAGCGTCGTGATAATAATCGACCAACCCCAGTTTTGCACCACGGAATGAACGTGATCCATGACCCAAAAAATAATTTTTGAGATCATCCACAGCCAACCATAATCAATGGTGAGGTCTAATCCCTTACCTAAATTTTTCAAATTGTCAGGAAGTTCCGGGCCGACATAAAATATTGATTTCTGACTGGCTTCCGCTCCCGGCGCGATAACTAACGGCGGGGTGACATAACCCAGCGTATAAATGTCATTGGTGACGCTGCTGTAATAGTGATTTGTCTGGTTCGCGCCCGGCGCCCAGGCCGTTAAAAAATAAGGTTGTTGCATGGCAACCCAACCGCCCTGAATATTTTGATTAATCTGGGTATCATTTAATTTCTTAAACGGTAATTTTTGGTAAGGCTTGTCCGGACTGGAAATAGCGGCGCCGGTAAAAGACCGCGAATGTTGAGAACCTGGCGCCGGTACATTTTTGCGTACGATTTGCTGATAGATATTGCCTGTCCACGAGGCTTTACCGGTATTATGCAATTGATAAACCTCGTTAATATTGTATTTGCCGCGAGTAAATTCAAAAGTTTTTGTCACGCGTAATCCGGACGCTGTGGTCCCTGTCAGCACCACATTCAGGTTATTTTGTCCATTCGCTAACTCATACTGACTTTGAGGGGATTGATAATGGATAGCCTCGGTTTGTGTCGCGTCGTTCGCTTTCAGTCCACTCTCTGCTAAATACAGTGAATTGGGATCTGAATTTAAAATAGGCATCGGTTTGCGTGGCTTTTCCAGAGACACATCATATTTTAGCAACCTGGCGTCCGTTAAATCTCCACCCTGAGTATTGATATGAACATCCAGTACGTCTGTTTTAACCTCGATGACTGAGGGTTGGCCTGAAACGGTTTTCTGCTCAGTATTTCCAGTGGAAGGAGGGACAGGCGCGCCCGGCGGAGTGGCATTAGCCGTATAAGAAGGAGGCACAAAGGGAGCAGGGGTGGAAGTGGAAGTGTGAAGGTAAAGCAGATTCATTTTGCACCGTGTGTGAAGGATGATCCTTGGTCCAGGCATTCCAGAGGAACACCCCCACCAGGGCAATGGCTACATATAAAGCCATACGATAAATACTTTGTAAATTAATATTTTTCAGGTCCAGGTTCATGATGGAATCCTTTTGTGAATAACGGGATCGTAGCCACCGGGATGAAAGGGATGACAACGTAATAAACGCCATATTGTCAGAATGATACCTTTAAAAATGCCCCATTCCTGAATGGCCTCTTGAGAATAAACCGAACAGGAAGGATAAAAACGGCAACGGTTACCCAGCCAGGGACTAATAAAGTACCGGTAAGCGGCAAGTAACCCTATCAGTATTTTTCTGATCAACTGTTGAATGAATCGATAATTTTTAAGAATAAGTTGTCTAAGCATTGCCTCAACTCATATTGACTGGCTTCTTGCGCCGGCTGCCGGGCTATAGCGACCACATCGTAAGTGGGCAACCTTGGCCTGTTATGGCGAAAAGATTCCCGCGCCTGCCGCTTTAGTCTGTTGCGTGAAACGGCTAAACGACATTTTTTCCTGGCGGTGATAATTCCCAACCTGGGATATGTCAGCCCATTAGGCCGATAATAAAGTACGTAGTACTTTCCCAATAAAGGCGGTTTTTTGGCCAAAGTCTCCTGAAACTGTATTTTTTTTAATAGCCGGACTTTTTTTGGAAAAGTATATATATCAGACACTTAAGCGCTTTCTACCCTTTGCGCGGCGAGCGTTTAAAACGCGGCGTCCACCAACCGTCGCCATTCTGGCGCGAAATCCATGAGTGCGATTCCGGTGGAGGTTGCTGGGTTGATATGTTCTCATCATAAAATTAATCCTCAAAAATATTATTGTTTATCATAAATAAATTTTAACGTGACGTCAATGGTTAAATATTAAGCAGCTCTGTACACGACATTTTTCACCTCTCCCACAAGGGGAGAGGGAGTTTGACCTCATTCACGAATTTTTGTCATGTACAGAGTTTAACCAGATAGAGTCCGTCCGGAAACTACAATGGTTTTCTCGCCCGCAGAAGGCACAAGAAAACCATGTCGCTTAAGTACAGTGATGAGTTATTAAGATTTTGTCAATCTACCAACGAATACTTTACAGGATCCGTAAGTATAGTAGTTGCTAAACTGTATGAACCATTCTGCCGGGTTGTCGGAATCATAGTAATCGTAACCACCAGTACTATTATCAAAAACAGTACTTGTGTTGGGTTCCTTAATAGATATTCCACCTGAGCCCGCGTTGCCTATAATATTCTGAGGAGCGCTATAATCAGGCATTTTGTTTATCTCTGCTACAGCAGAAAAGTTTGACAGTTGTAATGTTCCTGAAAAATCAGCATTGGTATCAGGATTTTGCACAGCTTTTGTAATGCCGGTAACAGAGAGCTTTGCGGTACCGCCCGTAGAACCAGAAGGACAGGCATTGCCTGATAAAGAATAACTACCTGTCCAGATACCGACTAAATAATCAGTTGGAGCAGGGTTACCAATGGCCAGAGTTGATAATGACATCAAAGAAGCAGATAGGGCTAAAGGCAATAATTTTCTCATTTATTTTCTCCTAATAATTTAAAATTTTTAAATAATCCAGTTTAACGAAGACAATCTATCACGAGCTAAATTTAAATACCAATACTTTATTTGCGATCTTTAATATAAATATATTTATTTAATATTTTTGTTGTTATTAGGTTGGTTGAATTTATTGTATAAGTGTAAATATTTTATTTTTTTCAATTATTTATTTAAATGTAAAACCGTTTATATCATGACTTTTTTTCCTTGTCCGCCTGTGGGTTAGTTGTGGATAAAATAACGTTAAAACTTATCCACAGGAACTCATCACGGTTTTCCCTGTAGATATTCCCAGTCTATGTGGTACAATGCAGTCCTGTATTTTTTATGGTTTTCTTCATTAAAGGAATTTTTTACATGAAAAAATATAAAAATATTCTAGTTGCTGTGGAGTTAAATCCTAAATCCGACCTGTTAATTTTAAAGAAAGCGCGAGAGCTACGGGATCATTACCAGGCATCCCTCAGTTTACTTCATGTCGTTGAGCATCTCAGTAATTACGGAGCGGCTTATGGAGTATCGGCAGGAATAGATATCGAAGAAATTCTGATCAATGAAGCTAAAACTTCTATCCATAAAGTCGGCGCGGAGTTGGGAGTGCCTGACGAGCGATTACTGGTAAAAGTGGGTCCGTCCAGTCATGTGATCATCGAAGAAGCTAAAGAAAAGTCCGTGGATTTAATTGTCATTGGCAGTCATGGCCGGCACGGTGTCAAGTTGATGTTGGGTTCCACCGCGAATGGAGTTTTACATGGCGCAGCCTGTGATGTATTGGCGGTACGCTTAAAAGAATAAGGCTATTTTGCCGTGAGCAGGAACTTACAAATTCGATCTTCTGTGTATTTGTAAACGTGGTGAGTGTCTTCCAAACCGTTAGTCATAATAACAAATACTATTAAGCCATTATTTTTTGTTTGCATGTATCCCGCCAACGCACTGACACCTGAATTTTTCATAGTGCCGGTTTTCGCATGAATCGCTTCACCTTTTGCAAAAGCAATTAAACGTCCGCGCAAAGTGCCGTCCTGTCCTGCTATGGGTAGCGCATTCCAAAGGTCCGGCTCAATTCGGGGATTATTATAAGCATAATGCAATAAACGGGCCAACTGACGGGGGGAAACCTGATTATACTTAGACAGACCCGAACCATCAAATAAATGAATTTGATTAAAATCTATCCCTGCCGGCCCGCCGAGAATTTGTTTAATAGCATTTAAACCATTTTGCCAGGTGCCCTGTGTTTGATAATAAACACCGCCAACCTGTTTCAGTATTGAGTTGGTATAAAGATTATCAGAATCTTTGAGCATATTTTTTACAATAAAATTAAGGGGCGGAGATTCGTGACGGGCTAACACAATGGCGGTTGGAGGCGCTTTTTGAATGTCGACTGTTCCATTAAAACGAATATTATTTTTGGCCAGAGTGTTAGCAATTAATACCCTCGCATAGATTATCGGGTTGCGCAGGGCGAGTGCGAAATATTGTTTACTGGGCAATTTAGCGATGCACCCATTCACATGATAAATGTTATCGTTATCACTATAAACAGACATTGGACATTGGGTCCGCCCCGCACTGGTAGTTGTATTGTTGTCCACTTGAACAACTCCGGAAGGAACGGTAGTCGCGACACTGGCTGGTTTACCTGTTTGAGTGGAGGGTGACAGGATAATAGCGAAACGGTTTTCATTCAGAATAACAGCGTTTAGGGGAGCGGCATATCCAAAGATCAGATCATGTATAAACCAGCCCGGTGCATAGGCGGAGGAACCATAAGCCGTATTATCCAGATAGACATAACCATTGATTTGATTAATTCCTAACGCCTGTAATTCATTCAGAAGATTAACCAACTGTTTGTCTGTCAGTGTCGGATCACCGCTAAACTGTACGTAGAGGTCTCCATTTAAAACACCCTGATTAACTTGTCCTGTTGTGCGTAAACGGGTATCAAAATGATATTCTGGCTTTAAATAATCCAGTGAGGCGATAGCCACAAATAATTTATTAACACTGGCTGGAGTGAATAGATTATCGGCATTTTTTTGATAAAGTATGCGGCGGCCATCCACGGATTGTACCATAATGCCCATGTGGACATTAGGAGATATTTTACTCAAAATAGAGTCCATACCCGACTGTATATCCAGTAGCAACGTTGCTGGTTTCACCTGGGTAGTATGGCGTGTTGTTCGGGTTGCCAGTGCCAGATGTTTATGATGAACTGATTTGTGGTTGTGGTTTTTTTCAGTTTTGGCCAGACAGGATAGAGAAGTCACTCCGGTTAGGAATAAAACCGATAATATACTTAGTTTCTTGTATGATTTAATCACAATCAGATTCTCAACGTACCAAAAGTGAGAATCATAACGCGATCATTCACTTCGCTGCAAGGAAGTCCAGCAATTCCCGCTGAGTACAGCGAAAATTGCTTCCTGTTTTTATCCTGCGCGAGGCTTTGCCGATGCTCGGAATGAAGGGGGAGAATCGCGATTCTCCCCCTTGCGATCCCCCATCGCGGGGATAATTTTCTACGAAAATTATTTTTTTATAAGGGTGATTTATTTTTTTAAATCAAACAGTTAAAATTCACCGGGAATTGCTGAAAGTAAGTCCCCCAACAATTTTTTTAATTTCATTTTATATTTTTTTAGGTTTGCCTTTATTTATGTAGATTCTTTCTGCTTTTATAATCTTTTGTTGGAGGCATGTTTATATTAATGAGGAATTATTAAGAAAATATGAAATCCAATTTCCGCTGCGAATTGCGAGGCATGATGTGGCCGCTTTAAAGGCCAGCGACAGCAGGATCGCAAGGGGGAGTTGCGCAGCGCTCCTCCCCCGCAATGAAGAGCATCGGCTCTGCCGAGCGCAGGATCAAAATGGGAAGCGGATACCGCTGTACTCAGCGGGAGCCGCTGTGCGGTCCTCGAATTTAGGTAAATAGTCGGTAATGGGTACGCTTAAATGGCCCTTTATTATTTGGCTAAACCCAATAATGATTTGGTTAGTGAGTTCAGCTTGATTAGGCTTCGAAATATCCAGTCGATTAAGCTTTAGATCGTCAGGACCTTTATAATATACCCATAAAGGATCCCTAGCCATATCCGATAAAACAATCATTATAGTTTTACTCTCAGACATGAGACCAGGCTTTCCACTGATGGCATCAACACCTATTTTTATTCCACTTTTTATTTCGCTACCATCTATATTCATTTCGATACCGTCACTTATGTCTTCCCAGTGTATTTTTTTATTAATGAAAGGATCTAATAATTTAATAATATAATTAATATGATCCCTTAGAGTCGGCACATAAAAGATAGAGATTGACTTTGATAAAGTCTGCGTTTGAGCAATAGGTCGTTGTGAAAATGCGCATTCCATGCGTAAATTTTCTATCTTTATGAGTGCCTGATTTACTGCCTGTATCTTTGTAGGGGTTAGGAATAAATGCTCATAGATGGCATCTAACATTAATATAGCGTCAGATAATTTGAATTGTGCCGTAATTTTACGTAATTGAAAGTTTAATTCTTCCATGAAAGGCTCAAGCGATTCTTCTTTCTGAAAATTTAAATTTACTTGTAGTGCTTCTTTAAATTTATCTGGAGAAAATACAGATTGAGAAATATATTTTTGAGATTTTAATTCTGGCATTTCAAGCGAACCTATGGCCATGGATAGAGATTGTTTCAGGCCGATAATCACTTGTCCAGAAACTACAGGCTTCATCGAAAAAATAAATGCGATCGCATTTTCTATATTAAATTCGCGTTTAATTTTCTCATTTAGAGATAATAGTAACTGATCTAAAGAAGTTCCCTGAGTTGCATTGAGAAATCTGGCTAGTTTAAATGTTGAAGTCGTAAGAAGATTACAATTTCCCGTAGCTTCAGAAAACTTGCTAACGGCTAGTTTAAAATAGAATAATTCTTTTGCGTCAAAAAAAAGAATATCATCTGCATCCGATGATAAAACATCGAGCATATAACCTTTCCCACAAAGGCCTTGAAGGGCTTCTAAAGGAGTTGGATACTCATCTCTAAAAGAATCCCAAGGACCTACTAATGTATAGGGTTCCGTAGGGTTTTCGGAGATTTGTTCAGTAATTTCTAAAAGACTCTGGAAAAACCAGGCTTTATTTCGTATTTGTTGACCACTCATGTGTAATTCATTGCAACTAGGAGAAGCAATTTGCAGGATGGTATCATACTGTTCAAGCAAAGCATTGACTTGTGCTTCCATAGATTTTTGTTCCTGTATCTCTTGAGTCTCATATTTAATGAATAACTGATTAGAATCATTTAAAATGTGCTTTGTGACATCAGGATTTGGAATGAGCATATCTAAGGAAAGAAATTTATAAGCTTCATTTTGCATACATAGAGAAAGGAATTCCTGGAAAATGAGGCGTTGCTTAAAATAAGCTTCTATGCAAAGTTGGAATTCTTCTTGAAGAATGCAAAGTTGGGGTCTAATGGATGAAGAAAAGGAGTTTTCGAAAGCTTTTACCAATTGGAAATTTTCCTTATTTAAATTTTCTTTTTTCCAATATTTAAATTTTATAAAACTGAAAGTATATTCGATAATTATTTGAATAAGAGGCCTAGGTAAAAAACTCCCCAATACTTGATTTATCTTTTTCAGCTTTTTTGGATTATAATATTTCATGGTGTTTCCTTCTATTAGTTAATTTAATATGCTACTATATATTTTTTAAAATTGCAAGAATTTTAAGAGATACCGCGGTCTTATTAAGCTTCTCAGACCCTTATAGTAGAGACTGAGAAGTCGATGTACTTGTTGAATTATTGTTAACCGTAATTTGTTTGCTATTATTGCTCAACAATTCAAATAAGTGATAATCATTGGAATTACAGCCAATCTCAAGAGCCAAACCAGTGGCATTTTTTCCTTTTTTATTGGTGGGAGTGAGATCAGCTCCATAGCTTAGTAATGACCATACAATATCATCATGTTCATTTTCAACGGCTATCATCAATGCGGTATCACCTTCGTCAGAAGTGAGATTCAGATTTACACCTTTACTAAGCAACAAGTCTACGATTTCTTTTTGATTGTCTGAAATAGCAATCATCAGCGCACTGTAACCGGCACTGTCGGTTTGATCCTTATTAAGCTTTTGTTCTTTCAATAATTCTTCAACAATTAGAAAATGCCCCTTTTGACATGCCATTATGAGAGGGGTAATTTTGTTTGTTTTGGTGCAAAAATTTACATTTGCACCTTTACGAAGAGCGGATCGCAGGACTTGCATATTTCCATGTCTTGCGGCATTTAATAACTGTTCATTGATATTTTCATTAGGATTAGTATTAAAATGCATAGTGGTTAATTGATTGCGGTTTTGCTTTTTTTCTTCGGGCATTAGTGGCTGGAAAAGAGTAACATTGGGAGTCTTCAAAGTTGGAGTTAGTAAGGCGCATAGCTCAGGATTATAAATTTTAGCCTTGGTCCATGCCGTTTCTTCTTTTGAATTGATATGCGATATATCAATCCCCGCCGTTATTAGAATCTTTACGATTTCACTTTTAAGTGATGTAATACCGGGAATATGCGATTCGCAGACCTTCATCAATGCTGTATTTTGTTTTAAATCAGTACAATTTACGTTGGCGCCTTGCTGCAATAATATTGATACGAAATCTTTATGAAGTTTCTCGGCTGCTATAATTAGTGCAGTTTCTCCTTTATCATTCTTCCTATTTATTTCAGCTTTGTTGTCCAATAACAGGGTTACCACTTTAGGCTTCTGATCACGAACTGCCGTCATAAGCGCAGTAAGACCTTCAGGCCCAGTCAGGTTTGCAGAAACACCACGCCGCAGTAAATTGTTGACTACTTGAAAATAACCCAATTGAATAACTTGTAAAAGAAAAGGTTGATTGTTGCTATCCGTTTCACGAATATTAATTTTTGGATGTTTTTTGCTGGTTAGTATTTCTAACACTTCTGGCTGTTTATAAAGAATTGCCTGTGTCAACGAGCTATGTCCTCGATAATCTTCATGAACAACATTTGTGTTTTCCATTAAGGTGTTTATAATTTCAATTTTACCTTTGCGAATGGCACGAATAAACGGCGTTTCATACTTCTCATTGATATGTTTGTTATCCACAGAAAAATCAATATCACTTCTCTTTAAGAGACACTCCTTTATGATTTTTTCTTTTTTGTTTTCTGAATTATCTGTGAATGAATTACCTGAAAATTGTATCGGCTCATCTGAAAAATTGGAATACGAAATTCCTTGCCGATTGATATTTTCCACAACATGCAGACTTCCATTTTTCAGAACAATTTTGCTCTCAAATACAAAACATGCCGTATTTTGATCAGTTAAAATAACTGCATTCCCCTTAATTTTGTTTAATAGTGAATAATCGAATTGAAATAAATAAGAATCCCCATTCCATTTTAAAAGTGTTTTCATTAAATAGAGGTCATAATAAGTCCAATTTGAACTTGACAGCCATTTTGGCGGTTGCATTTCAGTAAAATTAACGTCCGCTTTACAATCAAGAACCAGTTTTAATAACTCACTATTATTCGATTCGACAGCTTCCAGCAAGTAATTATTCGAAACGCGTTCTGTTACATTGTAATTAAATATAATTGGGGCAAGTTTTTTCAAATTTTCATCATCTTGAAAACCATTATCATTAAAAAAATTTTCCAGTGTTTTCTCATCTGTGGGCCATGCTTTCCATTCAGGAGGAAAATTCAAATTTTTCAGTCGCCTTAATCTTCTTTCTTTAAAACTTTCTAGTGCATAAAAATTTAATGTTACATTTTCGCTAATTCTTCTAAATTCACCAATTCCTATATATTCCCAAACCAGATGTTGAACCTCATGGGGGCTTAAATCACCAAATCGCCTATCTAGTTTTCCTTCTGCAATGATTTCATTCGCTAATTTGTAAACCGGATATTCCGGGCAATTCTGAGCGATTGGTAACGAAGGATAAAGTTGTTCAATGTTTAAAATAATGTTTCTTGCTTCTCCAGAGGTGAGCAATCCATGTTTGTAACAAAGATTTAATAGTTGTCTAGAGAAATTCGATTCCTGGTTTCTTAAACTATTTAAAATAATCTTAGATAGATTATGGCGTATATAGAGCAATGATAAATTACTCTCATTTTTTTCGATTTTATAGTGTACCGCTATTCTCATTCCGTTGTGAAAACCGAGTTGATTAAGACTTTTGTTAAGATCTCTTAACGTAAAATTGTTAAACCCTGCGGGTATTAAATATAGGAAGCCTTCACATTGCGTTTGCACGATTTTTATGAAATTTATCAACTGAATTTGATCAAGATATTGATCATCAAGTTCTATCATCAGGTTGTCTGTTTCTTTATCACTTAAATTCATTTTCATTGGTAAAGTTACAATCATTGCCTTTCTCAAATTTAATTATTTATGTGTTTTTTAACACAAGTTATCTTTAGTGTCAATATACCCAAAACGACAATATCGTTTTACCTCTGACAACAGTTGCAGGACGGCGGAGGGCATGTCGCTATTAAACCAGATTTTTAATTGGCCCAAAGCCTGGGCTGAAAACAGAGCGTCACCGGTGATGCAACGCCATCCGGACGCCTTGGCAGCCTGAATAAAGGCAGTTTCCAGAGGCTTAAGCACGATATCCATGGCGACGCCGTTATCTGTGAGAGGAATTTTCCATGCGGAGCATTGTTGGACGAATGCCGCCGCCGGTAAGGTATTAATGATAATATCGTAGGGAAATTCAGTGCTGGTAAAGAGTGCGTCAAAATCGATTGATTTTCCCCCGAACTTTTCCGTGAAGCTCTGAGCGCGCGCCAATGTGCGATTGCATAGCGTCACCAGCGCGTTTTTTTCCAGTAAACTGTAGGCGATGGCTTTGGCGGAACCTCCCGCTCCCAAAATCAGACAACGCTGTTTTTTGAGGGAAGAAATTTCTTCCAATACGCTGACGCAACCCGAGGCATCGGTATTAAAACCCTGATAATGGGTATTTTCACGTTTAATAGTGTTCACGATGCGCAGATCCGCGGCTTCGGCAAACAAATCATCCACCCAGGTGACAATGCTTTCCTTATGGGGAATGGTCACGCTGAATCCTAAAAAAGGCAGCCGGCGAAACAAAAGCATTGCCTGGTTGAGTTGTTCAGGCGGCACTCTGCATTTCACATAAACGGCGTTTTTGCCGAGTAATTCGAAGACGCCGTTATGGACCAGATGCCCAGGACTTTGTGAAACCGGGTCGCCGATCAGGGCATAAATAGCCGTATCCTGATTCAGTTTTGGCAGGCGGTAAATATCGGTGAGGGTCGATAAACTCAGTTGACCGGGCGCGGTTTCATGATCATGACTCGCATAACCGTAAGTGAAACAACTTCCAGCGACAGGCGCCAAAATTCGGCTGATTTGCCCATCTTCGCCCATCGCAATCAGGGTCGCGCGATGCTCGCGGCTGATGGATTTTAAAAAAATAAGTACTCGCAGCGTATCGCAGATATTCTGCGCGTATGTGGCGATTTTCAGGATATCGAATTGTGGGTTTCTTAAGGACCGCCACAATCCTTTCAGATCCTCGGGGGTCTCATGGAAATTATGCCAGGAGCCTATGATTTCAATTTGCGAAAATTGACGGCGAAATGTGTCCAGCCATTCGGGAGGGACATCGTATTCCAGGTCCATGTATTCGGGTTGACACTTTCCCAGTTCCAGAATTAACGATAATCTCTCGTGCTCAGGCAGATGACAGCGACCGCCCTGGGAATGTTTCCGCAAAGTAAAAATCACCGGCAAAGTGATCTCGCGGCGCAGTCTGGAAATGGTGTCAATCTCAAGGGTTTTCCAGTAATCGAGCCGCAGTTCAATCGCGTCGGCGGATGAGGCCGCCTGCCTGATCTGTTGCTGTGAAGAAAGCAGATCTTCACCGCAAATGACAGCCACTCGTAAGCAGCGGGAATGGTTAACGGTCATCTTTTTGCAAGCCTCTCGAATGGGCGATTATTTCTGCGAATAAATGGATAACAAAACTGGAATCAATTTGATAGTGCAAACATAATTTCTCATATTGCTGTTTTTGGAGTTTTTCGCGCTGACGATCTCTCACCGGTTTTCCCGATTCTGTTTTGATAAGGCCGATTTTTTTAGATAATTTTTGCCGCATCATTAGTTTTTTAATAATAGCCGCGTCGATTTTATCAATTTGTTCGCGTAATAATTGAAGCTTTTTCACATTCTTAACTCTTAACGATAATAAAAATGGTTACATTGGGCTGGGTATCCTGAATATTTTCCGCCAAAACATCCAGTCCATAAATTTGTGCGGCGCGCTTTGAAGCGATAACAGCACTGCCGGCATCGATTTCTCCCGCTGCCAGCTGGCGTGCGGCTTTGGCGGTGTCCTGCCAGTTGATTCGTTCGGCATGGGATAATTCTTTTTGTAAATACAGTCCGCATTGCGCCAGGCCTTGTGGATGGGAAACAATTTTTTTAACGTCGTCTAATCGTACGCCCGGGCGTGCGAGCAGACACTGATTAATGTTCAGGGAAAGCTGGCCGATCCATGTAAATAGATATTTTCCCATGGCCTCAAAAGCCATCGTCACCAAACCACCGCGGGAGTTAACCACGGGAAAAATGCCCAAATCGATTCGTCCTGCGGCGATAGCCGACAGCACACCTTCCATATCGACCAAAAAATCCAGAGTGGATTGAATGCCGGCCTGCCGCGAGTAAAGTTCCCCGGCTTCTTCCGAAAAAGAACCGGGTTCGCCGGATACGCCCAGTCTTATCAATCCGGTCATCACGGATCCCCCCGATTGGTGCGAAAATTTTGTCCCTGATTGCGCAGATAGTGGTCCATGACGACGAGGGCGGCCATGGCGTCAACGATGGGCACCGCTCGCGGCAACACGCAAGGGTCATGGCGTCCTGCGGCTGCGACGGTAACGGGTTGATGATGCCTGTCCACGGTCTGCTGCGCCCGCCCAATGGTGGAAACAGGCTTAAAAGCCACGCGAAAATAAATGTCCTCGCCCGTGGAAATGCCGCCCAATACGCCTCCGGCATGGTTAGTCTTTGGTCTTACTTGCTGATTTTCCACGATAAATGGATCATTATGTTCACTGCCGCGCAGACTGACGCCGCTGAATCCAGAGCCAATTTCAAAGCCTTTCACGGCATTGATGCTCAGCATCGCTTTACCCAAATCCGCTGAAAATTTGTCAAACACCGGCTCACCCAAGCCGGGTGGCGCGCGGCGAATAATTCCCTTGATAATGCCGCCGATGGAATCGGATTCATTTTTAACTGTTTCAATCAGCGCAATCATTTGCTCGGCGATCTCGAATCGGGACAGCGAATAATATTTTTTTCAATATCCTCCGCCGTAACGTTGCGATAATCCACAGTGGTCATGATGCTGCCAACCTGTTCAACATAACTGAGCACTTCCACATTTAAATATTCTTTTAAATATTTTTTAGCAATCGCACCACTGGCGACTCGCGCCAGAGTTTCTCTGGCGCTGGCCCTGCCGCTGCCGCGAAAGTCGCGCCCGCCATATTTTTTAAAATAAGTGAAGTCGGCGTGCGATGGCCGGTATAAAGATTTCAATTCCTCATAATCTTGTGGGCGCATATCGGCATTATAAGCCAATAACAAAATCGGCGTACCGGTGGTTTTGCCTTCAAATACACCCGAAAGTATATGGATGATGTCCTGTTCCTGACGTGGTGTTGTGATGGGGCTTTGGCCGGGTTTGCGACGGTCTAGTTCCCGCTGAATTTCTTCTGCCTCAATGCTCAATCCCGGTGGGCAACCATCAATAATCACTCCCACTGCGCCGCCGTGCGATTCTCCACAGGTAGTGATTCGAAATGCCTCACCAAAGCTATTTCCCGGCATAAGCGCCTCCACAACATTGTTGAAATGCCTGTTTGACCACCGCGTCCGGGATGGGATGAGCATATGCGTCATCACCCTTATAAATTTCGCCAATAGTTTTTAGCAATACGTAACGGATTTTTCCCGACATTTTTTTCTTGTCATGCCGGGTGGCTTGAATAATTTTTTCCACGGAATATTTTTTAAGATCATGAGCGTGAATATCCAGATCCGCGAAAAACGCAGCGATGAGCGCATAGTCGGCAGCGGCTAAAATTCCACTGAGTTCCGCTATTTTGGCCTCAATCAAAATTCCGTACGCGACCGCATAGCCGTGTAAAATTTTATAACCGGAAATTTTTTCGAGGGCGTGGCCGATAGTGTGTCCAAAATTAAGGATCATCCGCGGTCCTCTTTGTTCACGTTCATCTTCGGCAACCACCGCCGCTTTAATTTTAACGGCCTGCCGGATAGCTTTTTGCAGGGTTTTTTCATGACCGCCTAAACACTGCCGCCAATTCTTTTGCAACCAGTGAAAACCTTTTTTATCACTGGTCAATGCCATTTTAATCGCTTCAATCAAGCCATTAATCAAATGCTTTTTGGGCAACGATTGCAAACAACGGATGTCAGCGATTACCGCTCTGGGTTGCCAGAATGCGCCGATAAGATTTTTGCCATAGCTCGTGTCGATGGCCGTTTTACCGCCCACACTGCTGTCGACCATAGCCAATAGCGAAGTGGGTATTTGAATCAAGGGGATGCCGCGCATATAAGTCGCTGCGATAAAACCGGCGATATCACCGCAGACGCCGCCTCCCAGCGCCAGACACACGGTGCTCTGACCGCAGCCGTGACGTAACATTTTTTCTTCCAGATTTTGCTTGACCTGCTGGTTTTTCGAGGCCTCGCCCGCGCGAAACGCCAGCAGTAAAACCCGCCGGCCGGATTTTTTTAAGGACTGCGCCAGGTCATGGCCATAGAGTTTGCGGATATGATGATCGGTAATAATGACTATTTTTTCGAAATCACCGCAGCGCGACAGCCAGGTCTGCGGTTGTCGCAGCAATCCTGTCCGGATAACGATGGGATAACTGGAAGGCGGGCTGCCCGGAAGATGCACGGTGACTTTAGCCATGAGCGGTCAGCCGGTCAGCCAAATTTAACAGCATCGCTTCGGTGGTTTCCCAACCCAGGCAGCCGTCGGTAATGGATAAACCGTTCCTATCCACAATTTCGGGATGGGCGGGGTCTATTTTCTGGCATCCTTCTTTTAAAAAGCTTTCAACCATAAATCCCCTGACCAGTTTTTTTAGTTCGGGGAATTGACGCAAACTGATCATCACTTCTTCAATTACTTTGGGCTGATAACGGTAATCTTTTTTACCATTGATCATGCAGTTGTCATGACTGGCGTCGATAATGACCGCGGGATGGTGAATAGTGTGTTGGTCCATTAACCGCTGAACTTCGCGTAAATCGGCCTCGCTATAATTAGGGCCCAAATTACTGCCTCTCAATACGAGATGAGCAAAAGGATTGCCATTGGTTTGTACTTCATGGCCATCCAGAACAGCGACGTGCGCGGATTGTGCTGCCAGCACGCTGTTAATACCGATGGCCAAAGAGCCATGAGTCGGATTTTTCATTCCGACTGCGCAATCAATCGCGGAGGCAAAAATGCGGTGTTCCTGGTCCTCCGTGCTGCGGGCGCCGATGGCAACCCACGATAATAATTCCAGAAAACCCTTGGCATTGTGGGTAAACAGCGCTTCGTCCGCGATTGCCAGGCCGGTTTGAATTACGTTGACCATCATTCGGCGCGCGTAAAGAATTCCCGCGCTGATGTCAGGGGCCGTCAGAGGATCCGGCTGATTTACCGGCCCGGTCCAGCCTTTGGTAGTGCGTGGTTTTTGTATGTAGACGCGCATAACCAGTTTCAGCCGCTCTTTGACCTTTTCACTCAGGCGCAGTAATTTCTCCGCATACTGAAACACCGCGGAATCTGGCCATGCCGAGCAGGGCCCCACCACGAAAAGCAGGCGCGGGTCTTTTCCGGACAGAATATCTTTCACTTCCTGGCGATCTTTCAAGACCTGATCGTAGCCTGCGGCAGACAGCGGCAATGATTGAATAATTTCTTCCGGCGGGGGAAGTTTTTTGATGATCGTATAATTCACCCGGTTTTCTCCAGTGATCTTAATATTAGCGCCACAGTTTGCGCGACTGCGTGAGTGTTATCAACTGTGATATTCGCCAGTTTAGCATAGACCTTCTCACGTTGACTCCATAACTGCTGAAAAAATTGCTGTGGATCCTGTTCTTTGGGGAAAAAAGCAGGGACGCCGCGGGCTATCATCCGCTTATAAATTACCTGAGGTTCCGCGGTAAGGTAGATTAATAAATGTGATTTAAGCAAATTTTGATTTTCAGGGCGCAATGGCGTGCCGCCGCCGAGCGCTATTACCGCAGGTGATTGCTGTAGTACCTCGCGCAACGCCGCTGTTTCGTAATCGCGAAAAAAGTTTTCGCCATGACGGTGAAAAATTTCGCGGCAGGAGAGCGCTTCACCCTGCTGCCGGTGATAATTTTCCTTAATGCGATCATCCAGATCAATAAACGGCATCTGCATTCTTTTTCCCAGGTGTTTGCCGACGGTTGATTTGCCGACGTGTTTGAACCCCAGCAAAATAATATGTCCTGTCATGCCGTTTCCATGCGCGCACCAAGCGCCTGCATCGTTTCAATGAAGGTGGGAAAGGTTTTGTCGATGGCTTCGGCGTCATCAATCAGGGTCGCGCCATCGGCTATCAATCCTGCGATGGACAGAGCCATGACGGTGCGGTGGTCGCCAAAACCTCTTACCCGGTTGCCTTTGAGCGGGCTTTGATAAATAGTCATACCATCGGGATACTCTTCGATGGTTGCTCCCAGACGGGTTAAACCCTGAGTGAGCGAGTGGATACGATCGGTTTCTTTTATGCGGGCCTGTTTGACATTGACGATGGCCGTTTTACCTGTGGCCTGGGTTCCAATTACGGCTAAAACCGGTAACAGATCGGGGATATCGTTGGCGTCGATACGTATTCCCGTTAATTTTTTCCCACCCCGGATCACCAGACGGGAAGATTCTACGACAATATCCGCTCCCATTTCCTGTAAAATGGTGATGAGGCGTTTGTCGCCCTGCGGGTCTTGCATATCCAGACCCTGTAATTCCACCGGATCGCCAAGGAGTACCCCGGCTATGATCAGGGCGGAGGCGGAAGAAAAATCTCCCGTCAGGATTTTTCGAAAAGGCTGGTAACGCTGCCGTCCGGGGATGGAAAATATATCAGAGTTTGCAGAGATTCGATGGTCGTAGTGAATTTGTTGTTCCTGCAGCCATTTTAAAGTCATTTCCACATAAGGACGTTCGTGCAAATCCTGCACGGAAACTTCGCTGTCGCGTTCTGCGCAGGGAAGGGCTATCAATAGCGCGGACAAATATTGTGAACTTAATCCTTCTACCTCTGTTTTGCCCCCCAGTAAATGGCCGCTGACGACGAGCGGACAGGCTCCGGAACGGGATTGATATTCCATGGTGAGACCCAGATTCCGCAGAGCATCCACCAGGGTACGAATGGGCCTTGCCCGCATCTGATCACCGCAATCAAAAATGATGGGAGCGGGATTTTGCCGGTACCCCAGGAGCGGTAATGCGAAGCGGGTAGTAATTCCCGAGTTGCCCGAATATATGGCGGGGGCATTCACGGCCAGCGGCAGGCCGGAACTTTCCACGGTTATTTCCATGCCCTGCCGGGTAAGTCTGGCGCCGAGATCCTGGCAAACGCGCATGGCGTCGGACATGTCCTCCGAATCCAGAACGTTGATTAAGGTGGACTTCCCTGCCGCCATCAAGGCAAAAATCAATCCACGGATATTCTGGGATTTTGAGCTGGGTGGCGTGACCGACCCGGAGAGCAGGCCGGTTTTGTGAACGATTAATTCCATACAATCCTCTCAGTGATCACTAGACAAATTTGGCTACCCTGGCGCTCTTTATAATTTAATGACGTCTTTAAGGCGGGAAAATTTCGCGTCAAAAGTATAAAATTGTCGGATATTTGCGATCCTGGTTGCTGCTAATATCATGCAATCAGAAAAATCTGCATTATTATTTTTATAAAAAACAAGCGCCTCTAAAAAAATGGACTCGTGCTCTACTGTGAATGCGGAGTTTTCATAAATTTCCTGTAATATACTGGTAATTTGTTGCTTATTTAATTTATACGCGCGACTAAAAACCCAAGCCATTTCCACCAAAACAATTTGTGTCAAATAAATATTTTTGGCTTTCTTTACCAGCTCTCTGGCCTTGTTCACTTGAGTAGTTTCTAAATCATCAATGAATACTCTCACCAGGATGTTAGTATCAATCGCAATCATCGGCATAACCGGCTTCTATTGCTTTTTGAATATCCTCTAAAGATATTTTTTTATCGACCCGGTACATACCAAATGCTTGAGTAATATCTTCTTTCTTTTTTGAAATCAATAACTTATGATCAATAGCTTCAAAGACAACCTTGTCTCCGGGATGTAAATCTAAAGCTTGTCGTAACTCGGCAGGAACCGTAACCTGGCCTTTGGATGTAAGAGTGGAAGAATACATTATTACCTCCGAATATTTTTTATTACCTCTTGGAATAATTATTACATAAACCTCCAGGTATTTCAAATCACTCTTTTTGTGATTTTGCTGCCGCTGTGGTAAGGTATAGTTCTGAATGATTTTTAAACGTATTATCTTATGGCTGATGTTACTCATGACTGGCGTAATGGCAGAGGCGTCCTCACTTTCCTGGCATAATCCCGCGTTGATACCGTTAGTTCAGTTTTTTAACCAATCTAAATTACCGCGAAAGGATTGGCCGGGCATTTACCCGGTCAGGAAAAGCGAATTACCGGTTCCTTATGATTTTTTACTCACACAACCGGTGATGACATTAGGCATTGCGCACTATTATCAACGCACACCCAAAGTACGTCCGCCACTGTATGTTGTGGAAGACGCACAACAGCACATTTATTCCCGGGGTATCATCATGATCGTCGATAAAAATGCGCGGCGTGATGATGCCAGCCGCGCCGACCATTTGCGGCAAAGCACCATTGTTGAGTTGGGTTTAATTAATATCAATACCGCGGTTTTGCCGGAGGGTTTCCTCGATGAAATCAGGCATAGCCGTACTCCCTTTGGCGCATTACTGGCAAAATATCAGGTAAAAACCCATGATACTGATCAGTATTTTTTTAAAATCCAGTGTCAGAAGGTCTTACGCCTAAATTTGGGCTGTAGTCGTGGGCAAATGTTATATGGCCGTACAAACACCCTGGTGAATCAACAAAATATAAGAGTAGCCAATGTGGTGGAAATTCTAACTGGTTACGGGAGATGATCTATTAATTTGCCGTCATTCGTGAAACTGATTTGGTCAAAACCTGCAGCGCCTGACAGGGCCTTACCATTCACAAAATACCCGTCCTTTTGCTGGGAAAAATTCGGCGTTTGATAACCGAGTAGCCGCGCTACCGCTTCTGATAATTCATAATGAGACATATAACGATTGTTGATATCTTCCCGGAATTTTTGTTTCAGAAAATCAAAATTGGCGCCATGGAAGGTCATAAAAACCATGGGGACATAGTGTTGATCCTTCATCCTAATGTTTTCATGTCCATAAATACCGTTTTCGCCCAGGGACTCGCCGTGATCGGAAGTGAAAATCAGCAAGGTGGGACGATTGGCTTTCTGGTGAACCATCTGAACTATCTGTCCCAGCACGTAGTCTGTATAACGGACGGTATTATCATAAGTATCAATCTGTGTTTGCTGGAAAGAGTTTGTTTTGCCCTTTGCAAAAAAATTAAATTGCTCAGGATAATGTTCAATATAGGGGGTGTGGGATCCACTTTGTTCCAGTACCATAAAAGTCGGTTTTTTAAAATCGGCAGTTTTAAGGTAATGGAAAAGATTGATATCATAAACGAGTTGGTGGAAAGGGGCTCCGAATATCAGGGAATCGCCATAGTGATCGATATATTTGGGAAATAAATAAGATTTAGTCACATTTAAACTGGAATGGGCTTGTGCGGTAATGAAATGTGTTTCAAAACCATTTTCCTGAGCCATTTTAAAAAGATTGCGATGACCGCTGGAAAGCTGGAGCGTGGCGTCTGGCCGCACAAGCATATTAAAAAAGGAGGACAATGTGACGTCCGTCGAGACACCTGCTGAAATGCCTTCTTTAAAGATGACGTTAGAATTGTTTTTTATTGAGTCCAGATAAGGCGTTGTCGGCCGGGAATAACCATAACTCGACATGTGTTTGTCAGTTAAGCTCTCTCCCATGACGATAATAATATTAATATTGGGGTGAGGGACCAAGAGGGACAGGGGTGGCGCCACAGGTTGAGCAAACCGGTTTGGAATAAAGAATTGATGCGGCAGGGTCACGGCAAAATAATATAACAGTGTTTTCTGGGATGATATCCACAGATTTTCGGCAACTCCCGGATATTGCCCATCACTGTGAGTGATGACTTTACGTCTCCCCTCATGAAGCGAGGTGTAAATAATACTGCGAATAGGAATGCACGATATCACTACGAATATTATCCATATGTATGGAAGGCGCAATCTCCCAGGAAAGATTTTAATAGCCAGCCAGATTATAGCGAAAGCGCCGGCGCAAATCAGTAAAGGGATATAAGTGATACTGAGCATCTGACTGAAGATGTGTAAAACTTCAATGCTATCAGAAAAAAATAAAGTAATGTCATAAGGAGAAACCGGAATACCAAAATAGGCTGAATGAATCAGTTGAATGCACAGGATGGTGAACATGATTCCCGTGACGATTAAGATCGAGCGGTCTTTAAAAAATGCTGATAATAAAAAAGCAAGTCCGAGCATCAGGAACAAACCATTACCGGTTGCGGTGCTCCAGAAGAATTGGTGGCTATTGTATTGATAATATTGGTCCGATACCGCCATACAGCTAAAAATAACCAGACCAAGCAGGAAACTGGAAATTAAGGAAGATTTTTTAATTTTACTGGTAAAACGCATTTCTATGACTCTTTGTTATGCTGACCCGTTGAGTTAGGTCACGGTGAGCTAACGCTCAACCTTTCTCGAGTGAGTACTGAGACACTATAATTAAGCAGGGTGTTTAGGTCAATATGCGACTATTCAGACCAGCAATTCCCGCTGAGTACAGCGAAAATTGCTTCCTGTTTTTATCCTGCGCTCGGCGGAGCCGATGCTCGGAATGAAGGGGGAGCGCTGCGCGCTGCTCCCCCTTGCGATCCCCCATCGCGGGGATAATTTTCTACGAAAATTATTTTTTATAAGGGTGATTTATTATTTTAAATCAAACAGTTAAAATTCACCGGGAATTACTGTATTCAGACATCAAAGTCGGAATAGTAAAACCGCTTTACATTATTTAAGAACTAAAGATGGCAAAGAATTGGATTTTCTCATTTGCATCAATGACATTCCCACTCTTTTGCTGGAGGCAAAGTGGTCGGATGCAACGCCGGCTCCTGCATTTTCTTATTTTCAAAAATTTTTTCCGCAAGCTAAGGCTGTACAGTTGGTTAAAGAATTATCCCGTGAAACGACTTATCCCAATAAAATAGCCGTTCGCACTCTCATCCCCTGGCTGGTAAGCATGGATTTAAAGGTCTAATCATATTTAACACCCATTTTTTCCAGGATGCCGGCGAGGGTGTCGTTGTCGTGAAACTGGATACTGAGCCAGCCGCTTTGGGCGGCGGTGTCGGTATTTACTTTAATTCTGGCGCCAAACTGGTCGGACAGGATTCTCTCCAGACGTTTAATATCCGTGCTGTGCTTTGGTGCGATGGCGGATTGAGCGGTTATTTTTTTAAGCTGTTGTTCCGTTTGACGCACCGACCAGTTCTGCTCCACGCAGCGTTGCGCCAGCTCCACCTGTTGCCGGGGATTGAGTCCGGCCAGAATTTTTCCGTGACCCTCGGTCAGTTTGCCCTCGATCAGCCAGCGTTGCACCGCTTCTTCCAGACGCAATAAACGTAATGTATTCGTGACCTGACTTCGGGACTTGCCGATAACCGCGGCGACTTCATCGTGCAGATAATTGAAATCATTAATGAGTCGCTGCAGGGATTGCGCTTCCTCAATTGGATTTAAATTTTTACGCTGAATATTTTCAATCGCAGTGACTGCCGCGGCCTGTTCATCACTGTAATCATTCAGCAGACAGGGAACTGTGGTTAATCCGGCAAGTAGTGCCGCCCGCCAGCGCCGCTCGCCGGCGACGATTTCGTAACGATATTCCCCGCAACGCCGGACTACGATCGGCTGGATTAAACCGCTGGAGCGGATGGAATCTGCGAGTTCCGCCAGGGCGTCCTGATCAAAATCACGGCGTGGCTGATATCGGCCCCGCTGTAATTGATCAACAGCCAGTTCGCAGAGTTGTGGTTTTTTATGCATGTATCAGTAACCATTCGATGACGGCCATGCGGATTGCCACACCGTTGGTAATTTGTTGAAGAATAACAGATTGTGGGCCATCGGCGACATCGGAAGTTATTTCAATTCCCCGGTTGACGGGCCCTGGGTGCATCACCCGCGCGTGCGGATGCGCGAAGCGCAGATTTTCTTCGTTTAACTGGTATTTTCCCAGTAAATGCGAAAATTCCTCGGGAGAGGATGCCATCATCCGTTCCCACTGAAAGCGCAGGGCGACGATGATGTCGGCGCCGGCCAGACCCTCTTCCATCGTGGTCAAACATTTCACCGGCCAGGCGCTGATATCGGCGGGTAAAAATTCCGGAGGGGCGATCAGATTAATATGTGTGCAGCCCATGATGGTTAACCCATCGATGAGTGAACGGGCCACGCGCGAATGCGCGATATCGCCGATGATGGCTACTTTAAGACTGGAAAACTCTCCTTTGTGTTGACGAATAGTGAGCAGGTCCAGCAGGCCCTGGGTTGGATGCTGGTGACAGCCGTCTCCGGCATTGATAATACAGGCCTGATTCTGAATTTCATGAGCCAGCTCTTCGGATATTTTGTCTTTTTTGTGGCGAACGATAATCAGACGGGAACCCATGGCGATAAAAGTGCGCACAGTATCCAGTAATGATTCGCCCTTAACCGTAGAAGTACGATCCATGTGGGGGTCGAGGACAGACGCGCCCAGCCGCTGTGCGGCGATCGAAAACGAATATTGAGTGCGGGTGCTGGGTTCAAAAAATAAATTGGCAACGAACTGTCCGGCGAGTAATGGCAATTGGCCATTCTGCAAAACGACCGTATGCAGCAATTTTTCGGCCCGGTCGAGCAGACGGACGATGGTTTCCCGGTTTAAGCCGGTGATACTGAGTAAGTGCGGCATAGAAGTTCAGAATATCGCTTTTTTCAATATTCTGCCAGAGGCCGCAAATAAAACAAAACCCCCTGCATGTCATTCCAGCGAAAGCTGGAATCCAACCTTCCCGTGCAGCCCATGGATTCCAGCTTTCGCTGGAATGACACTTAGCAAGTCAGCACTTTGTGTACTTTTGTCTCAAACGAAAAAAAATTTCACTATATTCCTCCTTAACCCCAAAGGGGCGAGGGAATGCAAAAGTATTATATGTTCATTTTCGGAGCAATTTTAATAAAGCTGCTAAACTTTAATCAGTTGGAGCAATTTTAAAAGAGAAAAAGGATGTTTCGAATATTTTCATATTTCATTCTTATTGCTGTGATGTTGAATTTTTGTTCAGCACAGGCGAATACTCACTATCACAAAACTCATGCCACCCAGGTAATAAACAATGGCAGGTATTCGGATATCGTCATTGAAGCCGCGACAGGCCGCGTACTTCACGCCACCAACGCGAACAGTTTGCGTCATCCTGCCTCTTTGACCAAAATGATGACTCTTTATCTCACTTTTCATGCCCTTGAAACTGGCCGCTTAAAACTGGATCAACTTTTGCCCATATCCGCTAATGCCGCGCATCAACCAGCCACCAGTTTGGGTTTAAAGCCGGGGGGTAGGATTTCAGTTAAAAATGCGATTATGAGTCTGGTGACACAATCAGCCAATGATTCAGCGGTGGTATTGGCGGAAGCGCTCAGTGGCAATGAAGCGAACTTTAGCCGGACCATGACTCAACAGGCCGCCGCGCTGGGCATGTCTCAAACTCATTTTTATAATTCTTCGGGCCTGCCGCATCCTGCGCAAATGACTACGGCCATGGATATGGCCAGGCTGGGCACTGCGCTCGTGAGTCATTTTGCAAAATTTTATGGTTATTTTAGGATAAATCAATTTAGTTATGGGGGTAATCTGTACCATAACCATAATCATTTAATGGAAAGGTATACGGGGATGGATGGTATTAAAACCGGTTACATAGTGAGTTCCGGTTTTAATCTGGTGGCGTCGGCGAAACGCGGCAATACCCGGCTCATCGGGGTGGTTTTTGGTGGCAGTTCTCCCGCCACCCGTGACGCACGGATGGCGGAATTACTGAATCAGGGGTTTGAAATAGTTCAACAGAAAACTTCTTTAGCCGACAACTCTCGTTGAATGGATACGTTGAATCATCCATTTCTTAATGCTTTATAATCAGAATTAATGGATGAATAATTGCCGCTGGAATAAATGCTGGAGTGCATGTTTCGTAAAAACGAAACTTGTGATTTCTCCTCATTTACTTCTCTTTGCTGGGAACAGTTATATAGGGACTGAACGATATCAATTAACAGAGCTATGCCGGTTACGCCCGCCGTTGTTCCGCAGATTCCTTCTAAATAATGCGTATCATCATCCTGTTTTCCAGAGTCAATTTCCCGATATAAACCAAAAATGGAAGCCGCACAAAGTATAACGAATAGAACACGTAAAACATTAACACAACGGGGAGAGAGGGGCTCTCTTCGGGTGCAATTTACGCCATCGCCGCCGGCGCCACCACTGCCTCTCATTATGGTACAGAGTATCGAGATGGCGTATTCGTAAACAGTGGATTGTCTGCTTCGCGCTCTTGAAACGAGTGCGCTACTTTTTATTTCGACGACCTGCTCAATAGCTGATAAAGCCTCCGGCGTTGGCATCTCTTTTAATTCGATCTTTTGTTTTTGGGCAAGTGCACGTAACTCCAACTGCAAAAATTGATCAAGGTTTTTCTGGGCAGAAGCAGTTTTTTTAAATTCTCTCACCAATCCTGAAAAAGATTTAGAAACACGGGGAAGTCTGTGTAACTCCTTCCCGTTTAAGTGCGTTAAAACCAGACTCATTAAGACATGGTTGGGGAGTTTGGAAAACAGCTTTAGGGAAGGATTAACGGTGGAGAGTAGCCATTTTTTTGTCTCTTTAGATTCCGTTGCGTTTTCTACATGTTTCCTCATATAAAATTTCTCCTCATATTTACCAAAATTTTTCCCTCTCACAAGAGGAGAGGGAGGATTAACTTAGTGCCATTGCCCTCAGTTGTCAAGAGCGCTGACTCATCATCCACGACTCTAAAATCAGTTTGGCGGCGAAGCTGTCGAGGGGAGGATAATTTTGAGGTTTAAGGCCGCTTTCTGCTAAACGGCGTTTGGCTTCGCGAGTCGTCAGGCGTTCATCCGTTAAATGGACCGGCAGGTTAAAGCGTGTTTTCAACTCACGAGCGAATTGCCGGGCCGCAAAACTGATGGCCTGTTCACCGCCATCCATTTGATAAGGCAGTCCCACTAATAACGCCGAAGGTTGCCATAAATTAATTAATTCAGAAATTTTATGCCAGTCGGGACGGCCTTTTTGCGCAGCCAGCACCGACAATGGGGTTGCGGATTGAGTGATGGTCTGACCCACCGCGACTCCGATGCGTCGTAATCCAAAATCAAAAGCCAGTAAAACCGGCCCCTCAGGCATGGCCTACCTGCGCAGACATCCGTTCAATGTCTACGCCGATTATTTTCGCAGTGGCTTGCCAGCGTTCTTCCGCCGGGGTGTCAAACAGGATGCTATTTTCACACGGAACTATCAGCCAGTCGTTTCGCTGCAACTCCAGCTCTAACTGACCGGTTTGCCAGCCGGAATAGCCGAGGGAGACAAGATAACGTTTCGGCCCCTTATTATTGGCGATGGCGGCCAGGGTTTCTTTTGAGGATGACAGAAACAGCTCTGTGTCTTCCTCATACAAAACAAAGCCATGCTCCTGGCCCACCGGACCTCCCATCATGATACGCTGGGCGGCGACTTCTTGAGATTGCGTTGTAATATTAAGATGCTGTAGCACGTCGTTGAGCTGCATGGTGAGCGGTTTGTTGATGATCAAACCCATGGCGCCTTCTTCATTGTGTTCATAAATATAAACTACCGCTTTGGAAAAATTGGAATCTTCCAGGCTGGGTAAGGCTACCAAAAAATGATTCGCCAAAGAGGTGTAATGAGATGGAACTTTTTTTGCCATGCTTTAATTATGGGGATGAGAGTTTAATATATCAAGATGCAATAATTATATTGCTCGGAATTAGGCCTCGGGATTGTCCTCACCTAATTCATCCCGTAAGCGTTTTTCTTCCAGCCAATCCTCCAGACGTTTTTTCTTTTTATGCAGGGATTTCTTTTTAGTAAATGATGCAGGCTGGTTCAAGGCAGGTTTGGTTGCGTCTCCGTCATACTCTTCATCAATATGAATAGTATCGAATTCGCTGGTTTCATAATAATCGTCTTCGTATTCGTTATTATTATTCACGGTTTTGTCATCTCCAATGAAATGAACAGAAGGTGGCCTGGAGATGGACTTTCATCCACCTCCAGAACCTTTAAAAGCTTATTTGCCTTTGCCGCCTTTACCAGGTGCTTTTCCACCTTTGTCTTTACCTTTGCTCATTGTCGTTTCCTCATATTGGAAGTTACAATATTGCTGACATCAGTAAAACTGTGTCAACACCCTATAAAGACAGACACTACGACGCGCTGTCCCTATTCCGTTTGAAGCCTACCGCTTCTTAATTTCCACTCTTCGGATTATAGCCCGGATTCTGTTCGGGCGCATTGCCAGGTTCCGTAGCCGGTGCAGGAGCCAGATTATCGTTCTCCTGATTTTCATCGGATGATTGATCCTGACCGAAATCCTGACTATTGTCAAAGTCGCTATTATTTTCGTAATTATTATCCTGCTCACCATTATAGGAATCGCCGGGATTAGTGGCGGGTGGATTGTCGGCTGGAGCATTGCCATTGTCCGCGTTATCCGGTGCGCAATTTGGGCAATCCTGAGCTTGAAGAACCTGCGGTGCTGCCATGACAGCCTGAGAAAATCCCAACCCCAACAAAATTGCTGCAGGGATCAGACATAGTTTTTTTATCATCTCGCATATCTCCAAATATTGAGTATAAAACTGAGTCGAAGATTACTCCCAAAAAAAAAATAATTCAAGCATGGTAAGGTGTCAATACTTAAAAAATTTTTGTAGTATATTGTAGTGGTTATTCCAGTCGATAAACAAGAGTGTAAGTATGATTACTTTACATCTTTCAAAAATATTACAGAGAATTCGTCAGGCGGAGCGTGATTATCATCGTGCGCCAGGATCGGTGCAGTTATTAATGGTGACAAAAGGACGTGATATTCAGACTATTCAGCTCGCCGTCGCAGCAGGGCAAACAGCATTCGGCGAAAGTTATTTGCAGGAGGCTTTGGATAAAATTCAGGTATTAGCTCCTCTGAATCTGGAATGGCATTTTATTGGCAACTTGCAGTCAAACAAAACTCGTGTAGTGACTGAAAATTTTTCCTGGGTGCACAGCGTCAACCGATTCAAAATTGCGCAACGTCTAAATCAGCAAAGGCCGGATGGGTTGCCGCCACTGAATATATGTCTGGAAGTCAATATTAGTGAAGAACGAAGCAAATCAGGAATGGCGGTTAATGAACTCACCGATTTAGCGTTGCAGGTTAAGAGTTTACCACGACTGCGTCTCCGTGGCCTTATGGTGATTCCCGAACGAGTGGTTGGGTTTCAGCAGCAGTTGATTCTTTACAAAAAAGTCTATAGTTTACAAAAGCAGCTCATTGATCGGGGATGCGCTCTCGATACTCTATCGATGGGCATGTCTAATGATTTTGAAGCGGCTATTGCAGCGGGCAGTACCCTGGTTCGAATTGGCACAGCCATTTTTCAGGAGGAATGATGAGTAATGCAGTGATCGCTTTTATCGGTTCAGGCAATTTAACGCAGGCGTTAATTTCAGGGTTATTGAGTAATCAATTTGATCCAAAAAAAATTTGGGCGGCTGACCCTGATCTGGAGAAGCTGCAGGCTTTAAGTCAGCGGTTTCACGTCAAAACCACACAGAATAATCTGGAAGCGATCCGGCAGGCGGATGTGGTCTTGTTGGCAGTAAAGCCGGTACATCTGCAAGCACTGTGCACGGAAATAAATTCGCTCGTGTCGCAGCGTCAGCCATTGGTAATTTCAGTCGCAGCCGGTGCGACGATCGCTTTGCTCGAAAAATGGCTTGGATCTTACGCGACGATCGTTCGCGCCATGCCCAACACGCCCGCGATGGTAGGGGCCGGCGCCACGGGTTTGTATGCGGATTCCGCAGTGACAACCGCGCAGAAAGATTTAGCCGAAAGCATTTTCCGTGCCGTCGGTATGACAGTATGGGCCTTTGATGAGAATCAGCTGGATTTGATTTGTGCGGTTTCCGGATGCGGGCCAGGCTATATTTTTTTAATCATGGAGGCCATTGAGGAAGCGGCGAGGCAGAAGGGCATGGATGCACGCCATTCGCGTCTGTTAATAGCGCAAACTTTTCTGGGTTCGGCGAGGCTGGCATTGGAATCGGACTGTTCTCTCGCTGAGTTGCGCCGGCAGGTGACCTCGCCCAAGGGCGCTACTGAAAAAGCGGTCCAGTTACTTGATCAGGCGGGAATACGCAGTCTATTAGCCGGGGCCATTGAGGGCGCGGCGGGTCGTTGTTCTGAAATTGCCAAAGAATTGGCTGAACATAGATAGATTGAAGAGATGCAACGAAACAGAAAAGAATACACCAAAAATTTTTTACAACAACGTAGTAAAAAAATTGCCGCGATGATTGACCTTGAGCCAGTGATTATGGTGAGACCGAAATATGAAACGCCGGGCGGGATGGAAGTTTCCGGCAGGTATTATTGCTATGCTTCCGACCACGAAATTATCGAGCAGGATATTTGGCGGCGATTGCTCGAATTTTTAGCCACGGCGGAAAACATCACATTAGCAATTTAAATTTGGTTACCCAACTCGATTAACGGCTTATCGTAATATTTTAAATGAATTATCCCGAGACGTGGGAACTCCATATCCACAATGACATAGAGGGTCGCTGTAAAAATTATAAAGAAACCCAGTAAGTATACTATGTTATTTTTAATCTGGTTGCTTTGAAGGTCATGCCCTAGAATGAAGGCGGAAATGAACACGATCATAATTAATAGCAGATAAACCGCCAAAGGTTCATGATACGTGGCGCTGGCCATTCTGGTATTAGTCAACGAAAACATTTGATTTAAGGCCGGAAGTAATATTCTCACAATAAAAATCTTTTCGAACCTTTCAGCATCCCCATGCGTTATTGGAATTACCTGATTCCACAATTGGCGTTGTTCGGAATGGGTTTGCGATACGTATTTCTGCAATTCCGCACTGGAGCGATTTCTATAGGTTTCTACTCTCAAAGCGACATATTGATGGAAAAATTCACGTAGCGGCTCCTGATACCGGGGCTCTAACACATCCAGCAAAAAATACGCTGATCTTATGGCGTCCACTTCCGCTATAATCGAATCTCTGCGCACATCATAACGAAACATGGCGCCTGAAAACGTGAAGGCGATAAGCAACCCCATTAATCCAAAAATGGCTGGTTTCAATGGTCTCACGCCTTGCGTTTCTTCAGTTTGCATGCGCCTGCCTAAGAGATAGCCCAAAATCAGACAGACCAGAATGCCCAAAAGAAAGCAGGAGAGAAATAATCCCATCTCTTGTGAAATCCTTACCATAGCCAATGGTATTCTATCTTTAGAAAATTTTCCATATATTGCCGGGATTTTTGAATTGGGCTAGACTGGGTTATTTTTTATTAACAGGAGAATTTGATGAGTGAGTTAATTAAATCCATCGATGACGCGCATTTTAATGCCGAAGTTATTGAAGCGGAAGGTCTGGTCTTGGTCGATTTTTGGGCTGAATGGTGTGGTCCCTGTAAAATGATCACTCCGGTTCTGGAACAGATTGCGACGGAATTGGGTTCCAAAATCAAAATCGTAAAAGTGAATGTGGATAATAATCCGCAGTCGCCCAATCAGTATGGTGTGCGCAGTATCCCCAACCTGATTCTGTTTAAAAAAGGAGTGGTGATTGGCAATATGGTTGGAGCGATGCCCAAATCGAAATTGTTAGAGTTTATAAATGCGCATTCGGCCGGATAAAACCATCGGCATTGGTGAAAATAATTTTCGTATTGACAAAACTGGATAATCAGCTAAACTAATGGCCAAGGATGATTATCCTTGGAGTCTGGTTTCCCGGACTCCTTAAAATCCAATCGGCTATCCCCATTTCCATCATCTCACGTTGATCTTTTTGGGCGTTTTTACTTGTACATCAGATAGTTACGATTTGGGCCAGTTAACCCTTACGTGTGAGGCATTATGAATCTTACTGAATTGAAACAAAAAATTCCATCCGAATTAATGAGTATGGCCCAGCAATTGGGTATTGAGCGGGTCAGCAATCTCCGCAAACAGGATCTGACCTTTGCTATTTTAAAGAGTCAAGCCCAAAAGGGTGAGGATATTTATGGCGATGGCGTTTTGGAAATTTTGCAGGACGGTTTTGGATTTCTGCGTTCCGCGCCGTATCTGGCAGGCCCGGACGATATCTACGTTTCTCCCAGCCAAGTCCGCCGTTTTGGTTTACGGACCGGCGACAGCGTGTCCGGTAAAATTCGCCCACCGAAAGAAGGCGAGCGTTATTTTGCGTTGTTGCAGGTGGAAACAATTAACTTTAGATCCTCCCGAAGAACTTAAAAACAAGATTGTGTTTGAGAGTCTCACGCCACTATTTCCCAATGAACGATTAACCCTGCAATTGGGCAACGGCAGTACTGAAGATATCACCGCCCGCATGATAGATCTGGTGGCGCCCATTGGTAAAGGTCAGCGCGGTTTGATCGTTTCCCCGCCGAAGGCTGGTAAAACCATGATGCTGCAGAATATCGCGCATTCCATAGCTGAAAATTACCCCGAATGTATCCTGATGGTTTTATTGATTGACGAGCGTCCTGAAGAAGTGACGGAGATGGAGCGTTCCGTAAAAGGTGAAGTGGTTGCTTCTACTTTTGACGAGCCCGCGACTCGCCACGTTCAGGTAGCCGAAATGGTCATAGAAAAAGCCAAACGATTGGTTGAACATGGCCGGGATGTGGTTATCCTGCTCGATTCGATCACCCGACTGGCCCGCGCTTACAACACGGTCGTACCGGCTTCGGGTAAAGTGTTGACGGGTGGTGTGGATGCAAACGCCTTACAACGGCCCAAGCGATTTTTCGGTGCGGCGCGAAATATTGAAGAAGGCGGCAGTTTAACTATTATCGCCACTGCTCTGGTGGACACAGGTTCCAAGATGGACGATGTGATTTACGAAGAATTCAAGGGTACTGGAAATATGGAAGTTCATCTGGACCGGCGAATTGCGGAGAAACGTCTGTTTCCCGCGCTCAACATTAATCGTTCCGGCACCCGTCGCGAAGAACTGATTACCAAGCCGGATGAACTGCAGAAAATGTGGATTCTGCGTAAAATTCTCCATCCGATGGACGAATTGGCCGCCAATGAATTTTTAGTGGAACGGTTAAAATTAACCAAAGCTAACGATGATTTCTTTGACTCCATGAAGGGATAAAAAAGCGCAGAGAATTTTCTACGAAAATTATTTTTATAAAGGTGATTTATTTTATTAAATCAAATGGTTAAAATTCGTGCGGGAATTGGTGATGCGGGTTAACAGCCGTGCTATCGCCGCCCAAATACTCGCCGGCGTGATCCGTGACAGGCGCTCGCTGGCGGAACTGCTTCGACAGAAAATTCCTGATACGTTAGCCGCTCGCGATCAGGCGCTGGTTAAAGAGTATTGTTTCGGCGTGTTACGGTGGTACGAACGATTAAAAAGCATCGCTGCTTTGCTGGTATATAAACCGCTGAAATCCCGAGAGCAGGAGATTGCCGCGCTATTGTTGGTTGGACTTTACCAGCTTATCTATTTAAATACGCCTTCACATGCCGCGGTATCTGAAACCGTCGCAGCAGCACAAGTCCTCAAAAAAGCATGGGCAAAGGGATTGATTAATCAGGGTTTGCGTCAGTTTCTTAAGCGAAAAAATTTTTTTCTGGAAAAGGCGGATGCGGACGAAACAGGCCGGTTTTCCCATCCACAATGGATGATCGACGCCATTAAAGCCGCATGGCCTGGGTATTGGGAATCCATTCTGACTGAGAACAATCATCAGGCGCCGCTGTTTTTGCGCGTCAATTTACGAAAAAATTCCCGCGAAGAATACCGGCTGCGTCTGCGGCAACATCAGATTAATTCTTTTATTGTAGAGGATTTGCCCGCGGCATTACGGTTAGAGCAACCCCTGGCGGTAGAGCTTTTGCCAGGATTTAGTGAAGGGCGCTGTAGTGTGCAGGATCCGGCCAGTCAATACATCGTGGAGCTGCTCAATTTAAAGCCTCAACAGCGCATACTGGATGCCTGTGCTGCTCCCGGGGGGAAAACCTGTCATATACTGGAAGCGGCGCCGGACCTGGCGGAATTAATCGCTATTGATCAGAACGCTGACCGGTTACGCCGGGTAGAAGAAAATATTGTCCGGTTGCAGTTATCGTCAACAGCATTACGGTTATTGGCCGCGGACGCTTCAGATCCCAAACAATGGTGGGATGGGCGGCAATTCGATCGTATTTTACTGGATGCGCCCTGCTCGGGTACCGGAGTGATCCGCCGCCATCCCGATATTAAAATTTTACGCGAGCCTTCTGACATTATGGCCGGCGCACGTCAGCAAATGCGATTGCTCACGGTATTATGGCCATTGTTAAAACCTGGCGGTCATTTGCTCTATACAACCTGTTCTATTTTTACCGAGGAAAACACGGAAACGATTGAAAGTTTCTGCCGGGATCATCACGATGCCGTTTCTTTACCTGTCGCCTTAAAACCCGGCATTCCGCAAAAAATAGGGCATCAATTATTGCCTGTCGCGCAAGGTAGTGATGGCTTTTATTATGCACTACTCACTAAAAGCTGTCCGTAAAAGATGCTGATTTTTCAACTGGACGTAATAATTGGCAGAATAGCCGAGAAATTCCAGTTCCTGGTCGTTGAGAGGACGAACGCGGCGGGCGGGTGAGCCTAGCCATAGGTATCCGCCGGTGAGGGTTTTACCGGGAGTCACCAGACTGCCGGCTCCGATGATAACATTTGATTCGACGGTCACGCCGTCCATGAGGCACACGCCCATGCCTACCAAACAGCGGTCGCCGATGCGGCAACCGTGCAAAATACAGCGATGCCCCACCGTAACGTCATTGCCAATAACGGTGGCGTAGCCTTGAGGATTGAATTTTCCGGCATGCGTGACATGGATTATTGTGCCATCCTGAATATTACTGCGCTTGCCGATGGAAATGACATTGATATCGGCGCGGACAACGGCCATCGGCCATAGGGAACAGTCTTCATCGAGAACCGCCTGGCCTATCACCAACGCGGTCTCATCCACAAATGCAGATGGGTGTATCTGCGGTGTTAATTGACCAAATTGACGGATGGACGCATTAATTTTCATCGTTGTGAATACCTCTCACACCTGAAGATGCAAAGTTTTAGCGCCCAGTGACCGAGCAATCGCCGAGTTGCGATTGAGCCAAAGCGCCGGAATACTCATTGTATTTCAAGATTTGGCGATTGAGCAACTCGGCGAGTGCGATGTGTCAATGGGATGCTAAAACTTTGCATCTTCAGGTGTGAGAGGTATATACCTCTAAAAATTATTCTTTGCTACAATGCGGCATGGAAAGTTTATTGCAATCTCTCAACGACGCCCAACGCGCCGCTGTTTCCGCGCCGCCGGGGCATCTGTTGATACTGGCCGGAGCAGGGAGTGGCAAAACCCGGGTGCTGGTGCATCGCATGGCCTGGTTAATGGTTCATGAACATGTTTCTCCGTATTCTATTTTATCCGTTACTTTTACCAATAAAGCGGCTTATGAAATGCGTTCGCGAATTGAAACGTTACTGGGAATTCCGCTCGCGGGTATGTGGGCGGGTACTTTTCATGGTTTGGCGCATCGTCTATTGCGAACGCATTGGGAAGCGGCCGGCTTGCCACAATCTTTTCAGATTCTCGATGCCGATGATCAGTACCGTTTCATTCGACGGGTCCATAAAAATTTAGAGCTGGATGAAACCCGCTGGCCGCCGAAGCAATCACAATGGTTTATCAATAAAAATAAAGAAGAAGGACTGCGTCCGAAAACTCCCGGCGGGGATGGATAATTATTTTGATGAAGTCATGCAGAAAGTGTATGGCGCTTACGAGGAAATATGCCGTCTCAGCGGGCTGGTGGATTTTTCAGAATTATTATTGCGGTCTCTGGAAGTATTGCAGCAACATGAAGAGATAAGAACGCACTATCAGCAGCGTTTCCGCCACATTCTAGTGGATGAATTTCAGGATACCAATGTCAATACAGTATAGCTGGCTGAAATTACTGGCGGGTGAAAATAATTGGTTAATGGCGGTGGGAGATGATGATCAATCCATTTATAGCTGGCGCGGCGCTAAAATTGAGAATATGCAGCGTTTCACCCAGGAATTTCCGGATGTGAAAACTATCCGTCTGGAGCAAAATTATCGTTCCACCGGCGCCATTCTGCAGGCTGCCAATGCCGTGATCAGCCGCAATCGAAATCGTTTAGGAAAAAATTTATGGACTCACGGCGAAACCGGCGTTCCCATCACTTTATACACTGCTTTTAATGAGCGTGACGAAGCGCATTATGTGGTTTCAACTATTCGCGAATGGGCAAGGCAGGGTTATGCCTATAAAGATATGGCGATTTTATATCGTTCTAACGCACAGTCGCGTATTTTAGAAGAACAGCTGCTCGATGCGCGGATAGCGTATCATATTTACGGTGGCTTAAAATTTTTCGAGCGTGCTGAAATTAAGGATGCCCTGGCGTATTTGCGATTATTGGCTAATCCCCACGACGATGGCGCTTTCGAGCGAGTGGTGAATTTGCCGACCCGTGGTATTGGTGAAACCACTCTGAATGTACTGCGTGAAAAAGCCCGTCTGAATACGATTTCTTTATGGCATGGCGGCCGAGCAGGTGATTGCGAATGGGGAATTGTCCAGCCGGGCAGCGAATGCCTTGCAGGCTTTTTTAAATTTAATCCGTACGCTTGCGCAGAATGGTCAAACTAAAACCCTGGATGAGAAAACCAATGAGATGTTGCATACCACTGGTTTACTGGCGCACCATGCCAAAGATAAAACTGAAAAGGGCGTTTCGCGGATAGAAAATTTGGAAGAGCTTATCTCTGCTACCCGACAATTCCGTCCGCGCGAAGAGGAAGAAAATTTAACATTGCTGGATGCGTTTTTGGCGCACGTGGCTCTGGAAGCCGGAGAAGGGCAGGCCGCCGCGAATGCAGATTGTGTGCATCTGATGACGTTGCATTCCGCAAAAGGTCTGGAATTCCCTATCGTTTTTATGGTTGGACTCGAGGAAGAGTTATTTCCGCATAAGATGTCGATGGAAGAAGGCAGCGGTTTGGAAGAAGAGCGTCGTTTATGTTATGTGGGCATGACCCGCGCCATGCAGCGGCTCTATTTTTCCTATGCGGAAACGCGCTTTCTGCATGGCATGGAAAAATTTAATGTGCCTTCACGTTTTATAGCGGAAGTTCCGTCGGAACTGATTGAAGCGGTGCGTCCTGCGGTGCAAATTTCCCGCCCGTCCGCTTTTCGGGAATATCCCGCGGAAGAAGACATTTCCCAGATACCGGGTTTCCGGATAGGTCAGCGCGTGAAGCACGCCCGTTTTGGCACAGGCCTGATTGTAGGCGCCGAAGGCAAGGGTGACCATACGCGCATTCAGGTCAAATTCGATCGACATGGCGTCAAGTGGCTGGTGGCCGGTTTTGCGAAACTCGAACCGGCATAAGAGTGTCTAAGCCTGAGTTAGACAAACGGCTTAACGATGCTTACGTATAAGGTAGTGAGTTTTCTATGGCGCACTGATTCGTAATCAGTAGGTCGAGTGTTCGATTCACTTCATCGGCATAATAAAATCAAAGGGTTAAAATTTATTTTCGCAATAAGTCAATTCTGTGTAGAATATATGTAGAATGATTGGGAAGGCTTGGGGTCTTCAGGTCTTCTTGGGTCTTCTTTTCTAAACTCGGTCCACTTTTATAAATTATATGGTGTATTGTCTAAGTGAGCTTATATTGCGCATCCCTGGATTGTTGCCGTAGGCGATACTACAGGCTAAAATCAACTTTTCCCGTAGATTTAAAAGTTTTTATTTAGGAATCACACGATGCGATTCTTGCTTGATACAAATATTTTAATTCCTCTTGAAGACTCAAATGTGGTGCTTGGCAAGAGTTTCGCCGGCTTCGTGAGACTTGCGATGCAGCATGGCCATTCACTTTTTTATCACCCTGCATCTAAAAAAGATATAGCTCGTGATGTCAATGAAGAAAGACGACAAAGAACGTTGGAGAGGCTCTCTAAATATATAGAGTTGCCCAATCCGCCTTTGTGTATATGGAACGAATCTGTAGTTAATGAAAATGATGCAGTTGATAATGAAATTTTGTATGCAATCAAACGTGATGCAGTTCATGCTTTAGTTACAGAAGATCATGGGATACATGCTAAAGCAAAAAGCTATAATCTTGGGCACCGTGTTTATTATATTCAAACCGCCGAAGCTTGGCTTAATCAGTTACACAGTGAACATCCTGTAGTATTACCTAATATATCCGAAGTAGAGTTATATTTATTAGATGTGAATCTAGGTTTTTTTGATAGCCTAAGGGATTCTTATCGTGGTTTTAATGATTGGTTCTCTAGGAGTCTGTCGGACTTTTCCTTGATTAACCCAAAAGAACCTTGGGCAAAGATTTTTTTCAGCAGCAAGGACAACAGATTCCCCCTCTCTAAAAAACAGTTGGCTCACGTCATTAAAAAACGACCAAAAAATAAAAATAACTCATTGATTTTTAAAAATTAAATCGATATAATTATTCATATTAATCACTGTGTGGAGCGATGATGACATCTGTTTTTAAAAGTTATGATAGAGACACGGACTATCTTTTGCCGCCATCCATTACGGATTGGCTTCCTAAAAATCATTTAGCTTATTTTGTTGTCGACATCGTTGAGAAGCTGGATTTTTCTGAAATTAAGCAACGTTATTCACTGGGTGGGGCTAAAGCCTATGCGCCCGAAATTTTGATCGGTTTATTGTTTTACGGCTATATGACGGGTGTTTTTTCGAGTCGTAAAATTGAAGCAGCCACAAGGGAGTCTTTGGCATTCCGCTATATTGCCGCTAACCAGCACCCGGATCACGACACTATCGCCGACTTTAGAAATCGATTTCTCCCGCAACTGGAAAAAATATTTTTACAGATACTGGTGATTGCCGGTGAAATGGGTATCCGGAAAGTGGGAAGTATTAGCCTGGATGGAACAAAAGTGAAGGCAAATGCAAGCAAACACAAAGCATTATCGTGGGGCTATGCGAATAAATTGGAGGAGCAATTAAAAGCCGAAATAAGAGATTTACTCCGGGAGGCAGAGAGAGTCAATCAGACTGACAATGAAGATAAGGGAGTCAATATTCCTGAAGAAATTACCCGTCGTGAAAATCGTTTAAAAGCGATAGATGAAGCGAAAAAAAAGATAGCAGCCAGGGCGAGGAACGCTACGCGCGTGAAAAAGAGGAATACGATCTGAAGGTGAAAAAGCGGGAAGAAATCAAAAATAGTGGCCAGTCACCCAAAGGAAAATCACCTGCCGCCCCATCGGCTGAACCACTGGATAAAGATCAGGTAAATCTGACGGATGAAGAGTCCCGAATTATGAAAGTGAGCGACGGTGGTTTTGAACAATCTTATAATGCTCAGGCCGGTGTAGATATTGATAGCCTGCTCATTGTTGCTGCGCATGTCAGTATTAATACTAATGATAAAAAAGAAATTATTCCTGCCATTCAGGAATTACAGAAACTGCCAGAATCCGTTGCCGTGGTTAAAGATCTTTTAGCGGATACGGGTTACCACAGCGCGGCCAATATTGAGGCGTGCCTGGCAGAGGGGATAAATCCATTGATCGCAGAGAAACGTGAAAAACACCATCCATCTCCCGCGGAACGTTTTGGTGAGCCAGAGCCACTGGGAGAAAATGCAACGACTGCAGAACGTGCTTCACACCGATTAAAAACACAGGAAGGTAAAAAACTGTATGCGAAACGAAAATCAACGGTGGAACCTGTTTTTGGTATTATCAAACAGGTTATGGGCTTTCGACAGTTCATGTTAAGGGGGTTCGAGAAGGCAAAAGGTGAATGGAAATTAATGGCTACTGCCTGGAATATCAAAAGATTGCATCAAATTGCAGTCAATGGAGCATAAATAAAGAACAGGTAAGTGGTGTTTTTCGAAAATTTATATAACAGTACTAAAAATCTTCTCAAATTTTTTTCAATTAACCATATATAATTTGGGCGTATTGGTTTTTTGAAATAATTTTATTTCCAGTGCCATCATTCCGACAGACTCCTAGAGCTTCCCAAAGCGGGCGTAAAGCTTGGATTTATAAACGTGAAGAGACAGAAGAGCTAGAGGCTTTATGCATTTATGCGGTACAGAAAGACCCAATAATAACAGATGATAAGAGAATTTTACAGGGGAATGCCTTAAAACTTTGTACTTTTAAAGTTGCTGAAACTGTGCGAGGAAGAAAAATAGGTGAATTATTTTTAAAAGCTGCATTTTATTATGCTACGAATAATCATATTGAAAACATATTTATTACAGTAAAAAAAGGAGAGCAACAACCTCTAGTGGATATGCTGAAAGATTTTGGTTTTTTCGAAATTGGGCTGCATAATAATGACATTAGCTATGTGAAAAGTCACCCTATGTCTGCTCCCATTGATAGTGAAGCAATGGCTTTATCTCCTTTTTGTTATCACAGAAAGTACTTCCCGCATTATCGTGAAGATGAAAATATTCAAAAATTAATAATTCCGATTAAGCCTGAATATCATGCAATCCTTTTTCCCGATTGCCCTGTTCCTCACCAATTGGAGTTGTTTTCATCGCATTCTGATGTGGGGAATGCCATAAAACTTGCATATTTATGTCATGCGCCATTGTCGAAAATATATTCCGGGGATATAATTATGTTTTATAGATCGACCGATTTCAAAATTCTAACTACAATAGGGGTCGTCGAAGATTTTTTTATTTCACAGAGTGCAGAGGAAATAGCTGGAATTGTTTCTCGAAGAACGGTATATAATTTTGAGGAGATTAAAAAAATGGCAACGAAGCCGACTAGAGTAATCTTGTTTAGACTGGTAAAACATTTTGCAAAACCATTAGGGTATAAGTGGCTTAAGTCCCAAAAGATAGTGAGTGGAAATATCCAAACCATTCGCTTAATTAATACTGAAAAATACAATAGGATTCGTGATTATGTATAATAATAAAATGGTTTTGCTATCATTAAAACCAAATTTTGCCGAATCAATTTTAGATGGGATAAAGCAATTTGAATTTAGAAAGGTAAGGATAAAAGAGGACGTACAGCATATTTTACTTTATGCTTCGTCTCCAATCAAAGCGTTTGTGGGGTTTATTGAAATAGATAAGATTATTGAAGGTCATCCTTCAACGCTTTGGAAAGTTGCCGGTGAGGCGGGGGGTATTTCTAGGCAACAATTTCATAAGTATTTTAAGGGCAGAAACAATGGTTATGCTATTAAAATTAAAGCAATACATAAATTTAAGGCTTCGATTGATCCCAAAAAATTAATGGAGTGTTTCCATCCTCCGCAGTCATTTAGGTACATTAATGAAGGATTTTTGAAGGATATTTTGGAGAAAGAAAATGAAAAAGAAGGATTTAATTTTCTTGGGTGGTATTCACGGGGTAGGAAAGAGTGTTTTTTGTAAGCGTCTTTCTGAAAAAACCTCGTATTCTCACCAAATTGCGAGTCAGTTGATCAAAAATAAAAGCCATGTTTTCATGCCCTCATCTAGAAAATGAAGTTAGTGATGTTATGGGAAATCAGCAATTACTGATAGACGCAATTAACGACTGTGAAGAAACCCAATTATTATTGGACGGTCATTATACTTTGCGTATGGAGAAAGAGGAAATATATAAAATCGATCCTAATGTATTTAAGAACATCTCTCCTCGATTACTTATAATTTTCTATGATGATCCTGTTAAGATTGCAGAAAGGATAGAAAAACGAGATGGTGAAATTCAAGGAGTCAGTAAAATAGATTATTTTCAAAAATTAGAGATAGAGCATGCTAATTTTATTTCGAAAGTTTTGGGAATACCGATTTTCGAGTTAAGTCCTCAGGATTCATCTAGCGAAATCATATTGTTAGATTTGATGAAAGAAGTCATTTAAGCAACGTCATATGGCTTGAAAATGGTAGTAAATCTGTTGTGTTTTTTTTCAATCCCTCAGAATTTTAATCAGGTTGAGTTTCAATTTCCTCGCTTGACACAAATTATCCGATCAATAATCAATATTATCAAATAATTGTTATAAGCAATGACCTACCTTTCAGCAATCTGTGTTTCCGTTGGTGGCGCTGCTGCGTCTTTGTCCGGTGGAGCGGTTAGTTCAAGTGCGAGATTACATAAATTCCGCAGTTCATCATCCGTCAGATTACAGTGGTCATCAGCTAAAGGGTCACCGCCGTGGTTTTCGATCACGATACTGTCATTGATCAATTCCAGCTTATCAGTATAGTTCGTATCCATTTGCCTCTGTTTAAGATGCTTTATAAAGCTCCCCAAATTCGGTGGGTTAAGAGTCGCCAGTTCGGGTAAGTAAGTGCAAAGCTTCGTTTCCACATAGCTGCGGATCGATTTCATGACATCTAGGCGCTTTACAGATGCGGGTGCGCTTAAGTAAGTCAGTAGCTTTTCATGCTCATCGTTATGCTTAGAAACACACATGTCTGACAATTTATTGAAAGGTGACAGTACTACGCCCGCTAGGGAGTCAGCCTTAAATAGTTTAAAGTATTTACTCTTTCCCGGCACACGTCCAAACAGCTTGGCGAATTCCATTGAATGGGTAAGCACGATTATCTGTTTCGCCATCTCACTGATCGCGGTAATTTGCTTACTGGTCTGTTGCTTTCTAAAGAAATCCAGACTGCTAATTGGATCATCGAACACTAAAATGGTATTACTAAGGTCGGTATGTTGCAGCTTAGCCAGGAATAGCGCAAAAGCTAGCGTCGATCTGTCGCCGCTGCTGAGAGTATTCGCCAATGAATAAGATGTTTCACGGGAGCCATTAGGATCGAAAGCCATGCCTTTCAGTTCGATAGCGAAGGTTAGTGTTTCTTTACGCGCAGTGTCGGCTTTACGCTCCACTTTATGAATACGAAATTCCACGCCAAAACTTTTAAGAAGTTTATTAATAGAGGTTTGATAATTTTCTAGCAGCTTTGCCGACGCGGCAGTGATTTCCTTGCGCAAGATAGTAAGCCTCTTAGTAAAGATTTGCTTTTCTTTTGTCAGCGTCCAGTAGTGCGTTAAGGTCTGTTTTGTTGTTTCATTGTGAAAAGCGACCTGCTGGCATTTCAGTATTGTTGTATTTTTGACATGTTCCTGTTTTAAGATATCCAAGTTAATATGCTGGGCTTTGATAGCAGCAATTTTTACATTTGCTGCGTCAACCGCAGTATTATAAGCCCTAATTGCTGAGGTCAGTTCCTCCATAATTTTCAATGTCGCTTCGTCTGTTGTAGTTAGCTGCACTTGCAGCAAAATATTCTTCTGTTTCTGTTCAATCAGATATGAAAGTGTTTCCCTAAATTCCTTAATCAGTTCCGCATAATTTTCGACAAAAGAAATCATTGCCGGGATGGTATTGTCCATTGCCTGCCAGAAAGTGCAGCTCTCGTTATTTCCACTAACTGTTTTTTCAATCAGCAGCGCCTTATCATGAGAAAAGTTAGTAGAAACTTCGGTTGCTAGACCGGTTATCTGATTAATAAGCGCCTGACATTGCTCTGAGAAAAATCGCTTATAGGCTGCAATCGCTTCACTGCCTTTGAGGTCTTGAAAACAATATGGGCATTGGTCGTTATCTTTTTGAATAGTGAGTCCGTGCTTTAACCATTTTTGATTGGTTTGAATATGGGTTTTGTATGCATCAATGTTGCCGATCTCATCAAGACTTTGCGCAAGCGCCGAGGAAAAGTCAGGCCACGCTACAGCAGGCAGTTTATCTAAGACTTTGTGGGTTTTAATATGCTCCGAATTTTTGAGCTGTGTATCTTTTTCGCTGACTTCTATTTTTAGCTTTGTAAAATCCTCTGGCGACAGTTCCTTCGTATCGAGTAGCACTTTAATATCTGCTATGCCCACTGTCGTCTTAAGCTGGGTTTCTAAGGAGATAATATCCTTGGTAGCATCAGGAATTTTTGTATTCACCAACTCTTGTAGCTCACGCGCCTTTTCTACATTCTCTTCGCCCAGGACAACATAATTAAACAACTGGCGCTTGTGATCAGTGCTCACTCCTGAGGTTGAAAAAATATTCTTCTCGATAAACTCCTCATCAAAAATTGCAAAGCGGGAATCCGATGATTTTTTCCAGACGCCATTCAAAAAATGGCATTGCTTATCATCTATCTGTAGGCTGGCTTCGCACGGCCCAGCGCTTGAAATAGTTTTGCGAGAGAGGATGCGTTCCGGTTCATTGTATGCTAGTGATTTGATGATCGCGCCTAGTGTCGTCTTGCCGGTGCCATTATCAGCATAAATGAGATTGAAGCGTTCAAGCGTGCAACTGGATTCCGGTGTGCTTTTTGGCACCACTTCATAGAAGCGGCCGATATTTTTTATATGGTTTATTTTAAGCAGCATATCAGACCCTATCTTTCCTACTCGTAACACATAATTATGCATTATGGCTGTGTCATTCGCATAAATAGATATTTAAAAACAATACATTAAAAAGAAATGTCATGTCGGATATGATTATTTGTCCGAATCTGACACCTATGAATCTTGGCATGTATGAATTTTTATTTCAATATCTTGAAAGAAGAGATAATTTTATTACTGTGATCTCTATTTACTCTAAGGATTGGGTATATGTTATAATTCTTTTACTTTTTTATTTAATAAAACCATTATAATAACAATGGAATTAAAAATCTTCAGAATCTTTAGGTTCGCCGAGCATTACGTTTATTTGCTGTCGTGCAATTTTTTTGGCTTGAGTTAAAAGATCTGTAGATTGAATTTTTACATCGTTATAATCTTGCTCTACTATGCTTCGAATTAGAAAGCGAGATTCTAGTTGCCAAGCTAATAAGTTTTTTAAGATTTTTTTAGATAATTCCGGTTCGTTGATGCCTGGAGGGCATGTTGATAGAGGGGTGTTGTTCATACCTTTTTCGGTCATAACCTGCTCGGCTTGTAACCCAAAGTCAATCAATTTTCGTCCGTATTCTGATAAGGAAAGTGATTTATTCTTAGCATTCTTTTGGATTTTTTCAAAATATACATCACTTAGATTTATTGTCAGACGGTACATAAAATTCTCCATATTTTTTTGTGAGGACATATTTTCTTTGAATTTTATTCAAAAGATGTCCGTTAATTATAGCAGATTTTATAGAAAAAGTGATGCACTTTGATGCACTGAGTGCTGCATTTTGCAGCATGAAAAACGGAATAAGTATTAAATAAAACTAAGAAGTATTAAGGGCGAAAATTAAAATTATATTTAATAGGGAAAAGTGATGCAGCGCTGCATCACTTTGGCAAAAAACAGCTTTTTTTCGTGCATGATCGTTTCGCGATTTAAGGTCTTGAATGATTGAGGTTTTTCGTAAAAGCAACCATGTTGCGAAAGGTGTGGTTCCAAAAAATGCCTAGACAACGTAATTTGTATATAATCTGAGATAATTCTTAATTTATTTTTTTACAAAATTATATTTTTTTAGGAGCATTAATGAAATATTTTCGTTAACATTTAAGTATAATTTTTTTCTGAAATATAGATTTTTTCAAGAATAATTATTTCTATTTTTTTAAATGAAAATAACTTTATAATTAAATTTTTTTTAGATATATTTTTATTTTCAATTCGTATTATATTTGAAATTAAAAATATTTTTTTAAATAACATTTTCAATGGCCAATTATGGATGGGATAAAAAAATCCTGAGCGGCAATAAATCATGAAAAGACATCAGATTGATTACGCTCAGGATTGTTTTTCATTATGACTGTTTCACTGGCTCGATGCGTGTTGTCATCACTGTTTCGAGCTGGTATTGCGCAATGGCGTTCCAGTCATCCAGCATGGACAACAATTGCAGACATTGCGCCTGCTCCATTTGCTGGGCGTTACCAATACCCAACACAGACAATAATTGTGTTTTTTCCAGACAGTCTTGAACAATTTCCAGAGGCGTTAAACCTCGATGCGAAGGTAGGACGAAAGACGAATTTTCAGATACAATGGCTTTAACCATGATCAACTCCTTAGTGGTTGGTTGTGGCTAGTCTCATCATCGTATTACCGTACGGTGGTGGGACGCTTCGCAGAAGTCTCTGCCTTTATGCCTGAAAACTCAAGGGAGGGCGGAGACTTCAACTTAATACATACCTTAGCAGAACCCGCTTTGGGTCGCAACGTTCAGAATGTCCCTTTTGCCGGGAAATTTTTTGAGAATTGTCGTTTTGACTTGTCCTGCTTGTCCCTCTTGTCCCGGCGGTTTTAACTTTATGAAAAATAATTGATTTCTTATTAGTTTATATGGGACAAGCACGAAAAGCGTACTTGTCCCGTTTGTCCTGCTGGAATAAATTTTAGTCAAAATAGGACAAACGGGACAAGTGGGTTTTAAGAGCTTGTCCCATTATAGATCAGTCGTAAAAATATTTAATTTCAATTGGTTGTGACGGGTAGGACAAAAGGGACAAGCAGGACAAGCAAAAAACCTATCTTGAAAATTTCTAATGTAATACACACGATTGTTAGAAGATGGGCAAAATATCATTAGGCATTTGTTTGATATTTGATCGTTTCTTGGATTATATTTTGCTGAACTTTCTGCAACAGGCTGTTGCAGAAAGTTAAATGATTTTTATTTTTCATCTTGCCAGAGTTGAGGTAAAAAGACATAGCAACGTGATCGTCCAATACTTGGCAAATATTCACGGCGATAGGGGGCTTGATGTTCCCCTGGCTCCAACCATCCTTCGGCTAACAATAATCGAGTTACCACGCGATAATCAAAGCCGGCGCACAGTTCTTCCCGGAAAACTTCGGGTAATACGTAATAACTCATACCCAATAGGGTGACTTTTTTAAACCCAGCCCGATAAAGCGTATTGGAATTTTGCGTTTCCCAGTCACTAAAGCGGGATTCGCCGTGCATTTCAAAGAATCGGCGGATTTGTGAGAGTATGGCTGATCGTTCTTGATTATCCGTGCCGCCCCGATATTCAATCCAGTCTTGAAAACAGCGTGAGACGGCTTGTTCAGTTTCTCCCACCGGCCAGCCAGTAATGCCGTAATGCGTAGCCAGTTCGCCACCGGCGGCAATCAGTGCAAACCGCTCGCAAACGCGATGAACTTGGCCTTCGCAGTGGGGCGGCATATTTTTTTCGATAAATGATTGATAATGATTTTTGATAGCAACGGATAGATTTGCCCATTCGCTGGGCTGGGTAATGCACTCTAAAAAAGATTGAGCTGCGATTCCGTAATAACGAATCGTAGCCTCACTCAATAGTTTACTGAGTGCCGCGCCGGATGTTTGTCCATGCAAGGTATCAAATAAGCCCAAACCTTGCCCGGCATCAGCGGGAATATCTACCAAGCGCACCGTTTGACCGGCCTTGGCTCTTTTACCGGCTTCGCGGATGTGTTGCGCCAGTCCGACTTCACCTGCCGATAAAAACAGTAATCGCCATTCTTGTCGAGCGCGCGTGGCGCCGTTTTTTCCGGCGCGCGCTTTACCGCTGCCGTTAGCCAGCATATAGGCAATTTCTCCGGCTTCTTTAGGGTCTACTTGCGCCAATTCATCCAATACTAATAAGGTATCGGAACGCAGTGCGGCTAAGGATTCAATACCATTAGTAGTAGCACGCCACCGTTGTAAATAATCCGGTGCGCCGAATACGGAGGCGGCTACTTTCAGCGCGGTCGTTTTTCCAGTGCTAGATTCGCCTACAAAATGCAATCCACCAGATTCCGCACCTGCGGGATGCAAGATTAAAGCGGCGAAGGCAGAGGCCACCGCTAATATTAGTCTGGAATTTCCTGCGCAATGAGCTGCGACGTATTTTTGCCAATCGGCTAAATTACCTGCTTGTTGATAATGATTAGCAAGGTTGTCCGCCTGATAAATGATAGGTTCATGGGTTGTGCCAATAGTGTGATCAGGAAATACAAAAACATTATGATACCAGCCGGTTTTAGTCACGCAGCGGGCGCGGGTGTCTGGCTGGCTAGTGGTGATATATTCCACTAATCCTTGTCGGGCTTTTACGCCAGACGCAATTTGTAAACCCAATCGCAAAAGTTCGCCTCGTAGTTCTTCCCCGCTGCCTTTTAGCATTTCCATTGGCATTGCCCAGCGGTGCAATTGGCCGTCGGCATCGGTTAATTCTAGTAATCGTCCCCAATTTTCCGAGGCCTTATCACGTACTAATGCTTGAATGTCTAGTCGAGAGCATATCCAGCGTTTTTCATCTCCATCGCTGTAAAATACGCCTTGATCATTAACAATAAATGCATTGGCGGCCTTCGATGATTGGGTTATTGGTATGGTGGTATCATCGTAAGAGTTTGGTAAGGACATCACGGCCTCCTCTTGGTGGCGGCGTGTTGCCCTGCTTCTTGTTGCTGGGCTTGAGTCGTTGATTGAAAGGCTGTATGGCCTGCCAGCCATTCGCAAATATCTTTCTTGCGATACCGCACCAAACGGCCAGTTTTAATGAACGGCACACCCGTACCTATCCAGCGGTCACGCTCAATCAGGGCGATAGAGCAACCGCGGATAGCGGCAACGGTTTCTTGGGAAAATAACGCAGAATCGGGGGCGAGTTCGTATTCTCGCATCAAATCCAATCGGGATAATTGAGTGTTCATGTCTTTTTCTCCAGTTAGTTAGTACTAACAGGTAGGATGACTGAAAACTCATACAAGTTGTTGTAATTACAAAATCTCGTTTGTAATTACAAAATTAATCATTAGGTTCATTATTGGATTCTTCATCCAAAATATCCAATGCAGCCGTGATCTTGCGATCCAAACTCTTTAAACCTTCCGTTTCTATCCCTAATGATTCTGCCTTTTCAATAAGAGTTTTTGAGATTTGTGAGGCATTAATTTTATCTCCACGTAAATATTTTGGAGAGTGATCTTTTTCAGCAACAAAAATTTTTACAAAAATACCGATAGTTTTTAATAAATTTCGCCGTTCGCGTGAAGCGAGAAACTCATTATATTCTTCATCATCCTCTCCATTATATTTCATTTCTTCTTCGTTGAGGTATTCAGTATAAGCTTTCAAAAAAGCGTCATCAAATTCCCAATGCAATAAATTATTCTCTCTGGCAATATGGATTGCCGTAGGAGGAGAAATCAAACCTTCCTGTTGATAATGGAAATTTCTAGGTACCTTTTTAAATAATTCATAAGTGGTTTGTAATTTTTTAGGTGGTTTAGTCGTTTTATCATTAAAAAGTATGGATGCATCGCCGCCTTGAACGGGTTCTATGCCATTGATAATCAACGCCGCTTCTTCAAGCGTCCAGGTGGATTGCCTCACCCAATAACTGAAATCTGGTTTCCTTTTTCTTGCCATCATGATCCTCCTTTGAAAATTAAACTTTATTTTTCGCTACTTTTTCATATTTGGAGCGAATTTTTTTATTTTTAGTGGGTGGGGTTTTTATTAAATTTAATTCTGTTTCAATTTCTTCAATAGTGGGTAAACTGGATTTGAATTCTTTGGGCAATGCTTTCGATAAAGAATATTCAGAAATGCCTATAGGGGCATTAATATTTCGTAAAGCATATTCAGCGATAATTTTATTCTTAGATTGGCATAATATGATGCCGATGGTGCGATTGTCGCCTTCTTTTCTGAGTAAATCATCAACTGCGGCTAAGTAAAAACCGAGCTGCCCGGTATGTTCGGGTTTGAATTTCTTAGCTTTTAATTCCACAACAATAAATGAGCGAAGGTTTAAATGATAAAATAGTAAGTCAACAAAAAATTCTTGATCATCAAATGTTAATGGAACTTGCGAGCCGACAAAAGAAAAGCCTTGTCCTAATTCTAATAAAAAGTCTCTAATATGGGCAATGAGTCCATTCTCAATCGCTCGTTCATGAGCCTTGCCTTGAATGGTGAGAAAGTCAAAGTTATAAGGGTCTTTCAAAATTTCGTTGGCTAAATCAGATTGGCTTTTGGGTAAATGTTGGTGGAAGTTAGTGATTTTCTTTTTTCCGGTTCCTTGGCGTTCATATAAATCACTTTCTATTTGCAGTTGTAATACGGAGCGAGACCAGCCATTTTTAATAGTTTGTTCGGCATACCATTTTCGGATTGAGTCGCTTTTAATGGATTGAATTAACAAGGAAATATGCCCCCACGGCAATTGCGCCACAGCTTGTGGCGTAATTGCCAAATCAGGGTAAAGATGGGCAAATTGCTTCATTCTTTGGAGATTTCGAACTGAAAAACCTTGCATTTCTGGGAATGCTTGGCGAATATCATGCGAAAATTGTTCTAAAAAATGTTCTCCCCACTTAAAAGCAATTTGTTTTTCAATCAAGGCGGAGCCTACGTTCCAATAAAACTTGATTAGTTCCTTATTGGCGGCTAGGGCTGCGCTAATTTGCGTAGTCTTTAGCTGATCTTTAATTGTGCGAAAAAACTCTAGGTAATTTTTATCTAGGCGTAATGCAGTTTCTTTTTTTAGGGCGATTTGTTTTTTCATATATTATCCATAAAGTGTGAATTCATAAATTATGTCGTGATTAAGGGGTTATTGCAACCGTGGAGGATTTTTCGATTCCAATAAATTTCAGCAGATTATCGGTAATGAGTTGCATTGGTTTTCTTAATCTTTCTACGTCAGAAATGATATAACCAGCGGTTACGTCGCTAGTCATTTTATGGTTAATCAAGCGTTTAACAGCATAGGCGGAAATGTCTAAACTTTCAGCAACAGTAATAAAGGTGCGGCGTAGGTCATGCATTGTAAAGTTCACGCCGGACATCTGTGACACTTTGGCCATTTGCTTGCGTGGCTCGACAATGTAGCCGCCTTGGCCGGTTCCGGGAAAAACATATTCACTACTGGGGTTCTGGTAGCGGCGAGTGAGTAACTCATCTAAGAAAACAGATAGGGGCAGGGTGGCCTGGTGAAAATCATCCAGTAGAAACAAATAATTCTTGGTACGCTTTTTGTTCCAATATTTTTGGAAAACGAAACGCTGAAATTCTTTTCGCCTGAACTGATTTTCCAATATTTTTTTTATGCCATTCAATTATAGTTTTTGTTTTTACTGATTCCATTGCATTTTTAATCACATCTATTGTTGTTTTTGAGACGCAAGCTGCCAGAGATAATAACAATCCAGTAAAACCATTTTTTGCCTGTTGTTTTTCAATATTTTTCTGCTTCCCAAATAATGATTCAATAATTTCACTGCTACCTAACAAACGTTCTTTTGGTTTTGCATAAGATGATTCTTTTTCAACAAGCGCGATCATTTTCTGATTAAATATATCTGCATGATCTGAAAGTTTTAATTCTTCCAGTACTCTTTGCAAGTCAAGATGAGCATTTGTATATAAACCATTATTTCTAACGAAATTTTCTGTGCACGAAACAGCACACATCATATTTCTCCATCTGCTTATTGCAAATCTATATTCATTCACCCAGACAAATTTCTCACGTATTTTTTTCGATGTATTTTTATTTTCTAACAGAAGAATTATATGACTACTCCAATTTATCAATGTTTCAATATTCATATATCGTGATTTTGATTTTTGGTTTGGTGGAGATAAGTAGGCTAACTCTGTTTGCTGAAGATGATTTTTTGTCGACTGGCATAGTTTAATAAACGCTTTCCATACTTCACAATGTTCTAATATATTTTTTAATAAAGTAGCCAGTGCGTGCTTTATGTCGTAAATATAACGCGTGTTTTGATGCTCAGCACAAAAACGATTAATGCCGGATTTTATGTCAGTGCCTTTATCTGCAACAATTTCCGCTGGGATACCTGTTTTTTTAGCGGTTGCATTTAATTGCTCATATACCTTTTCGCCATTAGATTTCGTCACCGGAATAAGCTCGATTGGTTCAACATCCTCGTATCTCAAAGATCTACCAATAGGTAAATCGGATAAACGAATACCTAATATGACCAGGCATTTTTCTTCTCCAATTTGCACTGAATGATCAATGATCCATATCCAATCATCCGCTTTTATTTTTGCCCTATTCAATTTGTAATAACCTAATCGCATCAACCACAGACGACCTGAATACCAGGAGGGTATTGACATGTCTACGCCAAAAATACGGGCGCTAATTTCAATGGCACGACAGCTTGCGCGAAGTCCAATCGCTGTCATCACAAGAGATATAAAATAAAAGATTTGTATCGCAGAATAATGATGGTAAAATAAATTATTCCGACTGTTTACTAATGCCGTCATCTTTCTGTTGCTTTCATTTTCAATGAATGCTGTCGCGCTGTCTAATTTTTCAGTAATTTTTTTTTACCAGCTTCAGATTTTTTAATATCATCTTGTAATTGCTTATTTTGTGCTTTTAATTCCTTTAATCGAGACTTTAATTCTGCTTTACTTGTTTCCAAAAATTCAATGCGTTTCTTCTGGCTTCGAATATCCAGCATGGCTTGTTTACATTTTTCTTTCCATTTATCCCGGCTATGTTTAAAAAACACAGTGAGCTTTTTAACCGGGCTTTTAAAATTTTCCATAATTAAATATTCCTTTTGAATTACCCAATACATAGTAATGCAAAAGATACTAATTTAAAATAAGAAAAAACGGAACAACAAATTTTATTGAGATAGGATCGAATTTTTAAAGAATAAAATTTGAACCAATTTTTCTGTAGGTTATCGGGCAATTCATGGGTGATTTTCACCAGGCCAGGGGCAGGGTATGCGGTTGATGGTTTTTGGTATCTGGAATTGTGAGCGTTTTTGCCTTTAAATCAATATCGCTCCATTTCATGGTGGCGGCTTCATTGCGTCGCAATCCGGTAAATAAAGAAAGCAATAAATAATCCCTTAATGTGGTATTTTCCAGCTTGATAACGCCTTGATACCATGCGGCTAAGTCATAAGTCTTAATATAGGTTTGCCGCCGCTCGACTCGATACCAAGCGCGGGTTTGAGATAATCTTTTGACGGGGTTATCAGTAATTAAGGAGTGGCCTTGAGCGTCTTCATATTGCCCGGCGGCGAAATTAAATAAGGCGCGTAGTAACCGCATGGCTAAATTGGCATAAGCATGGCCTTGTTCTTCGCCTAGCCGTGTGTGAAGTTTGGCGACCTTATCTTTAGTGATGGCGAGTAGTGGCTTATTTTGCCATTCAAAGAAAACGCAGGTCATCACCCGCCGGTAGTCATAAAGGGTTCTGGGCTTTAATTCTTTACGGGCTTGGATATAGTCCTGAAAGACTTGGCCGAGGGTGGTGGCGTGAAGTTCAATAGCCTGCTTCTCGGCACGAGGGTCAATTCCCGTAGCAATTTTGCCTAACAGTTTTTGCGCTTCTTTTCGGGCTTGCTCCACAGTGATTTCCCCATAACGGCCTATGGTCATGCGCCGGACTTTGCCGCTGACCAGTTTTTCCACGATAAAGCTTTTAACGCCACTGGCAGTTACACGCACGGCAAAGCCTTTGAGTTGCGCGTCACGGTGAAAAGCTTGATCGCGGTCAGTAGGGGCTTGGATGTTATCAACAACGGTCTTGGTTAAACGCATCAGTAGTTCTCCCATGTAGAAACTATGTAGAAGGAATAGCAAAAAACTCATCCCAGAACTTATAACCAATTATGACAATTTAATATCTATAATTCAAGGTATTTTATAATTTAATGCGATTTTGTAGAATTGCTTAAAACCCGTTAAAACTCGATTTTTTAGAATTCGTAATCAGTAGGTCGAGTGTTCGATTCGCTTCAGTTGATGTTTGATATATTTAATATTTCTATAAATTTTGGCAATTCAATCTCTCGAAAAAGGATATGCACCAACTGGAACGCGCACTTTTAGGTTCCAACACAACATCAAAATATTAGGCTGTTTCTTTTATTTTCTTAGTCTCAGGCAAATAATTAGTTTTACTCATGACCTTCTGACCACTAGCTTTTTCCAGTTCTTTACGCGCACCACCAGCAATCTTCCCCCCAGCTTTGGCTGCGGTTTTGTTTTGCTCGAAACCTTGCGCATCACGATTATGAGCAATTTCAGTAGTAGACGCTTCACCAAGCATCGAAAAAATCAGCTCTAGATCAGTCATGTGGTCACGTAAATTTTCTCGGCGTAAGCCTTTATACTTTTGATACTCAGTGGGAGTCATCCCAAAAGTGGCCTTAGAAATTTCAGCTGTTAATATAGCAAAATCTTTTGATTCCTGAACGCCCCGCTTTCTCCATTCTTCAGTCAATTCATCACGAATCGCTATTCCCCGCATACGCTTTTCAATCCAGGCATCAGAATAACCTTTAGCTTTATACAACTCTCTAGTACGCTGAGTAGCCAGTTCAGGGTTCTCTATTTCTTGCACACGCTCATAGCCAACTTCTGCTAACCATCGCTTAAACGGTTCCGCCTTTGGAGATGGGATTGATTGAATAATGCGAAAAATACCTGCAGTGTTCGCACATGCAACTTTTTGCATACCACCTTGAGTATCTAAACAAGGGGGGGTGACAATTTGTCCCCACCCTTTCGCTAACTCTTTGTCTCTTAAGCGCATTTTTTTAATATAATCACTGGAGTTAACCGTATCTGAAACACAATTAGACGAAAATGTATTTAAAGTTACCAAGATATATCAGAAACTCATGGGGTGAATGGCCTTTAGCTATTACCGTTTTAGCGGCTACTATCACGAAATTTAAAGGGATGTGATACAATATAAAAACTTGCAATTGGAGGCATTTATGAGTCATAAACTACAACCGAGTGAATACGACAAAGACTTTTACGCATGGTCTTTGCACAATGCTGCGTTGATCAGGGAAGGCAGGTTGTCAGAAGTTGATTTGGAAAACGTGGCCGAGGAAATCGAGAGTATGGGAAAAGGCAATAAGCGTGAGCTTATCAATCGATTAGCTTTATTATTATCTCACCTTCTGAAGTGGAAATTTCAATCCGGACGCAGAGGTAAAAGTTGGGAACTGACTATTAAAGAACAACGTCTTAAAGTTCAGGGTCCTTTAGAGGAAAGCCCAAGTTTAAAGCATGAGTTGGTCAAACAGCTCAACGATGCTTACGAAATAGCATTGTTAATAGCTGCAAGAGAAACGGGTCTCGATGAAAAAATATTTCCCAAATCCTGTCCTTTTTCATTTAAAGAAACTCTGAAAAAAGATTTTTTTCCGAAATAAAAGCTAAGAAATTGAAGAAATCACCTATTCTTTCACGTTCGTAGTAGCCTTCCGGGTTAAATGTTCTTGGAAAATTCCATTTTTTGTTCATTGTCATCAGTCATTAATTGTTGCTTGGGGTTCATTTTCAAAAGGGAAAGTCAAAATATCAAAATCAGCCAGCGGAAAGGCCAGCGCCATTTGATTTGGTGGCTAATTACTTCGCTTTTGCAAAGCAGGATTTTTAATTCCTGATATTTAAAAGCTTTTCTGACCGATAAGGGACCATCGTGTTTTTCCAGCCAGGAACTTTTGATAATTCGGGTCAGTAGTTGAGTAGCATAATAGGCGAACCAGTGACGGTGTAAATCACTGATGATGATGGCGACACGGGCCTGATTTTTTAATTGAGTGAAGAGCCGGATTAACTCCTGGTCGCTAAAATGGTGACAGACCGTCGATAATAAAATGATATCGAATTTTTGCTTCTGAAAATCTGCTGAAAAAACATTGACGACCTGATAATCAATATTGGGATATTGTTGTGATTTTTGTTCTGCGAAATGAATGCTGGCTGGATTGGCATCGATGCCCGTCAGTCTGCATTTCAGGGATTTTTTATCAGTCCACTGGGCCACAGTTCGCAGTATATCTCCGCCGCCACAACCCAAATCGGCAATGTGAAGAGTTTTTTGGCACAAATCCGGTTGCCGCCGGATAATTTGGCTGAGCGCCTTTGTAATGACGCGATTGCCTCCCAGAAAGCGGTTGGCCAGACCCAGATTATATAAATTTTTTTCGAGGTCCGGGCCTGACAATGAAAAATCGTCCAGCCATTCTTTCTCCGTACACCGGGAGCTTTTAAAAATCATGATTTTCTTTCCTGCGATTTAATCCTCCCGAATTCGAGGGAATAGAGTGAGCTTCTAACAGCGCGGATTCTATGGTGAGGCCGGGTCCGAACGCCATGGCCAGGATAGTTTTTTGGTGGTGGGCGGGAGAAATTTTATCAAACCATTTTTTGAGAACAAATAAAATCGTGGGCGAGGACATGTTGCCATAATCATTGAGTACTTCATGCGCTTCCTGGTTTTTTTCGCGATCGATAGAGAGTGCCTTTTCCACTGCGGCCAGAATTTCTTTGCCGCCGGGATGAATGGCAAAAAAATCGATGTCATCCGCTTTTAAATTTAAACTGGCCAGTAATTTTTGCGTAGGTTCCTGAATATGGTTGCCCAAGATCATGGGCACGTAGCTGGATAAGATAATATCAAATCCCCGGTCGCGCACATACCAGGCCATCGCCGGCTGTTCGGAAGGAGCCAATTCACAGCGAAATGCCTGCAGGCGTAAACTCCGGTCACCCGCCGGACGCCCATGGACCAGAGCACAGGCCGCGCCATCCGCGAATATAGCATTGGCGATGAAATTAGCCATACTTGCCATCGGTTGAAAGTGCAGTGTGCATAATTCCACGCATACCACTAACACATAAGCCTCTGGGTTATTTTTGCAAATATGGTCCGCTATTTTTAAGGCGTTGATGGCGCCGTAACATCCCATGAAATTAATGCAGGTACGTTCGACGTGAGAAGCTAAATTCAATTTTAGGGTGAGTTCGATATCGAGACCAGGCGCGTACATACCCGTGCAACTGACAGTGATAAGATGGGTAATTTTAGAAAAATAAGCCTTATCTATACCCTGATTAATCGCCGCCATCGCCAGATCGAGGGCATGAGCTTCATAAATTTTCATACGCACGGCAGTCGAAGAGAGAGGAGTGGCCAGTGACTCGTCTTGAGGGTCGAGGACAGTATGGCGATACTGGATGGCGGTTTTTTTATAAAGGCGAACGAGTTTTTTGGTTTTTCTTTCATCAAAACCCAATTTTTTCGCCAGGTATTCCGCAGTCTGTTCCTGACTCAGTCGGAATGCGGGATTGGCAATGCCTAAGTCAATAATGTAACTGTTATTCATGGTTTCCGGAATTTTATTAAGGCGGTGAATCCTCCCAAATATTCCTGACAGGAATATTGGCTAAAACCAGCGGACATAATTCGTTCACGCAAATCCTCTGCGTTGGGAAATAACGCCAGACTTTCGGCGATATAACCATAAACTTCGGCGTTGCCGTGGAAAATTCTTCCCCACAAGCGTGTCCAGAATTTTAGTAATTTAGCCTGTATGCGCGCCTTGCGCGGATGTGTGGGTCGGGAGAAGTCTAAAAATAACGCCGCGCCCCCGGGCTTTAATTTTTGGAAAATGACCTGTAAAAGCACATTCAGGTCTGGAGCATTGCGTAATGCGTATCCACCGGTAATGATATCCAAAGATTGGTCCGCGACGGGTAAGGACTGCATATCCGCCAATACATAATATAAATTGGATGGCCGTTGTGGGCGGCTGGCCAAATGCAGCATCTCTGGGCAAATATCGACTCCGATCACCCTGCCACTGTTAAAACGATCCGCCAGCAGGCGGCTAATGTCGCCGGGGCCACAGGCCAAATCGAGACACAGTGGAGAGACCTGATCAGGAACGGCGCGGATTAAAGACTGTTTCCAAAAAAGATCCTGACCGAAGGACAGTATTCGAGTAATCCATTGATATCGGGGCGCAATGATAGCGAACATTTGACGGTTAATTTGCCGCTTCTGACTGGGATTTTTTAACGCGTCCCCATTCCCGAGTGAAAATGAACATCCCATGTTCTATCCTCCGATGATTTTTATATAGCATACGAGATAATCGAAACAATGGCCAAGCCCATGCCGATTAAATGATAGAGAGTAATTGTTTCGCCGAGCGTGAGCCATGCAAGCACCACCGTAGCGATAGGCATGACAGCCGTTGCCAGTGCTGCCAGGATGGAGTCGACTTTATCCGCTCCTAAATACCATAACACGTAAAAAAGGCCGGAAGATAAGCCAATCATGATTAAAATGATGAAATCAAATCCCGTTAAATGAATGGCGCCCCAGTCGACCTGCCATAGCATCACCGGTATTAAAATAAGCGCGTTAATACCATTAATGGTTCCAGACATTAAAAAAATCGGCAACCGCTTTTTTTGAAACTTCACTAAAATATAATAAGTGGCTTCCGGCAGCAGGGCTAAAAAAATCAGTACGTTGCCCACAAAAGACGTTTGCGTTCGTGCCGACCCCAATTGGTGAGCGCTGATCACAATCAGGCCGAGCGTAGCGCAAGCCACACAAATACTTTTTTTAAAGGTGAACTGTTCCTTTAAAACCAGCCAGGAAGCGACTGCAATTAGCGCAGGAAGCGTACTGGTAATAATGCCTGCGGTTTGCGCGTCAGTGTAACGCAGGCCCAATACCATCAAGAAATTAAAGAAAGTCCCGGCGCAAAGAGCTTGCATGATTATCAGCATCCAGGAAGTTTTATCCAGAATTTTATAATGATCGCGCAGGCTTATTTCCCGCTCCCACGTCAACCAGTGCATTGGCAGCAAAAAAACTGCAGCGATTAAGAACCGGCCGGTGATAAGAAACAAAATGGGTACGGAGGAAATGAGGTACCTGGAGCCAACGATATTAACGGCCACCATAGTTTGCGCCAAAGCAAGCAAACCAAAGCCGCCGAAAGTATGTTTATGATGTGAATATTTCAACGATTGATTTCCCGCGAGGCATAGGGTTGATGTTCATTTATAGGTGATGCCTTAAAAAATCTTCATGTTTTAAAGATAGCAAAACTATTCAGATAACTCAACTGGAGGTATAATCGCGTTTTTTGGGCGATTAGCTCAGTGGTAGAGCACTGCCTTCACACGGCAGGGGTCAGTGGTTCGAAACCACTATCGCCCATCCTACAGGAGACACTATCAGGAAATTTATGTTTGTGATATTACATGGATCATGGCAGGACAGTGAAGGCTGGCAGACTGTGGGAACTTTATTGCGCAAAGCCGGATTTCCAGTGTGTTTGCTGGATTTACCCGGACACGGTTGTCATGCGGGCATGAAATTCCAGGCTATTAACCTCCACACTTACGTTAACCATGTTTGTCAAAAAATTCAGGACCTGCTAAAAAAGACACCGGTGGTATTAGTCGGGCACAGCATGTCCGGTATGGTCATCAGCCAGGTTGCGCAGAACATACCGATCCGGCACCTGATATATGTTTCGGCGTTTTTACCCGTGGATGGCGAATGTTTGTTGGACATTTCCAGAAGATCGCATATTATCGGCATCAGTAAAAATATGATTATGAATCGCCAACTCAAAAGCATTACCCTGGAAAAATCAGGCCTGGATAAATTGTTTTATAACGGTTGTTCTACCGAGGTGACTGCACTGGCGCTTTCACGCCTGCAGGACGAACCGTTGTTGCCTTTCTACGGCAACGTGCGGCTGACCCAGGAGAAATTTGGGCAAACTCCAAAAAGTTATATCGAATGTTTAAAGGACTTTTCAGTGAGCATTGAATTGCAGCGCTTTATGCATCAGCGCTGGCCCTGTGCCATTCATAGCCTTGAATCCGGTCACGCGCCACACTATGCCGTTCCTGAACAATTAGCCAAAACTTTAATTAATTGCGTCAATGTTAGTTTATGACGGTGTATTTTGTTTATCTATTGGAATGCAGCAACGGCAATTATTATACCGGATATACCACTGATCTGGAGCGCCGGTATCAGGAACATGTGAAAGGTTCCGCTAAATGCAAATATACCCGTAGCTTTCCACCACGGCGAATTGCCGCATATTGGCGGCTGGATACGGATTTGTCAGGGATATTAAAAATCGAGGCTGCCATTAAGCGCTTATCGAAAATAGAAAAAAAACGTTTAAAGGGGTCACGTCTCGAAATCTAAAGATTAAATGTTAACGTTAAAGGGGGTCAGTTCGATTCTAAAGATTAAGCAGATAATAGCTGCCTAATCTTTAGATATTCGAGACTTGACCCCTTTAATTCTAAATCCACCAAGGTCACGTGACCTAATTTCCGGTTTGGGCGGGGTATTTTTCCGTAGGTGTGGTAATGAGCGCCGGGGATAGATAAACAGGACTGGATATCCGGCATTTCGCCGATGCAATTGAGCATGAAAACCTGCCCGGGAACTGCAGTGCTTCCCAGGGGCAAATTAAAAACGGCGCGCAGATGATTTTCAAACTGACTGGTTTGCGCGCCTTCAATAGTCCAGTGGCCGGAATTATGGACTCTGGGCGCCATTTCGTTCACCAGCAATCGCTGTCCGTCATAGAAAAATTCGATTGCCAGTACTCCCACATAATCCAGGGTTTCGAGAACCTGCGTTGCGGCATTTTGTGCCTGCTGCACAAGCGCGTCATTATCAAGCGGCGCTTCTGATGAACGGAGGATGCCGTGCCGGTGTTCGTTGCGGGTCAGCGGATAAAAACGGATGTCTCCCTGTTTATTGCGGACCGAAATTAATGACGTTTCAAATTCAAACCGGATAAATTCTTCGAGAATCAGTTCTGAATTTTGCAAACTGTTCCAGCTTTCGCTGATATCGGAGGAGGTTTTGAGGAGGCGCTGACCTTTGCCGTCATATCCCATGCGCCGGGTTTTTAGCATCGAAGGCAGGCCTGCCTGAATCACGGCCTCAGAAAGTTCAGACTCTGAGCCAACCGGGAAGAAATCAGGAGTCGGAATTTGCAACGACTTGAAAAAAGTTTTTTCATGCAGACGATCCTGAGCGATCCGTAAAGTTTCCAGGGAAGGATAAAGAGGCCGCTCTTTCGCCACTTTTCCAGCGCATGACAGCGGAATATTTTCAGTCTCATAAGTGACAACGTCCACTGCGCGGAGAAACCGGTGCAATGCGGATTCGTCAGTGAATTCGGCAGTGATCACCTCCGTCACGTCCCTGGCACAGGCTTCCGGGTTGGGATCGATGCAAACCGTGTGAATTCCTAAAGGGTGAGCCGCCAGCGCCAGCATTCGCGCCAGCTGTCCTCCTCCGAGAATGCCCAATTTCATTCTCTCTCCGGATGGGGATTTTCGAGAATTTTTTGTGTTTGCCGTTCCCGGTATTGTTTCAATTCGGTCTGGATGGCTGGATACTTGTTGCCCAGTATCGCCGCCGCGAGCAGCGCGGCATTAATAGCGCCGGCTTTACCGACCGCCAGCGTGCCGACTGGAATGCCCGCCGGCATTTGGACAATGGAGAGAAGAGAATCGATCCCACCCAGGGGGTGAGAGATCATCGGGACCCCCAGTATGGGCAGTAAAGTTTTGGCGGCAAGCATTCCTGGGAGATGCGCCGCACCACCGGCGCCCGCGATGATAACTTCCAGACCGCGATCCTCTGCCTGCTCGGCATAATGGAAAAGTTTATCCGGCGTGCGATGGGCGGAAACAATTTCCGCATCAAAGCCAATCTGTAAAACTTCCAGAGTTTCGGCGGCATGGGTGAGAATTTGCCAGTCAGACTGGGAACCCATCACAACGCCAACTAAAATTTTCTTCATAAGGTCTCCGCGATATTCGGTTGATAGGGCATGGAAAAATCAGGATATTCAGCCATAAATTGGCGAATGCCCTCGTTACGCAAACGGCAGGCCAGACAGTGTTGACAGCCATACTCAGGGATTCCTTCGTAACAGGTAATGGTTTCCTGAAGAAGATATTCTAAAATTCCTAATTGTTTGCCGATGACCAGGGTTTCTTTTTTAGTGAGTTTAATCAGAGGAGTGCGTATTTCAAACCCGGGATTATCAAAGTCCAGTCTTAAAATATTTTCTATTAAATCCATATAGGCTCTGCTGCAATCACGATACCCGGACAGGGCGGCGTCTGCTTCTATGACGCCCAAATAAAGACAGGACGCGCCTAAGTGATAAGCGTGGATGCCGCCGATATGGGCCATCAACCCATTACGGGCAATCACCATAGTATTGGCCGGTTGATGGTGGATGGTCAGGTGATGACGGGTTAAGGCGTTATCCGTTACTTCAGAGAGATAATCCAGGCGCAATTCGCTGTGATCAACCCCCCAATCGTGGCAAATCCTCTCCGCCTGCGCCAGTTCGGGACTGTGGCGTTGTCCGTAGCGAAATGACAGGCTTAATACATTTTCCCGTCCAAATTCCTCGATAGCCAGGGCTAAACAAAGGGAAGAATCCATCCCGCCGGAATGAACCACGACGGCTTTTTTGAGATTTTTTTTCATATTTAAGATTTTGTTAAGGAAACGTTAAGATTTTTTTAACATCAGACGGTTATCCTAAACCTTAAGAGCATTATATTGAGGAGAATTGACAATGACAACTACTAACCGAATGAACAATTTTAGGCGCCTGGCTGAACGTCTTTCCCAGGGTGAAAAATTATTAACGACTCGGGAAAAAACAGCCATGATGAGTCAAGGCTTTTGCGCCGGCTCTGTGCAGGATTTGCTGTCCGCCGGTCAGCCCCGATTTTCTGCCATTCAGCTCGTTCCCACGATGATTGGAAAAAAACGGCTTTCAAATTAGGGTCTGTTTAGTTTTGAAGTCGAGGCACTAGTACCGTTTCAATATCCCCCCTCTCCCCCGTACTCGGGGGAGAGGGGGGATGAGGGGTGGAAATGGCAGTGATCTTCGAGAAACTGCCGCGCCCTCCACCCCATCCAGTAGAAACAAATAATTCTTGGTACGCTTTTTGTTCCAATATTTTTGGAAAACGAAACGCTGAAATTCTTTTCGCCTGAACTGATTTTCCAATATTTTTTTTATGCCATTCAATTATAGTTTTTGTTTTTACTGATTCCATTGCATTTTTAATCACATCTATTGTTGTTTTTGAGACGCAAGCTGCCAGAGATAATAACAATCCAGTAAAACCATTTTTTGCCTGTTGTTTTTCAATATTTTTCTGCTTCCCAAATAATGATTCAATAATTTCACTGCTACCTAACAAACGTTCTTTTGGTTTTGCATAAGATGATTCTTTTTCAACAAGCGCGATCATTTTCTGATTAAATATATCTGCATGATCTGAAAGTTTTAATTCTTCCAGTACTCTTTGCAAGTCAAGATGAGCATTTGTATATAAACCATTATTTCTAACGAAATTTTCTGTGCACGAAACAGCACACATCATATTTCTCCATCTGCTTATTGCAAATCTATATTCATTCACCCAGACAAATTTCTCACGTATCTTTTTCGATGTATTTTTATTTTCTAACAGAAGAATTATATGACTACTCCAATTTATCAATGTTTCAATATTCATATATCGTGATTTTGATTTTTGGTTTGGTGGAGATAAGTAGGCTAACTCTGTTTGCTGAAGATGATTTTTTGTCGACTGGCATAGTTTAATAAACGCTTTCCATACTTCACAATGTTCTAATATATTTTTTAATAAAGTAGCCAGTGCGTGCTTTATGTCGTAAATATAACGCGTGTTTTGATGCTCAGCACAAAAACGATTAATGCCGGATTTTATGTCAGTGCCTTTATCTGCAACAATTTCCGCTGGGATACCTGTTTTTTTAGCGGTTGCATTTAATTGCTCATATACCTTTTCGCCATTAGATTTCGTCACCGGAATAAGCTCGATTGGTTCAACATCCTCGTATCTCAAAGATATACCAATAGGTAAATCGGATAAACGAATACCTAATATGACCAGGCATTTTTCTTCTCCAATTTGCACTGAATGATCAATGATCCATATCCAATCATCCGCTTTTATTTTTGCCCTATTCAATTTGTAATAACCTAATCGCATCAACCACAGACGACCTGAATACCAGGAGGGTATTGACATGTCTACGCCAAAAATACGGGCGCTAATTTCAATGGCACGACAGCTTGCGCGAAGTCCAATCGCTGTCATCACAAGAGATATAAAATAAAAGATTTGTATCGCAGAATAATGATGGTAAAATAAATTATTCCGACTGTTTACTAATGCCGTCATCTTTCTGTTGCTTTCATTTTCAATGAATGCTGTCGCGCTGTCTAATTTTTCAGTAATTTTTTTTTACCAGCTTCAGATTTTTTAATATCATCTTGTAATTGCTTATTTTGTGCTTTTAATTCCTTTAATCGAGACTTTAATTCTGCTTTACTTGTTTCCAAAAATTCAATGCGTTTCTTCTGGCTTCGAATATCCAGCATGGCTTGTTTACATTTTTCTTTCCATTTATCCCGGCTATGTTTAAAAAACACAGTGAGCTTTTTAACCGGGCTTTTAAAATTTTCCATAATTAAATATTCCTTTTGAATTACCCAATACATAGTAATGCAAAAGATACTAATTTAAAATAAGAAAAAACGGAACAACAAATTTTATTGAGATAGGATCGAATTTTTAAAGAATAAAATTTGAACCAATTTTTCTGTAGGTTATCGGGCAATTCATGGGTTCACCCTAACCCTCTCCCACAAGTGGGAGAGGGAATAAGAAGTCTGGTCAGAATTAAATTGAAACGGTACTAGATCGTCATTCTTTTACAGTTTTTACGTAGAGAAGTTGTCGCTTTAGGTAACAGGTAGGCTGAAGATACAACTAACGCCGCACCAGACATACCAAACACTGCTCCGCTTAAAACGGTAGCCGCGCCTATTAAAGCAGGTTTAAAAAATCTCGAATAGCCTGTGCGGTTTTTATCTAATTTTTGTACCACTAGCAACTCATCACTGGCATTCACTGCGTTATTTATTAACAATTTCATATCCGTACGTGGTTTGAAAAACGATGCCAGGTAACCTTTCTGATATACCGGCTTTTGATCTGAAGATGTTTGTTCTTTTATAGTACTCACAATGAAAAAAACAGAACCTGGAGCAGTGTTATCCATAAGATATAATAAAAGTAAATTTAATGCCTTCGGCTCTAAATACTGTAAGACACGTATGAGTAACAAGTTGACAGGGTTAGAAATATCTTTGCTAAGTTCAACGGCATAATTTAATGTCTCTGTCTCGCTATCTGTCGCATTTAGGTCTATCTGTTTTGCTTCAATACCTTTTCTTTTTAACTCCTCTATCGCTGCTGATGCATAATCATAACCAACCACAGACCAACCGGAATTTTTATATTTTTCAATAAATTTTCCAACAGATGAACCGAGTTGAAGAATTTTATGACATGAAGTATTTAAATATTTATCCAGTTTATGATCTTCGAAAAAGAAATCTGTATAACTATCTACAGTAATCGGGGAAGATAGCGTATCTTTAGACATAAGTAGTACTTTAGCATCAGTAGCTGAAGAGTTATTATATTTTTCCCAAAAATTATAATCATAACTAGGTGATTTTTTATTTTTAATACCCAGCCCATCCGCTTCCTTCAAAATAAAATAATGGTTTCCTTGGCAATCGACTTGATAAGCTAAACAAACAAATGAAGAATTCGGCGGGAACAAAACTTCATATTCCTGAGGAATCTCTGAATAACAGCTGATAGTTTGTCGACTTTTTTCAGAGCAAATCAATAAATAAACATTGTTATTTTTGATTAATTCTTCCAATTTATCTTGATTTTCTCTTGAATTAAAATCAGACAAACGAATGGAACTAAAAAATCTATTTTCTTTGAAAGAAGTTCCTTTTTGATAAGCATTAATTCGCTTTTTCATATACGCCGGCAAATTATTTGTATCCTCTATTTTTTCAAATCTTGCAAGGATTGATATGGTTTTTTCAGTGGTGTTTAATAAATATTTTAGATAGGTTTTAAAATCATTATCATTTGAAAATTCGGTTTTTCGTTCCGACAAGCATAATAGTTTTTCCCTTTGATTTTCTGAGTAATTATTTTTATCGAGTTTTTCTAATTCTTCACGAGTGAGAGTTTCTTTAAAAAAATTATGGTTTTTTCTATATGCGTATGAAAATAAAATATCCTTAGAATCTCCGGGTTCTATATAAAAACGATTTGGAGTCATTTCTTTAAGTTCTGGAAATTCAGAAACCCATTTAAATGATGAATCAACGTTATTTAGTTTTTTTAATCCATGGGTTGCCATGATGCTTGAAAATAAAAAATTTCTAGTTTCGTTTTGAAATGCAATCCCATCTAAATTTTTCCAACACGGCAAGTCTTGACGCGCGTGACCATTTAAAAATGAATTAATATCTTTGTAACCAATACCGGTAAATCGATTAATCTCTATTTTTTCTCCTAGTTTTAGCGGGGTTTCTTCAAAACCTGCCATTTGTTCTTTGTGTAAGTAATATTTTTCTTCAAGCCTCGGATTTGGCAGTTGAGTAGCTCTTACATAATCTAAAAAAACAGTAATTTCATCATCAGTTAAAACAATATGATTTAAATCAGCACCTTCGTCAAAGCATTTTGTAACATCAATTTGGTCTCCTTTCCATTCCGCGACAAGATGTTTGTTTTCGTCATGATAAAAGGTCACCTCTGTTTTCTTATCAAGAAGTTTTTTAATGAGGTTTTGTAGTTGTTCGGTAGCGGGAAGTAGAGGCAATGGTCCTGATAAAGGTATAATTTGTTGTTCATACATTAAAGCATCTGAAAATATTTTTTCATATTGAAATTGCCATATTTTGATGCAACTATATTCTTTTCCACCGGGAGATATTTTTTCATCAACTTTGTTCTCAGTATTTTCCCATATAGGATCCCTGTCAGCGTTTTCGTCTTTATCTTTGTAACTAACTCCTTTATCATCGGGAAGTATCTGTTCAGAAGTTTTGGATTCATTGTTTTTCCAGATTGGATCTCTGTCAGCGTTTTCGTCTTTATCTTTGTAACTAACTCCTTTATCATCGGGAAGTATCTGTTCAGAAGTTTTGGATTCACTGTTTTTCCAGATTGGATCTCTGTCAACATTTTCTTCTTCGACTAAGCATGCTGTTGTTTCTCCAGTAGAAAAATTGAAATTATTAAAAACAGTTTGAAAACTACCTAAAGATAAATCAATGAGTGACTGTTGTATTCGATAGGAATCAAAAGTGGTTTCAGAAGATGTTTTTTTTTCATTTTCAATAGATTTCATTTCAAGGTTCCTCGCTTTAATACATATCCTTTCCAGGCAATTTTTGTCGTGTACAGATATTTAGTGAATTTTAAATGCATATTATTAAGGTTTTATTAAAATTTCTAATGAACTCCCCGCTTCAGTACAATTTTTCACCTCTCCCATGATGGGAGAGCCTTAAGCTGACGCCTATGCGATCAAGTCGCGGGACAACGAACACGAGAGAAGACCTATACATCAAGATATTATGAAAAGCTGCGGCGTGAAAGACGCCTTAAGAATTGGTGCAGAATCCTGCATGGGACGACGCGCCGGGCGCCAATTGTCAAAGTTATTTATGCGAGGGTCCTAATAGCCAAAGACCTGTTCTTCGCTCTCACGATTGGGCGGAGAAAACGAGGGGAGGTAAGCGCCAGGCTCTGACGAGAACTGAAAATTGGCACACCAGGGCCGAAATTCCTGCGATTGTTCACCGGCTTCGCCGGCCTTAATTTTTAAGCGGGCTATTTCCTGATGGAGTGATAAAAACTGCTTTGTTTTCGCTCTCTCATCGGCTTTTTTTTCGGCTTCGTATTTCTGGGTAATAAGAGCTATCTCCGCTTCGTGTGAGTTCAGGGCCTGGTTATGTTTTTGCAGCATCTGTGAATTATCCTCCTTTTGCTTTCTCAGCTCTGTCGTCAGGATTTCCAGTTTTTCCTGTAGTTCAGTCTTATCAAGAGTTAAACTGTGACAAGTAAGCCGGAGATCGTTCTGCACTTCCCCACCTTTTTTTATTTCATTTTTTAACTCCGGGATAATCTGTTCATTTTCTGTTTTTTGTGCCAACAACTGCTTTTCAGCTTTTTCTAAATCCTGTTCAAGTTGAAGAATTCTTTGTTCTGATGCCTGAATTTTTTGATTCAAATCTTCAATTTGGGTTACAGCGGTTTGGTATTTTTTTCTGTTTTTGGTGAGGGAGAAATTTAAAGTCCGTATCTCTTTTTTTAAAGTTTCATTCTTGTTCGTTAAATTCAGGAGTTCAGCATTTTTTTGATTAATTTCTTTGTTATGTTTTTGCAGCATCTGTGAATTATCCTCCTTTTGCTTTCTCAGCTCTGTCGTCAGGATTTCCAGTTTTTCCTGTAGTTCAGTCTTATTAAGAGTTAAACTTTGACAAGTAAGCCGGAGATCGTTCTGCACTTCCCCACCTTTTTTTATTTCATGTTTTAACTCCGGGATAATCTGTTCATTTTCCGTTTTTTGTGCCAACAACTGCTTTTCAGTTTTTGCTAAATCCTGTTCAAGTTGAAGAATTCTTTGTTCTGATGCCTGAATTTTTTGATTCAAATCTTCAATTTGGGTTACAGCGGTTTGGTATTTTTTGCTGTTTTTGGTGAGGGAGGAGTTTAAAGTCCGTACCTCATTTTTTAAAGTTTCATTCTTGTTCGTTAAATTCAGGAGTTCAGCATTTTTTTGATTAATTTCTTTTTGTATTGTTTCAATCAAAGGGGAGTCCTGTTTTTTTTCTTTCTGGACTGAAATTTCAGGAACGTTTAAAGGAATATCCCTGATTTTTTGTTCCTGTTGTTTATTTAAAAACTTTTGAAATTTAGAAAGATCCGCATGATGATACAATTTTTTTAAGAAAAAAACTTTTCCTGTTTGAAGCAGCCAGTTTAGCAATTTTGTGTTAAGGTTATTTAACGACTCAGCCGCTTCCATGATTTTGTTTAGCCTCTTCAGAATAGATAAACATTCTTCCATTGATGGTAAGAGAGCGTTAGATTTTTCATAATTTAAAACAATTCGATTTAAGTTCAAAACAATTTCTTCGGCTTTCTGTATCAGTGGTGATCTTGCTGATTTGCAGCCTTTCGCGCAAAGAAAAAAACTGGCTATCGCCAAAATTTGGTGAACGGTTTCAACGATTCTGGCTGGGTTTTTTTCATGAATATGAATAATTTTCTGTGCAAGGAATGTGATGATAGCAATAAATTTATCTTGTTCTTGAGAAATTTTCAAATCATTAAATTTTTGTAAATGCGATTCGCAAACACCAAAAATTAAAAGTTGGTGGTCCCGGAGACGTTCAGGATCACAACTATCGACTGCCAGTTTTTCTACCAAAACCTTTATTTTTTCAATATCCGGATTTGTTCGAGAAAGTAATTCACGGATGTTTAAAAAATAACATTGAAATTTGAAGAATTGTACCTTAGAGTCTATGGAAAATAATGAAAGTACTTCCTCGATACAATCGAATAAATTTAACTTAAACTTAAATTCATCACACTCAGACATAGTGTCTAAAGAGGAAATAACCTGAAGGAAAAAGGCAGGGATTTGCTTGAGCATCTCCGGGACTTCCATTCCTTTTGGAAATTTGCTGAGAGTGTTACCCAGTTCGGTTAAAGATTTCAATATGGGTAATGGTTCTAAAGAGGATTTATCATCATTAGAATTTTCTGGTTTTTGCAGAGATTTCTTTTTTTGATAAATTTTACGTAATTTATTTTGCGAGTCGGTGATGTTTTTTATAATTCGAGGTTTAAGGACGGAAAGTTTTTCCAGATCAAAGACTTTTTGGGTTGTAGAACCTGTATTTCCGGTCTGGGGAGAAGTATGGTTCTGTTTGAAACCCGCTAATATTGACCGGTAACCAATGATCTGGGGTGTGGATATCCTCGAAGTTAATTGTTCCCCGATGTTAATCAATAAGATGGATAGCCAGCCGGCGGCGTCCTGGGGATCCGCGATAAATTGGATTATTAATTTTAGCGGGTAGATACATTGCTGTTCCGATAGCTCCGTTAATTTGTTGGCACTAATCAGCATGCGCAAACCTGAAATTAAATCTTCCACATTGTTACGGTCTTCCTGGCAAAAGATAGCGACTTCCAGAACGTTATGTATGATACTGCTATACGTTTTACTATCCGCTGTAGGAACCTGGAGAAACATTGTCATCATTTCTCTGGAAAAATTCAGGAATATTTCCGAAAATTGTTCCTTGTGTGGAATATTTCTAAGCTTAATAATATTTCTACAATGTACAGACAGTTGATCTAACAAATAAATTTTTTCTAATTGATGGCTACTATTGTGACTGTTAAACAGCAACACCTTGGTAAGCGCTTGAATTGCGGCCTGAGCGTCTATTTCTTCATGCGAAAAAAAATAGAGGGCTTGATAATATTTCGATAGTAGCTGACTGGGATATAAGGTAATAGGTTTATCCAGTAAATCGTAAATTTTATCAATCAGAGTGAATAATTGGATTTCCATTTTAAAAAGAATTTCTGAACCGGGATGCGCCTCAAATAAAGCCGGCAAAGACTTTAAAAAGAAATTAATGATACTGGATGAATTCTCGGAAAGCACTGTAATTTCCAGAGACGATTGCTTCCACGCTTTACAGATTTTTTCTACCGCCGTACTCATCGCATAAAGATTTTCAGACTTCGGATTGGAAGCCGTTTTTAAGTCCAGAACTGATTGGAGTTTCCGGGTTACGTCCAGAATTTCAGGAGCTAATTTTAAAAGCAGTGTCTGCACTTGTGCTCGCGAGTCAGCCGTTGCAGAATTCTTTTTTTCCTGTATGGGTGTTTGGATAGAGGGGGACTCTGATTTCATAATGGCATCCTTTCTATATTAAAACTCGTGATCGTCCGTTAGACGTCTATATTTTCGGCACTCAGGGCGTTATCTTCAATAAACTGGCGACGTGGCTCTACCTGATCTCCCATCAGGGTAGTAAAGATTTCGTCCGCAGCCACGGCGTCGTGAATATTAACCTTCAGGAGACGGCGTGATTGTGGATCCATGGTGGTATCCCACAATTGGTCAGGGTTCATTTCACCCAACCCTTTATATCGCGAGATCACCAGACCTCTTTTTGCCTCGTCCATCAGCCAGGCATAAATTTCGTTAAAATCAGCAGAGGAATAACGTTTTTCACCGCGTTCAACGAATGCATCTTTTTCCAATAAACCAAGAATTTCCTGCCGGGATTCGATAATAAATTTATAATCCTGAGAATTCAGAATATCATTTTTTAATAAATATTCTTTGCCAAAACCATGATTTTTGATAATGATTTTGGGATAAAAACATTTTTTTTCGTCATCCGCAACTATGTCAGTGTGGTAGACCATACCGGGTTCGAGCGGGCAGTTTTTTATATAATTCTGTAAAGACTCAAGCCAGGATTGCACGTCGGCCTCTTTGTCTAATTGCGCGCTGGAAAGCGGAGGGATGACAAGCATCGCCTCTAGCGCTAATTTGGGAAAATGCCGCGATAATCGTCGTTTACTGTGCAGTGCGCGACGGTAATGTTGTGCAAGAGTTTCCAGGGCGTTATTGGCAATCCCGGGTGCATGCGCGTTAGGGTGCAATTTTGCGCCTTCGAGAGCAAGTTGCAGCAGGTAATTATCCATGGCTTCGTCATCTTTTAAATATTGTTCCTGTTTGCCGCGTTTCACTTTATATAATGGTGGTTGAGCGATATAAATATGACCGCGCTCGATCAGTTCAGGCATTTGCCGGTAGAAAAAAGTCAGCAACAATGTGCGGATATGTGAACCATCCACGTCGGCATCGGTCATAATGATGATACGATGATAGCGAATTTTATCGGGATTATATTCTTCCCGGCCAATGCCACAACCCATGGCGGTAATCAATGTGCCCACTTCGGCAGAACCCAGCATTTTATCAAACCGGGCTTTTTCGACGTTAAGAATTTTACCTTTCAGCGGCAGAATAGCCTGATTACGGCGATCGCGCGCCTGTTTGGCGGAGCCGCCGGCGGAATCACCTTCGACGAGAAATAATTCGCAGAGCGCAGGATCTTTTTCCTGGCAATCGGCTAATTTGCCCGGTAACCCCGCAATATCCAGTACATTTTTGCGGCGGGTCATGTCGCGCGCTTTGCGCGCGGCTTCGCGTGCGCGTGCGGCATCCATCATTTTCATGACGATGGCTTTGGCCTGGGCGGGGTTTTCCAGTAAAAATTCCTGAAGTTTCATGCCGCCACGCATGATTCAACCACGGGTTTAACTTCGGATGACACCAATTTATCTTTGGTTTGCGAGGAAAATTTGGGATCTGGCACTTTTACTGATAAAACCGCCGTCAAACCTTCGCGGGCATCGTCACCGGTGGTGGCGATTTTATCTTTTTTAGCGAAACCCTTCTTTTTCAATATAGTTATTCAGGGTGCGGGTGAGGGCGCCGCGTAATCCGGCCAGATGAGTGCCGCCGTCGCGTTGCGGAATATTATTGGTGAAGCAAAACATGGTTTCGATAAAACTGTCGTTCCATTGCATGGCCAGTTCGACCACGATATCGTCTTTTTCCTGGGTAAAATAAAATACGTCGGGATGAATGGGCGTTTTATTGCGATTCAGATGTTGCACAAAGGCCTTGATGCCGCCTTCGTATTCGAAAACGTCTTTTTTAGCGGTGGCTTCTTCCATCAATTCAATTCTAACGCCCGAATTCAAAAACGATAATTCACGTAAACGTTTTGCGAGAATATCGTAATGAAATTCGATGTTGGTAAAAATAGTTGGGCTGGGTTTAAAACGAACTTCAGTGCCCGTTTCGGCGCTAGTAGCCGGTGACGGCGAGGGCAGCTTGCGGGTTCTCCCAGCCGGTAATGTTGCTCATATAATTTTGCCATGCTGATAGATTTTTAGATACAAATCTTCAGACAAAGCATTGACTACGGAAACACCGACGCCGTGTAAACCCCCGGCGACTTTATAGGATTTTTTATCAAATTTACCGCCGGCATGTAAAACCGTCATAATGACTTCAGCGGCGGAGCGGCCTTCTTCCTGATGAATATCGGTGGGAATGCCGCGGCCATTATCGCGTACTGAAACAGAACCATCCGCATGAATAATGACGTTAATTTTAGTGCAATATCCAGCCAACGCCTCATCAATGGCATTGTCGACAACCTCAAAAACCATGTGATGCAAGTCCGGATCCGTCATCGGTATCACCGATGTACATTCCGGGACGTTTACGTACGGCATCGAGGCCTCTGAAGGACTTGAATGCTCGAAGAATCGTAGTGAGTTATCTGTGGTTGATGCTTTATCCATGAGGTTGAAATTATATCCGATTTCCGGACAAAAAGCCAGCGGCTGCCGCTGAGTACAGCGGCAGCCGCTTCCTGTTTTGATCCTGCGCTCGGCGGAGCCGATGCTCGGAATGAAGGGGGAGTCGCTACGCGCAACTCCCCCTTACGATCCCCCATGGCGTAAGGTATTTTCTGCGAAAATTACTTGTGGACATTGAAAAGCGCCAGGCTTCTGCGACAGGGAAAGTTTAAAGAAGTAGATATTGAACATGTCGCCGAGGAACTGGAGAGTATGGGAAAGAGTGATAAGCGTCAATTGACCAGCAGGTTGATCGTTTTAATAGCGCATTTATTGAAATGGCAGTACCAGCCTGAAAGACGTGGTACTCGCTGGAGAAGAACCAGCAATTCCCGCTGAGAATAAAGTGAATTTAAGTATATGAAATATTGGAATAATTTTTCATAAAGAAAAATAATTTTCGCAGAAAATTCTCTGCCCGATGGGGGATCAGAAGGGGGAGAGAGCGGAGCGTCTTCCCCTTCATTCCGAGCATCGGCTCCGCCGAGCGCAGGATATAAAAAGGAAGCAATTCCCGCTGTACTCAGCGGGAATTGCTGGAGAAGAACTATTATTACCCAGCGTACCAAAATTCCGCTTATACTTAAGGACAGTCCCAGCCTGCGCCGGGTTCCTGACAGTCTCCGGAATGAGATTTATCAAGCTGCCGTTGCTGATGCCGCTGCGGAGATACAGCTATCAAAAAATATTTTTCCTGAAAATTGTCCCTATTCATTAGATCAGTGCCTTGACCGTCAATTTTTCCCGAATTAAGACTTGTTAACTTGGATACTTTAATTTAAAGTAATTCGCACTTGTACAAATCGTACAATTATATCTTATGCGCGAACTTTGACTTTTTAGATTAAATCCTTCAAAATTCGCTCTTAAGAAAATTTTTAAGTTTGAGAAAAAAGGTAACTAAATGAATAGAAGTCCGCAATATGATAAAGATTTTTACGCATGGGCATTAGAAAGTGCCAAGCTTCTGCGACAGGGAAAGTTTAAAGAAGTGGATATAGAACATGTCGCCGAGGAAATTGAATCTATGGGCAATAATCAGAAGATTAAGTTGATTAGCCTTTTGGCTCGTGTGATTGAGCATTTATTAAAATATCAGTACAAACCTGATCTACGGGATCGATGTGGAAATGGATGGATGCTGAGTATCAAATTGCACCGGGAGAAAGTCGCGCGTGTACTTGAAGATAACCCGAGTCTTAAAAATCATCAATTGATTGATAAGTTAAATTATGCCTATAAGCAAGGTGTGCTTTATGCCGCTAAAGGATTAAACCTTACGGAAAAAATTTTTCCTAAAAATTGTCCATATTCAATTGATCAATGTCTTGATGACGAATTCTTTCCCGAATAAATCCGTTCCACCGGATATTTCTCATCTACAAGGCGCAAGTAGTACACCATCCACTTAATTCTGACCGATCCCCCCTCCCCCCGTACTCGGGGGAGAGGGCTGGGTGAGGGGTGGAAATGGCAGTGCTCTTCGAGAAACTGCCGCGCCCTCCACCCTCACCCTAACCCTCTCCCACAAGTGGGAGAGGGAATAAGAAGTCCGAGTCAATCGGTCAGAATTAAATTGAAACGGTAGTAGTTACCATTTGATATTGTTATGTTCCACGTGGAACATACTGGCCTGGCGCGAGGGGATCATTTCAGATAGTTCGTCGAGGGTGATACCGGTAATAAAGACCTGCGACTGGAGTTGCGTGAGGACAGCGGCGACAAACCGGCGTTTTTCCGGATCGAGTTCGGACGGCAAATCATCTATTAAGTAAATGGGACTCTGTTGGGTGTATTTTTGCAGCAAAAGGCCCTGTGCCAGATGAAGCGCGTAAGCGGCTAATTTTTGCTGGCCCTGCGAAAGAAAATCACCGGCGGGGACTTTTCCCGCATACATCTGCAAATCGGCTCGCTGCGGACCAAACTGGGTATATCCCAATTGCAGATCGCGCGATAAGCTGCCGGTCAGCACTTCCATCAGGTCTTTTTCCTGAGACCAGCCCCGGAAATATCGCAATTGCAAATCCAGTTCCGGTAGAAAAGTCTGAAGCAGATCAGTCAGTAAAGGATTCAGTTTTTCCACGTAATCTTTACGGTGTTGGTCTAACAGAATGGATAACTGAACAATTTCATAATTCCAGACTTCAATTTCGTTCCGGGAGAGCTGATTTTTTAGACTGGCATTACGCTGCTTTAATGCTTTTTGAAGCTGCTGCCAGACGGAATAGAATTCAGGTTCCACGTGGAACACTCCCCAGTCTAAACACTGGCGGCGGATTTTCGGGCCGTCATGAAAATAGCGATGGCTTTCCGTGGTGAGTAACTGTAAAGGCAATTCTTTGGCGAGAGCGGCTAAAGAAGTGATGCTTTCGCCATTGATACGAATTTTTTTCTCGCCCTTACGGGAACGCTCGATCCCGAGTGAATGGCTTTGGCCTCCGGGTTGCTTCAATTGCGCGAATACCATTAATTTATCGGCGTGGTCATGGATAACCCGTTGCGTCAGACTGGTTCGAAAAGAGCGGCCTAATCCCAAAAAGTAAATGGCTTCGAGAATGCTGGTTTTGCCTGAGCCATTTTGACCATCGAAAATATTCACTCCTCCCTGAGGCTCGATAGTGACAGTCGTAAAATTCCTAAACTGATGGATAGCCAGTTCAGTGATGGGCAAGACGAGGCCGTCGCGAAGGGCAGCCCGGCCGAGTCGGCGAAACCGGATCCCAAGGCGCAATACAACTTCACCGATCCGGAGTCGCGGATCATGAAGGGACCTGACGGGTTCGTGCAAGCCTATAACGCGCAGGTCGCGGTGGATGAGCGCAATTCATCGTCGGCCAGGCGGTCACGCAAGAGACGAACGACAAGAAACAGCTGGTGCCGATGATCGCCACCATCGCGCACCAATCGGGGCGCAGCACCACAGGTGCTCCTCGCGGACGCGGGGTATTGCTCGGACGCAGAATGTGGCGGCGATCGAACACACGGAGATTGACGCGTACATCTCGACGCGAAAGCAGACACATGGCGAGCGCCCCGGGCCATGTCCGCGCGGGCCGCTGCCGAGCCGCGCGACGCTGGTCGATCGGATGTCCCGCAAGCTGCATACGCAAGGCGGGCGCGGCAATCTATGCGAGGCGCGAAAGACGATCGTCGAACCGGTCATTGGTCAGATCAAGCAGGCGCGTGGCTTCCGCCAATTCCTGTTGCGTGGATCTCGAGAAGGTGCAAGGCGAATGGTCGCTCGGTGTGCACGACGCACAATATCCTGAAGCTGTCCCCGCATGTGCGGTTGAGGGGAACGCCAACGTGTCAGCGCGGCTGGGATCGTCGTGGCCGCCCAGCCCTGGTCGAGGAATCGGCGACGACATCGCCCACGGACAGCGTGGGCACGCAGCAGCGAGGCGACGTGACCATCTGGGCCAATTCTCCCGCTCCTAGGAGCCCGTTGGGACATTACCTGGACGGGCTCCTCGTTGAGACCGGAGTCCCGCGAGCACCCCCAATTGCGACCCCGGCTTGACCGGTGAGCGCGTCCTTTGCAGCTTCGCTGCTGCGGACTCCACGCCAACGTCGTGAGGCAAGGAGGCGTGTGATGGAAGTCCTGTCCATCCGCGATGTGCGGGGGTCGATGTCCACGCGGGCAGCGTGACGGCGTGCGTGCGCCTCGCGTCGGGCGCCGACGTCACGTATCAGCATCGGACGGTGGCTGCGACGACGCAAGGATTGCTGGAGCTGGCGGACTGGTTCGCCGCGAACGGGTGCATCCACGTCGCGATGGAGGCGACGGGCGTGTGTACTGGAAACCGGTCTGGCACGTGCTCGAAGAGCAGTTCACCTTGGTCCTGGCGAACGCGATGCACATTCGCAACGTCCCGGGCCGAAAGAGCGACACGAACGACGCGACGTGGCTCGCGGACCTGTTGGCCCACGGCTTGATCCGCGGCAGCTTTGTGCCGCCAGCCGATCCAAGAACTCCGTGATCTGACGCGGACCCGCAAACGACTGGTAGGGGAGATCGCGGATACACACCCTGCGGATCCAGGAAAAACGCCCTGGAGGACGCCAATCTGAAGCTGACCCAAGTCGTCAGCGACATTTTGGGCACCAGCGGTCGAGCGATTCTCAAGGCGCTGATCGCGGGCGAGACCGACCCAGGCCCGGTTGGCCGATGTCACCACGGGCCGACTCAAGGCCAGCCGCGCCCAATTGCTCGCCGCGCTCCATGGCCGTGTGACCGCGCATCATCGCTTCCTGATCGAGTTGCAACCTGACCCAGATCGAGGCGCTGGACGCCGCCGTGCGGAAGCTGGAGGGCCACCTCGGCGACGCCCTCGCGCCCTTTCGTGCCGCCGCCGAGCGACTGACCACGATGCCGGGGGTGAGCGACACCGCCGCGCGCGTGCTGATCGCCGAAATTGGCGTCGACATGACCCGGTTTCCCAGCGCGGGCCACCTGGTCTCCTGGGCGGGCCTCTGCCCGCGCCTCGATGAAAGTGCCGGGAAGCGCCGCTCCACCCGGATCCGCCACCCCACGCCTTGGCTGAAGACCACCCTCATCCAGGCCGCGTGGGCCGCGACCCGCAAGAAGGGGAGCTATCTCCAGGCGCAATTCCTGCGCGTGAAGAATCACCGCGGGCCCAAGAAAGCCATCGTCGCCGTCGCCGCCTCGATGCTGACCGCGGCGTCCTTAGTTGCTGCCGCGACGGGGTCAAGTACACGACCTCGGCGGCCGGTCCTTCGTCGAACGAGACAAACAGCAACTCACCAAGAGCTTGCTGCGCCGCCCTGCGCGACCTTGGGTGTCGTCGTTGAGGTCAAGGCCGCTTAACATTGAGTCTGTCAACTCGCCCAGTGGCGACGGAGTTTCTCTTTAGGTCTCGTTCTGCACCCCGCTGCGCTGGACCCACGAGGCCGTGAAACAGGGGCACAATATCTTGCTGTCGAGCGCGCCGCGGGCCCTTGTTTCTTGGGAGCATGTCCCGCAGCGAGCTCGAGCCCCATCTTGAAGGAGCATGGCGTGAGCTGATGCGCCAAGCCGACCGATCCGTCGTCGGGGCAGACCACGTCCAGTGGACGCATCGGCGGTCCGGGTACACACACCTTGGAAACGCCGCCGCTGGGGACGGAGCAGCTACCCACGATGGCTCAACCTATTGTTAATCCATCGGTTGCTCGAGCTAGAGAGGTCGTGCTGTTGATACCTCAATCGCGGTATTGAGGTCGTCCCATGGGCACGGTAACATTGCTGAGTCCTGCCAGGCTAAGGGTGGGAGACGCCAGGACCAACGGAGGGCTCGTAAATGCGGAGACGCGTGGTTTTACTGATTGTTGGGCCACTGCTCGTTGCCCATTCCGGGCCTCGATCGAGGGCCACGCTGCGAGCGGTCGAGCGAACGAGGTGCGGTCGAAGACGCGGGTGGTTCCCGTAGCCGCATCTACGACGACCGCATCCTCTCGCGCTCTGCTGGATCGGTTATTTCGTCACCTGCCACAACCAGCAGTTGAAGACCGCTGGCTTGGCGCTCGATGCGCTCGATGTTGCGAACGTTGGCGAACACGCGGCCGTCTGGGAAAAGGTCGTTCGCAAGCTTCGCGCCGGCGTCATGCCGCCACCGAATCGACCGCGACCTGACAGCGCCGGATACGAAGCGCTGATCGCTTCGCTGAGAATGGCTTGGATCAGGCGTCCGCGCTCCATCCAAATCCCGGCAGGAGCGGAGACGTTCCATCGATTGAACCGGGCCGAGTACCACAACGCGATTCGCGACCTCCTCAGCGTCGACGTCGATGTCAGCTCGCTGTTGCCGCCAGACGATGCGAGTTACGGCTTCGACAACATGGCTGGCACGCTCAAGCTTAGTCAGTCGCTGATGGAGCGATCTGGGCGCGGCGCGGGAAAATCGCGGGCGCGGCGATGGGCAAGCTGCCGCCGGCGCCGCTCGTCGACACGTTCGTGGTCAAGCCGACCGTGAATCAGTATGATCGTGTCGAAGGTCTGCCATTCGGAACGCGTGGTGGCATGCTTATCGAATATAACTTTCCGCAGAATCGGGAATTATCTCATCACCATTCAGCCTCAGTGCGACAAGACCACGGCGACGGCAGGATGTGACGGCACGGACGGCTTTGTCGACACTCACCAGATGGAGGTCACCATTGACGGCGAGCGGGTCGCGCTGTTCACGCTGTCGCCGACGCCCGCAGGAATGTACAGTACCACTCGCTCGAGCAGCTCCGGCAGCGTTTCCAGGTTCAGGCGCCGGTGAAGGCCGGCGTGCGCAGAATCGGTGTCACCTTTCTGAAGCTGCCGTCGATCGATGAATTCGACGGACTGCGAGCGCGGTTTGTCACTCCCTACTACAACAATTATATGGTCCCGCCTTATGCTGCGATTTACGAGCCGTACATCGGCAGCGTCACGGTGAAGGGGCCGTTGGAGGCGGCGGGGGTCACCGACACGGCGAGCCGGCGCCACATTCTGACTTGTCGTCCCGCGTCGAGCGACGGGGCCGTGTGCGCCACGCAGATCCTCTCGCGCTTGAGCCGGCGCGCGTTCCGGCGCCGGTCACCGGCGACGACATCGCCCCGTTGATGACGCTATACCGAGACGTCAGCATGGAGCTTGGGTTCGAGGCGGGCATCGGCGGGCGATTCAGGTGATGGTTCGGCCAGAATTCCTCTTCCAGAATCAGCGCGACGACCATCCATCTGCGGCGGCCCACCACGTCAGCGATCTCGAACTTGCATCCGGCTCTCGTTTTTCCTCTGGAGCAGCATTCCGGACGATCGAGCTCCTCGATCTCGCAGCCGCCAGGAAGCTGAAAGTAATCCGGCGGTGCTCGAAAGCCAGGTCCGAACGGATGTCGCGGATCCGCGATCCGAAGCCTGGTCGAAAATTTCGCCGAACAATGGCTCAACTGCGGAATCTGGCGCGTGAGGCCAGCCGAACGGCGATGTTCCCCGATTTCGACGAGAACCTCCGCCAGGCGTTCCGGCGCGAGACGGAAATGTTTTTCGAGAGCATCATGCGAGAAGATCGGAGCGTGCTGAACTGTCGGCGGCAACTACACGTTCGTCAACGAACGCCTTGGCACAGCATTACGGAATCCCGGGTGTGTTGGGTCCGGAGTCCACCGCGTGACGGTTCCGGATACCCGTCGCGGGTTGCTCGGCCAGGGGAGCAACTCTCACCGTGACGTCGCGGGCTGTTGGACGTCGCCCGTGGTACACGGCAAGTGGATTCTCGAGAACATCCTCCGGATCGCGTCCACCGGATCCGCCGGCGAATGTGCCGCCGCTCGAGGAGAAGAGCGGCGGGCAGGCGCTGACGATGCGAGAGCGGATGGCTGAGCACAGGCGGAATCCGGTGTGTGCGAGTTGCCATGCGATGATTGATCCGCTCGGGTTCGCGCTCGAGAACTTCGATCCGATCGGGCGATGGCGGGATAGAGACGAGGGAAGCCCGGTCGATGCGTCAGGGACCCTCCCAAATGGTTCGCCGTTCAAGGGCGTCGTCGATTTCCGCGAAAGCCTGACAGCGCAACCAGACCGGTTTGCCGCGACCGTGACGGAGAAGTTGCTGGCGTATGCCCTCGGCAGGGGCCTCGATTACTACGACATGCCGGCGGTCCGAAAAATTGTCGGTGATGCGGCTCGTGACGGGTATCGCTTTCGTCGCTCGTGACGGGAATTGTCCACAGCACGTCTTTTCAGATGAGGAGTTGTCGGTGCGGTTGATCATCACGCGATCGACACTGCCGCGTCGCACGTTCCTCCGGGGTGCCGGCGCTGCCTTCATGCCGTTCCTCGACGCGATGGTTCCCGCCTTCGGTGCCAAGGCAAGGGCGGCAGAGGGTGCCATCCACCGGATGGGGTTTTTCTATGTGCCAAACGGCGTCGAGATGACGACTTGGACACCAAAGGCCGAGGGCGCGAACTGGGAGCTCTCGCCGATTCTCCGGCCGTTGACCCCCGTTCGTGATCACGTCGTGGTAGTGAGCAGTCTCAGCAACCTGCCGGCTGAGCAGTTTGGCGTCGGGGCTGGTCTCCACACGCGCAGCCACGCGGCGTTTCTGAGCGGCGTCCGCCCCAAGCGAACTGAGGGAGCCGACATCGAATCGGGCAAGACGCTCGATCAATACGCCGCGGACATACTCGGCGCCGACACACAGTTGCGCTCGCTCGAATTGGCGCTCGAGCCAATACGATTGTCGGCAATTGCGACAACGGCTATGCCTGCGCGTTAGTGAACTCCACGTCGTGGCGAACGCCCACCATGCCGCTTCCGATGGAGAACAATCCACGGGCTGTCTTCGAGCGGCTGTTCAGGGCGATCGGTGGCAGCGCTTCCGCAAGATTGGCGCAAATGCGCGCGGACCGCAGCATTCTCGACGTGGTGAGCGAGGATATGTCTCGTCTGCGCAAGTCACTCGGCCTGGGATTCGGACGTCGGTTAACGAGTACCTCGATACGGTCCGCGACGTCGAGCAGCGAATCCAGAAGGCAGAACGTCGAGGACGACGACGCCTCTGCCGGCAGTGGAGGCACCCCTGGGCGTTCCGGATGTCTTTGCCGACTACGCCAAGCTGATGCTGGATTTGCAATTTCTCGCGTACCAGACGGACATCACTCGTGTCGTCACGTTCCAAGTGGGACGGGAGCAGAGTTCGCGCACGTACCGGAGATTGGCGTGCCACAGGCGCATCACGGGCTCACGCACTCAAAACTCGCTGAACGGCCTCTGCTACAGACGCTCATCAATACTTTCCATGTGTCGTTGGTGGCCGGTCTGGCCAGGAAAAAGATGCGGAATACGCCCGGACGGAGACGGCTCACTCCTCAAGCCACTCCATCTTGCTGTATGGCAGCGGAATGAGCATCGGCGACATCCACAGCCCGCACGATCTGCCGATCGTGCTCATCGGCGGGGGATGCGGTCAGCTCAAGGGAAACCGTCACCTCAAGTATCCAGTCGACACCCGGATGATGAATCTTGGTGTCGCGCTGCTGCACAAGGTCGGCGTCCAGGCGGACGTCGTGGGCGACAGCACCGGACCATTGGCGGGCGTGTGACGTGGGCCCGACGCGACTGAAGGAGTGTATGCAGCGTGGGGGATTGCGGCTGTCAGCATTGATCCCACTGGCGGCGATGTGCGGCGTTGCAGCTGGCGGGGGAGCCAGCCTGATCGAGGCCGCGAAGGCCGGCGACAAGGCCGGACCATCCGCATGCTGCTGCGGCAACAAGGCGATGTCAACGCGACGGAGGTGGACGGCACCACGGCGCTGCACTGGGCGGTGCAGCGCGATAACATCGAGGTCGTCGACCTGCTGCTCCGCGCAGGCGCGCACGTGCAAGCGGCGAATCGGTAAGGGGACCGGTCGCTATCCCTCGCGGCGGCCAACGAGGACGCCGCGATAATGAGCACTTGCTGCAGGCGGGCGCCGATGTCAACACAGCCATGGCGGGCGGTGAAACGGCGCTAATGACGGCAACGCGGGGCGGCAATGTCGCAGCAATCAAGACGCTGGTCGCTCACGGCGCGGACGTGAACGCGCGCGAGCAGACGCGAGGACAGACGGCACTGATGTGGGCCGCCTCGCGATGTGGGCGCAATCGGAGCGCTTCATCGAGGCCGGCGCCGAGATAAATGCGCGTGCCACTGGCCCGCCAATCCAGGCCAAATCTGATATGTCGGCGAGCGCCGCCGGTCGTCGCGGAGCGGCCCGTATGTACACCGGTGACGCCATTGATGCTCGCCGTCCGGCAGGGCCATCTCGAAGCGGTTGGCGCGTTGCTTGACGCAGGAGCCAATCCTAACGACACGGCGCCCGATGAGCGGAGCGGCGGTGTTGTGGTTGTCGCGATTGTCAATTTCGAGTCCGATGTAGGACGCCTCTTGCTTGATTACGGCGCGGATCCAAAATGCATGCGCAGGGGATGGACGGCGCTGCACCAGCTCGCGCGCTCGCGAAACATTCATGTTGGTATGCTCCGCCTGAGCAGAACGATCCATAAACGGCCTCGACATGGCCAAGCGATTGATTGAGGCGGGAGCAGACGTCAACGCCAGGGAGACGAAGGAGATGACCGACGGTCTCGAGAACCGGTTGAACCGGATCAGCGCGACGCCGTTCATGCTCGCAGCGAAGGGAGTCGATCACCGGCTGATGCGGATTCTCGCCGATCACGGCGCAGACCCCCCGCTTCGCAATGCGGACAACACGACCGCCCTCATGCTCGCGGCCGGCACCAACATCGTCGATCTTGGGAAGGACAGCGGCACCGATGACGACGCATTGGAGGCGGTGAAGCTCGTGTGGAGCCTCACCAACCTGATCAATGAGTCGGACGATCAAGGAGAAACACCGCTGCACGGCGCCGCCTTTCGAGGCGCCGAGAAAGTCGTGCGCTTCCTGATTGAGAAAGGAGCGAAGCTCGACGCGAAGACGAATATCGGATGGACGCCGCTAACCGTTGCGCACGGCATTCTGTACAACGGAGACATTCGGACTCAACCCACAATCATTGCAAATATTGACCGAAGAGATGAAGAAGCGAGGACTGAAGGAATTGAAGCCCTCAATCGCTCGATGCGATGCTCGCGAACAAGCCGATTCCGAACCAGTAGAACTTCCCACTCGTCATCCCGACCGCATGATTTACCGTCAGTCCCAGTCTCCAAAAATGCATAGCTCCGTGGCAACATCAGCTTGGAGCGTCACATCCTTCCCTGGCGTTGTGGTGGACGTGGCGGCTCTCCTATTCGGGGGGGCCGCTGGAGCTCCAGCGGCTCTCGCAAGCGAGCGACCAACGAACCGTAAGGGATGGCGTGTACACCGATATTCAGGCGCAGAGCGGAGCGAACGTATTTGCGCGCGCCTGCGCGCCCTGTAGCCGTAGATCTCCATGGTGGCCTTTCAGACGCCGGTCCCCTGAAGGGCGATCGGTTCCGTCCGCTGATTGGGGGAGCGGCGATCTGCAGCGCCTCTTTACCTAGTGCAAACAAAAATGCCGCGTGACAAACCTGGCTCCATTCAGGGCGAGTCGGACTATTGGATCTCGTGTGGTCCTTGCTGCAGGAGAACGGGTTTCCTGCCGGCGATCGCGCGCTCGCGGTGTCGACGGTCGGCAAGACCCACATGAGTCCGGTCGAGGGCACGAATGCACTGGCCAATTTCTCGGCGGTTGAGGTCACCGGCTGTCTTACGCGCACGAGCGAGGCCGCATGGCGTTTGACCAGTGCGACAAATCCGGTCGCGGCGAGCGAGTCCACGCTGAGCGCGAGTGGTAAACCAGGAAAGCCAGATTCTGGTCATCGCGCGTTCAGCCTGCTCGGTGTGTACAAGAAACTCGACGAACACGAACGTCACGAAATGACCGTCCGCGGCGTGTTGATGAAAGGCATGTCGACGGTGATCGAATCAGTGTCGGTTCGTTCGTAGTGGGGCCCTTGTGTGGCCCGTAACACGCTCCTTGTCTTTGCCGGTTTGATGTGCGCCTCGCCTCGTCTCGACCGTCAGTCAGACATCGCTTTTGCTCAGCGAACACCCCCAATTGATATAGATTCAGTCAAATGCTTTGAGTGGCGCCACCAGGAGATCTGCTCAAGAATACTGAACCGTCCCGGATTGTCGGGGGGCCATTCGGTTGAGCGCGGATGGCGTGGTGTGCGAAAACTCGGCCCATGGCCTACGCGGATTCGCGGTAGTTAAGACTTGAGCAGGCCCCAGAGTCGCGCACGCGACAGTTCACTCGGCCTATTCCATCACCATTGTCTCGGGCGCGATGAGCGCGTTGCCCAGGCCTTGGTGCGGCCGTTCTTCATGATAATGCTGGACAACATTCTCGGACGGGCGGAGGAATGCCCTTCGCCGAGCAGCACCAGTCGTTCAAACACTCCGACTTGGCGGATTCGACAAAGCGTTCCGCAAACGCGTTTAAATTCGGACTCCATGCCGGGAGGACGAGGGGGCTCACGCCACTGACGCGCAGCAGGCGCCGAAAGGCCGTCGTGTAGAGCGGATCGCGATCGACGATGACGTACGCCATGCCGCGCAGGAAGCTGTCGCCGGCGGCGATTCGCATGGAAAGAGATCCACGTATTTCGCCACCACGCGGAACACAACGTTCTTGTCGATGCCCACCCCGGACGTCTGCGAGATGATGCCCGCAATTCGTGGGCAGCCGAGGCGAGGACTGCTTCAGCTGCTGCTTGAGCAGGAGATTCTCGGCCATCCCGCACGCACACCACCGGAGCCACAGAGCTTCGCGGTCACAACGGCCAGGTGCAGCAGGGCGAGCCGGAGATTCCCGATGGGTAGGTCAGACGTCGGGCGCACGCCAGGTTGCCTCAATCCTCGTTTGGCGAGAGAATTGGGACTTCGAGACGGACAGCCGGTCAAATAAACCTAAGGCTTCTTCCGGGTGAGTTTGCGAAGAATGAATTCCTGAAGGAGGTTGCCGACGGCGTCCCTCCGGTCCGATGGCGCCGTCTTCGAAGATGATTCTGCTGCTGTTACGGTCGGCAGGTGGGAAATAGAGGTTTGTGAGGGCGCCTGCCGCGAAGCGGCTGATGAGGCTGGAATAGCGGAACTGGGGTTCTTGTTGTCGCCCCGGCAAATGACAGATCGGCTGATCGCATAGAAGAAGCGGCTACGCGTGGTCCCCGTCCCTTTGTAGAAGTAGCGTGGATCCTGCTCGAATACGGTTGGCGTCGTGGCCTTCTGTCAATGAGAGCGACAGGTCACAAATTGTGCGTAGTCGGCTCCGTAGCGTTTGGCGTAGCCTTGTGGGCCCTGACCGAATCCCTTGGGTAGAAGTTTCGGGCTTGCGCGATTCCTGCGCTGATCCCCGTGCCGATGAACGCGGCCGGGTCCACGAAGCCTTTCCAGGTCAGCTCGAACTTTTGTTTGGCGTTTAGTGGAGCGGCGTCGCGATCGCGATTGACGAAGTAGTTGGGAAAGATACCGAGAATGCGCTGCTGTTCCTCCACATTGATTTGTGCCTCCGGCGATCGGCGGCCTGGGATGGCGTGACGTTCACCTGCGTGGTGAAGGTGGCCACGGTCAAGGTGGTCGGGGGAAGTCTAATAATTCCCCTGCGCGTAATTCGCCCATGATGACCCTCGCGGCGAAGTCCGGGGCGCTGAAAGATAGGTGATATCGGCCGGGTTCTACGTTCGCGAAGGAGAATCGCCCGCCTCCGTCGACTGTGTCTGCGATCGGGTCGGCGATCATCGAGCGAGAGTGTCACCTGGGCGCCCGCGATAGAGGCGCCGCTGCTGTCGACGACGGTACCGGTGATCGTTCCTTGTTGACAGAACGCGCGCGACGCCACAGCGATCAATGCAAGGACTAACAGAGGTCGGACTGCTGACGGCAGGCAGGTGAACAATTGGGACGACGAATCTTCTTTCCTGTTGCTCGACCATCTTACCAGGTCCACAGATCACGGAACGTGGTCCTGTTCCAGCAGTTCGATCGATACGCTCCGGCCGGCGTTCAAATCTCTTCTACTCGCCAAACCTGATCGTCTGGCCGCCCGGTTGATTCTCCGATTGATTCCGCGACAGGATGACAGATGCTGGCTGCGGTTGTCGTATTCCTCCGATCGCTCAGCCTGCTCTGACCGGACACCGGGGCGTAGCGCTCGAGAACCTGGCGCTGCGTCAGCAGTTGGTCGTCCTTCGGCGCACTTTCAAGCGTCCGCAACTGCGGGAGCATGTTCCCGGAGATGGTCCGCATCGCTTCGTCCTGTCACCGTGACCCAGGCCGATCTGCTGCGGATCCGGTTGTGGGTCGCGGCGTTCAGCAGCCTGGGACCAGTCGTCCAAGGATACGAAATTCTTCCAGAGCAACTGGTACAGCGCGAGCCTCGCTGATGCGGCTTCTGGCGTTTCGTGCCCCCGAATTCCTGTGAAGATTTCTGAAGGAGCTCTCAAGAGGGTTTCAGCTGTAAGGCTCCTCGGCAGCACCTCCGAATCAGGCAAGAGTTGGTCCTTGACCACCGTGCTCATCAGGGTCGCTGTCTGAACGCTGAGTGTGTAATTCTGTTCCGCCTCCCGGAGCGCTTCGGTAGTCGCATTCTTTGCGCGCAACGTATATATCAACGCACCGATGATCACCACACCTGCCGAGACAGCACCACCAACAATGAGCCGCTTCACTCTTGTGGCCTTTCGCCTCTGCGCGTTCCGCCAGTCGATCGACGCATCAATGTAGGAGCGTTCATCGCCGCTGAGATCCGAACCTCGGTTTTCCAACCACTGTTCAGCCGTCGCCAGCGGATATCCTGTGAGCAGTCTGGTCTGATCCCCTCCGCGCCATTCCATGAGGCGAGACTCGGTTTCAATTGCCGAAGCCATAGCTGGAAGGCGCGGTAGTTCTTGATCCACTCAGCGAGTAAAGGCCAATGACGGATGAGCGCCTCGTGCACTAATTCAGCCGTCTGTGGCCCTCCGCTCTGGGAACCCGCCACGATGATGAGCCGGTTCCTCTGGCTGGCGAGGGCTTGCGCAAGCGACCAATCGGGGGCATCCAATTT
>CAWHVV010000015.1:0-3341 GCA_963832945.1 uncultured Pseudomonadota bacterium
AGATAGCGGGAGCTGGCCTGGTGAAAATCATGCGGCAGCAACAAGCATTTCTTGGTACACTTTTTGTTCCGATTTGGCCGGTATTTTTTTGCAAATTAAACACTCACATTCTTTTTGCTTGAACCGATTTACCTATATTCGTTTTTATGCCATTCAATGACAGATTTTGTTTTCACTGACTCCATTGCATTTTTCCTAACCACATCCATGTTTGTGTTCGAAGCACAAGCTGCTAACGATAACAATAATCCAGTGAAACCATTTTTAGCATGCTGTTTTTCAGATTTTTTTTGTTTCCCTGAGAAGGATTCAATTACTTCACTGCTACCTAACAAGCGTTCTTTTGGTTTTGTAATCTAAAATGACTCTCTTTCAACGAGTGGAATCTAGGTTTTTATTAAGGATGTCTCCACGGTAAACTGAGAGATTTAATCCTTTTCAATGTTTTTTTCAAATCAAGATGAACATTTTCGTATACCCCATTATTTCTAATGAAATTTTCAGTACACAAAACAGCACTGTTTATATGACCCCACCTCGTTATTGCGAATCTGCATGTATTTACCCAGACCTAAATCTTCTCCAGATGAATATTTCCCGGCGTATTCGATCGTCTAATAAAAAAATGATGTTATTGCCCCGAGTTACTTAACGCCTCAATATTGACTATCGTGATTTTGATTTTTGGTTCGGTGGAGCTAAATAAGCTAACTCTGTTTGTCGAACACGTCCGTTTGTTAACTGACACAGCTCAATAGACATTTTCCAAATACTGGGTAATTCGCTAACTCTTTTTTTAATAAATTAGCCAGCGCGTGTTTTATATCGTAAACATAACGCGTCTTCTAATGCTGAGCACAAAAACGTTTACTCCCATATAAATATTTATGTTAATCCCCTTGTCTGCCACAATTTCCGTTGGAATGCCTGTTTTTTTAACAGCTTCATTTAACTGTTCATACACAACTTCACCATTAGATTTTGTGACAGGTATCAATTCAATTGGCTCAACTGCCTCCAGAAGTCAGAAAGACCTGCCAATAGGCAAATCGGATGAACGAATGCCGAGCATGACTTACAGGCATTTCTCTGCACCAATTTGCAATTTAACGGCATCAATAATCCATATCCAATCATCTGCTATCGTTTTCATCTTCTATTCAATTTGTAATACCCTAATCCTCATCAACCAGAGACGACCTGAATACCAAGAGGTCATGACATATCTATGCCAAAAATATGAGCACTAATTTCTTGATTGCATGGTGACTTGCACAAACTGGAGTTGCATTGTCCTCCTATCACAAGTGATATAAAATAGAATATTTGTATCACAGAATAATTATGGAAAAATAAATCACTACGTCTATTCGTTAACCCCATTAGCTTCCTTGTTGGATTCATTTTTTATTAATGCTTTCCCCCCTTCTACATCATCCAGCCGCTCAGTAATTTTTTTTTACTATCGTCAGATTTATTGAGTTCATATTATAATCGTTTATTTTGTATTTTTAATTCCTTTAATTTTCATTTCAGTTCCGCTTTGCTTTCTTCCAAAAATTCAATGCGTTTTTTCAGGCCTCGAATATCTAGCATTGATTGTTTAATATTTCCCTTTCCATTTACCGAGTTGTGAATTCAAAAAACACAATTAGTTTTTTGGTTGGACTTTTAAATTTTTCCTGAATTGAATATCCCTTGCGCATTGACGCGAATATATGTAATGCAAAAAATATTAATTGTACTTAAAAAAGAAAAAACAGAACAAAAAACTTTAGCAAGTCAGAATTGAATTTTATAAGAATAAAATCTGCACTAACTTTTGGGCAAATCATGCCGCAATTAATGCTTGATTTTCACGAGGCCAGGGGCAGGGGTGTGAGGTTGGCGATTTTTTGTGTCTATAAAATGGTGTAGTGTTTTTGCTTTTAAATCAATGTCACTCCATTTTAAGCGTGGCGGCTTCATTGCGCCGGAGACCGGTAAATAGCGTTAATAATAAATAATCGCGCAGCGTCGTATTTTCCAGCTTCATAACGCCTTGATACCAGGCGACCAATTCGTGGGGTTTAATATAAGTTTGCCGTCGCTCGACGCGATACCAAGAGCGGGTTTCGGATAATCGTTTGACTGGATTATCGATAATCGAGTGAGCGGCCTTGTGCGTCTTCGTATTGTCCGGCGGCAAAGTTAAATAACGCGCGTAGTAGGCGCATGGCTAGATTAGCGTACGCGTGGCCGTGTTCTTCGCCCAATCGAACGTGTAGTTTGGCAAGCTTATCTTTGGTGATAGTTAGTAGGGGTTTATTCCTCCATTCTGAGAAAACGCACGCCATCACTCGCCGGTAATCATAAAGCGTTCTGGGTTTTAATTCTTTGCGGGCTTTGAGGTAATCTTGAAACACTTGTTCGAGGGTCGTAGCATGAAGATCTATCGCTTGCTTTTCGGCGCGGGGGTCAATGCCGGTAGCAATCTTACCCAATAGTTTTTGCGCCTCCTGTCGGGCTTGCTCAACGGTGATTTCTCCATAGCGGCCAAGAGTCATCCGCCGGACTTTGCCGTTGACCAGCTTTTCCACGATAAAACTTTTAACCCCGCTGGCGGTGATGCGTACGCCAAAGCCTTTGAGCTGGGCATCCCGATAGAAGGCTTGGTCGCGGTCGGTCGGGGCTGGCCAGACCGTCAACAACGGTCTTAGTTAACTGCATCAGTGGTTCTCCCATGTAGAAACTATGTAGAAGGCATAGTAAAAACCCATTCCAAGAACTTAGGACGTATTATGACCATTAAGTATCTATAATTAAAGGTATTTTAAACTTTAGTAGAACTTTGTAGAATTGCTTTAGAATCCATTAAAACTGGTTATTTTCAGAATTGGTAATCAGTAGGTCGAGTGTTTCGATTCACTTCAGTTGATGTTTGATATATTTAATATTTCTATAAATTTTGGCAATTCAATCTCTCGAAAAAGGATATGCACCAACTGGAACGCGCACTTTTAGGTTCCAACACAACATCAAAATATTAGGCTGTTTCTTTTATTTTCTTAGTCTCAGGCAAATAATTAGTTTTACTCATGACCTTCTGACCACTAGCTTTTTCCAGTTCTTTACGCGCACCACCAGCAATCTTCCCCCCAGCTTTGGCTGCGGTTTTGTTTTGCTCGAAACCTTGCGCATCACGATTATGAGCAATTTCAGTAGTAGACGCTTCACCAAGCATCGAAAAAATCAGCTCTAGATCAGTCATGTGGTCACGTAAATTTTCTCGGCGTAAGCCTTTATACTTTTGATACTCAGTGGGAGTCATCCCAAAAGTGGCCTTAGAAATTTCAGCTGTT
>CAWHVV010000016.1:0-15256 GCA_963832945.1 uncultured Pseudomonadota bacterium
CACTTAGATTGAGTATTTTAAAAATAGCAAAATTTTTGGTGCTATAATGGTGCTAGGATTGTAAGTTAAATTTTAAGACATTATTGGCAATTGAATGAATCTATGGACGATTCTAAAAATGTCACATCTTCGCTCTTAACCCCAGATAGCGTTAAGGCTATGATATTTGGAGCTATGGCCCTTGCTTTAAATATATTGCGTGACAAATACAGTAGCTATCTATCAACGCCGTTTGTAGTCGTTATATGTACTATTCCACTTCTCCTTTTTATCTTTTTTATATGTCGTTTTGGAAAAAATCGCGAAGGGCTGAGTAAGATTTTCAAACGTATTTTTTTGTATTTTTTGATTGGGCTTATAGTTTTGCCTTTTTTATATTATGCAATAAGTATGTCACATTACTTTTTGTCTATAAAAGGGGGGAATGCGTTAATGATTCCTAAATCTGAATTACAGGTTCAAGGAAATATAGAAATGAAGAATCAAGTCACTAAACCTTTAGGTAATAATTTAAATCAAGCTTTGTCTGCAAATACCAAAAAGAAACTTAAAAAAAGAAATGAAGATGCTCAAAAGCAAACTAAAATAGATCAAACTCTAAGATCAGAAAATGGTTTATCAATCCCCTCTTCAATTGCTAATTTGGAGCATCTATCCGCAGTGTCCTCGACACCTATTTTCAAGGAGAATACACAAACATGCATTGGTAGTAATTGTGTTCAGGGCAATAATTATGGAAAAATGGAAATCAATCAGTATGGCCCTGCTAAACTTTTAATGACTGATGATCAAGAGCTTGCTGTAACCAAAGCCATGGGGCTTTATGCTGGTTCAGAATTTGAAATTATACTTAATCAGATGATCTCAGATTTAGATTCTAAAAACTATGCTGAAAAATTAAGAAATGCCCTTCTAAATGCGAGAATGGTTTGCACAGGGTATGGTAATACAGTAATTATTTCAGATGAGCCAATTCCTCCTGGAATTTCTATGACTGTGGGAACTGATAAGGAATATGTGATGAATGCTCTAAAGAATGTATTGGAAGAAACTGGTCTCCCTAAAGAGTTGGTATCAGCTAAAGTGATTGAAACTCCGTCAGATACGTTGAAAATAATCATAACACCAAATCATTAAAAAATGATTATTTCTTTTCAACTTAGAAACCGTGTAAAAATAACTTATCTTTCTAGAAAAAAAATATCTGTCATTTGTGGGGTACTACCTTAAAATAAGGTCTAAATAAATGAGACAAGTTATTTTTACACGGCTCCTTAAGTCCTGTACGCTTAGGTGTTTGTTCGTCTACTGATAGCCGGAATGTACTAATCAATGACTATACTGTTTGGCATTTCCAAAGATAAGTCGTGATGATTCGAAGAACTTGGCAGGCTAGCCTTAGTGAACTTTAATATCTTTAATTCAAAAAGCAGTAAATGATTAACTTACTCACACGGTTTAATTGATACTGTGTGCAGAGTAAATAAATTGATAAAAATATCATCTGTATTTATAAATCTAATTGGGTAATCGTTCGTCGTTTAATAAAGTTGTCTAAATCAGATCGACGATATTTCACTGATCGTCCTATTTTTACATAAGGAAGCGGGTATCGTTTGGCGCAGGCCCAAACCGCTAACGTATTAACCGTAATTCCCAAGTATTCCGCAGCCTCTTTGCGAGTCAGTAAATCTGGTTTTTGAAATAGCCTTGAAAAGCTATTGGATTGTTCTGGGTTCATCAATATTTTCTCCTCTAAAAATTAATTTCATTAACCCTGTTATTCTTTGCAAGTAACAGCATCTTTCGGTGGTTACTTTTCTCTAGCTAATTAGCAGTATTCGTTATGTCATGAATACCGGCTCCTAATTATTGAATGTTTTTTCTAAATTGTTCTCTTCTTCACACCATTGATTTTGTCCTTCCCCCATTTTTTTGGGTTTGTTATTTTTAAATAAAGTGTCGTTAAAACTGAGTAAAGCCCATGCCGCGATAGATTCATTTTGGGAGTGGTCTTTTTCTATAGATTTCTTTTCAGACTGAAAATGGGGATTGTGAATATTTTTCCACTTATCGGCTCCTTTTCACTCCCAGATTTACCTAATGCTTTGGTCTTCGAAGATGACTTTGACTCCTGCTTTAACAAATCCGATTGTTCCTCTCGGGGATGTTTACTGATTTGGAATGCCCGAAAGATGGATACCTCTTGATACACGGCTGCGATGAGTTCGGGAATTCCGTTTTTCACCACTTTTTTAGCTTGTTGGTAAGTTTTATAATTACCAAAACCGGCTAGCTCGGCGGCTATTTCTTCTGTCCGGCCTTGTAATTTCAATTTTTTGTTTAGAATATTATCCAGATTAACGGTCACTTCGGGAAAATTTTCCCTAGGTGAGAGGTCGGTTCTAGCCCCTTTTCGGGGGCCTAAAGCCTCTTCCACGGTTAAACCCAGTTGTACTTCCTGTATAAAGGTGAGTGGCGGTTGGGCTGCCTTGAGAATTTCCACTTCAGCTTTTAACTCAGCGATATATGCCTTATCTCTGTTTGAAACTAATCGGTCTCTGGTGACTTTCCAACCCGTCGCTTTTTCTATTTTCTTCGCATTTTCCAGGCTAATGTCTCGTTCTCCATTGAGCCATTTCGTCAGACAGCTTTCACCCACCCCGCACAATTTGGCAAGCGCAGCTCGTCCACCGCAAATTTGAACGGCGACCCATAACCAGTGAATGTTTGTCATTTGGTGAATCACGGAAAGATTCCAATTCCTACTTAACCCTGAATTTTTAGGCTACTGAAAAAAATGTCCCATGTGGGACTTTTTTTTGGGGTAAGCTGAGAATCCTAAATTTTTGATGAGAGCGTAATTCCAAATGAATTGGAGAAATGACAATCGCTACCTCCATGGCTGTTTTTAAAAGGCCAATTAAAAACCGTCCTTTTGTTGAACGAAGTTCGACAAAGGAAAATTAACTACCATTGAGGCGCTTCCTTGGCATGAATGCAGAAATCGCGGATGAGTAATATGAATATTAATACATAGTGGCCATTCCATAGCCAATACCTTTTTATCCTTACACGGTGTCGCTGAAATATTTATGCAATTATAGGCCTAATTGAGGAATTAAATCCATTTTTAGTATTAAAAATAGATCAGTTGCAATAACAACTTGTTGTATTTTCTTAAATAAGGAGAAATTATGGGTCGAATTAGAACCGTTAAACCAGAACTGTTTAAGCATGAAGGATTATTTGAAGCGGAAGAACGCTATCAACTGCCTTTACGTCTGGTTTTTATCGGATTGTTTACGTGTTGTGATCGCGAAGGCCGATTTCGTTGGCAGCCACGCCGGTTAAAACTGGATATTTTGCCTTACGATCAGGTAGATATGCCTCCGGTACTGGATGCACTGGCAGAATCTGGTTTTATTGTGGCTTATAAAGTCAAAGAAGTTATTTACGGGTATATTCCTACCTGGTCTAAACACCAATGCATCAATAACAAAGAATCGAAAAGCCAGATTCCAGACATTAAACAGGGCATTATTTTGAACGCGCTCATTGGTCAGGCCGATTTAAATCAGGCTTTCAATGAAGCGGGTGAGTTAACTCCTCGTGAATCGAATGCGCAGTCAACGGGTGCTTCACCCGTCAACCTCGCGAATCACACCGCAGAATTACCCGATCACCTTGCATCTTCTATTCCTAAAAAATGGTCTGATTCACCTAAAAAAACGATGATCGGCGAGGAAGTAAGCAATTTATCCTGGCCAGAAGAGCAGAGTTTACTGGATGAAGATAAAATTTCCGATACAGCATCTGCAAGTCATTCTAAAAATAGAGAATTATTACCAACGCCTCTCGCGAATTCATCGCGTGAACTTCAAGAGTCTCACGCCACTTTATTTGCCTTTAATCAGCACGAGGGGAAAGGGAAGGGAAAGGAATATGGAAGGGAATATGGAAAGGAACAGGAACGGGAAAAGGAAGGGTGTGGGAAGGAAAAACCCAAACACGCAAAATCATCGCCAGAATCGACGCTAAAAATTTTTGCTTATTGGCAACGGGTGATGAATCACCCGAAAGCGGTTTTGGACAAAAGCCGTCGGAAATCCATCCAAAGCGCTTTGGCAATGGGCTATGACGTGACGGCGTTATGTCAGGCCATTCAGGGCTGTTCCTGCACGCCGCATAACATGGGGCAAAATGATCGAGGCGAACGTTATGACGGGTTGCATGTGATTTTTAAATCTGCCGATCAAATCGACCGCTTTATCCGCAATGCCAAAAATCCACCCGTCCTCTGGGAAAATCAGAGCAGCGGTTGCAAAGCAACATTGACGCCGCTGAAAGATGGCTCAAACAAAGTAATTCCACCGGGGAGGCCCATCATGGAAACAACGGATAAAAAACGGTTTGTGGAATTGATTACCGGCCTGGCGCAGACATTTATCACGGACATCTCCCTGACGGATATTGAAAATTATTGGCTTTTTCTACGCAAGTATTCGCTGGCTGATTTTGAAAAGGCGGTGGTTAATTATTGCAGGAGTCCTGAAGGCCATCGTTTTATGCCCAAGCCTGGCGAACTGATTGCGGCGTTGGAAGGGAATGCATTACAGCAGGCACAGCAGGCCTGGACAAAAGTCATGAATGCCATACGGCGTATTGGTGGCGATAAGACTTTGGTTTTCGACGATGCGCTGATTCACGCCGTGATTGACGATATGGGTGGATGGGTACGGCTCTGTGAAATGCAGATCAAAGACGAACCCTTTAAGCAGCGGGAATTTGAAGGCCGTTATGTGAACTATCGCCGTCATCCCCCCACAATCTATCTTCAACAGCTTTTAGGCCGGATGGGGGACATTAACGGCGTTTTAAATCCACTTCCTCGACAGCAACCGATCTTGATTGGTAATGCAAAAAAAGCGGAGCAGGTATTTCAGAGAGGGGTAGAGATTGCGAAATTATCGTCTTATCAGTCATTGCCTCTCGAAAAATTAGAATATTTAAAATTAGCACAAGGATTGAAGGATGAAACCGAAAATTAAAGTGGCCATATTGGAACATAATTCCATTTTTCGTTTAGGCTTGAAAAAAATTCTTACCGATGATGAGATTGAAATTGTAGGAGAAGCCGCGGACGGTATAGCAGGTATGCAAGTGATTCGCTCCCAACAACCCCAAATCGTTTTATTGGCTAATGATTTACCAAAAACGAACGACATCAGTTTTTTGCGACTGGATACACCGAAATTTTCCGAAAATAAAGATTTTATTTCTATTAAAAAATTCCGATGCTCTCGGCTTGACTCAATCAACTTGCTCAAAACGTCAGCTAAAGGATTTTTAACGAAAGATTCCGGTTATCTAAATAAAGAGGTGATTCAGCAGATTGCTGAAGGAAAAACTTACGTGCAACCGGATTTAGTCAGAAAAGACATATTTCAATATGCTCATCCCGCTCACCTTTTATCTCATCGAGAATATCAGGTGTTAACACTGATGGCTCAAGACCATACGCATGAAGTCATTGCCGAAAAGCTCAATATCAGTATTAAAACCGTATTTAATATCAAATATCGAGGGTTCAAAAAATTAGGGGTAAAAACGGCTGAAAAATTACGGCAGCTTTTTAAATTTGAATTAATTTTTTTTGAAATAATATCTAATTTGTATCATTGAAATTGCCAACAATATTGGTTAAAAGCGATTCAAAAATATTTCGCTCTTATAATTTAATTTATAACTATTTGTCTTTAATAACTAATTAATCAACTAGGACACCCATTCACAATGATATAATTATTTCAAAAATACCTAAATTGTGACCCCTTGATCCGGCAAATTTCCGGCAAGGATTTTAGGATACCAAACTTTACTTAAATTATAGCCCAGAAAATTTAACTTCCGAGTTGTTTCTGGGTTGGTTTCTGAGTTATATTAAGATCACTATGCTGGAATCATTTTAGTCTAGGCATGAGAATAAAAGGTCAGGTTAGTATGAAATTAGCACAATATTTTTTCGAATTAAATACAGCGGCGTCAAAAGGCAACCTTGAAGCTATAAAATCAATACATGAACAAGATTTCCCATTGGATGCGGAAGGACAAGAAAGCAAAAGGATCCCTTTGCATTGGGCGGCTTTGAATCGGGCAAGTCGCTGTGGCTAAGTATTTAGTCGCCCATAGCCGAAAAGAATCTATAGATCACCAGGATAAGGATGGATATTCTCCTTTTATTTTAAGCGTTTTGAAGGGGGAGGTGAGTTAATCGTTCGATTAACTATGATCGAATGTTTGCTTGAATTAAATGCTAACCCTTTACTGGCTGACAGTCACGGAAAAACTGCCATGATGTATATGATTCCTATCAGAAATTCAACACAGGCTGCAGAAAATCCTGTGATAGCTGACAGAGTTAAGAAAATTATTGAAAAAATGAAGGCCTTTTCTATAAATTTGGCTCAGGAAAGAAACGAATATCTTGCCTTTGCAGTTGACGGTAGAACAACATTTTATCCAAAAGCTTCGGCTGGATGCTTTATACTTGGTTAGAAACAAATACGTTACTTTTCCAGTTTCAGAAAAGAAAGATAGGAAGTCATTTCGGTCAGATGAGCAACAAACGACTACAAGCTTAATGTCGATTGAACAAAAGTATCCGAGTTAAAATATTATTCTATTTTTGAATTAATCTATTTGTTAGTATGGAAAATGGATTTAATAATTTTTTAGGGATATAATTCAAAAATCCATACTCAATTGCCTTCGAAACAGTTCGGATTTAGTTGTACAATTAAATTTGTGGCGTAAAATTTCAACATATTGCTCAATGGTTCTAGGAGAAAGTTTTAAGATTTTACCTATTTTTTTTGTGGTATTACCACGAAGTAAAAAGAATAAACATTCACTCTCCCGAGAAGTAAGATTAATTTCCTGTTTCTCTTTTTTTAAAAAAGAGTTACTAACTATGTAACTGGCGGACATTAGTTTTTCTGAATAAATTAATCCTTTCAATATATGGAAAACATTGCTGATTAGTTCGGTAAGTTCCAATCCATAACCAAAAGTCCCTATTAATTTGTTACTAGAATCATACAGAGGTAATTTAGTAACGAGTGCGACCTTCCATCTGTTTTTTGGATATTGTATTACAGTCAAAAATTGATGCATTGTCTGGCTGGCCATAACAATCTGATCCTCCATTTGCAGCGAGCTGGAGCGATTTTAGCAAAGCTGGGGATTTCAAAATCGCATACACCAGGGAGGATCAACTTAAATCCCTCCTGAGCTAAGCATTTGTGTGAGATTTTTATCAAAATCTATATAGACTAAATCCAGATTTTTCTTCCAAAAGTATAAATTGGGCATTAACGTCGATAATTGGCTTAATTGCCACATATAAACCTCCAAAAAAAAATAATTTCATATTCAATACTATCAAAAAATAAGAAATTGTAATCCGTAAAAATTACCTGGATTATTTGAAATTTTTTTTCAATTCCCTCCCCGATGTTTTTACTCTAATTTTTTTTGTCTGACAAGTATAAGCTTATAGAAATTTAATCAGAGCTTCCTAGTTAAATTTTGAACGTGGGAGATTCTCTGAGCAATTTTTCTAAAAGGTAAAAAATTGTTTAATCAATTTTAGGAGAAAAAAATGCAACAAGAAACAAAAGTATCCAGAAATCAGTGGAATCCAGGCAAAATTACATAAATCATTCAAATTGGCTTTCGGTCACGAGATAAAACCAAATACAAAAAAAGTAGTTATAATCCCCGAATACGAATTTTATCATTGTAAAGAGAAGATTTTCAGCGGATTCGCTGCTGCTTCACAATTCATTTTTGCTATTTCTGTTATTTGTTCAAAATATATTACTTTTCAAGATACGTTGATTGACGCCGATTATCTATCCAATCTTGCTAAAAGTAGTTTTTCGGTGAATGCTCTTTTCGTTTGGTTAATGATGGCAAATACTCCACAAGCAATCAAAGAAGCTAAAGAAGCTTATGTAAACACTAAAAGAGGATGGAATCGACGGGGAGTGGGGGGTAAATGCTTCACCATCTTATATCCGATGATTTTATTGAGTGGTTATATTTCTAGTTCATTGGCTCCAGCCACATATCTTGCGGAAAATGCTAACCGGCCTCCCTCTACTTTCGGTTGCGTTCTCCTGGGTGGTGTTGAAGTTTTTGCCTGTCTCGGGCAAATGAGTCTTTGCTTCTTCATCAATATTCCGCGCTGACCCCGCTACCCGAATTGATCTTTGGGCAGGTCGAGGATGATCCCCAAAAAGATTACCGACAAATGTTGAAAAACCTGTCGTTATGGAAAAAAACGCTTCTTCTTCTTTTAACCGGAGCCAACTGTGCCAATCAGTTTTTGATTTTTTGTAATGGCTTTAAATTATTCAGAACAAATTTCTATAACTCTTCAGGGTTAGTGAATTTGGATTGGGTCGCAGGTAGTTTAGCCGTCATTCAAGTCTTGGCCAGTCAAAGCATCATAAATCTTAAATTATTTGCTGGTGAACAGGATGAAACATTTACTTTATCTTTCTCATATAGAAATAGAGGATTAGAATACTTTTGTAAATTTTCTTTTGGTGTATGTCTTGCCCTAGTCTGGTATTCACAGGTTATATCGGGTCCCTATTGGGGGAACGAGATACCACCCTCTTGATGAGTATGTTATCCGAAACCCAACGTTTATGCTGGATTTATACTGCCGCCCGGGCTGGAATCCACTATTTACTGAACCAAAATGATTGTCATAGGGGTACAACTTTTACCCTGATAGGTGGCGATGATGAAGGGCAATATATGCCCCTTACGGAAGACAAAATCAAACGATTAAAAGAAGCAGCAAAAGAATCAGAAGTCCCAGAATATGAAGAAAGAAAAAAATAAGACGCACCGCAAGTTGAAAATCAAGGATATTTTGGGTTGGGTTCGGCAATCGCTGTGTTGTGGTAAAAAAGTAGACGCAGAAGTAGACGAAGAAAAATGGGACTCGCCTGATTTCTCTGCGCTCAATGAGGAAGAAGAAGCTAAAGCCGGTAACAGATGCACCTCTCTTTGGAAGGCCATCACAACTTGCTGTGGACTTGTAAATGACTGCTTGAGAAGCAAACGTCAGGTTGTGATCCAAGATATAGAGAATTATAAAAATAAATACCAAACCATCCCTGAGATTTTTTAGCAATGATACCCAAGCTCAAATGAGCACAAATAGTTCTTCATTTTCTGCAACATTTTTCAGAAAAAAAGATAATTCATTCTATAGAGATGGAGTGATAGGTAATGAAAATAAAAATTACTGTCCTTGTTTTGAATTATAAATTTGTTAAGGAGTAAAAACGATGCGATTATTTGATATATCATCAAAAAATTCTCTGGCTGAAGTTAAAATGGATATACTTGTATCTCGGCCTACTTGTAAACCGGCATCTACATACCTGGAATTTGCTGAGAATAGAATCCCCAAACGACCAATATAATCTGGGCGAATGCTATGAAGACGGTTTTACAATAGAAAAAGACATGTCTAAAGCCGTGGATTGTTATAACAAAGCCGCCGAAAAGGGACATCTAAAAGCCCAATTAAAATTGGGCCTTTGCCACTTAGACGGTATAGGCATAACGAAAGATGAAAAGAAAGGTGTGCTCCTTGATTACTCAAGCCGCTAATCAGGGAGAAACAAGAGCAATGGCTATTTTAGGTCTGTGTCACTTGGAAGGTAAAGGCATGGCGAAAGATAAAATGAAAGCTTTGTCCTTGATTAGAGAAGCTGTTGAGAAGAAAGATTCAATGGCACAGGGTGTGTTGGGCTTGTGCTACCGGAGAGGTCTAGGCGTGAAAAAGGATGCTAAGCGAGCCGTGGAATCGGCTCACCAAGTCTGCTAAACAAGGATTTGTGCACGCACAAACCCAGTTGGGCTTGTGCTACGAAATGGGTCTAGGTGTGGAAAAGGATAATGAACAAGCGGTGGACTGGTTGAAAAAGGCCGCTGCACAAGGAGACCCAGAAGGACAAACTGATTTGGGGTATCACTACATAAAGGGTCTAGGCGTGAAAAAGGATCACAAGGAAGCTGTGCGCTTGTTTGCTGAAGCTGCTGAACTGGGACATGCGAAAGCACAAACTTATTTGGGCCAGTGCTACGAAAAAGGTCTGGGCGTGGAAAAGGATGATAAGCGAGCCGTGCACTGGTATGCCCAGGCTGCTGCTCGGGAACATGCAGAGGCACAATTTAATCTAGGCTCCTGCTATGAAAATGGCCGGGGCATCAATAAAAACTTAACCATAGCGCTTTACTGGTATCAATGCGTACAATTAATTGGCGACAAGGGTGAATGGACCGAAAATGCAAAAAAAGCCATCAAAAGACTCACTAAACAAGGCATCATTGTTGCTGCCAAAAAAGAGGATTTGCCTTTTATAATAATTGAAGCAAAACACAAACTGGAATCTCCAACTGAAGACAAATACTCATCAGCGGAGTCGACGACAGTGCCTGATAAAATTCTAGTGAATACTCTGACAACCATGGGTGTTAAAGAAGCAAAGCAAATTGAAGAAAAAGCGGGCCTAGATAAAGGGTCATGATCAAAAACCATTAACGCATGCTGAATATCGGCAAATATTGGATAACCTTAAATTATTAAAAACATGTTTTGCAAAACTAGCGCAAAATTTAAATGAAGTGAGTCAACACCTGTCAATGGATCCAAACGGAGCGTCTGGTCTGAAACAATTGAAAAGGAGCCAGTGTTAAATGAATATTACAACAGTTTAAGAATATACTTAAATCAAATGTTTTGGTCGCTGTCACTGTCAACAGCGGTCAAATTAAAGTAGACATTGGTATATGCGGCCTTGCCGCTGAAGGGTTAGGCATAGCCGTTACTCAAGGCGCCATTAGAATAGCCGGTGAGTTCATTAAAGGACTGCCTTTGGCCAGCATACTAGGGGCAGCCATGAAAGCAGGTACTGGACATACTTTAGAAAGAAGGAAAAAAATTAAGCTAAGGTATTTAGCTCTCATGGTGGAAACAAAAAGTTGCAACCCGGAATTACTGTCAAAAGCGTTAGCCCTTAATATTACGTGGGTTAAAAGCGCAACCATAAAAAATCCACCCAAAAAAACCGATCAAAACCAAAACTTCCGTAAGATTGTCGGCGATAAAATTTCAAGAAGAATAGAAAAATTAAAACGATTTATTAGAAAAAAGAATGATGGAGGGAAAGATCAGAAACCGAATGGTTAGCAGAAGAGACCGCGTTAATCCTAATTGCTTTTGCCGAAAATAAAAAATTTGAAAAATGTAAAACACGAGAAGAAATTGTTTCTAAAGCGCTAAAACTTTTATCATTATCACCAAAAAAACCATTGGAAGATCAAAAAAAATTATTAAAAAGAGAAACTGACAGTCAAATGATGTTGAGCGATATTGTGAATCCCGTCGATGATAATTTTCGCGCTAAAACCAGCGAAATAGACAGTGCATTGCCTGATATTTACCAACGGGTTACGAAAACTGAAGAAGAAATAATATCAATAAAGAGTCACATCCTAGGCGCTCACCCTATGAGCCTGCCAAATCTGATACCATCCTTGAACGGAATCCTCACTGAAAGGACAAAACCGACCCTGGATCACCTGCTCAGTTATGGCTGATGGTTCAGCAAAGTCAGAAAGAGAATGTGGAATTAAAACAGGATCTCAACGATTTATTGGGCTATCTGTACTTGACATTGAGAAGTGGTGGAAACCAAAGCAGTGTCAGCATTGGTGCTTTTAGCGGCAAGCCTCCAAAACCTTTCGAAGCTAAACAGTCAGCGCCAAAAGATCAACCCTTATTTACGCCCACGGCTGCTATGCAAAAAGAACACGTGGATAACTCTGAAGTGGACGCCTTGAAACAATTAGTTCAGCCAGCGCCGGGTTCACCTGTAAACGACGCTAAAAAAACGCCATCACTATCCATACCCAAAAAACAGAGATGCTGCCACAAGGCACAAGTCAAGAAGATAAAAAACAACAGCCCTCAATATCCACAGCATCCCCGTCTTACAGCCACCGCTTGTTTGCATCCTTATTCGTTTCAACCTCGCAAGCCCAACTGCTGACAGCCTTCAGGCAAAAGCTGAAGCAACTGTGCGGCCAGGGTTATAATTTTGCATCAAAAATTGCCGCAAGCGAATCAGTTGATGATAAAGTTCACTGCACAGAATAGCCTTTTTGATGAGCAAACAGAAATCAGAGAAATCAGAGATGAACTGATCGATCTCACACGAACATTGCAGAAATCAATTGGTGATTGTGGTATCACGATCAAACCCCACCAATTAAAACCGGATTGGAAACAATGGACATTGACGATTCAGGCAGAACCGGCCTTACTTGATCAGATGGCTAATTTAATATATGCCGCCAGTATAGTTTATCTGTCGTCAAATGCTAAAACAGGCATAGGATTTTTCCAGTCGCCGAGTACGGAATAAGTTCACCTCGCCCATCGATCAACGACGACGAGCCATTGGCAGTGGATTGTGGATACAGTAAACGGATATATTTACATTCCGTATGAATTAGGCCATATTAAAAATGGTTAGAAACTATATGTACACTAAAAATACATTTATGTAAAAAGGGAGTTATGCGAATATCACCTAATGATCATTGGAGCGCCATTATTTACTACATTAAAGAACAAGATTTTAAATCTTTTTACGTAGTAACTAAGGGTATTCCAGAATTTGGGTAGTTAAATAATATTCCTGATGCGGAAGGTCAACGGTATTGATGCATCTTGCAAAGAACCCTAATCTAATTTCCGTTGAGGCTTTACAACATTTAATCAAATTAGCTGAGGAACATAAAATTTCCAAAGCAGAACTTTTGAATTCTGTAGATTGTTCCGGTAGTTCCCTTTGCTTGCTTGTGTTAAATCTAACAGCAGTCTACCTGCACGTTTAATGCTTATAAATGAGCTTTTGGATCAGGGCGCAAATCCCCTATTAAAAGTTGAAGGTAATTTATTAAACCAGTTTTCAGTTAAAGATAAAGAAGAGATCAAAGCAGACCCGATTTTAAAAAAAGCAGTTTTAGAGCTTAATGCAAAAATTCAAAAATTTAGTTATGAACAGAGAATCCATGGAGCATCACCTGCAGAAAAATATAAAAAATATAAAGCTTTTTTAACTTCCAGTACGCAACACCGGCAATTAGAAACTGAGAGGAAATGTCTTCGATGTATTCTACTTTTAGAACTAAATAGCCTTAGATATAAGGGATTGGGGCGGAAAAAACGCTAACAATCGTTGATCCCAATTCAGCCTGCACAAAAGTTTGATTCGAGGCTGGATATAGGAGTAAGAGACAATAAGTCTAGCAGATGGCTATCCTAAAATACAGTTCTAGTCTCTTTAAATATCCTTTTTAAGATATTTTGTGCTACCATAACTGCTATGAAACTCTCTGAATACCTGACCCAACTATCGGCACATGGCCGGTGTTGCTTCACCTTAAATGAAGCTGAAAAGAGCCTCAAAAAATCCAGGCAAAGTATCCTATTGTCATTGGAGCACCTTAAAAAGAAAAAAAAATCGCCAGTCCAGCTAAGGGATTTTACGTGATTGTCACGCCAGAATATCAACGGTATGGCTGCTTGCCGCCTGAATATTTCATACCCTATTTGATGGAGTATTGGCAATGTCCTTATTATGCCGCCTTGTTGACCGCCGCCGCTTATCATGAAGCCTCGCATCAGGCGGCTCAAGTTTTTCAGATTGTGATCGAAAAAAAACGACGCGAAATTCGTTGTGGAAAAGTGAGGGTGCAATTTATTACCAGGCATTTCATCCGTGATCTCCCCACCCAAAATATTTCCACGTCCAAAAGCATTTTAAAAATCTCCACTCCGGAGGTGACAGCCATGGATTTATTACGATATCCTCATCGGTCGGGGGGACTCAATCATATTGCCACCGTATTAGCGGAACTACAGGAAAAAATGCAGCCAAAAGAATTATCAGCATTACTTAATACCCAATCTGATCTGGCCTGGAAGCAGAGGCTGGGTTATTTATTAGAAAAATTGGGCGCCAAGAGTTAGCTGATATCGTCGAAAATTATCTGATAAGTCAAAACAGAATTACTTATATTCCGTTAATGTCAGGTTTAAAATTAATGACAAAAAATCAATTCAGGCGCAATGCGCGATGGAAAATTATTGAAAACACCACAGTTGAGAGTGATCTATGATTGAAAATTTCTACTTAGATGAATGGCGACAACAAGTTCCGTGGATTCCACTGTATCAAGTGGAACAAGACTTAATCATCAGCCGGGCGTTGGTCAATTTGTATGAGCAACCGGTCGTTCAAAAAACATTGGTTTTTCGTGGCGGCACTGCCTTAAATAAAATTTATTTTAATCCACCCGAGAGGTATTCAGAAGATTTTGATTTTGTGCAAATCGAAGCAGCGCCCATCGGAGGAACGATGGACGCCATTCGCGCCGCCTTGGATCATTGGCTGGGTGAACCGAAACTGAAAATTAACAGAACGTGGTGCTAAATTAGTTTATCAGTATCAGATGCAGGAAAATAGAAAAGGAAAACTCAAAATTGAAATCAATACCACAGAACACTATCATGTACTCGACTTAGAACTCGATGAGTTTTCTGTTCAGAGCAGGTGGTTTTCAGGAAAAGCTTTACTAAAAACATATCAGTTAAATGAATTGATGGGTTCTAAACTGCGTGCGCTTTATCAACGTCGAAAAGGGAGAGACTTGTTCGATATTTGGGTCGCTATTCATAAAAAAGCCATCCAGTGTGATCAAGTCATCGAAATTTTCAATCATTATTGCCAACAGGAAGGAAAACGGGGGCCCCGTTCCATCTATGAAAAAAATATTTATGAAAAATCTCTGCAACAAGATTTTCAGATCGACGTCTCTGAACTGATCGTTGACCGGGACAATGGTCATTTTCAACGGCATTGGAGTTAGTCAAAAATGAGTTAATAGCACGATTGCCAGGTCATCCATGGATTAATCCAATCCGTGAAGAACTGGTCATATTGGAAGGTTAGCGAGGCATTCCAATGTGCATACGACCACCAGAATTAATTTGTACATTAAAATTTCGTCAATAAGCGAAACTTCAAAAAATGTGAGTAGATTTCTAAATGATCACCATCGGATAGGATTCACTTCGTTAACTCTTCGACATTGA
>CAWHVV010000017.1:0-79184 GCA_963832945.1 uncultured Pseudomonadota bacterium
TGCCTGAGCCAGTACACGCCTGACTGTGCTGTGGTGGATGGAAAATTGTCGGGCAATCGTGCCGATGGGCCATTGCTCGACATGATAGAAACGCAAGATTTTAGCTTCCAGGTCATCAGAAATAGTCATTCAAGTGCTCCAAAGGTTTAAAGGGAAGTACACCCAGGAGGTCCTTGTGGTTGTGCTGACGCACGCACCTGGGAAAAACGGCGTAAAAAACCGGGGCGAAGGAATCTCCAGCCGGAATTCCCGCAAAAATGACAGGAAGTCTCGGAGTTTTTGGCTTCAGGGACTCGCCGCCGGGTTTTTTTAACCTTGAGGATCACTAGATCATGAATGGGCGTTTCCTGGGAACGGTGATGCGTTACTTTTTGTGATTGACGCTGTCTTTGGCGTTGCCGATAACGTTGTTGTCGCAGGGCTTGCCTGAGCTTACCCTGCCGGGTTTGCCGGTAACGTTGAGCGGCGGCGCGCAGTGAAGTCGCTCGTGCCAGACCAGCGCAAGGACCTGGGCAATAAATCTGGCCCCGGTCACAAGCGCGGCAGATGATTACCCGGCGGCGGCAACGGGAGCAATGATATAAGCGTGCGGAATTTTCCATCAGACATCCAGCGCTGACGAAAAATAAATGGGTTAGCTGTGCGATGGGATCGAAAAATGCGGTATAATAAACCCGGGTCGCGGCAGTCGAGGGGGTGACAGTGATTGGGGTTCTAAATCAACAACTTTCACCAGATAGCGTCAGCAGCGACCTTATTATCGCTCTTATTTCCATCCGTAAACTGTTTTTTATCAGAAAATTTCTTCTTTGCTTTCATCAAAAAGTCGAGTTTCCCTGAAAGTGAGTCCTCTTCCCGTGCTGTGTTCCGCGGCAGCCGTGGATAGCCGTGGACAACGTCCTTGTTGCCCACTGGCTACCCACCGCTGCTTCGCGACTCAACGCTCCGCCGTGGATAACTCGCTATCCTTCGCCTTCCAGGCGAAGGACTTAACGCGAGTTACCCACCGCTTCGCTTTAAAAAAAGTTTTTGATAAAAAATACTGAAATGATATTTTAGATTAATTGGTACGATTAATACTCCTTCGCCAGATTTACGCGGTTTTTAGCCGCCATCTACACTTCCGGCAGAACAGTTAAAGTGGTAATGGCGTTGGTATGTCCAATCAATGTTGTGACACAAGTTTTTTTGACAGCATCCCAAATTTTAATAGAACCATCAGTACCACCACAAACTAATTGTCCATTAGGTAACACAGCTAATGCTTGAATTTTGCCTGTACCTGTTAACTTTGTGACACAAGAATTTTTAGTAATATCCCAAATTTGTATGACGGAATTACCATCAGTGCTTGCGAACCGACCATCAGGAAATGCTACTAAACAAGTAGGCTTACCTTCCGCTATCAACGTCGTTACACACGTTAGCTTTTCTGTGTTCCATATTTTAAGAGTATTGGGAACCATGCTGTCATCACTTACCAACTGTCCGTTCGGCAAGGCTAATAATACACTAGCATCTAACCACTCTCCTCCATAAGTTTTCTCTTTATGTATTCTTATGAATCTTGTTGCCGAAGTTGCTATATCTAAGATGGCAATAGATGAAGGATACTGCATTTGATTGGAAAGGAAACTTACAGCTATTTTATCATTAGGCAGAAATACTATTTGAGTAACTTTCATGTTTATAGGTTCATTTAGTTGCACGCTTGTAATGGGCGTTCTTGTTGCTATATTTTTGTAAACAGTCACCTGAAAACCGCCGCGGTTAACATGACTTCCAATCATCAGTTTCCCATCAGGAGAACCTACTACCTTGAATGTTCTAATGTTGTTATCCATGAATTCAGGTCTACTATTCCCTGTAATACCATCCCAAATTTGTATCCCAAGCGAACCACTACTCTGAGCGCTTACTATTTGCCCATCTTGTAGAATAGCTATTGAATCCGGTCTTATATTTAGAATTCGATCAGCTTTGTACTCTGATTTACTCTCCTTTTCATCAAATAAAGTAACTCTTATTTTTCGTATCAGTGGGTTTTTAGGTAATTCATCAATTAGAATATTACGCAGTGAATGTGGCGTATTGATATATTTCATGACTTCCCAAGTATGTATCCGTTTTTTTGGGGTGGTTACATGATCTAATTGTTTTTTAACATGCCGTAGGGAGGTGCGTTGCCCTTGTAATTCTGCACGTAATTGCGATGATTCCATTGTCATACCTTCCGCTAACCGATCAATCTGTTCGGCCTGTTGCTGCTTGATCACTTTATCTTGCTCTTGAATCGTGGCGCGCAGTTCTTTAATTTCTGCTGCTTGAGTTTTGATGACCGTTTGTAATTGCATCATCATTTGTTGCATCTGCAATAAAGCTAACCCTACCGGCCCCGCCTGTTGTAATTGGCCTTGTTGTTTTTTGGCTAATTCAGCAACGCTTTTTTGTAAGGCGGCTACGGCAGCAGTTTGGTCACACGCTACACCCACTATTTCCGGGGTTTGATGCGCGTCGTTTTCTACTTCCGCTGAAGCGCCCGCTTCTATTAACAAAGCAATGGCTTCGATCGCTCCACACGCCACCGCTGCATGTAATGCTGTATTGCCTTGGCTGTCTTTAATCGTCAGATCCACTTTACGCGCCAACAGGGTTTTGAGCGTTTCCACATCATTATTCATCGCGGCTAAATGTAATGCGGTCATTTGCCGTAATTTTTCTCCTGTCGGCGTCGGTAAATCCACGGCAGGCACATCAGCCAAGTGTTTACCCATTTGCGACGCAAGTTGGCGCATTAATCGCGGATCTCGGTCAGGGGTCATGGCGTAATGAATCGGCAGTTTATCCGTGCTGTCTTTTTTAAGCAGGAGTAACAAGCCTAAGCCTTCCGCACGTTTTTCCTCGATGGTGATTAAATGATTGACGGCTTCTACTGTCCCTTTTGCACAAGCCAAATGAAGCATGGTTTTGCCCTGGTAGGCTTGATATTCTTTTTCTTCAAACGCAAACGTCCAACTGCCCAGCCGTCGATCTCGATCACACCAGCGCTTGATGACATCCAACTTTCCTTCAACACAAGCTTGCTCTAATTCTTTCGCCCAACCGCGAGGCAAATACAATTCATCGGAATCTCGCAAGGCAGGATGTTCATCCAATAGTTGATTGACATCTTTCAACTTATCCTTATTCGGGCGCAATTTTTTATTTTCTAATTTTTCATTGTCGGGCGGGTTAGTATCATGATCGACAAGCCACTCCGCAATTTTTTCTCGCTCATAAGTATCTCCTAAATCCGTAATCACCGGTTCAGCAAAAATCTCTTGAGTAAAATGGTTATCTCGCATTGAATCGGAAATTTTTACACCATCTACGTTAACTGGAGCCATCAATGCTTCGGCAGTAGCACGTTTTTTAGCATCTTCCGTTACGTCCGGTAGCGCGGGTGATAATACCAAAGCAGGTTTCGTATAAAAATACGGTTGGCTTTTTTGATCGGAAGGCAATGTGGTTTTCATGAGGTCACTCCTTGTTAATAACTATCAATCCTTAAACAAATCGGCTCTATTAGCGGTGGTGTGGGAAGATCATTATTTCTCCAAGTTTGCCGCCTTCTTTCTTTTCAATCGTCATGCACTATAACAGAAAAGACAATCCACTGAAATGCGCGAGGATTGACTGGTTGGTTATTATTTATCCTTTTATGAAATAGCCTTTAACTTTGACGCTATTGACGATAAAATAACCTCTGTCCCCGTCAGTAAAGCCAAAAAAGGCTCAGCCGATGTATTAAAAAAGCAGCTTTGTACTTTTTATTATCCAGGAGCTCCCGCTATGAACGAAGCCATTACTTTGACTAAAAATGAAGCCTCTGCCGTATTGGTCGAGGCGCCACCATCGCAATCAACATCCACGACATTGCGCAATCAAGTGCGTGAATTTCTGCGGCAATACCTGATTCAGTTGCAAGAAACATCACCCACGAATCTTTATGAATTAATCCTAGCTGAAGTGAAAGCCCCCATGCTGGAAATAGTTCTGCAATATGCAAATCAAAACCAGAGCCACGCAGCCCGCTTACTGGCAATGAGTCGGGGAACTTTACGAAAAAAAATGCAGTTATATGGAATGTTAAAAAATAAAAGAAAAATCGGATAAAAAGTGCTTACAAAGCTTGATAAATAAAAACTATGTGCTTTGAAATCAGCGGCATGAAAATAAAAGTTTGTAGTTATTAATCGGAGAAAAATATGCATGGCCTTTCTGTTATTTTGGGATTTATATTAGGAATTTTAACCGATACATTCAAACAAATTGCCGTTTTTATTTTTAGTAGAAAAAATATCGAGCTTTCCTATATAGATGATGCCTACGAATTGAGTTACACAATGGTGGATTTTTTTGAAAGAAAATCCATAGAAATTAACGCAGCACTGGTGTTTTTAAAACAAAATGTACATCTTCCCATAGAAAATAAAACCATTCATAATCCTTTACCTAAGCTACTAAAAATATTAGATTTGCATTTAAATTTGAATAATGAAGAAAAGGAAATCATAAAAAGGATTAAACAATTAGAAGATGATTACAAAATTCCGATGATAGGAATTTTTTTAGCGCTCAAAGAGCCTCATGAAAAAGAAAAATATATTTCTCAAACTCTTGAAACTTCAGGTTCACTATTAGAAGAAGCCAAAATCTTACGAGATGACATCCTCCATATTTTAAAAACAGAGTCTCAAAAAATAAAAAATACGAATACGATCTCAAAATTTAAATCCTACTGCTTACAATTATGCAGTAACTATCATGATCATCAAATATCGCCACTGACTAGTGAATCCACTAAAACTACACCACCCTCAATAACTGATTAAGCCAACTGAGTTTGAATGTTTAAGACGGATAGGGTACCTCTGAAGTTCATTTTCTCCTTTACTCAGTGGGGCTTGGGTTTAAAAAGATCTCGTATGGTATTTCTATTATTGCATTTTCTATCTATTTAAATTTAAATGCTTTTTTGACTTTCTCGGCTTTGGGATTTAGCTTCCCAAATAAACGTGGCTCTTAATGCATGTTTACAACAAACAATTTTTTACTGAGGTCGAGAACTTTCTCAAATTCAGGTAAACTCAAAAATATGGCTCTTTGAAAAGAAAAACTGCCCAACCCGTTTTGGTCAAAAATTTAACATTTTGCCAGTAAAATGACCTACTTATTGGAATTTAACACAATTTGGAGAAGAAGATGCCCAAAAACCCTCTAGCTGAAGTTTTTGGTTATCCGACAGATAACATGACAGAAGTTGCTATACGTCATCGACAGGGGAGGCTTTGTCCCTTCCATAATTCATCAGGGATAAATTGTACTAAAAGTAGTGCTACCAACCCTCTTGGAGTATGTTCAATATTTGAAAAGGGTAATATCGTAGCGACCTGTCCTATCCGGTTTAGGGAAAATTTTCATATTATTTCAGACGCAGCAGATTTTTTCTTTCCTGGGAAAAAGTATGTGGCGCTTACTGAAGCCAGATTAAAAGATCTATACGGTAAGTCAGCAGGAAATATTGATATTGTTATTGCGTCAATTGATGAGACAGGGGAAATTTTGGATTTTGGTGCAGTGGAGGTTCAAGCGGTTTATATAACAGGGAATGTTCGCAATGTTTTTGATAAATACATGCAAGATCCTTCTCTCAATAGCACAATGGAATGGCCTTCTAAAAATTATCCCAGTCCAGATTACCTATCTTCATCACGAAAAAGACTTGCTCCTCAGTTAATCTATAAAGGGAACATATTACACCGATGGGGGAAAAGAATAGCTGTGGCAGTAGATGAAAAATTTTTCAATCAATTACCTACACTGGAAGAAGTCAATAAAGAAGATGCGGATATAGCATGGATGATTTATGAATTTAATAAAAAAGAAGATAGTTACTTATTAAAGAAAAAAGCAATCAAATATACTTCTTTCGAAAAAGCGTTAATCACTATTACTACACCTAATATTGGCGATGTAAACCAATTTATGAGTTATTTAAAAGATAGGATTATAAAAGGTAAAACTATAGGTATTCCTCTTCCATCAGGAATTGCGCCAGAAGTTGAGCCTCCATCTAATAATCATGATTTTGGAAAATAGGTCTATTATGAAACAACTTGAATTTTGGGAAAATAAAGTTTCCGAAAAAATTGTTAATATTTCTTCTATACCTAAACGTAGCCCTTTTCGCTATCCTGGAGGTAAGACATGGCTGATACCTAAAATACGCCAGTGGATGTTAAGTTTCTCTAGGAAACCAGAGTTGTTTGTCGAACCATTCGCGGGAGGGGGGATTGTAGGATTAACTACAGCATTTGAAGACCTTGCAAACTCAATCATTCTAGTAGAAATAGATGAGCGAGTCGCTTCTGTTTGGGAAACTATTATCAATAATAAGAATGATGCTGAATGGTTAGCAAATAAAATTGCTCATTTTGAACTAAATACGGAAACGGTTAAAAATTTATTCTCTCACTATTCTAATTCATATAAAGACATAGCGTTTAAAACAATTATTCAAAATAGAATTAATCATGGAGGTATTCTTGCTAATGGTGCTGGAACTTTAAAAAAAGGAGAAAATGGGAAAGGCATCTTATCCAGATGGTATCCTCAAACACTAAAAAAAAGAATTCTTGAAATTTCAAAAATAAAAAATCCTATTTCCTTTATAAAAGGGGACGGCTTTCAAATAATCCAAGAACATATAAATAATAACGATGTCGTTTTTTTTGTTGACCCTCCTTATACGGTATCTAGAAAGAAAGCCGGATCTCGCCTATATAAATACCATCAGGTTGATCATGAAAAATTATTTGAGTTAATGGCTAACGCAAAAGGAAATTTTTTGATGACATACGATAACGCAGAAGAGGTTCACTTATTAGCTAAGAAATATAAATTTGAAACACAGTTGGTTGCTATGAATAACACTCATCATGCAAAAATGTCAGAACTTTTAATAGGACGTGATCTAAGCTGGTTAAAATAATACTAAACCTAGGGACAAGTAGATGGATGTATTGGAAATACTTATCAATAAGTTGTCAACAACTAAAAACAAATTTAAATCTTTAAATTTACAATCTCTTTTAGATGAGCTTGAGAAAAATACTCATGGATCTGAAATGATCTGTCAAGATACTAATGACTACATCAATATTCTTAAAAACAGAGATTATAGAACAGGATTTGTAGGTAGAATTTTATATACTTATTCTGAGGCATTTTACCTGCTTGAAATATTTTTTGAAAAATGTTTATCAATATTAGTACATTTTAGAGAAAAAAATATTGCAAAAATGCACAAAAACACCTTATTTTTAAGCTTATTAAGACTTTTAGGACGTTCTGTTCTCATTGCAGGGGAAATAATTACACTTTTAAAAAATGGTTTTCCATCCGGAGCTTTGGGTCGATGGCGGACTTTATTTGAAACAAGTATTTTTTCAATGTTGATAGTCAGTAAAGGCGATTCTTTGGCAAAACAATATATGGACTACATAGATATAGAAACTTATAATGAAGCTAAATTATACGCCGAACACAGCGAATTTCTAGAAATTGAAAAACATGAAATTAATATTCCTAAATTAGAAAAAAGAAAATTAGAATTGGAAAAATTATATGGTAAAAATTTCTCGAAGCAAAACGGGTGGGTAATTAATTTTATTAAACTAGAAACCGGTAGACTTCCATCTATAAAAGAAATATTAATAGAGTTACAGCAAATGCACATGTACCCATATTACAAATTTTCTAATATCCCTGTACATGCCGGACCTAAAAATCTATTTTTCGATTTAGCTAAAATAAATGGAAATATTGATGATAAAATTATTGCGGGTCCGTCTAATATAGGATTCACTGAACCAGCGCAATTAACTGCATTAAGTTTATATAATTCTGTTGGTGCTTTACTATCAGTTAAACCGAAAGAAGAATATATCTTTGAGTTAATCTTTTTAAGAAATCAGATAAAAGCAATCGGGAAAAAATTCATGGAGATACAAGAACATATTGAAGATGAAGAAAAAAACAAAAAGTTATGAAAATTATTGCTGACAAAAAATTAAAAACATCCAAGGAAAATACGATTTAAAAAAATAAAAGCCAGAACAGCAGCAATATTCTCAATAATATATAAGCGATACATAATCAATAAAAATATTAAGATTTAGTTACTCATACTCATTAATATGAATCTAAAATCTTCCCTCATTAATTTGAGTCAGCGTTTCTCGATAAACAGGGAAAATACCTGCCGGTAAAAGTATTTTTGCAAAAGGATTGCGTATCAATAAAAAATCATTTCTACATTTTCCCCACTTAATAAATCCATATTGATCAGCATCTGGAAAAAACACATGACCATCATGCGAAATTAATATCGCACTAATCTGTGCATATTTTTCATTTGAGAAATAAGCAGTACATATATCTGATCCGTCCTTCAGAGTTCAGAGAGTGGTATTGATATTAGGGTAATGACTTGGATCGCCACCGCCGGCACACGTTGCTTCGCAATGAAATAGTTGACCCTGATAAGAAAAACAAAAATCCGGCTTGCTGGTATTTTTTTTAACTGGAAAATCAATCAACTGTAGACCCTTTAGTGATTGGGAAGCTAAATACTGAATTAATGTTAACTCCCAAAGGCGGTCTATACAATTTTCAGGAAATTGACTAACGAAATTGATATCCAGATAAGGTTGATACTTTTCAGCGATTTGATTCCAATAAACCTTAGCCTCCTTGTGCCAAGGGCATAATTCATTTTTAAAAGCCTTGTAATCATCGTCACCCTTTTCTCCACTAAAAAGATCCAAAGTAGAAGGCATGGACAAATCTAAAATAGGTGATGACATAAGTTATCCTTATTTAATTTGTTTTTAACGATTCCAAAGAAACCCGCAAAAGTTTCCATTATTTTTCTTTTCAGCAAAAAAGATCTCTTTCATTCATTTAAATTAAACTCTTCCGGTGTTTGAACACAAAGCACATCACCATAAAAATAAATAGCAAAAAAAGGGTTTCTTGGCAAATTTAAAAGACGCCCTTCCTCATTACCTAAATAAATTTGATTCTCTCGGCGATGAATCACTTCAATGTAACCGCCAACGCATTTTTGCATCAGCGCCAGACTTTCTTTAGGATCCGCAGGGATTTCAATTTTTTGAACCGTTCCATCTGTTTTATACCAAGTGGCCACCTTTAACTCCTTGCTTCTGGATTTGAAAAAATTTTAGCCCCTCGCAGAACCATTTAACGCTCAAAGTAAATGGGTTGCAATCCAGCGATAGAAAACCAACCCAACAACCAATACCCTCTCTCATGGATCAACCACCAATGAAATGGGCGTATTTTCGCAACCTATTCGCAATTTTTTGCTCTAAATCACCAAATTTTACTTTTAATAAATTCATCACCTGTACTTCATCACCATCACCGGTCACAAATTTTTCGATATCCTCATTGATTTGTTTGCGGTATTCGCTGATGATTTCATCACAGTCATGCGCCACTTGAATCATAGAACGAGTCAACTTTATTTTAGTACTCATTTTAATTCCTCCCCGGCAGATTTTTCCCTATCGATTTCCCTATCAGTATCTGTACCCGGGCCAGCTTCAGACTCCTCCGGTCTTAGCTCTGGACACTCTGAATAGAAACCCTCCATATAATCCTCTAAATAAAGCGTTAAATAAGCCATTTTTTACTCCTTTCATAAAATACATTCAACACGATCAGGGCTTTTCCCTCACCCCTTTTCTTATCCTCTGAGCAGATCACACCACCCAGAGGATTTACCCTCTTTATGCGGCCACTCTGTGACGGGGAACCTCTTCTTCCGTTGCCCGGTTGCCATAAACCGAGCGAATTTTTTCCATCTTCCACGATTGGCGATTGCAGGATTTATAATGCTCAGGCCGAAAATACCAACGCTGTTTATGCGGCGACCACAGAAAATGGGCGGATTTCAACGCTTCTTTATGGGCCCGAGTATCACCGCTCACCCAAAAATCCACGCGCCGCATAGCTCAATGTCCAGTCCTAACCCTCTAACGGCGTTTAACGCGGCATTAAAGGCATCGCCGTAATCCGGAGTATCGCCGGCAGGATGTTCATGATTGATTTTATTGTCGGCATAGGCCTGCTTGAGGGTATCATAAGCCGCATTGATCAACTGCATCATCTCCAGCCCTGCTTGATTATGATCCGGGTGGTATTTAGCGGCAGCGCGTCGATAGGCAATTATATGCAAAGCTTTGCATATAATGGCTTGAACGAAGCCGCTAGCGCGGCAGCGAATTGTCCAACTTCCGAGCATTTCCAACCCATTTATTACATTCCTGGTTTCAGACTTATCATCATGGCTCCGAATTAACTTTAAAGGAGCTATTTATGAGTCAATTACGTCAGGACATGATTAATGCCATGCAACTTCGGAATTTTTCTGAAAATACACAGAAATCATACATTACTGTGATAAAACAATTCGCCAGTTATTACAAGCGTTCGCCGGCGAACATTACTGAGCAGGAAGCTCAGAATTATATTCTGTATCTGGTTAAAGAAAAGAAGTTATCATGGAGTTCCTGTAATGTTGTCGTCAGCGGTATCCGATTTTTTTATAAAACCATACTTAAAAAAAATCAGGACAATTTTTATCTTCCCTTCGCTAAAAAAGAACAGCACCTACCCGATATTTTAACTCGGGATGAAATTAAAACCTTACTCAGTGTAACCAAAAATCATAAGCATCATGCTATTTTTATGATAGCTTATAGCGCCGGTTTAAGAGTCAGTGAAATTGTTCACTTAACGATTAAGGATATCGATAGTCAATCCAATGTGATTTGCGTCAAGCAAGGCAAAGGAAAAAAAGATCGGTATGTGCCATTATCTCCCATTTTATTGGTTGAACTACGGCAGTATTGGAAACGCTATAGACCTTCTCATTGGTTATTTCCTGGGTGTGACACTCGAAAACCTATGACTCGAGATGGGGCAGGAGATGCGTTCAAGAAAGCAAAAATAAAAGCTCATATTACCAAAAATGTGTCCATACATTCGCTCAGGCATTCATTTGCCACGCATATACTGGAAAACGGAACAGATATTGTGAATATCAAGCAACTATTGGGGCATAGTTCCATCAGTAGTACTTTGCGTTATACGCGCATATCCAAACAACGGGTAAGCAATATTCCATCGCCATTAGATAGTTTATATTGATGCATTGCGCCCCTGTACCGAGGGGTAATGACGAAGATCAATCACTAAAAAAACCCGCGCTTGAAGTGGCGGATATTTTGGAGTGTTATGGTGATCCCTATCAACGTCATCATACTGTCTCGTATGAGCAAAGAAAAGCCATTCAGGCCATACGACAATGCCGTACAGCCGCTTTGGGCGGCCATGTCGAACAGTGTGATCATTGCGGCGCTATGGACATTAGTTATAACTCTTGCCGCAATCGTCATTGCCCTAAGTGCCAGACAGTCAAAAAGCTACGCTGGGTTAAGCAGCGCGAGTCGGAGTTATTGCCTGTCCCTTATTTTCATGTGGTTTTTACTTTGCCTCATGAATTGAATCCGGTCGTCCTGTCAAACCCGGCACTGCTTTATAATTTACTTTTCAAAGCAGTGAGCGAAACTTTATTAACCTTTGGTCATGATCCTAAACGATTGGGTATCGCCATTTCTAATCATCGCCTCATTCATTGTGAAAATGGCCAGGTGAGCTTTCAATGGCGTGATTATGCAGATAACAATAAGACGAAAGTAATGATATTAGATGCAGAAGAATTTATTCGCCGTTACTTACTCCATGTTTTACCCTCAAAATTTACTCGGATACGACATATTGGTTTTTTGGCTAATCGCTATAAAGCCGATAAATTAAAACAATGTCGTACTGCCTTAAATTTTGAGAGAAAACCTATGATCGAAGAGACAACGGATGAACTTTTATTACGCGTTTATCACATTGACATTCATCTCTGTGCTCATTGCCGTATAGGAAACAAGAAAGTAATCTCGATATTGCCGAACAAATATCATCAAAACCGAGGCATTGATACCTCATGAAAAGAATATCTGTATTTGTCAGTAACAATAAAATAATCTATTCTATTTTTAAGGGAAGGACTTCCCATACTCTCGATAAATTTTTTGATCAAACACTGAGCTTGCTCAATGAAGAATTTGAAATGAAAAATGAAATATTGCCATTAATGTCGTTAATTTTGAGATTATTTATTACAAATTTTAGCGTACACCCACTCTCTTGATCTTTAGAATCCCCATAGCGCTGCGCTCTACGCGCCTTCGTTCAATGATTTTATCAGCAATGCTGGCCCGTTAAGGTGCAAATGAAGTGGCTCAATTAACCGCAATCGACTGGCTCGGTTCAGGCGCAATTAACACGCATCACTGATAAAATGCTATTCATTATACAAAGTAAGTCATTATGCAAATTAGCCTCTAAAATCATTTTTTAATTCAAACACATTATTGTATTTTTCTTCGCATAATATTTTAGAGATTATTCAAAGTCTTTTGAGAAAATGCACTAAAAAAGCAAGAACAACCATCTGCAAACTGAGATTCATCTTTCTTTCATAGTTGCCATAAACAAACACTTCTGGAATTCGCATTTTAAACTTCTCTTAAAACTTATAATCAAAAATAATTTTAGCAAATCAAAGAGTTCGAGTAGATTTTTAAACTAAAAACAGGCTACTTTCATGAGAATTTGTTGCAGTTGACTGGGAAGAAGTTTGTGAAGAAAAAGTAGAGTTGGAGCTAGAACTAGAACTGCTACTACTTGCAAACGTAGAACTACTGCCCGGGCCAGTGAGAGAAGAAATTGAAGGAGTTTGATGATGAAGCTCTTCAGTTAGTTTTAATGGAGAGGCACCATGTTCCAATAAAATTTCAACAGTGGCATGATCACCTTTTTTCGAAGCAATCGCCAATGGTGTTAATCCATTGTCATCCGTGCTATTTATATCTGCTTTAAATTCTAACAATTTTTTAACGATTAATGCATCACCAATGCTCACAGCTAAATGCAAAGGGCGAAACCCCTTCATCACAGGGGCAGGAAAGTTGACCTCTGCCTTTGCTTCTAACAGAGTAGTTATTATAGAAAGATGTTTTTGAGATATCGCTGCAAAGAGTGGAGTGATACCCTCAAAATCACAATTTTTGCTTTCCTCATGGATCAGACTGTTTGTAACCGTATCAAAATCACCTTTATAACAAGCCTCTATCAAACGTGCTTTTTCTTCGAAACTTAAAGGCATAGGTAATTTTATTTCAATAGATCCCGGAAGGGTTACAGACCGCGGGAATCCTTTAATAAAAGCATCATATTTAGCCATTTCTTGTTCACTTGGCTGCTGACTTGGATTTATTTTTGCGATATTAATAGCGGCAGATGGATCTCCATAATTCGCTGCCTTAAGATACCAAAAAATTGCTTTTTCCAGGTCTTTTTTTGTGCCTATACCTTTTTCATAACAATTAGCAAGGCTTGAGAATGCTACTGAGAAATCTTTTATTTCTTTTTCAGCAGCTTTTGCATACCATCGAAAAGCCTCTTTTTCGTCTTTTTCCACACCCTCGCCTTCTTCATAATATAAGCCAACCTTATATTCCGAGAGTGTTACTACAATTAATGTATCTTCATCAATCACTTGCTTTTCAGCGCCTTTACGAAACCATTTCAAAGCTTCTTTAGCACTTTCTTTTTCTGTTGATTTCTCATATTGGCATCCCAATTTATACTCTGCAAAGGGATCTGTTTTTTCAGCCGGCTTTTGCGGGTAAACCGGAGTCTGGGATGATATTTTTAACTTCTATAACTTTTTTATTTTCAAGCTGGAAGAGTGAGGGTCAATGGGATTGTGGGTAATCTTGAAGGGGATTCATCAAAAGATGAATAAGGGTGCGAAGCAAATCTTTGAGGTTGCATCGGTCTATTCGTTAAAATTCTTTGATCACATAACACTTTTTATAAAATTTGTATAAACAACAAAATAATGAAGGGAGTAATACTCCAGCTCCAGCGATTACTGCAATAAACATGATATTCAGATTCTGAGAATTGTTGTCTACAGGATTAGGGGGATAGGGAAAAATGCCGTTTGAAAATACCACATAGCTGCAACCTTTTGGAGTACCCTTTTGGATAGGCAGAGGCATAATAATATGCTCCAATCAGCAAATCAGAGCGACCATCACCATTAATATCCCCAGCCGTGCTGACAAAACTTCCGCTTGTTATTGCTGTTCCATTGCGATAATTATTTTCTCCATCGAATCTAAAACCATTAGAACCATTGAGAGTAGACAAAGCTAGTAACCCATTGCTGCCAACGCCAGGCCCGCCAAACACTACGTAGCTACAGCCGTTAACACCACTTTCCCCAGAATTTGCCCCAATGATCAGATCGTCATTTCCGTCACCATTAATATCTCCGGCTGCTCTAACAGAGGCGCCACTGTTATAGCAATTACTTTCTCCATACAGTTTAAAACCATTAGAGCCATTGAGATTAGAAAGAGGTATTAATCCGCTGGCGCCAACTCCGGGACCGCCAAATACCACGTAGCTCCGGCTGGTGTAGTAATCATTCGTCCCAATAATCAGATCATTATGCCCATCCCCATTGATATCTCCGGCTGCACTGACAGATGCACCCAAATAACCACCATAACTTTCGGCATCAAGTTTAAAACCGTTAGAGCCATTGAGACTGGAAAGAGGTATTAATCCACTAGCGCCCACTCCTGGGCCGCCAAATACTACATAGCCGCGCCCTTTAGAGGAATTATATCCACCCGCCCCAATGATCAGATCGTCACTATCCATCACCATTAATATCTCCGGCGCATCGACGGAAATTCCGCTACCATCAAAATTATTTTCCCCATCCAGTTTAAAACCATTGACACCATTGAGGTTAGATAGATTAAATATCCCACTACTACCAACCCTGGGCCACCAAATACTACATAGCTCCGACCTCTACCGCCGGGTTGGGGATAGAACTAGAAGGATATCCAAAAGCCCCAATAATGAGATCAGCATACCCATCATCATTGATGTCTCCGGCCCCACTAACGGACTGGCCACTGTAACCACCCGGATATTCACCATCAATTTTGAAGCCATTCACACCGGATAGGCTAGAAAGATTAAATATCCCACTGCTGCCAACTCCTGGTCCACCAAACACCACATAGCTGCGACCTGCATTAAGATTATAGGCATAGTTTCCATACCAATGTGCCCCAATGATCAGATCATCCTGACCGTCGCCATTAATATCTCCGGCTGCGCAACGGAACTTCCGCTATGATCCCAATGATTTTCGCCATCCAGCATAAAGCCGTTAGAGCCATTGAGTCCAGATAGAGGAAATAATCCATTGCACCAATTCCTGGGCCACCAAACACAACATAACTGCGACCCTTAAAATTGGGAACACCTCCTGGATATCCAGAAGCCCCAATGATCACATCATCATAACCATCGCTATTGATGTCGCCAGCAGCACTGACAGAAAAACCGCTTTCATCTGAATCGGTTTCGCCATCCAGCTTAAATCCATTTTGACCGTTCAATAACGGCAATTGAATCACGGCGGGAAAAATTGTTGAATTGATTTTTATTGATTCAGCACCAGAGAATAAATACCGTCTGTCCTTATGTTTTTGCTTGGAATGAAACACATGTTTGTTAAGATCTCCATCATCCGCATAAGCTGCATAAGGATTTGTTGATATTTTTTCATCTGTTACTGATGATTGTTCGGTCAGCAATTTCTCTTGTAGATTTTCTGCCCAGGCAGAGACATGAATTAATTTATCCCGATAATCCATGGCTATTTTTGCATACTTCTTTGCTAACGCTACATTGCTGGATTCTATAAACCTCTGCACACTGTGCCACAACCAATGCATCCAACCAGTCACAAAACCATTCGTACTTTTGGATTCTTCTATGGCTCCTGCCTCATAAAGCGCTTGTTGCTTTTTCGCATAAGTATATTCCGCTTCCAATGCCACTTGTGCTTCTCGAAGAATGTCTATCAGTTCCCAACCACGATGTACATTAGGAAATAACAGATAACTTTGTATAGCTGCTCGCAAACGCTGTTCTTTGGCTTGGCCTACCAAATCGGCGGCGCGTATCCTATCACTGAGATCATACCAACCTTTGGCTATCAGCAAGGCTGATAATTCTATAACAGAACCATTTAAAGACAATAATGTATCATTGGAATTACTAACAGAAAAATTGAAAGATTCTAATGATTTCATAATTATCCTTAAATAACTAAAAAATTCGTTTCACCACAAATTGATTTTCACATAGCGTGGGATGTGATGCAATATTTTTTCAAATGACAGGTAAAGTAGAAAGCTGGTTCTTTATCTGACTAATCCCCTCAATCTTCATTCAATTTTGAATTAATTTTAATCAGCCGATAGGGATCACGAAGATCGAAACTGATATTTAGTGGAACTAGAAGTTCATCGACCACGGGAACTTTATACTTAAAATCTTCATAAAATTAAAAATAAATGTTGAGAGAGAATGCGGTTTTTTATGGAAAAATTGTGAAAGAAAAATAAATACGAATTTTTCAGATGATTATACTTACCTTTTTAGTGCTATTAATCAAAAGACTTTGAACAGCGCTAAAAGCGATAATTGAACTTTAGTGTTCTAATTATCAATTTAGGAGATATTTTATGAAAAAAAAATCATTAGTTGAACTGCTCCAGGATTTGGAGCAAGAAATGCTACGGCTCGGCTACACTCAAGGTTCCATGCAATTTTATCGGAGACGATGGCAATTTACTACGATTTGCAGAGGAACGAGATGAAATCTTTTTTTCCGAACAATTTGGGATGGATTTCCTTGAAAAACATTTTCACATCTTTGAAAAGGATTTAAATCATACATTTTCCCAGTCGGAAGTACAAGAACTCCGTATTATACGAATGATTGGTGATTTTCAACTTCATCACACTATTTTACGCCGATATTATAACCATAAACAAATTTTAACAGAACCTCTTTTTTGCTATCAGCAGACCAATTTAAATCATATTGTATGGATAAGGGTTATTCTCAAGTCACAATTGACCATTATGTCAAACAATCTGCGCGATTCATGGATTATCTGGCTTCACAGCATATCATCGATTGTAAAGAAATCAATTTAGATTATTCATACCTACATTAAAACTTTAGCTGGTTACACCTATAAAACAGTGGAGCAAAATATTTGTTCTATGCGTGCCTTTTTTCGCTTTCTTTTAGAAATAGAAGAAGTCAGACTGATTTTGCGGCAAAAACTCCAATGGTTCAGGCAAGAAAGCAAACTCGTATTCCATCTGTGTGGACAACCGATGAGTTAAAAAAACTGATCGCAGCTATTGATAGAGAAAGTCCAAAAGGCAAACGAGATTATGCCATCATTTTATTAGCTTGTTGCTTGGGAATGCGTTGTGCAGATATTAAACATTTAAAAATGGAAAATTTTCATTGGGAAGAGAAAAAATTAGTTTTCATCCAATCCAAAACAAAAACTCCTACTGTCCTTCCATTAACACCAGAAGTGGGTTGGGCGGTGATCGATTATCTTAAATATGGTCGACCTAAAATAGACAGCCCTTATCTTTTTGTAAGGCATATGGCGCCCTTTGGTCCCTTTTCAGAAGGAGATCATTTAAACCAGTTGATTAAAAGATATATGGCACTAGCGCATCTGCCTACTTTAAAAAAAAGAAGAGGCATGCATTCTCTTCGTCACACGATGGCCAGCTATGCTTCTTGAAAAAGATACCCCGCTTTCCGTTATTTCAGATATTCTTGGCCATATCGATACTGATTCGACGGCGGTTTATCTCAAAGTAGATATGAAAAAACTGAAGGAATGCGCATTGACTATTGAGGAGGATACTCATCATGAATAATAATTTATTTATAGGTCCTTTTAAGAATCATATTCAAAATCATGTGAAATTAAAACAGGCTATTGGATACAAATATCAAACTGATGCGGTCATTTAAAACGTTTCGATCAATTTACATTAGAAAAATATCCTACAGGCTACAACTCTAACAAAGGAAATTGTACTTGACTGGTGCAGCAAAAAAACTTACGAAGCACAAGCAAATCAAAGCTTGCGCGTGCATCCATCATCCGTCAATTTGGAAAATATCTCGATTCCATCGGAGTTAAAGCTTATATCCTTCCAAAAGGATATTATCCAACCGGAAACAATATGTACCGTATATTTATACTGTTGAAGAATTAGCGAAGTTTTTTTCTGAAACCGATAAATGCCGATATTGTTGTGAATGTCCCTACCGACATCTGATTATGCCAGTGATTTTCCGCATGATTTATATGTGTGGCTTGAGATTATCAGAAGCAAGGCTTCTCAAGGTCGCTGATGTTGATCTTGAAAATGGTGTTCTCACAATCCATCAGTCCAAAAAAGATAATAGCCGATTGGTTCCAATGTCTGACTCTCTGACAGAACGGTGTCGAAATTTTTCGAAAAAAGTCCATCTTCACTCAACTGAAGATGATTATTATTTTCCAGCATTAAATGGTAAACCAATGACAATAGGCAATGTTTATCAAAAATTTCCGTAGATTTTTGTGGCGTGCTGGAATTTCTCATGGTGGAAGAGGATGTGGACCACGCATTCATGATTTTCGTCATCTTTATGCGGTCCATTGTTTAAAAAAATGGGCTGAACAAGAAAAAGATCTCACTGTATATCTTCCTGTGCTAAAAACCTATATGGGACATGATTCATTTAATGAAACCGCTTATTATTTGCGTCTGACTGCCGATGTGTTTCCTCGATATCACATTGAAAATAGAAACTCAATATCCAGGAATCATTCCCGCATTGGAAGGAGAGTTCAATGAAACCTACTGATTTTGCAAAATATCTAACTGAATTTCTTTCTGTTTATCTACCAACACAAAAAAATGTTAGCAAAAATACCATTCGTTCTTATCGAGATACATTTAAGCTTTTGATTAGATATTGTCAGGAAGTTAAAAAAATTCCGGTAGAAAAAATAACTCTGAAATGTCTTTCAAGTCAATGGCTGATTGATTTTTTCCAATGGTTGGAAACAGATAGAAAATGCAGTATCTCTACCAGAAATCAAAGACTTGCTGCTATTCATTCTTTTTTTCGATATATACAGACAGAAGAACCCGCTGGCATATTTAATTTTCAAAAGATCATCGCTATTCCTATTAAAAAAACACAGAAAAAAATAGTGGAATATCTGACTCCAGAGGCCATAAAATTACTTATTGGAACAGCCTGATAAACACACGCCAAAAGGTCAGGCGTGATCTAACATTAATCAGTGTTTTATATGATTCTGGAGCACGTGTGCAAGAAGTAATTGATATTAAGATCGGTGATGTTACCTTACAAGAACCTGCTGTGATTACGTTAACTGGTAAAGGAAATAAAATCAGACGAGTTCCTATCATGAAGAATACAGCTTCTTTATTGAAAAGTTATTTATTGGAAAATAATCTGGATAAACCTTGGAAAAATGAAAATCCATTATTTACTAATAATCAGCATCAGAAACTAACCAAAGAAGGAGTATCCTACATCATTACAAAATATGTTGCATCTGCACGAGAAAAATCAACTCTTATACCTGCAAAAGTACATGCTCATATGCTTCGTCATTCAAAGGCGATGCACTTATTACAGGCAGGAGTTAATCTCATCTACATCCGTGATTTTCTCGGTCATGTTGACTTAAAAACGACAGAAATATATGCCAAGGCCGATACTGAAACTAAAAGGAAAGCGATTGAAAATATTTATCCTGATTTAATTGAAAGTAATCTTCCGGATTGGAGTAAAGATCATGCATTGCTTTCTTGGTTGTCTAAATTAAAGTAGGCTTGAGAAATTATGCAAAGTAAATAGAATTAAAAACGTTATATTTTAATGCCTTAAGTCGTTTACTTTGTATAAGATCCTGCTTCGTATAAGCAGCTTTGATATCGTCTAACGTGATGGGATGTTGATGAAGGTTTAAAATAGACAGGGCGTCCCTAATTTGCATACATACTCCTATACCCGATGGGTGTTTTTGTTTGGGTTAAGAGGCCAATCCCCTTAAAACTCCATGGTGTTAACTCTAGCGGACCCAGGCACCCTTTGTCAAGGCTCATTTAAAATATTTTGCAAATCTCTTTTTACATTAATATATTGATTTAAATCTAATTATATTATTTTAAGATATTTATTTATCTTATTTTCTATTGACGCCAGACCCTTTCCGGCCTAAACTGTTCAATAGAAAGGCTACTCACGGAGAGCAGCCTAAAAACCCCCTCGGGTATAGGAGAAAACATGATGACGACCCACGATACTTTAGCAACCACTACCGCCACGACGACTCATGGCGATCAACCCTTAAGCACGCCACCCTCAGCCAACACAGCGCAACCGGATGACCCGGCAGCACTACAGATCCACCTGCATTTAGCCCAGCGGATCCGCTACCTTGAGCACTATTCATTGAGTAGCTCTACTTTTTTGCGGCATCCCAAGCTGACCCAGCAACTGCGCACTTTGCCGGATTTTCCGCTCTTTAAACGCGCTTATCCCGTAGAATCTCCCGATAGAGTCACCCAACCAGACTATTATGCTCGGCGTGTGCGTCATTGTTGCACCCTTTTTGCAGAAGATTTAATCACTGTTAATGAGCAGGTGAGGCGCTGGTTCTCCACTTTCGAGCGCAAAGAAGAGACGCCCCTCATCGATTCCTTTGAGGTGAACCCGCGAGGATGGGTGGAATACTGCGTGATCAGCGGCCTGCACTGGAATTTTGCCTCGAATCTGGAGCAAGCCGGCCAGTGGACGAAATACCTGGATTTACACGAGTTATTTTCCATCGACCCTCAAAGACAGATCCGAATTGAAGATGCGATTCCCGGTAGCCCGTTGATCGCCCTTTATATTCAAGAGCATCCACACACAGAGGGTCACAAAGGCCAACTCTTTTGGTACAATCTCGACACACGCCGTCCCGGCCCAGTCGGCGATGCCGTGCGTTACCGCTAATCGTTGGGGAGGACTCCTCCCTGAAATCAGGGAGGTTTGCCCCAATGCTCGAAATGCGATTGATCAAAACCCAAAAGAAAGTTCGGGTGGATGTGTTCCGCCGGTATAAAGCCCTGGATCCGGCCACTCAAAAATCTAAATTATATTTAAAACAACTCGGCTCCCTCGGTTCGCTCCCTATCGATACGGACGATTTTCCTGCCTTATGGGAGCAACTGGAACCGGACGAAATCGTGCAATTGCATAATTGGCTGGCTGAAACCCGGTTCGGCGAATCCCTGCAAATGACGGTTGACCAATTAGAAAAGGTCTCCGTTCGAATGCCAACACCGTTACTGACGGCATTGACCCGCTTATCTCTGGAAGCCAGCCGGGCGGGGCTGAATTTTATCCCCCATCAAATGATCCTCAGTACCTTACTTCAACAAGCGCGCCAGATGGAGAAACACATTGACCTCAAAAATGGATTCCAGAGTAGTATCTTAGCCAAGGCGGGCGTGCCTGCGTTAGCGGACACCCTAGAAGAAACCGACTGCGCTTCCGATCCCGAAAGCCGTACCCTCTTTAAAACCCTGTTGGATTTAAAACAACCGGTTGGTAGAACCTGTACCGCCTTAGAAGCAGCAGCGGCGCGATACGGTAAGATCAAAAAAATAGCGCCACCACACCTGATCGAATGGGCGGGAGACTCCAAATACAAAAGCACCCACAAAAGAATTAAAAAATGGTGCTATGCCCTGGCTATCGATGTCCTGCATCAGCAAGGCATTAACGCTACCCATTTGATGTCGCCGGCGCGGGTGGCCGACTTTTGGATTCGTCAAAATGCTTCCCGTTACTCCGTGTTAGAGGCACCCGCAGCATTTATTCGGTTGTTTGAAGTAAAGCCGGAACACCACGCCGCCGTGATGCGCGTGATGGCGCATTTTTACGAAACACACTCTACCACCACAGCAGGCACCCCGTCAGTTCCAGCCCCGGAACAGGCAGAGACGGAATAACCCGAGTTTTCTCTTGTAATCTGATATGGCAGTCAAACATGGCAATAAGATTCCTACTCGAAAAGTTACAGCTTGAAAATCGAAAAACCCTAGAGTGACTTAGGTACTTTGGACAAGTTTTTTAATTTATTTATCCAAATATCAATATATTTTTGAGGTTTTTGGTGAATATCTTTTGGGATTTCATAAGGGTGCAGTTCCTTTATGACGACGAAAAATCATTGATTCTATTGATTTTATCTAAAATTTCCTTTATATTTTGTTCTTTAAAAATTTGGACTTGCCGCAAGGTGGCATTTTTTGCTTGTTTAAGTGGCTGGAGAAGTTGTCAGTGGCGGATGTTTTCAGGGAAGCTGAGGAGCAGTTTACTCAAATGGTCGAAAAATACAAGTCCCCCTCTTCATTGTGGCTCAATGCAATCGAATCTGAGATTGGCCAGGATGGTCGCGAACTAACACGAAAAATATTACAAGGTCATGCAGACTCCAGGGGCACTGGAAATGTTGGCGAAGCCATCACGACAACTGGCGGTATACTTTTAACTCATAGACGCTTATATAAAAGAACGTTGCAGACTTTATTTGGTGCAATCGACATCACAAGGACAGGTTATTCCCTTCGAGATCATCCTAATTTATTTCCATTAGACGCATTACTAAATTTACCCATTTCGTCGTCGTTTTCATATGGATTGCAACGTTTTATTGCGAGACGCATTGCCACAACTGCATTTTCGGAAGCATTAAACCTGACGCAAGAGATATCGGGTGTTACCGTGGGAAAGCGACAAGCTATTCGCATGGTAGAAGAATGTTCAGTTGATTTTGATGCGTACTATACTCATAAAATGGCAAAAAAGAGCCGGAAAACTACCATTCTGGTATTAACCACGGATGGAAAAGGCATTGTAATGCGTCACGATGCGCTCAGGGAAGAAACCCAAAGACGTGCCACAGATGCGAAACAAAAAATGAAGACTCGCTTATCGCGAGGAGAGAAGTCGAACCGTAAGCGTATGGCGCAAGTGGCTTCAATTTACTTAATTGAACAATTTACTAGAGTACCACAGGATGTTATAGAAGAATTGAGACGGCAAAAAGCAGATTTACGTCGTCCGCGCCCGATCGAAAAACGCGTGTGGGCTAGCGTTGAAAAAGATTCAGATGACGTCATCAGAGCGATGTTTTCAGAGGCCAACAAGCGTGATCCAAAGCATAATAAAGAATGGGTAATTCTTGTGGATGGCAATAAGCATCAGTTGCATGTTGTAAAGGCGCTGGCAAAAAAAGAAGGGGTTAGCGTATCAATCATATTGGATATTATTCATGTTATCGAATATCTATGGGATGCTGCACGCGTATTTATTGATGAGACCAATCATGCGGGTTGTGAGGCCTGGGTTGAGGAAAAGCTTACGCAAATACTGAATGGTAAAGCGGGTAAAGTAGCTGGCAGCATAAGAATGTCAGCAGCCAAACGAAAACTAACAAAAGAAAAAAAGCAGACTGCAAAAGATTGCGCCAGATATGTAGCAAAACATAAACCTTATATGAACTACGTCAAATATTTAAAGCATGGATATCCGATTGCAACGGGAGTTATTGAGGGTGCATGTCGCTATCTTATCAAAGATAGGATGGACATTACCGGTGCGAGATGGGGCTTGTCAGGTGCAGAATCTGTTCTTAAGCTACGCTCTCTCGTTACAAGTGGGGACTTTGACGATTATTGGGCATACCATTTAAAAAGTGAACATGATAGAAATTATTCCTCAAAAATAAGAAATTTAGATCATTTCCAATCATTAATGTCGTCGTCATAAAGGAACTGCACCCATTTCATAATAACCTACTTGAGTAAGATTTTTAGCAATAAAAATAATTGCAGGATCCATTGAATTTAGATTTTTAGTCTTAACGTATAAAGAGCACACCGGAATTGGCACTAAAGTTTTCCCAGCTATACATGTAATATCTTCGAAATCCCCATTGTTAATAATTTCGAGGCCAGCATCAGTATTTAATGGAAATTTTCGATATTCAAGCATTCCCGCGAATTCAGGACTTATATAGCACGGGGCTGCAATACCGATAACTCCGTCATTGCAAAGTGAGATTCTTAGGCTATGATTGTTGGTATTTTTAAAAGGAAAATTTTCTGGTAAATTTTCTTTAGGAGATTGCGAAAGAAATTCCATAAAATTTCGTATTTGTCTACAAACTGAAAAAATATTAGCATAAGATTTATCAGCTAATATATGTGGGTTTCCCCTTGTGGCAGGAAGGGTTCCCAAGAAAAAGGATTGAGTATTAGTTGTCCCCTGGATTTTTTCAACTCGCTCTATAAGGTAAGTTACTTTATAAAGCATCTCCACCCATTCAATTTTAGCAACGGGATCTCCAAAAAAAGACTGAAATTCCATTTCTTTCGGAGTTACCCAAGCCGATAGGCTGAGCTTTTCCACAGATGAGTGATCGTCCAAATTAATGTGAGCGTCACCCTTTTTCAATGATATGCTTCCTTGAGGAAATTTCTCAAGTTCCGAGGTGGAAATCCCTGCCAAAAGTATTGGTTCCGTGATGTGACCAAGCGGGGGTAAAATCTTCTTTAATTTAAGTATTTGATCATGCTTTAGATTGACTAAGCCGGAAGGATGATAATGAATCTGATTTACAATGAAATTTGCATCTACGATTGTTTCCGGGATTATCCCTCTAATTCGAAGACACAGAGTTTCATCTTGTTCGATCCGATGTGCGAAAATTTTAATATTCTTATTCTTGTAAGTCACGCTAAATTTAAATTCTTGCATGCAAGACGGCATATCTATCCTTAATTCCCTTTGAGCAACGTTTTTGCAGTGTACCATAATTACACTACTGACGTAAAGTGTAAAACCCAGGTATGAAGAATTGCCACATGACAAGTAAAATATTTATTTCTTTCACCCAAAGTGATTCTCAAAGCTTACAGAAAACAGTACAATACTAATAATGGAAATATTGATCAATGAAGATAACCTCATTATTTTTTACCTACAAGTACAGGTAAAACCTCTAATATGGTTATTTATTTCCCGCTCCACAAATACCTCCCGATCATCTGAAGCGGTCAATTATCCTTGGTTTTCCATCGATTCTTGAGTGCCTGGAATCGATTTTTTTAAATTTTCCTGATCAATGGCTGTTGATATTTTCATTCTCCCGGTAAAAATTAATTTTAAAACAGTAAGGAAATTCCCTGCTAAACTCGTGCATATTGCTCGGCAATCTGAATTCGCATAGATCCCAAAAAAAGCCCGGTTTCGGACTCGATCATACTGCACAATTGATCCGCATAAACCCCCTCATATTCAGCGATCACACGTAAACTTAATTGATCATCACGAAAGAATTTAACCTCATATAAGTCTGCTCCTTCATTGTACTCGATCTTGATATGGTTAATTTTGCGGCATCCATGAATGTCAAAACGGATGCCGTTATCATTAAAAAGCACTTTTCGAGTACCTAACAATAGCCGTAATAAAGTTAAACCACCTAACTGCTGAATAATAGTTTTCGCTGTTTCATTGATCTCATTCATTTTAAAACTCCTTCTTCATAATGAAATAAAATCAGGCCATTAAGCGGCCTGATTCTCATTTTTTGTCATCAACATGATCCGATTTAAACGCCATTCAACCTGAGATACCTGCTTCATCAATTCAAGAGCAATATCTCCGAGTAATAGATTGGCCGACCCGGTTAAGGCTTGTAAATCTTGCAACAATAACCGAGTGCTTTGGTTAGACTTCACCAAATTTTCCTGATCAATCGCAGTTAGCATAGTGACTCTCCTGGTAAAAAATAATCTTTAAAACCACAAGGGAAAATTCCCTTACCCTATAGTGATAAATGTAGCGGACCCGGCGAAAATTGTCAAGGAATTTTTAAAATAAAATAGAATCTTTTATATATTTAAATAACTGTAAATAATAATAAAATAATAGTTAAAAGATTTATTTATATCTTGAAAAAAGCCATAAAAAAATACTATTATTAACAACATAAAGATTCAGACTTTTGCCCTCATTTTAGAGAACAAAATCTGAATCCATTAAAAGGAATCTGTTGCTGAGACAAAAGAAAAAGACGCCCACAAAGACACACTTAAGGAGAAAAAAAATGAGTCAAAACAACACCACTCATTCAACAGATCGGATCACCCATGTCGTGCAGTTTTATACACAAAAGCAAGACTTTGTATTCCCAGCCTACTCCCTTATTGAAGTTCATCAACTGTTACAAGCCTGCCGGCAGATCGAAGCGGGAGAAAAACCGTTTTGTATGCGGTGGAAAACTCATCAATGGATTTTGCGATTCATCAAAAAATTAGAAAAACATGAAAAAAACTCAGGGCATGACTACAGTGAGGAATACGAAAAGATTGACGATCCTCAAGCCGTATTCACTCCTCAACTTTTAGAAAGTGTATTGCCAGCAGGAAAAATACAAATGTTTGCCTCACGCTGGTGTTACTCTTTTGCAAAGGGCGTATTCATGGGATGCCTTCTGTTACCCAAACATATTTATGGATACTGCCGACAGAAAAGACAGTTAAAACAAAAAATTCAGCGATTAGATGCGGAATTTGACGCTTGGAAATTGGAAAAAAGCCATCAAAAATTAATCCCATTAGACATTAGATTAAACTGCCGCCAATATAATAAGGCGGCCTTCCATTCTTTTTATCAAGCTTATTCCTGCTGATTTTGCGAGTTTCCCTGTGAAAACTGTTCAGCTTTTTTCTGCCAATCTTTATCCTTATCCAAAACAAAGCGCGCCGCCTGCTCAAAAAATTGATCGACGCGATCAATGCCGACCCATTCATTATAGGATTTTATTTGCGTTAATAACGATTCGTCGAATCGTAAAGAAATCGGGATTTTTTTAGATTTTAGTTGTGGAGTTAATAGCGCCATAAAATATACCTCTTAATTTATAAATTTACCTTTAGCATGGCCATTTTATAAAAATAGCTCCGCTATCCATTTGTGACCCTAACTCAACTGAAATAGAACTGCAAGCTAAAATTAAGCGTGATTAAATAAAGTGAAAAAAATTTCACATCATTTTAAAAATGACTGTAAAATAGCGGTTAAATGAATCTATAGTGATGAAAATAACTGACACTCAATCAAATATTTGCTATTTAAAAAATAAAATTCATTGCCCATCGAATCTCAACATAAAAGTTAAATCAATCATCTGACAATCATTGTAAAAATCGTTTGTAAAACCCGTCAAAATTCGTTAAATTGAATCCATGGAAAAAATCTGTTTGTTAAAACAATGGAATACAGAACGACATCAGAGCTTATTCAGATTGCGTCTTTTCTTTTGAGTAAGGATCCACACCCGTCGCACTATGAGTGCTGGTGCGGAAAAGTTCAATCATTCAAACCCTTACACTGCAGTACGATCATGCACGAAAAATAGCGGATTTTGTGGATGAGGTGCAAAGAGGTGCACGGTTTTTTCAGGAGGTGCACATCTGCACCTCTCCACATCCCTTTGTTTTCAGCCATTTTTCAAAAAAAGGAGTGCACTTCTACACCTCTTGTGGTAAAACAATAGAGTGAAATTGATGGACGCTGCAAAAGGGCTATTCACTGTTTTTTAGAAAATTGGAGGACATGATGAAACGAAGCAGCATCAATATCTCGGAGGACGATTATAAAAAAATTCAGGCACAGGCTGAAAAAAAGTCGATTGCGCTGGCTGATTATATTCGACACCTCATTCAACTGGGACTCAAAGTCGAAGAAGCGGCGGAGCATCATTCCAGCAGCCATTCAAAACATTCCGCCTCTCTGGATCCGCAAAAAAAACTGTTGACCTGGGAATTGGAATCCCGTTATCTCATCCGTTACCTCATTCAAAATGGGTTTGAACGCAGCCTTGATGAGCGCAATGCCTTTTTAAAAGAAGCGAAGCAGAAAGCCACCTCCCGGGTTGAAGCCTGGTTAAAGGCCCAGGATAACGCCTCTTCTTGAGAAGCGCATTAAAGGTCTAATTCCAGTTCACGTTCCCGCTGCGGGATGGGCTGAGGTGGCGGGGAGGAAGGCGTTGGGGAAAGACGCTGGTCTTTCACCTCCAGGATTTGTCTTCCTGAAATAACGGCATTTTTTCTATGACTGGTGAAATGTGAGTATTTTTAAGAGAAAAGGCTGTTTTCATACAGTGACGCGAAATATGATCATGATGAACCCATTAGAATGCTTATTTTTAATGAAAACTATAAATTGTTACATAATCCCCCTGCACGCCTTGCATCTATTAAAAAGATCATAAATAATGTTTTTGTCCCGGGAAATTAAGAAAATTCTTCATCGAAGCAAAGGAGCACAGCGATGCAACAAGAACCAACGCCCACTACCCAATCACCGAATCTGGCCAGCCTTCCACTGCTTCAAGACAGCTCCCTAGTCACCTGGCCAGAGGGTAAACCTCCCTCTTTACCTCCCTTGGAACAAAAAAACCTCTCTCCTGAGCAGACGCGAGTTCTGACCTCACCCAAGCCGTCAACGAGTTCATCATCCGGTGGTGCACGGCGATGGGAAATTCAGTATGGCGAACTCAAGCTGGAGCAGAAGTTAGGTCATGGCGCATTTGGAGAAGTCTTCTCAGGTAGTTATCGCAAAAGTAAAGTAGCAGTGAAGCTGTACGACTTCCGAGGAAAACTCCCCAACGATCAAAAAGAGATGCTATTGCAAGAAGCCAATGTCATGGAAGGATTGCGCTCGGAATATTTAGTTGCTTTCCGCGGCATCTGCTTAGACCCACGCTATTGCTTAGTGATGGAATTTTGTGAAGGAGGTACTTTGCGAGCGCGACTGGATAAAGCCAGCGAAGCTATTACACCCCTGGAGCAGTTGCGCTGGGCTATGCAGATCAGCTATGGCGTGTATCAATTACACTCGGCAAAAATTGTGCATCGAGATTTAAAGGGTGAAAATATTTTATTAGATCGCCAAGGAGAGGCTAAGGTCGCGGATTTTGGATTATCCATCGTTAAGTCGAGCTCCGCGAACCACTCGAGAACAAGCGCCCGTGGCGGAGCCGGAACGATTCCATGGATGGCGCCAGAGTTACACGATGGTCAATCCAACTCGCAGGTGACGGATGTCTACAGCCTAGGTGTGACGTTATGGGAAATAGTCAGCCGAAAGATGCCGTATGTCGGATTGATGATGGGTCAAATGATCTCCCGGACCGTGCAAGGTAAGCGTGATCCGCTGCCAAACCCCTGCCCGGAAGTATTTCGATTAATGATCACGGCTTGCTGTCATATGGAAGCCAAGCAACGCCCAACAGCGGAACAAGTGGGGAATCAATTTGCCGCGGCAATAAAAAGCGGGAAAAGTCTTTCTACACCAATGTCAACAGAACCACCAAAATTCTCCTCTACTGTTGACTCTAGTCATGAAGAAATAAAAAATTTTTTGGAAAAAGAGAAGCAATTAGAATTAGAAAAAAACCAGGAAAAACAGCAGCGTGTAGAAATGGAAAGAAAAGCTATAGAAGAAAAACGGCAATTAGAAGCAGAAAAACAAGCTAATATTGAGCGAATAAAACAGCAACATGAAGCAGAATTAGAGCGCGCACGGGATGATTTGAAACGCCAGCCGCAGGCTCAAGCTCCGAAATCAACGACACCGCCACTGCCGCCGGTATCCCAGACTATTCCACAAACCCTCATGGCCCCGCCAAAACCCAAGGTCATTCCTGAGCAATCGGCCTTACAGGATCAATTTGTTGAGGCTTGTAAACAAGGGGATGAGAAAGCGGTCGAGACTTTATTTAAACAAGGCGCGCAACCAGATATCACCAACACCAAAGGTGAACACCCGCTAGGGGCGGCAGTTTGGGGCATGTGTCCTGAGGTTGTCAATGCCTTATTGAACCAAATGGGTAACACCACACCGATGTGTTTTGATGAATGTAAGGAACATAATTTAAAACATTACAAAGAAGTATTTATTGTACAGAAATCTCCCCCACAAGATTACGGAGAATGGTATCAATTATTGCTTAAAATCGAGTCAAATTCCTTTCTTCAGGCGTTTCATTTAGCGATAGTCGATGCGCAATGGCGGAATTTAGATTCTTCCAGTTGGGAGAGTTTAAAAAGATATATAACAGGACAGTCAGATTCTTCTGGTTATTGGGAAAATTTGAAAAGATCTTTAAGAGGATATAGGAGTGTAGATGAAGAGTTCTGGAAGGCCCGTTCATACGGCTATGGATGTCTTTGGAGGACGGAATATGCGTTTAATGGTTATAAAAAAGTGATAGAGACAGGAATAAAAAGTGCACGACTGACTAGGGCATTTAAACCATTCCACGAAATTTTGAAATATAAGACGCCGACTCGAACTCCGAAATCGATACCACCATTCTCGATACGACCATTACCGTTAAGATCACAAACTGTTCCGCAAACCTTGGTACCTGAGCTAAAACTGAAGGCCCTGGACTTACAAGATCAACTCATTGCGGCTTGTAAACAAGGCAATGAGGAAACAGTCAAGGTGTTACTCCAACAAGGCGCGAAACCGAACATAGCGAATACCAAAGGTGAGCAGCCGTTAGGGGCAGCGGTTTGGGGAATGTGCCCTCATGTCGTTAACGCCTTGTTGCAACATACCAGCGGCGTTGCGTCAATGACTTGGCAGAAATGCGAGCAACATAATTTACAATATTATGGGGAAGTGTTTATCATAGCGAAATTTAATCCACAGACTTATGGGGAATGGAATGAGTTAGTACAAAAAATGGATCCTAATTTGTTCATTCGCACATTTCATTTAAACAAATCTTACCAGCAATACTCTGGTTATTCTCATGGAAGTTGGGAGAATCTTCAAAATTTCCTAAAAAAAAATCATAAATCGATGGATACAACAAAAAACAGGCGTCCTCTTGCCGAGACCGTGGGATTTGGGTCTGTGGGTAATTGGACAGAGAAAGGTTTTGTAAGTTTCAAAACACAGATTAAACAATTCGTTGAGACCGCATCGCGCCCTACTTTAGCACTGCCATCAGTGTCGCAGAGTTCACAAATCCTGATGCCTACACCAAAACCAGCAGCCAGCTTGGAGCAATTAAAACTGCAAGACCAATTGATTGCCACTTGCAAACAAGGAGATGAGAAAATGGCTACGATGTTATTAAAGCAAGGCGCTAAACCAGATATGGCCAATGCGAAAGGCGAGCAGCCATTAGGGGCGGCGGTTTGGGGGATGTGCCCTGATGTCGTTAATGCCTTGCTGACACATGCCGGTGAGGTTGAGGTTACGCCGATGACCTGGGATGAATGTGAAGAACATAATCTAAAATATTATAAAGAAGTATTTATCGTACCTAAATTTGACCCGCAGACTTACGGAGAATGGTATCAGATGTTATTGAAAATGGACCCGAACCCTTTCGTCCGGGCAGTTCATTTAAAGAAGGCAGATGAGCTAACAAGAAATTACTATAATGGAGCTTGGATCTCATTTACGGACGCGGTTAGGCGGGAGGAGTTTCTAGGGGGGAGCGGGGGGCGTGAAGTTCGTATGCGTATAACGTTTGAGACGGAGCAGGGATATGTAGGTATTAGAACACAGATTAAAAAAATAGTAGAGACTGCAAAACAGCCAACGGTGCGGATAAATTTTTAGCACAAAATTGAAGAAGAGTAAAATGGATAGACGCTGCAAAAGGGTTATTCACTGTTTTTTAGAAAATGGAGGACATGATGAAACGAAGCAGCATCAATATCTCGGAGGACGATTATAAAAAAATTCAGGCACAGGCTGAAAAAAAGTCGATTGCGCTGGCCGATTATATTCGACACCTCATTCAACTGGGACTGAAAGTCGAAGAAGCCGCGGAGCATCATTCCAGCGATCATTCAAACCATTCCGCTGCTCTGGAACCACAAAAAAAACTGTTAACCTGGGAATTGGAATCCCGTTATCTCATCCGTTACCTCATTCAAAATGGGTTTGAACGCAGCCTTGATGAGCGCAATGCCTTTTTAAAAGAAGCGAAGCAGAAAGCCACCTCCCGGGTTGAAGCCTGGTTAAAGGCCCAGGATAACGCCTCTTCTTGAGAAGCGCATTAAAGGTCTAATTCCAGTTCACGTTCCCGCTGCGGAATCGGCTGAGGCGGCGGGGACGGAGGAGCCGGGGAAGGACGCCAGTCTTTCACCTCCCAGGATTTGTCTTCTCTAAATAATGGCATTTTCTCTGTGACCGGCAACAAGAGAGCGCCCTCCACTTTAACCTGTTTTTCCTGAGCCAGTTGACATTCACCTAAACGATTTCCTAAAGTTGAAACCGCATCCGAACTCGTGCCGAAGGCTATTTTATCCGAGGATAGGCGGTTAGCCTCTGCATAAGGGACTGCCTGCTGTAATTCCGTTTTCACCCCTGCCATCCCTTGTTCTTTTAACACATCGTTATAATCCTGGCCTTCGATTTTAGGTTGAGCCATCCAGACGGTTTTGCCTTGCTGTTGTAACTGTTCAGCGGCAAAACGGATGAGTCGATCACTTTGCGGACTCTGACCGTCATTATCCAAACACAGGACAATATGGTGATGAGTTTTGGCCGGATTGATGTTTTTAAAATTGGATTTACCCAAAGTGATCCGCACATCCGCCCCTCCCAAAGCCTGATAAACGCTCAGTGCGGTTTCGGGGCCTTCGGCCAAGTAAGTGACCCCGGCGCTGGCCGGTGCTTTGCCCAGCGCTTGCAGTGCGACGGATCCCTGAGAAGCACGACCCCAGGTTTGTTTTTTGACTTCGACATCCGCCTTTTGAGCGGTGTCTTTATCCAGAAAAATCGCCTGTACCGCTTGCACCTGGTTCATACTGTCTTTAGCCACCACCAGCAGCGCGGGATGCACGCTTTCATTCCGGCGCGAATAGATGCCCGGATGGAAACGCACGCTGTCGGGAAATTTACCCAGGGCAATGCCACGATGCTCCCTCAAATAGCGTTCTGCTAAAGTACCTGACACGGATCGGCTTTCTTTCGCCAACCGCCGTGCATAGTGGAGGCTGCGCTGTTGTTCCGGGGTGAGCGCATGAGAGGCTGCTGGTGGCGATTTCGCAGATTTAGAGGGGGAATTCAAGGCGCTGTCCTGGACGGTAATATCCGCCGGGGAAGTCCCTAAAATTTTTAAAGCCTCCTGCAACACCACCCGAAAATCCCGCCGCCTGTCCAGGTCTTTTTTGAAAGCGATTAAGTCCAACAGATGGCCACCTTCACCAGTTTGAAAGTCATGCCACAATCCTCGTTTGTCGCCGTTCAGGGTGACCACCAGGCTGCCCTGTTTACTGCCATACCGGTATTGGCCGCCCATTTTGGTTTTCGGTTCACCCAATAATCGCTCCACCACGAGCTCCGCCTGATCCGTTAAACATTGGCTAATCCGCTGAGCATCCAGCCGAGGGGGTAGAATGGGTTTTGTGGGGATGGACTCGGATTTGACTGTCAGCTTCTTTTCAGGATCATTTTGATTTTCTGGACGACCCTCAGGTGGGGAAATCGTTAAACGCCAGACATCGGGACTGTCTGTCGACCCCATCCCGGGAGCCGCCACTTCATCCGGATAAAAGGCCTTCGACACGATCCGATCATAGCCCCGGCGGTCTTGAGACATTTCAGGATTCTTAGACATCGGAGAGGACTCTGGAGCAGAAATCTCCCCGACCGCTTCCAACGCGCTGGATTTACGACCGGGATTTTTTTGAACGGCTTGCAGTAATCGTGCTTTGTCATCGGTATACAGCGTCACTTGATGGGTGGCTCTCGTCAGCACCACTAACAATGACCGCTGGCTGGTGAGTTGCGGGCGGTAGCTTTCCGCGTTGATCAATACTTCGGTGATGGTTTTTCCTTGTGCACCATAGCCGGTAATGGCATAAGCATGATCCCAATGTTGCAACCGGGGGTGAGTACTGACCAATTCAATCGGATTGCCGGTCGGTGTTAGCCCCTGATCGGTTAATTGCAGTGAACGAACGATGATTTTAGCCGGATCGAGGGACGGTTTTTGCGGCGCAGGCTTCCCGATTTCGCCGGCGACTGCGGCAACCGGCGTGGAGGGTTCTGGAGCTTTTGACAGCAAAACCACCGCTTCCACCCGGGCCACCTCCGGGCTGAGCAGCCCTAATGCCTCATCCGTCCGCGTCCAGCGAATTAAATCGCCGGCCATTAACTCCCGACGCTCGATCTCATAGACTTCGACCCCAGCCCGCTTGCCACTTTGGTAAGATCGAGGTTTCCATAGCACCGGATCGGAGCCGGGACGCTCCAGTTGCAGGCGTTGTTTTTCTGAGGTGAATCCAGCAACCCGCCAGTATTCCCCTTTATGAATGCCGCCGGACTGACTGACATTAAAACGGAGAACATCCCCGACATGATAAAACTCTACTTGGCTGCGCTCAATTTCGCTTAAGCGCCGGGACACCAAAATGTCCGTGACCAAACGGGGGCCCGTGAGTTCACCATTCAAGATTAACCCCTCCCGAACCATCGCATTGAGTAAAACCCGATCTTCATTACCAAAAGTGATAATCTGGGTTTGCGCCCGCCTCACGGCATCCCGGCTAACGTAATCTTCCGCAATCAAAGCCATGCGCTCAGCGCGGTTATCCTGGCGCTTGTTTTCCTCATCGATAAAACCGCCGACCTCAATGATCCGGTTTTCTAAAATCTTAAAAACGCCCGCAAAATCTTTTTGATAAACGGCTTTTACCGCGGCTTGCAGGGTTTCATCCTTTTGCCGGGTAATCTGGGTCAAATGCACGACGGATAACCCGCTCCGCTGCAGCATTTCAAACGGTTTACCGGAATCGACTGAGGTATATTGATGGATATCGCCTACCAACATTCCCGAAGCATCCAGATGAATCAGGGCTTTGATAAAATCACCCAGGCGTTGATTCGATACCATGGACGCTTCATCCACCACGATACAGCGGCCTCGATAGGCTGCCGGCGTGAGCTTGCCGGCGGCAACATTCAATAAAAATCGGTCGAGGGTGTAACCGGCTAAACCACGGCCCCGGATTTCTTTAACGGCGGCATGGGTCGGCGCTAAACATAACAAAGCCTGCCGGCCTTCCTGCAAAGCGCCCTGGATGTGCTGTAACTGTTCGATATGTTGCAGTAAGGTGGTTTTACCGGTGCCGGCAAAACCTTGTAATAACACGATGCGGTCGGTTTGCACCACCAGTTCCCTTAACACCCGGGCGTGTTCTTCACTGGCCGGGGTTTTATCTAAATAGGCGTTAACGACCTCTTGGGACATTCTGGGCGGCAAGGCCCCACGGTCTTGCTGAGCCAATCGAATAATTTCTCTTTCCAGAGTCAAGGCTTCGCGGGTGGTCCAGCGCGTGCCGTTCTCAGAATACACGCCACGAATTAATTCGCCCTGTTTTTCCGCTTCCAGAACGGCTTGTTGTAACGCTTTTTGATTCACCTGACCTAACACATGGGTTAACGCCACGGTCATCACTTCCTTGTGCTCAAAGGCCGCCTCCTTTTCACTGAGGTAGGCTAAGGCATACTGCACCGCTTCTTTAGCCGCGAATGCGGTGGCGTCAGCCCGGGAGAGCGGCAAAGCATCGGGAAATCGTTGTAAAGCATTTTGGACGGCGGTTTCTAACAGCCGCAAATAATCCGCCGTTGAAGGGGATCTCACCTTGGCATCCGAGGCAGTATTTTGTAACAGAGCCTCTATCGCGGTTAATTTATCGCCGGTGTGCTTTTCTAAAGTCTTGAGCAATTGGGTGCTGTTTTCCGTATAAATCCACGCCTGTTGACCCGCCTGCGCCAACAGGTAATAAAAAGCGCGTTGATGACTTTGGCGGGATTGGCTGTTTTGGTAGGCAATGACGATATCCGGATGCCGATGCGAAGCTTGTAACGGTGTTAAGGCAACGCCGTAATCCCAATGGCGCGATGACATCTCCGATAATTGCCAGCGCGGCAATGGCTTGCCGGATTCATGACGCAAAGTGAGATGATGTTCGGTGACGGCGGTCACGATCACCCGATCTCCTTTGACCAACCCGTGGGCTCGGTTGGAACGATGGCACAGTAACGTATCGCCGGCGGCAAGAGCTCGAGTTTTCTCATCAAACACCTCGATGGAACCTTCGGGAGATTTATCGGGATTCCAGCGATAAATTTTGCCTTTCTTGTCTCGGCTGTTTTTCAGCAGTAATTCATTATTTTTTTGATCGATTTTTTCAATCCGGCAATAATCGCCTCGGCGTACTCGCAAAGCGTGATCCTCCTGGTGGAATCGAATCCATTGTCCGGCGGTGTAATGACGTGCCGTCTGTTGTTCTGCTAATCGAACATAATGCGGTAATAACACCGTCAGGGAAATTTCATTTTTTGGGTTTTTGTCGATTTCTCCCCGGGTTTTTAAGGCATCACGAATGGCGACATTGAGCTCATGGGCAACCGCTTGCGTCGGCGCTAAAACCACAGTGCGTGCTCGCTCTTTGGGAGATAATCCCGCCACTTGAACCGCCATCACCGACTGGCGTTGTTCCCGGTCTTCGATGGAAATCAGCCGTTGGCCGATCTGCCCAAAGGCGGCCACGATATTTTTTTGTAAGGAATGCGTAATCGCTGTCTTTAAAGGATCGGCTGATTTAAACGGTTGACTGGTGAGTTCAGCCGTCAATAGGCCATGAGCCAATAACTGCGTTAAAGGCGTGCCGGTACGCCAAGTTAAGGTGGACTGCGGATCACCGATGAACACGACGTGTCCGTCACGGCGCTGCACTTCAGATCGGAGCTCGCAGACTTGCCGAGACGATAATTGAGTGGCGTTATCCACAAAGATCATCGGTTTTTTAGGCGCAGGCAGATGTTGCTGAACCCAGGACTCTAATCGCGAGGGGGTTTCCTGACTTTTCCTCAAATAGCTAAAAACGGTGTCGAATTGCTTGTTATCAAAAAGTCGTTGCAGCCATTCGCGCAAATGGGTAGGCGTTTTTTGAATCTGTTTTTGAAGTTGAATAGTTTCTGCTTGTTTGGAAGTCAGCAAAATCGGTTGATAGCCGCCGATTTTCGCCAAGGTCATCATCGGTTCGATGAGATGGGTTTTTCCCGAACCGGTGGGGCCGGTCAATGCCATGAGCTGTCGATCACTGGAAAATAAGGTGTGAATGGCTTGCTGCTGCTCACGGGTTAAATCATGATGTTGCTGCAAAAAAGTTTTCAATAAAGAGGCTTCAATGATTGCTTGACCACTAGAATGCGGTTGATTAATCGTTTGCAATAACGCTTTTTCATAACCTAACAAAGCCGGCGTGGTAAACTGCCGCTCGCCTTTTTCGTCTTTTTTGTCACCCGTGATCAGAATAAGTTCCCCGGAGTTCTGTACGGCTTGCAAGGCCGGAATCAGCGCCGATACCGGTACCTCACCGATCCCGTAATAAATGGCGCAGGCCAGTAAGTCGGTTTCCTTTAACGCGACCTGCGTTTCAGACAGATGTTTAATGGCTTCTTTCATCGCGAATTGTGCTTTTTCCAGCGTTTCAACCGATATGGGTTGGGCTTGCTCTGGTGAGGATAGCGTTCCGGCGGCTTGCTGCCGGGATTGCGCGACCACCTCTCGCACTTCTTCAAAAGCCAGTACGCCACACAAAGCGGCCCGGGTTTCCCACAAGGTTTTTAAGGTTCGCTGATCAATAGCCTGCTTGGCGCGACGGGTTTTGAGCGTGGCTAATTCTGCCGCCTTGGCGCCCGACAAGCCGTGGGATTCTAAATACGCTTCAATGTCCCGGCGGCGTTGAGAGAACGTCGCCAGCATTTCCCGAGAAATCCCGGCGATTTCGAAAAAGCTGTGTGCGCCGGTTTTTTCGATGGTATAGCCGAGTTGCTGCAATTCATACGCGAGTTCGGCACGAAATAATGCGCCATAATATTTTTGATGATGACGCACAGCCTCTAAAAAACCATCCGGGGTGTCCAAGGTATCTTGCGCATAATGGCCGAGTTTGGAAGCCAAAGAACGCCACTGGCCGTCTTGACGCAGGGTAGCGTTCATCACCACACAATGGGTGTGGAGTTGTGGGTCACCTTCCCGTGAAATGTCATGCAAAAACCGGGCGACGACCAGGTTACCTGTCCGCTCCACTTTTAAAACATCACCTTTTCTCACCCGAGTTTTGGCCTGCTCGCGTTCAATCCCTTCCAGCACACGATCCGTGGCGGTTTCAATGGCTTTAAAAATCCGCTCATCTTCACCCAATAACGCTAAAATCGATACGGACTTGGGAACACTGAAGGTTAAATCAAAACCGGGGCGATGAATGATTTCACCATCGATTTTTTTTCCCAACTGTTGACCGCTGGGTAAATGACCCTGTAATAAAGCGGTAAATTGTTTGGAATCCACAGCGCCGGAAAGCCCCAATGCCTCGGCTCCTTTTCCCCACCACTGACTGTGTTCCTGTGCTAAAGCATTACCTTCGGTGTAATAATTCTCTTGACCTAAAAAATAATGCGCGGCCTGCTCGACATTTTTGATGATTTTAGTGGACAGCATGACAGGTTCTCCCGGTTCTAGCTTTGCCTTCGTCAACCGATTTCATCACAACTCGCCAATTCGGGATCCACGGACTTCTCTGGAAGAACATCCTCTCTTCGGGAAGCCGTATCGATTGGAGCCACTTTTGTTTCCAGGGTGGGTTGATTGTTAGGGGTTGAACCCGATTCCACGGGGACACTTTGCGCCGGATTCACCACAGAGGCAGAGGTGGTGGCCGGTGAAGCAGCGGAATATCCAGCTCCATGACCGGCAGCCGACAGCTTTTCCATCTCCCGCAATAACGGATCGGGTTCAAACTCACGTAATAGAAATCCCATTTGTGTTGGCTTGCGGTTAAAAGGGGGCATGTGTAATTGGGTAATGGGATAGTCTCCCGGTACGCGGACATAACACATCAGGTTATTGAGTTGCAAAATTTCAGAGGGCGACACGACCGGCTTTTGGACTTCTATTTTCTGAATGGAAACGCCATCCCGAATGGTATTGGCTCCATACGAAATCCCTTCGCGGACTTCTTCAATGACCGTTTCGCCCAAGTTTTTCGATGACCACTGTGCTATTTCGGGATCCGGGGCACGAAACATAAATCGCGTGCTTAACGAGGATGAAATTTCCCGTCCCCCCTCAAAGCCGTAGGTTTTGGCTAATTGCGCCGCACTTTGCACCCCAATCACAAAACAGCCGCCAAATTTACGGGCTTCGGCCAATCCGCTGGTCAAATAAGGCAACTGTTGCAAACTACCCAGTTCATCCAGGATCACCCATACTCGGCGTTTGGGGTCTTCCGGCAAACTCAGCAGTGCATTCACCGCAATATCCAGCCAGGCCGAGATGAGGGGTTTTAAAGATTCATGACGATCACCGGTGGAACTGATAAACAACCATTCCGAAGCGCCTTCATTGTGGATCCATTGACGAATCGAAAAGGGATCGGTTTCATCGCGGATATAACACAGTGATTTTAAATACGTCGCCAACACGGATTTAATCGAAATCGCGGTTTTTTCAGTCTTCTCGGACATGAGGCTTTCCGCTTCCGTCCCCTTTAATAATTCCTGTAACTGTCCGACATTGGAAGTCAGTAACGTTTTCAATAACGGCAAAATTTTGGCACGGGGGTCCCGGTGCAGGCGAGACGTGGCGGCGGCAAAGATGGTGCGGGCGGCATTGACCCAGAAAGGGTCTTGCGCCGTGGCCGCCATCGGAATTAAGGCGGCTGCCAGATTCTCATAATCGGTTTTATCCCGGCATTCCCCCCAGATGCTCCAGTCTGCACCGCGTTGATCCAGGGGATTCAGTAACTTGTCCTGATCCGGCTGGTAAAACTGACTGACCAGGCTGCAACTTTTATCGTAGACGATGGCGCGCTCACCCCGTTCACGGATATGATCGAGTAATTCTTTAATCACCGTGGATTTTCCGGTGCCGGTGGTGCCGTGTATCAGGATATGTTGTAATTCGGCGTCTTTGGGCAGTGGCAGACGTTCCCGGCCAAAGACCAGATGAGAAGCGCCACTCTTCCCGGCAGCAATTTTTTGCGTGACCACCGCAGCGTCACACAATCGATCTCCTTTAAGGGGTTTATTAGCGGTATAGGTTTCACCTCGTCTTTTCAGCCAAATTAAGACGCCGATCACGGATAATATCCAAACGATCAACCCCACCCATAAGCTATGGCGAGCAGCGACCTGCAATAGCGCGACACTCTTTTGAACAAATGGCGCTGATAAAATTTGCTCAACCGTCGCAGTCATGGTTTCTTCGCTGGAAAAGACAAACTTTTGTTTGAAGTGGCTGTTAAAAAAGAACAGATGAAATTCAGCTAACAGCCATTGCCAACCGATCCGCCGATCCTCCCGGCGGGTAGTCAGAAAAAACCAGTTGATCGCCACTAAAGGCACTATCGGTAACAGCCAGAAAGCCACTTTTTGCAACACCTGCCCCATCATGCGCAAGTTATGCAAAATCACTTGACCGCCGCGGGTCATTTGCTTGATGCGTTCTTTTTTAATCATACTCAAACCTCGTCAGTAAGCTATTGAAAACAATTGACATTGTCATTATTTGTGATACAATTAAATACAGATAATTCATAATGAAGGGACATCCCCAATGGCCAGGACTGGAACTACTAAACACCCCCGCGCTATTTCCGTGCGACTGGATACTGACCTCGAACCCAACATTACTCAGTGGTTGGCAAAAAATCCGGGTATTCACCTGTCTCGATTGGTAAATCTGGCGCTCCGGCGCTTTATCAGCGAGCCGCAAACTTTGCAACCGGTGTCGGTCGCTAAAGACGCCACCGTCAAACGCTCGATGAAAAAAATGCTGCGTACTCATAAAAATATGTTGGACAAATTGAGATAAATGAAGATTCAATGGTTGATAGGGCGGTATAACCAACATAAAATAACAAAAAAGCTGGCTGAAGCAGCCATGATGGATAACAACATTAATTTCAAGGAGAACAAAATGGCTCGAAAAAATACCAACACTCATCCGTTGGAAATGGATTACTTCAAATTGATAGATGCCGATTCTATTTTTTCTCCGCGAAACAAAAAATACTGGCTGATTGCCCTGACCGTAAGTCTGGTGATTTTTGCATCGTTGGCTTATACCGCTCATCATGGATTAACTCCTATCGACATATTCGCTCACGCCTTATTCAGCCTCGCGGCAGGGAACTGGATACTCCCCTTATGCCAATTTTTCTTATGGCTGGCATTTGTAAAACGCTGTAAGAAAATGAAGCCCTTCATCCATACCCACGCTCATCTCGTGATTATCGCCTTGAAAAAAACACGGAGAGGATTGATTAAATTATCTCTCTCCACTATTTTGATCCCATTCGGTTTTTTCGTTTTATTAGTACAACGTCGCTATGAAGACGGTATGCTCCCCATCACCGACTTCAGTGACTTTGTTTTAGCCCTCGTATTTAGCTTATTTTTAGCATTCGCATTCTTTCTGATTATCACCGCTTTTGTTGGATTCGTTTTAGGCATTATCCTTTTCCCCAAACGTCCTCAAAAATATTCATCGAATTCATCTTATTTTTTAGGAGATAATCATCCATCAATTCACCACAAAATTTTTGAAGAAGAGGAATATGATCTGGCTGCTCATCTTCGAGAAAATTGGGATCATGACCCCATGAATCCCGGCAGTGCAGAATATCAATCTACTTATCGACACTGGAATCATGATGATTAGCCTTTTTTGAATCCAGCCGTTGAAGCCGCTCTTGATTGACACTCACTTCCCGGATAGTTTCATTTTCTCTTGACTCCAATTGCTTTTGACCACCCTCGACTTCTGCCGTTTTTTCAGCAATTATTTTCTGTGAATCTAGTGCAAACTGATTATCCACCCTGTGTTCCTGATCCAGCCCTTCTTGATCAGCCTGGGCTTTGATTTCCAATTTTTGAGTATTGTCCAATTGAGTTGGCTTTTTAAACGATTCTTTTTCAAGTATCTGCATATTTTCACGAGAGATTTCCTCTATCTTTCCAGGAGATGCATTTTCCTGCTCGTGGAATTGATGAAAATATTCCTCTACCTTTTTATGCATAAACTGTTCTGCTTGCGCCTTACCCTGCTCAGGATGATCGACCATCATTTTTTCGATAGAGCGTAGGTCTTGACCGCTTTTTTGCATTTCATTCATAAACTCTTGCGTTGCATTAGCATTAATACTGGCAGATTGTTCTTCAGAAATACTGGCAATTTTCCGATAGGTTTCGGCTTGTTGAAATTGCGCTGAGGCTTGTTGTTGTTCTTGATGGGCGCGATCTAATGATGTCGAAATGCTGTCTAAAATCCGTTTTCCTTCTTCTGTGTTGGCACGATAATGGCCTTCCGCCACTGCTCTTAAGGCCGTATCCATATTTTCTGCATAACCTGTATTGTGCGCAGCACTTTCTGATTGGGAAAACGATTGTTGATCCGATTGTCGATGATCCCATGACCATTGAACCCCCGCATTGCCGCCGATTGATCCCGATCCTTCTACTACACCAAGCGTTCCTTTTATACCTAACCCTAATTGCCCTTTTAAACCCGCACTCATCGTTCGATTCTTTGAAGCAGACTCAGATTCGTTGCGTCCTTCACCGGTTTGAACCACCTGTTGCTGGAGATCATTTAATGCGTGTAGATCACTGACACTATGACTGGTTACAAAGGAGGAATCCACTGGCTTCAGATAGAGCTTGATGATGGCTAAGTTCATAGACACCCCGTTCCGCCGCCGACACAGAGTCATTAGAAGCCTGTTGGTGACTTAGCGCCGCAGAATACGCTTTGTCCGCCTGCTCGGTAGCGCTGCTGCGAATCGCTTCGCCCAGATGAATTTGTGTACCTAAACTCGAAATCGCCGGCTGATTATTCATCACCACGGAACCATCGGCAGTCATGGTAATCGTGGAGCCTCCCGGCATTTGATCGGTCACTGACCCTGAAGCCGTTCGCGCCGTATCATCAAAATGGTTTGCTGAAGTGTTATAGGCGTTATGCGTGCTAAAACTGGTATTACCTAAGCTAAAGCTGCCGGCGGCAGCTTCTCCGGCGCTGGCCGTGGCGCTGGATTGCACCGAACCGCCGACGTATTGACCTAAATGCGATAAAGCATGATGCAGCCCCGTGACCAGGCTGGTGGCAATTAACGGCACGCTCAGCGAAATATAACCCGCTAAACCGGCCATATCCGAGTTGACCTGCGCCAAGCCGGATTGCGTCGCTAATACCAATCCGTGCATCTCGTCACTGAAGGTGATCGCACCCAAACTACGATGTTGAGCATAAAAATTCACATACAAATTGATGATGGCATACAAGGGGGCCCACAGTTGCAACCAAAGCAGTGAATACGCATATTGCCGAAGCACGGCCAAGCCGAATGGAAATAGGATTAACAGAAAAATAAAAACAAAAGAACCGTATAAAATCCCTTCAAAGATATTTTTTAATAAGGGCAGCCAGTAAGCCGCCATATCGCCCATTGTGCGATTGGATATTCGATTTTGCTGTTGCGCTTTGTTAAATGCATAGCCTTCTAACGCCGCCGGCGCATTGGTTTGAGCGCTCCAATTGAGTAAGCCACTTTGTACAGCGTTCGCCATCATATTTTGCTGCATCAAATCAGAAGCATTTTCGGACAAATTCGTTAAGAAGCTGTAACTGAGCGGCAGGTATTTGAGTAATTGAGTTTTGGCTTCAGTCTCTTCGGGAAATAACCGTGCGGCATAGCGACCTTCGGCCTGCGTAATGGCAGTTTGCCAGTCCTGATTCAAAGAAGCCACGCCATCCCGGCAAGTGACCACCGTCTGGTTGTATAAAAACGCCCGTGCCGGAGAGGCATGTTCCGTCACAAACTGCCAGATGTGGGGAGCGGTAAATAATTCTTGCGAGGAATATTTATGTAACAGCAAATCATAGAAAACACATTGACGAATAAAACCCTGTAAATTTTTCTCAAAGTCAGGATCCGTGACCTGAAAAGTACTGGCCGCCGTCACCAGGTTAGACGCCATCACCATGCCGGTTTGCCCGTAACGCAAATCATCCGGCAGTGAGAAATTCTGTTCCATCAGTTGAGTTAAGCCATCCCCGATGGCGGTGGTGACGTTAGCCAACCAAGCGAGTCCCAATGGCACATTATCCACCGCATAGACTTTACCCTGCTGCACGCGATCAATGATATTAACCGTCGCCTTTGGTAAAAACAGCACGTAAAACGCCATAAAATAGAGCGCAACCCATCCGACACCGACCATCAAGTCACGCTTAAACATTAATTTGCCTATCGCCCACGTCCCGGCTAATAAAATGCTCAGATGAATCAGTGTTTTAAACGTAGAATCACCCATCGCGGCGGCAATGGCGTTAAACATTTCCCGCAGAATATCGCCGTTTCCGTAAGTGATGACTGCAATTTCCAGTGCCATTTTAAATTCTCCTAAAACACGTGTTTTTAATTAATGCTTTAATCGATCCGCCCATTGCAGGGTGTTGGACATCTGTGACGACAATTCACCTGCCAGCATCTGTTCGACGGTTTGGGTTTCATTGATCAACTGCGCCGCCATACTGATTTGAGAAGTTGCATTATGTTGCGCCGAGCGGACAGCGGCGCGGGCTTGATTAATTCCTTGTTCAAACGGCTCCATCATGGATTCAGGGTATTGCAAACTACTGACGCTGGTATGCACCACGGATAAATTTTCATCGAGGTATTGAAATAAAATATCGGTAGCAATGACATCAGCAAAGCTGACAATATCCAGCACTTTTTTATCGCCGATAAAGGCACTTTCCACGTTCAGCATTTTATAAATCGGTAAACGGGTGGCTTGCAGTAAACCGATTTCGGATTGAGTCAGCGCCGTATCGGTTAAAATCTTATTGGTCATGTCTTGCAGTAATTTGGTCACTTGCGTTTGTAATCCAGAATCCGGCGAAATATTTAAAGTTTTAATCGTCGGATTTAAACAGCCTTCAGCATTGGTCGAATCACAGACATAGACTTTAGCCGTCCCGCCATGCAGTAAAGCTTTTAATAATTGATTATCCGCTGCCAAAGACGCCAGGACTTTAAATTGATGGCTGGCGTCATCACTGGAACCGCCTTGTAAAATCAACGTACCAGATAATGACATCAAGAGTTCACCCAACTCTGGATCACTGCTCAAAAACGAATTTTTCTGCAACGCTTTCCAGGCAATATTGCCGCTGGTTAGCAACATACTTTGATAGTTGGGATCGTTTTGCGCTCGATTGAGCATTTGGGTCATATCACCGCCTTTACTGCATTCCTGACGCGCGTCCGCCCAATCGGTAAATATTCCTTTGGTGTTACCGATATCTTCGCAGACTTGTTGCTGGGCTGCATGGGTTTTCGGCCAGACGGTACCAACTAATCCGGCGGCGGTTTCACAGGAATTGATGTTGGCGTTATTAATCGTGTTTGCTATCGTGTTGATGTACTTCATCACATTGGCGATTTCAGGTGTGGTGCTTTCCAAGGCTAAATTAAAAGCGTAGCCCATCGAATTATTGATAATGTTATTCATCAAATTGACTAACTGTTTAGAATCAATAAACGAGAATCCTCCAGTAAATAAATCAATACCACCACAACCGGAACGAAAACTCGGCAACTGCACTTGCGCGATTTGCACGTCTCTCACACTGTCACGCGCAAATAAACCGCCGCCGCTGTAATAGCCCGCTTCTTGTCCGGAGTACGCATTAGGTGCGGTGGTATTATCGGAAAATCCCAGATCATTAAAAAAATTATTCAAATCGGAATTGACACTGGCAAACGTTGTGACGGTGATCAAAGAAAACAACGAGAAAATAAGGCATTTTTTTATCATTTTGTATTTCATAGGTTTTTCTCCGGTGATTTCGCTTGTTGAGCAATCGTGAGCAACCTTTGCCGCAATTCATCTTCACTCAATAACCCATAACTGACCGGGATAATTCGGTGAGTTTGGGAATCCGCAGTAAATAGTGCGGGTTCTACGGCCACTTTCAGACGCGCGGCTTGACCTTGATCTGAATGGGAATTTGGATATTCAGGTAACGAAATCCCATCCGTGGTGATGGGAATCACATTTAAACCATAACGCGATGAAAAGTCCTTTAAAATCGGCGCAAATCGCTGACAATAAGGACAACTACTGCGATAAAAAAAGAATAAACCATTATGCTGAGAAAATTGATGAATAGCCGCATTTTCTTGCTGACGAGCATTATCCAAATCGATTTGTTTAGCGAGATTATTTGTGGGATGCCGCAGAGAAAAATCCAACTCAGGAGAGTTCAGCAACACACTTTTCCAAACCTCCGCAAAATGCTGCGCGCGTTCTCCGAGTTGATTTTGCAGGGTAATATAGTGGCGAATATTGTCTTCCGTTGGATTTAAAATCGCCTGATCTAAGGTTTGCTGGACTTGGTGGTGTAAAGCTTCCATCGTGGCAATGGGATCACGGGTCACCGTCAAATTGGGAGAAACCGCTTGATCTTCTTGAGGATCCTGATACCAATGCCATCCACTCGCGGGGGTTTCCCAGAAATTATCGGCTTTTGCGGAAGACGGTAGGCACCAGACCATCACGAACCAGATCAATATAACGGCGCATTTCCAACTGAAACTGATGATGACATAATGCAGCAGTTTTTTTTGATTTTTTTCATCCGTCGAAAAAGAAGTGCTCATGATCTTTCTTCCGCTAATAGCCGTTGAGCGACCACGGCATTGTCGCCTCGATCAACCACGATTCGCAAAGCAGCTTCCAGACCGATATCTCCGCTGATCACATCCGTGGTGTCAGGCTGCCAACAGCTTTGATTGGGCAGACACGGTTTCAATGCAGTCGGATGCACAACGACCACCGTTGGCGCTTGCTTGATGTGGTATTGCCGAAATAATCGCGGATCCAGCACTACGCCGCTTTGATGCTCGCCAGATAAAGCGGCAACTGCTTGTTGGGTTTTTGTGAATGAATCGTCGACTAATCCTTGAATCACTAAAGGCACATGCCTCTTTTTAGCTTGTGCTGCCCATTGTTGTAGACTTTCTTTCGGCATGGAAAATGAAATAAAGACATAAACAGAATTTTGTATTATCGGTGTGGCTGGCGCCGACATTGCATGAGCTTCCCGCGTAGATTTTAACGCAGCATCCTGTTTGTCTAATTCAGCAGCAAGAATCGCTGCGTTCACACTGAGACCTACGACCGCCACGGCGGCAGCTAATGTTAATATATCCATGTTCTTTTACCTCCTGATGGTGTTGAATAATCACGAATCAAAAATAACAGCAATTTCTCTTACGCCAGATCAAATAACCATAATTTTCAGTACTAATGGGGGGTTCTAACATCGATCCCCATAACATCGTTGTCCGTCCAAAGGGTTGACAACCCGTCGGCGTCACGGTCGGAATCGGATTGACCATCTGATAACGATAGCGGGATTTAGGTAAGGTCATCGTTGTATGCGCACTGCATAAATCTCCGATGCTGCTATCCGCCATGAGTCCTAATCGATGTAATTTGTAAATCAGCCGCTCACTCAATAAGACTGTACCTTGTACGCCGCCAATATATTCGCCGACAGATCCGGTCAGCGGGTACATCGTGCCTTGCGCGCCGGCGCACCAAAATAATTCGTCATTCGGCAACCAGGCTGAAGCGGAGATGGCATCCACACTACACGCCGCCTGCATCGGCAAATTGTTAAATAACAGCGTTTCAGGAAATAGAATCAACGCCAGACTTTCATCTTCCCAGGTCGGATCTAACTCACTCAAATACGTGAGCATGGGTGTGCCGGAATCCGCACAGCGTGGCGCAGGAATACCGAGCATTTGCATGATCGGAAAATGGTAGGCGTGGACATAAAAAAATCCTGTATTGACATTCGGATCATCTACTGCCACCGCGCCGTCATTCGGTGATTCCATTAAGGGGATGCCGCCCAAATTGACTAAACAATAGGGGGAGCGAGTCACATCAATCAGCTCCATCGGCTCCCAATAGCCCACTGAGATACCGACATCGGGAAAAGGAAAACTCCCACACGTGCAAAGGGTATTGGGCGGGTTGGTGGTATCGGGATTAACCCCCGTCATGACTGGTGTCGAGCCGATGGTGATCGGCAACAAACAATCCCAACAGATATCGGTGACCGGATTGATGAGTCGACCGGTACAAGGGGTGATACCGGCAACGGCAGCGGAGACGAATCCACCAACCCCCATGAGTATCGATAGCATTGTTAACCAATGTTTGATTTTTATCACGGCTTGACCTCGCTAATTTCTAACTGTTTCCCAATCTGCTGAACAATGGCGGGTACTTGCGTGATCTGTAATTTTTGAGTCAGCCGCCCGCCCTGATCAAAATACAGATGTTTTTGAGGAAAATGCGATTGGACTTCACTCAGTGAGCCATTGACTAAAATCAATAAAACCCGGCCTTTCAAGGCTTGATTCTGTTTCTGCGCCCAGGACACCTGTTCCGGATCATCACCATTAAAGAAAACCAAAGCATTTTTTAAGCTGCTTTTTTCCAGGGGATTGAATCGGGCGCCAGCCTTGAATACAATAGCACCGTTGGCAGATCGCACATCAGAGGGAATAACGATGGACGGATCCCAAAACCACCGTCGAGTCTGGATTGTGGGACGCAATCCCTCGACCGGAAACGGGCGATCCGCTGCAACCCTAACCGATTCCTGTTGCTGAATCTGCCAACCACTTAAGCCGCCACTGCCTAGTTTTTCTTGTATTTTTTGCTGCGCCATGGTGACAAAATCAGTCTCCGCAATCGGATACGTCGAACCCACAACCCCTAAATCCTTCGCGAAAATCGATAAGCAGCACACACCCAAAAAACTTCCCAGCATCAATAAGAGTAAGATTTTACGATGACGGGGATTATTGAGATTCATCGGATTTCTCCATGAGTGAAACTGAAGGAGAGCGTGACAACGATAATCGCGCAGCCACTTCTGCCGTCAAGTCCTGGCCGCCGGCTATCACCGCTTCTTTAGGCACTAAAATCACGTGTTTTTCCTGCGCAATGGTTTTAAGCACGATTTCCAGTTGTTGACTGAAATGACGCACTTCAATGCGTTTCTCAGCTAAAGAAGCCGATCCCGACGCTTCGGACTTGACGAACCGATACATCAAACCCGTCATGTCCACCGTCGCCAGAAATGGACTCGGCAGAATCACTCGATCCAGCACGATACTGATGGTAGTCCCCATCAAGGCGCTTAACATCATCAACGCAGCAATGAGAGCGATATTTGGTCGAGGGGGGCAATAGCCGTTATTTTTAGTGTGATTCATGTGGGTTTCCTCTTGGATTGAGATGAATGAAATTGTCGTTGCGCGACTTGCTCAATGGCGGCCTGCAACGACAACCCCTGTGCCTGTAGCCGTTTCACGGCTTCAAATTCATCACCTTTTGACGAATATAAAATCCGTGAATACGGATCAAAAATAATTCGGTGTACCGATAAACCCTGCGGACTTTTAATGATGCATTCTGAGTAATCATCGCCACGCCGGACACTTTGGAATAATTTTGCGGTGTAATCGTTCATCGGAAATTTTTCCGAAGCCCGTAATTGCGCAATGGCCTCGGGATTTTGCGCCAAAATCAGGTTAAAAGCGGAATTTTCAAAAGCCGCGATAGAAGTGGAATTTTTAAAATAATCGTTAATGCCTTGCGTGATGGTGACAAAATTGGCGTTATAACGTCTGGCGCGGCGATAACCGGTTTCAATAAATTTGGCCGCACCTTCCTGGTCGCCGCCCAACAAATCCCAGGCTTCATCGATCACACAGGATTTTACTTGTGAACGGCTGCCCAAATACATCCGTTTTGAAATTTGATACATCAACACTAATAAAACAATTTTTTGTAAATCTTTTTTCTGTTTGAGTTCTTCCAGTTCCAAAACAATAAAATTATTGTTGATGTTCAATGTACAAGGGCCTTCAAAGAATTTGCCGTACATGCCATGTTTGGTATAGGGATAAAGTAAGTGGGAAAGCGTTGTGCAAATCGGACTGGCCTGTTGGCTGAGCCAATCGGCTACCGTCGTGATGCTGGCGTTTTTACCCTTTTGATCCCAGGCGGCTTTAACGCCTTTTTCTAAAAATGTCATTTCCTCATCTGTGACATTGCTTTGAGGTCGCGCCATCGCTGCCAGCAAAGGCTTCAAAATTTCTAGCGATTCATCATCCATTTGATCAATGTACGTAAACAAATTCAGCGAGATGGGATGATCGGATTTAAACTCGATAAACTCGCCACCCAATAATTTGCAGGTTTTTTCATACGAACGACCCACATCAATCACCCATACCCGGCCACCGGCTCCGAGCAACGCCACAATATATTCTTGCGTGAGCGCGGACTTACCGCTGCCGGAGGTGGCGGCAATGGCGACGTTATAATTGCCTTCTGGATTATCAAAGGGATTCCAGATGGCGATTTGGCCGCGCCGACCGGGGAGGAATAAGCTGGGACGCTGCGTGCCCTTCCATTCACCCAATAGCGGCGCGATATTGATCGCCGAGAGCGCATTCATCGTGCGCAAACGGCCTAATCGTTTTAAATCATCAAACATGCCTTCGGTCATCATCATCGGCAAAACCGCTAACCAGGACTGCAACTGCAAATAAGATTCTTTACGCAGTTTCCAGCCATTGGCGCGATATAAATCGCGCAGCTTGCGTTCAGCGCTATGAGACTGCTCCGGTAAGGTATACAAAATGACTTGATAAAAGACTTTCACTAAGCGGTCACCCTGGCTCAAGCGATCCCGGACAAATTTCCAATCCTGATATTCTTTGCCAATACTGGGTTTAAATTTGGCTAACGGACTTTTAGCGGTAGAGTCTTTATTCATAAACTTCATTTGTGCTTTAGCAGCCGATTTTTCGACGTCTTCCGCTCGCACATGAAAACTCATGACAAAAGGGCAAGGAATTTGCAAAGCTGAGTTAAATAATTGCCCTAAATTTTCGCCGGTTTGCCATAATCCCAATGTTTCCGGAAAATCACGGACACTGAAACATTGGATTTCCCACGCTTTTTTGCCAGAGCGATTCAGCACTAATTTATCGGTGTAAACCTGGCATTGGTATTCGGGATCGGTGAGTTGCAATGACAGGGAATCATACTCATTCCATCGCTGCTGCGAAGGATAAGGATCCATAGAAGGATTTAACAGATCGATCAGCAGACTGATAAAATTGGTGATGGGAATCGAACGACTGGCCATGTTGACGGAATTGAGTGAACTGACAAAATCTTCGCGCAATCGAATTAAGGTTTGCGTATCATTGGTAATTTCTTTCAATGGAATGGAAATCACTAAAAACAGCCGAAAATCTCTTAAAATAAACGAACCACTCTTGGTGAGTGAGTCCAATGTGCCTTGTTTTAAAAACTCGGCGCGCTTTTGCGCCAGCCAGGCAAACATCTCGCCGGCAGCGGAACGTTCCTGCGCAAAAGCATCAATCGCAGAACCGATCTTATCCGATGCCCAAAACAAACACTGCAAATCGGCTGTGATCGGCAACACATCGGTTAACAGGCTTCCCAGAATTTGCACGTTGGCCTCGGTTGCACCGGTTAAGGGAGCCACTTCCAACATAAAGCCCAGGCTGCGTTTATTGATAAAAATTTCATGCTCAGGATCGTAGGTTTCGTAGGGTAATAAGCTGGAAAGAGGACACTGTGCTAACAAGTCACTCCATTCAGAATCCAGGGTATGATTTTTATCGAAACCGGTCGGCGGTTTTTCACCGAACCAGCCGGCAACTCGTGCGAATAAGGCCGACAAATCAAATGATTTTTGAGCATTAAGCATGAGTGCTATCCTCGATAGCCGGATCAGTAGACCAATGGCCGGGCTGAATCACATGATAGACATGAGTCGACGAAAAATAGTTGCCTTGATTATCTTGATAAGGTGCAACCCAGAGACGCATGACTTGTTCTGGGGAACGGCTCACTCCCTCATCAGCAGAATAGCTAATATTAACCGTCAATACCGAATCAGCAGATTGTGCAGGTGTAGGTGTTGGTTTGGCTTCGGCTAATTTGCCCTGATCCACCATTGTGTTGACTTGATCCAGGCTTTGACAAGTGACACCCGGCTTCATCGGGCAGGTGAATTGAGAATTTAATTCCCCGCAACCGGACAGCATCGCGCTACAGCCGAGGATTAAACTGAGATTGAATAATTTTCTTGAACGTTGAAAATGCCACATAAAAAAACTCCTCTTTTAAGATTTAAAAAAATCGGTCGCTTGATTCTGACGATTACGGGTTTGCAGTTCGTTAATTTGTGCTGGTGTTAAAGGTAAAGGGGAAACCGGCAACGACGATGTCACAGCAGAATTGGTTGCGGGAGTGACAGATTGGCTGGGTGGTAGTACGGTGGGAAGGGTTGCCACCGATTCAAAGGGTGGCAAGATCGATTCTTTTTCGTTATCGTGTTTCTGACCGTCTAAATAAAATCCTTTTAAAAAAACAACATCGACAATCGTCCCCGCTGATAACTGAATGACAGGATGGTATTGATCGGCTCTCCTGATATTGTAGTCAGCAATTTTATCCATCGCATTACTGACGCCTTGTGCCGCACCATATTTAAAAATATCGGCGTTATTGACACTGGTGACAGCGCCAGTCGTTGACAGCGCGGTGGTGGTGTACTGTGAAGCAATACCTTGAGAAAATCCCGATAAAGAACCCGCAATAAAAGCGCGTTTCAGTAAAGCACCTTCTCTCCACAAAGGCACGCCGCGCACGCCGTTTTTACCTTCAGGCCCAAAAACCGTGCCTTCTACCGGCAGTTCAATCACTTCTTGATGATTAGGGCTGACGCAACTTAAACGCTCCAGGCGCATCAAACCCCGCTCAGACGAAATATCGCCGATAGCCGCTGCGGTGGCGACACAATCTTTCAAATGGCTGTAGTGATGATTCGGTAATGTGCCAGTATCCAATAGCCGAAATAACACCGGGGTGGGATTACTTTGGCTGTTCACCCCTGTGGAAGCATCCGCGCCGCCCAGCATCACTGCGCGTACAAAAGTGCCGGCGGGAACAAAAGAATCCGGCGTTTTAGAAGGTTTAATGAAAGGCACTACCGAAGACTGATTTTTTAGGGGGGATAACGCTAAAACATCATCGTTCACGCCTTTAAGCGGCTGTAGGGAAACCACCTCTGCCTGATGATCGAGGGTTGGGGATGTAGGATAAGCATTCTGACTATGATTCTTTTCGGGTAATCCCGGATTGACCAGATTCAATTTTTCTTCCAACGCCCTCAGTTGAGTTTGTAATCCCTGCATACTCTCATTTTGAGATTGATTGGTTTTTTCTTGTTGCTCTTTTTGTTTCTTTAAGAGTTCTAACTGTTCCTGCAATGCGGAAGTTGTTTTTTGTGCCTGGCTCAATCCATTTTGAGTTTTCTCAATAAACAACTCGGAACTGTCAACATGCGTGGTCGGATTGTCCATGGCCATTCGTTGTGACGATGGTTCATGGGTAGAGTGCGAAGACTGAACGTGGCCTGATAAGAGCGAATAAAAAACCCAGCCAAGTAGACTTGCGATAATAATGCCGATGGCTAACACATTCTGTTGTTTTTTCTTGATTCGACTGGGTTGCGTATCTACATTCTTTTCAGAATCATAAGATTGTTTAGACATGGCTGGTCACCTTAATCAGTTGAGCGGTTTGATGAGGTGCAAGTGTGACAGCTTGCAGATAAATGGCGCGATCACCGGATTGATACAAATCCTCTTCAGCCACTGTTTGCGCTTGTTTGGAATGATTGGTCAGTTGATAGATTGCTACCGACAAATGCGCGCCGGTATATTGATCAGTTAATTTCAAATCGAAATTTTTCCCGACAGTGAATTCTTTCGGTTTTTTTAAAACCGTGTGATCATAGCCGGATGGAATTTTTTTCTGAATAATTTCATCCAGGAGGTGAATTAACGTTTGCGTATAACGCTCACTGGTTTCCCAGGTTTTCGCGGCTTCTTTTTCCAGTTCCTCGGGTTTTAATGCTAATACATCCGCATGATGAGTACAGCGTGGCGTTAAATTCAAGACATAATGCCGACCCTGCTCAGTGCTAATGAATAAATAAAATGGTTTTAAGCGATGAATATTATTTTTTTCTTTTAATTTTTTGCATTGAATTTTTTGTTGTTTTTTTCCCTTATTTTTCTGTATCGGACAAATTTTATGGGTAGTCGGCTGATCGACGATGGGTTTAATAAACACCTCACCCTGTACGGTATCGTTGCTAATCTGATAAGCACCTTCAGAACCTCTGACCAGTGTAATTCGATCTCCGATCACCGAAATTCGAGTCAATTCTTTGGCAGATATTTCAGCAGAAATTTTAGAATTGTCTTCCAATACAAAAGATTGAGCATGCACCGGTATTGAACACCGATTTTCACGAGCCTGATAAGCGCAACAATCAACCCTAAACAAAATTTGGACAGTCGTCAGTTTTGCCCTTTCACGCAGTCCACTCAAAACGTAAAAGGCGGTTATCCAGCCACGGAACAATCACACCTTTTTTGAGTTTATCAACACCCAGAAGAATAGGTGTTGTTGCATGTTTACGAATTTTTACAACAAATTCTTTTCCATCAAAATTGATTCGTCCTGGCATATCAATAAATTTTCGAAAAACCTGATCTGCTCTTGCGCGCTCAAAACGGGGTAAATCTTGCATAAATCGATGATAAAGGGTATCAGCGATAATCGTCCAAAGCATGTCGAAGTGAATCCGAATCATGAAAGGGGAAGATAAAGAATTCAAGTTAAAAAATGAAACAAGCTCACCAAATTTATTCTCAATATGCCATCGTTTGGCGTAGACAACAAGGATATCTTTTAGATCAAGCTCATGATTACTCGTGATGATAAATGTTGGCTCTGCGCGACCGTGATCTTTGACGATAATTTGTCGAAAGGAATTTTTACATTTTGGTAATAAAACATCTGCTTCATAAACTGAGCATTGTTTATGTTTTCGTTTAGGAATTGGCAGAGTAATTTTTTTCCATTTTTCCTCGGAAATTTTCGAGGTTTCTTTCAATAATTTCTGATTACGCTTGCGTAATGTAATAAATTTAATGCCTTCACTCACTAACGTATCCAACACAGAGTACGTTGTCAATTTGCAATCAAAAACCAGTGTCTCGGTGATATCTTTTCTAATTTCTTTCCAAAATTGTGCGAATTTCTGAATTTCAGCAGCCTCATTTTTTCGAAGAATATCCGCTCTCGTATATAAAATAACATCGCTGGTTGCATCCTGGGCAAATAAAGTATTGGCGCCTTTTATCGCTTTGCCGCGCGCGCCGCACCATACCTTTTCCATCTGTGACTCTTCACCAAAATGGGGAATAGAATGAAAATCTAGGTTAATAAAATTGGATTGATAAAAATCGGGATAAATTTCTTGAAAATGACGCACTAATTTCTGCTGAAATTCAGATAACATAGATTCTTCTGTGCGACAGGAATAAGTTGACATATAGGTTGATTTTGGCAAAACGGATAAACTCGCAAATACACCGAGTCCTTGTTCATGATCATAGGAAGACATATGGCTTAAACGCTGGTTACCAATCAATTTGAGCAGCAACATTGAAAGGCAAGCTTGCATTTCTGAAATGACACTTGATGTAGGGAGTTTACATTTTTTAATAATATCGAGAACACCCGATTCAATAATATAGGGGAGAAAGAAATAAACTCCAGCTACCGGGCACTCAAATGAAAAAGGTTTTAGTTTTTCAAAATCAAGTGAAGAGGCCCGCTCTGGAATCAGTTGATTTTTTTGGGTGAATCCTCTTTCCAAAGCACTACGGCGTGGCAATCGTGAGAAATCTGCATCATAGAGAATATTTTCAATGGTTCTCTTAGAAATTTTATAACCTTCTTCCTGGATTTTTTCTGCTATATCTTGACAAGAAAATTTCTGCTTACGATAGGCAATAACGGCTTCGCGCACAGGTTGAGGTGTTCGTCGTTCTTTCTGTCCAGAAGGAAACTGGGGAAACAAACATAATTTTCCGGAACGCACATCACGCATCATGGAGTAGAGAGTATTAATTTTATAGCCAAATTGTTGAGCCACTTCTTGTGGTGAGCGTTTATCCATGACAATGGCACGGATGGCCTCATATTGTTTTTGTAGGGGCATGACGGGGTATGCAAAAAATTGTCTGATGATATCCATATTAAGGTATCCTTATTGCGCTTAAAAAATTGAGATTCTAATAAAAAACGTTCGATTTGTCAAAATATTTTTTATAGAAATATCAAAAAAACCCGTAAATATATGGAAATTAAAAAAAACATAAAAAAATCAGAATTTAAAATTTGTCAAAATTTTAAAATCCTAAGCGCAATACCGATTATTGATACCCATTAGAATCTGTGATACTTGGCAAAAACAATATAGAGTATTTAACGCCTTTTTTAGCGGAAATAATGAATTAATTTACTCCGATAAGGTAGATAAAAATATATATAATTAGCTTTTCTTAGGGGTCGATTCTTGCGCTTTTAAGCTTGTGAAAATCGGTGTTGAAAATAGAAACACCGGACATAATACCGCTATAGCGCAGGGTATTTTGAATAAAGATCGATTAACAAGCTTTTTAAGCATACTATTCTCCTATTTTGAATGCTCATCGTGAGAGTTATTTTTAATTTCCTCGAAGGATTTCAGCCACAGCCTGCCTTCTGAATAGCGAAACTGAAGCTGATAATGAATCCGCTGTACCGGCAGATGATCATTGCCAACCGTGGCGCTTAAATCGCCAGTGAGTTGCACCGTCAACTGCTTGGCATCAACCGCCACTTCCACCGGATAAAAAATCAAACTGGTATGGGTTTTTTCTAATTGCTCAGCCTCACTCACCAACTCATTTTTTAAATCGCCGTAATAAGCCGGATCGGTGTAGCGCAGTAAAGTCTCCTGCTGATAAGCTGCATTGCCGGGGGTGAGGTTCAGCCGCAACTGAGCCAAAAAAGAGGCCATCTGGGATAAATATTCGGGAGAGACAGCCTTGGCTTCCACCCAATAAGCTTGATTGACCACAGGTGGGGTAATGATAATCCGTTCCCGGCCAATCAGCCGACACACACTGACTGTCAACAATAAACTGACCAGGGCCAGGAGTGCGGCCAATACTAAATAACCATTCCTCTGCGCCAGTATTCCCTGTAATCGCGATTTATAATGAGTGAGTTGCATACTTGCTCCTGTCAGATTTATCCGATGAGTTCCCGCCAATAAGAGGGGGGTGTTATTTTGAGTTTCAAACACATCGGCACATGCCAATACATCCAGTGGTACATAAAATAATGTCCCTGTTCACCTTTTAATTTTTTAATCCCGAATAAAGCGCCAGAGCCGGTAATCATGCCCCATACCGGGCTGTTTAAAACCAGCATCAAGATGAGAAACGGCACTAAAAAGGCAATTAATTCGTCAATTGTCCACAACATGAATTTCATCGGCTCATCGAGCGTTTGCGGAATGCGGTAACTCATGCACTTTCTCCGGCAATCGAAAGAATGACGTTAAAGAAAATAGATACCGCGACGATGCCGGTTAAGACCATCAAATTCTTGGTTTTCATATAAGCCGCTAACCCCAAAATGCCTTCAATCGCATAAATATATTTTTTACCCGTGTTGTTGAGGGTTTCCCACAAGCTGGCGTCAGTGCCTGCTAAAATATCGGTACCGTCCGCCAGGGCTGAACCCCACAGACCGATTAAACTCACCATCACCAACAAACGGACTGAGGCCAGACTGTTAGGCTGACACAACGCGCACCATAGTCGGCAGCCCAGTGTTTGGCTGGTGTTTTTAAACTGCTTGATGACTGTTTTTATTTTCATGACGCTCACTCCTGCGTTTTTTATTTTTCTGATGTTTTTTAGGGTTCCTTTGACCCTGTAATTGCTCAAATTTCCAATGCAGCGGTTTAAAATGTTTATGGCCTAATTTCTCCATCTTCGCCAAACAACCCACCTTATAGTCTGCTCGGGCTTTTTGTATATCCCGTGAAAAAGCCCTACACTGTTGATGGTAATGTTCGTCAAATACTGCCTCTTCATTTTCACCATCCTTTTTCCAGCGCCAAAACCATTTCACTTTAATGCCGGCATAGTGCGCCGCGAGTTCAAAACTCGCTCCAATGCGCAGAGCTTCACCTATTTTCTGTTGAATGCTCTCCGTCAATTCATGATGCTGACTCTCCATGAGAAATGCCTTGTCGCGCTGATACACAATCCGCGAATGTCCGGTCTGTTCCGGACAACACCGCCGCTTTGCCTGTGTGTTTCTCAAAGCGACGCAAGATCACGTCCACGTATTGCGGCATGATCTCTACAAGATACGCCTGGCGGTGCGTATACTCGGCTGCGATCAGGGTGGATCCGGCTCCGCCAAACATATCCAGCACCCGGTCGCCTGTTAAGCTGCTGTTATGCAGCGCCTTTTGTACCAGCGCCCAAGGCTTCATCGTTGGATGAAGATCGCAGGACAACGGCTTATCGAACGGCCACACCGTACTTTGCCCACGATCCCCGTACCACGCATCCGCCTGGCCTTTGCGGTAGGCGTAATAAATGGGTTCGTGTTGCGTTTTGTAACGGCCCCGGTTCAATACAAAATGATTCTTGGTCCAAATAATTTGGGAACGGATGATTAAATGGTTAGACTCTAAAGCCTGTTTAACTAAATCCTGAAATTGAGAAGCGTGACAGACATACCAGGAGGCTTCCGGTTTCACCACCGTGACTGCACTGGCAAAAGCCGTTTGTAAAAACTGCAAATAAGCCTGTGGATTCATGTGGTCGTTTTGAAGTGAGCGCCCTTTGAAAGCGCCACGGGCTTGATGATAATCGACGTTATAAGGCGGATCGGTAAAGACTAAATCGGCTTTCTCACCATTCATCAGTCGAGCTATATCGGTGGGAGATGTGGCATCCCCACACATCACCCGATGAAGCCCTAATTCCCAAACGTCGCCCGGTTGACTCACAATAATATTTTGCGGTGTTAACCAATCAGAGGATTCTTCGTCGGATTCTGATAATGTGCCGAGTAATTTGGTTAATTCAATTTCACTGAAGGCCGTTAATGACAAATCCACATCCAGTTCTTTTAAGGAGGCTAATTCCTGGCACAATAAATCCGAATCCCATTCCGCTTCTTCACTTAAACGATTATCGGCGATGCGATAGGCTTTGACTTGTGCTGGCGTCAGATTGTTAGCCACCAAGACAGGCACTTTTTCCATTTTCAATTTTTTTGCGGCTAACCAGCGAGTATGACCGGCAACAATCGTATGATCAGCGTCCACCACAATCGGCTGCTGCCAGCCGTAGGTTTTTAAACTGTCGGCGACTTTATCTACCGCTTTGGTATTGCGGCGAGGATTTCGCTCATAGGGGCGAATGTCGTCGGTTAAAAACCATTGAATGTCCATTGTCATGTTACTCCGAAAAAATAAAAGATTTTTGCTTTACGTTGGCTACTATCCTCTCAGGAAAAAACGAAAATGAACACGTAATATCAGGCAAAAAATTTCCCGATTGACTATCGAAAATTTCCCGATGATGGGGTTAAAACTTCCCGACGACAGGAGACAATCAATCACTTAGCTCAAATTTTTATGCCCAAAATCACGGTTTCGGGAAAAATAAACGACTTTTCGGGAAATTTTAGGGTGCAGATCGGGAAATATTTTGAATCAAATTACGTGTTATTTTTAAAAAAACAGTGGCAGACTCATTACCAAAGAGCGTATCCATTTATCAATTTTTTATCATTCACTGACCACGCTCAAAACGACAGGAATCATTTATGACATCACCTCATGAAACATTGAACGCTGAAACGAAAACAGAAGCCCGAAAGAATCATTTACTGAATGATCACTCTTTTAAAAGGCTGCTGAAAATTCAGAGAGAAATAGCCCAAATCACAGGATGGATGCCTTCATTGAGTACTTTGGTGAATGGCCTTGTGAATACCGATAATTTGATTTTGTTAAAAGCAGACATACTGGATGAATTCGAAGCGAATAAAAAAACCAATACAGAACATACGCAAAATCCTGAAAAAACCAAATCTACCACTGAATCCGTTTAAATCCGTTACTGAGATCGAATCCTCATTACTTTCACCCATTTGATGAAACCCACGCGGCCTGAACAATTCAGGTCTGTAATCGCGGCGAGAATCCAGCATTCTCATTTTTTTATTCATTTTAATCATTAGGAGTATTTTATGTCTAAATTAATTCAAGCGCTCATGAATCAAGAGCACCCTCAACGTCAAGCGCCGTTTTCAACCACGCCCGGTCAAGAAGCTCAACGCCTTTACCAGGAAGCAGCGGAACACATGCGTCAGCATCGGCAAGGTTTTACTCAGGAATATAAAGTCACTGAGGATAAAATCAAAGCCGGTGTGCAAACACTCGTCACCGCAGAGTTGGACACTGTCAATCTGCATGACCCCAATCAGTTCAATCGCCTTCAACGATTGATCCTCGACTGGCATCCGAATCCAACTCATGACAATTTGAAAGCCTGCGAAGTCGTCAAAAAAGCACTGATCACTTGCGTCGCAGACGCTCATAAAAAACAGCAATTGCAACGAGCCTGTCAGGAATATAAAGCGCACTTAGCGGAGGACATTCAATCTGAACTCAACAGCGCTTTCCCGGAAGTCTCTCGGAAATATGGCTTCGATCTGCCCGAGCCAACGGCCTCCTTTAAAAAGCCGCTACGACCCGCAGAGAAACCGTCTGTTTTAGATAATTTTCTGACAAAAGAAGCGAAATCCCTGCCGCTGAATCAACATGAAGGATTGCAAAAAGCGGTGAAGAAATACGAAGCCGTAACCACTCTGCAATACACCTTGCTGACGGCAAAACCAGCACCAGTACAGGTTCAGGAATTTAAGCAAACGCTGGAGAAACAAAAACCCGTGCTCGAAGTCCATCGGGACAGTACCGCTATGCTATTTCTCAAAGGGGTCACCACCATCCTCACGTTAGGTGTTGCTGCTCTCTGCGGCATCTTCAGCGTCAAAGGTGAAAAAGCCTCGGAAAAAATGCAGGGGATTGTGAACAGACCGACGATGGCTAAATTGGGATAACCCGGATACGGGAAATTTTTTTGAATGGATTTTTTTATTGGATTTCATTTCATTTCATTTTATTTTATTTTATTTTAGGAGAAAGCGTATGAGCAAACTCATCGAACAATTTTTAGAAACTCACCGTCAATGTACCGCACAAAATTCGGTATTCAATATCAGTCCCACATTAGACCAGGAAGCGTTGGCGATCATTGAGCAGGCCCAGGCTGAGGCTCGAAATCGAAATCGTTCCAAAGGAAAACCTAGTGATCCGCAACGTCAGCAAAAACTATTCAACGCCGCCTTAGCAGCACGCCTGACTCGATTACTGGACACAGTAGATTTACTCAACGTCAGCCGTTATAGCGCGCTGGGAAACGCTATCCGGCGTTGGTGTCCCTGGCAGCCGAATCAGCAGCCAGTGTGCCTTGAAGTTCAAAAGACTTTGCTGGGCTTATTGCCGGTCGCCCGCCGGAAGCAGGAACTCCAGCAATTGTGTCAGGGCTATCGAAACCATCTCGCCGTAACAGTTGAAAAAGAAGCTAAAAATGACTCGGAACAAAATTATATGGTCAGTACTCAAAAGCGAACCTTATTATTTGGCGCGCCGCCCGTCAATGGGCGCGCCCAGGTGAAAATGGTCACTGACGCCAGACCGTCGGCTGAGAAATTAGTCACAGGCCCGACACGCGCTGTCGGAAAACCCGACCAACCCCTGTCTTTGGCCGTACAAAAATATCAAGCGGTCAGCGCACTACAAGCCACTCTCAACACACCGGCGAAATCCGCACCGGAACAAATGAAGGATTTTCGTGCGGAATTCAAGACTCAACGTCCGGTCATTGAACAAGATCGGGATAGTTGGGCGATGAAATTCGCTAAAGGGGTGGCGACCGTGTTGTCGCTGGGCGCTGCCTGGCTGTGCGGTATCTGGAACGTCAAAGGTCAAGAGGCAGCCAATGGACTGCAAACCACTTTGGACAAGCCACTGCCGCCCCTCGGGACTTGCCGGGTGGGTTAACGACGGAGAATAACTCTCCCTGATCATTCCATTCGATTCCCGGTGATACCCACCGGGAACTCAGCGGATGATTCTTTTATTGGGTTCACTATTGAAAGAGGTGATCGATGAAAAATTTACAAATCGTCTGTGAACAAGCAGAAGTAGTTTTGCGAACAACGCATTATCAAACGTTTCTCAATACTCCAGAGTACCAAAAGCTGCTGGAATCGGCCCTGCAAAAATCTCAAACCGATCAATTGTCGCTACTCCAATATCTGGCTTTGAAAATCCTACAGCAATGCCAGCAGTGGCACTGCTTATTAGCAGAAACCGACTGGCAAAATGCGGCAGCCGCCTGTATTGCCCAATTAATCGATAGAAAATGGACATGCGATCAGCGGCGGATTTGGCTGCGCCAGGCGGATGACTTAATCGAAATCGCCTGCGTCACTCAAACGGTAAGACGGGATATCCATCAGACCGCCAAAGACCGGCAAATCCCTTCAATGACGTTTGAGCAAGCCTACCAACAGGCCCGGCAGACTTATCAGGAACAACAAGAGGCACTTATTCAATGTGAAAATCAGATTCAGCAAATCGGAAAAACTTACGCCCAACTGACTGGAAAACCCAATGTAGTCACCCTGGCTCACTCACAGGGCATCACCCAAAGCTTACCGGCTGACCTGCCGACTTACTCCAAAACATCGACGGAAATGCGATTGTCAGATCGTTACGTTGAACACAAAATTCAGGTGGAAAGGGAAGCTCGCGTCGTTTATCGAGAACTCTGCCACGATGTGATGAGAACACCCATACAGGAAACCTTAGCGCAACACGTTCGCGATGGTAAACAACGCCTCACTGATTATGCCGGGCATATCTTAAAAACCGCTGAAACTCTTCAGCAGGAAATGCAGCAAGACCATCTGATTTTAAGCACACATCGCAACCAAGTCCTAACCGCGCACGAAAAACGCATTGCTCAATTATCGGTAAGCCTGGAGCAAATGATTCAAACCTGCCGTGATTTTCTCCCTAAAAATCCTGAAAGCTCCTATTTCCTCAGTCAACCGTCCCGTCAGGAATTGACTGGTCTGATAGAGAATGCTCAGGAAATTAAGCGCCAACTGCACACTCATCCAGTGGCCATTGACTCAGCGTCTGTGCAGGAAAAAATTCTAACGATAGAGACTCACCGCCGGAATTATGAGCAATCGATTACCGGCTGGTACGGTAGATTTTTTTCGCGCTTTTCTAAAGCTCAACAGCAGCGTGAAAAAATCAATCATGAACTGAAAACTCACGTCGCCGACCTGGTAATTCCGACCTGTAATCTTTCGGATCGTGAAGGAGTGGTCACCGAAGATCAACTACAAGCTCAACAACAAAGAATACAGGAATTAGAACATAAAAAAATTCACCTGGAGAGAAATACCAAAAAAATACAAGAAATTCAGATTCCAACGGCTCAAAGTCTCTCCCCATGAAGCTAACCTGGGTATGGGTCAATTTGATTAGCAACGGTGGCGGGTTAAAGATTTTTAGCGCTCACAAATAAGGAGAAACCTCACATGATCTTAAGTCAAAAACGCCTTTGGATGATCGAGTGTTTGAGTATGGACATAATTCGCGAAACTTATGGCAAGAACGAGGACATCATTCCCCCCATTGATCTGAATAAAATCGTTGACAAAGCCGGACTGAAAATCATGGCCGGAGAAGCGAGTAATCCAAACCTTGCCGGTGTTTATAATCGCCAAGAGGGTCTGATTATCGTCAAAAAAAATGATCCGCGGTTTCGCAAAGTATTTACTATCGCGCAGGCCGTTGGGCACTATTATTTGCACACCGATAAATCCTCCGAAACTTTTTATCGACATCAGCAGGATCTCCTTGAAGCCTATCCTGAAGAACGTCAGGCATGTGAGGCGAACTGGTTTGCCGCCAGCCTGTTAACTCCCAAAAGAATTTTTACCCTCTTTGGCAGGTTTATCCGGGACATCGATGCCTTAGCAGAATGCTTTGGCGTCTCATCCACAGTGTGCTATTATCGGTTGAAGCATTTGGGAATGATTTAAAAAAAACACCCTTTCAAAGCTCATCGAGCATGAGCAGCAATGAAAAAATCTCACATCAAATGATTGAATTTTCTGATAACGCCTCATCAAAAAATCAGGTACGCTGTTTGGTTACTATCAATTAGACTCAATATTAGGATAATAAAAATTCTACGGATGGAAAAAACCATGTTGCATTCATCACCAACTGATCAATACTTTGATTCCTCCTGGCAATCGGTAGACCGAATTCCCATCGTGCTGTCCTTGCTGAAAGAAGAATTGAACCAACTGGAAACGGCCCATAGCAGCGGCTCGCCTCCTCATGGGACTACTGTTCTGCAAAAGAAATTATCCCGTTATCAAGCCCTTTACCGATACTGGAGTCAAATGGATTTGGGTGCAGTTCCTTTATGACGACGACATTAATGATTGGAAATGATCTAAATTTCTTATTTTTGAGGAATAATTTCTATCATGTTCACTTTTTAAATGGTATGCCCAATAATCGTCAAAGTCCCCACTTGTAACGAGAGAGCGTAGCTTAAGAACAGATTCTGCACCTGACAAGCCCCATCTCGCACCGGTAATGTCCATCCTATCTTTGATAAGATAGCGACATGCACCCTCAATAACTCCCGTTGCAATCGGATATCCATGCTTTAAATATTTGACGTAGTTCATATAAGGTTTATGTTTTGCTACATATCTGGCGCAATCTTTTGCAGTCTGCTTTTTTTCTTTTGTTAGTTTTCGTTTGGCTGCTGACATTCTTATGCTGCCAGCTACTTTACCCGCTTTACCATTCAGTATTTGCGTAAGCTTTTCCTCAACCCAGGCCTCACAACCTGCATGATTGGTCTCATCAATAAATACGCGTGCAGCATCCCATAGATATTCGATAACATGAATAATATCCAATATGATTGATACGCTAACCCCTTCTTTTTTTGCCAGCGCCTTTACAACATGCAACTGATGCTTATTGCCATCCACAAGAATTACCCATTCTTTATTATGCTTTGGATCACGCTTGTTGGCCTCTGAAAACATCGCTCTGATGACGTCATCTGAATCTTTTTCAACGCTAGCCCACACGCGTTTTTCGATCGGGCGCGGACGACGTAAATCTGCTTTTTGCCGTCTCAATTCTTCTATAACATCCTGTGGTACTCTAGTAAATTGTTCAATTAAGTAAATTGAAGCCACTTGCGCCATACGCTTACGGTTCGACTTCTCTCCTCGCGATAAGCGAGTCTTCATTTTTTGTTTGGCATCTGTGGCACGTCTTTGGGTTTCTTCCCTGAGCGCATCGTGACGCATTACAATGCCTTTTCCATCCGTGGTTAATACCAGAATGGTAGTTTTCCGGCTCTTTTTTGCCATTTTATGAGTATAGTACGCATCAAAATCAACTGAACATTCTTCTACCATGCGAATAGCTTGTCGCTTTCCCACGGTAACACCCGATATCTCTTGCGTCAGGTTTAATGCTTCCGAAAATGCAGTTGTGGCAATGCGTCTCGCAATAAAACGTTGCAATCCATATGAAAACGACGACGAAATGGGTAAATTTAGTAATGCGTCTAATGGAAATAAATTAGGATGATCTCGAAGGGAATAACCTGTCCTTGTGATGTCGATTGCACCAAATAAAGTCTGCAACGTTCTTTTATAGTAGCGTCTATGAGTTAAAAGTATACCGCCAGTTGTCGTGATGGCTTCGCCAACATTTCCAGTGCCCCTGGAGTCTGCATGACCTTGTAATATTTTTCGTGTTAGTTCGCGACCATCCTGGCCAATCTCAGATTCGATTGCATTGAGCCACAATGAAGAGGGGGACTTGTATTTTTCGACCATTTGAGTAAACTGCTCCTCAGCTTCCCTGAAAACATCCGCCACTGACAACTTCTCCAGCCACTTAAACAAGCAAAAAATGCCACCTTGCGGCAAGTCCAAATTTTTAAAGAACAAAATATAAAGGAAATTTTAGATAAAATCAATAGAATCAATGATTTTTCGTCGTCATAAAGGAACTGCACCCAATGGATTTAAACCCTCGGCAAACCGAGTGGATTGCCGACATGCGATTCTATCTGCAAACATGGGAGAAAATAGTAAGCCCATCGTCCCAGTTATCTTCTCCTGTTCTCTTACCTCGGGTCGAGCAAAAAAAGTCTGCGCCGATATCCAACTTTGGTGCTTTAACAAATAATAGGAGAAATCAAAGTGATGAAACCCCCAAAAAAAATCCACTGCTCGCTATAACACCTTCTATCGACTTCATTCCAGTCGATCCCAAAAATCATTCGTTGGATTTATCATTGGCTTCCTGACACAGTGGCGTCGGGACCCTATTAATACGATAAAAAGTACAGAAAATTTCTCCCATCGAACAGTCGATCATGTGATTTTGATAGCCGGATTAATTGTATTGATCATTGCTTTGATCGAAGCGGCTCCTTTAAATGGACAGAAAAACGGAGCGGCGACTTTGGTCTTGGATAAACCAGTTCCAATCACTCAACCGCAGAATGTGCGGGCCGTTATTCATCAGGGATAAGTGGGTCACTCGCTGAATCACCGCTAACTGCCAGTCTAACTCCGCATAGCCTAATAATTTAGTTAAGGGTGAATTATTGATGCGAACATGGATCGCTGAACCCGGAAATCGGACACCATCCATTTGCGCTTGAATGGTTTTATCGACTTGTGAAAAAACCACTTCTCGGCCATCGGGTAAAGTAAAGCGGCGCACCGTTTGATTCTTCGGCATAGGGAAAAACTGATAAGATGATGAAGTGGTCATGTGGAATCCCTCGTTGGCGTGCCCTTATAATTTTTTTAATTTAGTAAAGTCCTACAACTTATTTATTACGCAATATTAACGGGAAAAAGAACGTGTTTGCCTAGTTAAATGAGTCGGCTCAGGCGGAGCTTGAGGATAGATAGTCATTTTTGGAGGTAGATGACATTTATTGATTTCTTGTTCAAACTCCTTTTTTTTCTTATATAATTTATTATTTAATGCTTCAAGAAAATCCTTGTAGGCTCGGTTAGCCGCTTGACGATAGATGGGATAATCATCAATTTTATTTAATCCTAATAAACAATATAGCACCCCACCTATCTCGGTTAAGTTTTTGATATAATTATTTTCACACACCCATGGATTTAATTCTTTTTGATAACCATTCTGCCATTCACGGATGAGCACATTCTTAAGTTCGACTGGAAAAGGATTATCATTTTGAAAATTTCCTTCCAGCATCAATGCAAATATAAAATTGGCGGCTTCATTTGAACTTCTTTTTCCAGCCTCCCCTATAGCAAAATCAAATTCCATACGAACATTAAAATTACTGTTAGGTAGAGTTCTAGATTTATAACGCCGCGTTCCAAAAAATATAATATGATGGCTGTTAGTCACATTGACACGCATTTGTGTTTCAATATCTCCATGCATATTTTGTTTGTCATACCAGATGTTGATTCCAGCCGAAATTAAGTCTTTTCGTAAGCGTCCTAAAAAATGATGAAGATATTTAAGTTGTTGAGCCTTCTCTTCCCAAGCATAACTAAAAAAAGCCTTTGGGTGCAAAATCTTATAAATTTCCTGGCTGGGTAAGTCTTTTAAATAAAGCATCGACTTTTCTTCTAAATTTTTCTTTAATCGATTTAGAGAATGAGTCAATACGGATTGATATTCTTTTAGCTGGTAACATTCTAATTGCTGCCGAAGACTGGCAATTTTGAAAGCGTCAGAAAAACTAGTAGAATTTTTTGGAGATAGTTTGAGATCAGGAGGCTTATCAACCAGATACCCTAATTCCAGCAACTTCTTCATTGCCTTTGTCGCATTTTTATGACGAGCATGTTGGAATACAGTAATCCCTTCATGGAGCAAAGAACGGTTTTTTGGTTTATAATCTGTTAAGAGTTGAATGATCGTATCCTGATCTAAAATAGCTGCTTCGTACAATAAAGAGGAAAATCCGTCCTTACTCTCGTTAACTAAGCGTTGATGATGAGTTGATTTTAATAAATCTTGAAATAAATCATTTTTTTGACCGCGAATAGCGAAGATCAGCACTCTCTCCACTTTTGCTCCTTTCGTCAAAAGGGCTGTAACCATGTTGAGATGGCCATGAAAAGCGGCGGTCTCTATGGGTGTTTCTAATTTTTTGTTTCTTGTTTCTAAATTAACTTGTAGTATATCAGTTAAGTTAAATTGATTGCATTGAGCGGCGCAATGTAAAGCGGTATTTCCTTCTGTATCCTGCATGGTGAATTCAATTTTCCGGCCATCTTTTAGCTGACTAAGATTACTAAGATCACCTTTCTGAACTAGTTGAAAAAAATATCGTCGGATAATTTCAGTTCGTAAATCCGATGCTAAGTCAGTGTCAGTTTTTGCTTTTAAATGATCGACTACCCCCCGTCCTAAATAATCTTTTAAAGTAAAATCAAGTGGTAATCGATGAAAATTTAAAAATAATTCAATGATGGTAGATTTATTGTATCTAATAGCAAATATCAGCGGGGTTTGCTTTTGATAGTTAACACAATTAATGTCTTTTATGTCATTCAAAAGATTTTTAACATCAGGGATATCGTTCTTTTGAATGGCAGAAAATATTTTCTCTTCAGGTTTCATAAGTTAGCTCTATTTATAATATAACGCAATGACAACAACACGTCTCTTCTGCGATGTGTTCAGGAAGTCGACTTAAAGGAACGAAAGGTTTGGGAATAGATTTTCCCATCAATGTAGTCAAATTGTCTAATTCTCCAGGACTGAGGACTTTACCTGTTATCGGCAATTTTTTAATTTCTGTAATACCTGACCAATCATCAAATTCTGCTAAACTCATCGGAATTCTGCGATGAGTCCGGCTTTTTTGATCCCATATATTTCTCTCTGCGGGAATAGGGATATTCTTTGGCTGATGATCTGGTCGAATTCTATTGATATAACGAAGAGGTGTTGTCAAGTCAAGGTCTTCAGTGCGAAGATATACCTTCTTCGCCAAACGATATTCCTTCTGCTCACTATAGATATTGATTGGAGAAGTAGGTAGCACAGATAAGGCGCAATTGGTTTTATTTTCCGCCAAATATAATGTTTGAAATGTTTTAATCATGTCGGCGCGTGTACTCAATATAGTGGCTCTATTGAGGTCATTGAGTGGTGGCGGTGGCAATCCTTTATATTCTGTCACTAAAAACTCCACTTCACTATTAAATTGCTGTACATTAGTCTTGGTAGTATCAGTTAATTTTTTAAGTAACGGCCAACCATGAAAAATACCGGTATCATCACCGCCAACACAGGAACTGCTTTGCCAATTTTGATCATCACAAATTCCCAAATAGACATCTAAGAGAAAATCACTACAAGCAATAAGCGAAGTTTCTTTATCAATCATCGGGTTGCCAATCTGATTTTTAATTTGATCATATTGATTAATAGCATTTACAATATCATTGCTCAATCCATTAGTGCTCATTTTCATTACGAGTTCTCCTACAAAATTATTTAGTGAAACTGTTTGTTGAGTTAACGATGAATTTTTTCAAAACATCTTTGATTGAAATTATTTTATTTATTACCGCTTCTTCATTTTCCTTCTGATTAGTTTGATACTTAGAATCCTTTTCTACAAATAAAGATGATTTTAATCTTTGAGAAACTTCGGGGCTTTGGTTTCTGGTAATTATCCCATTAATATCACCGATGTATCCGGAAACATCCACCATGATTTTGTTAATGAGATCAATTTTATCTGTTGTGATGGTATTCTTGGATATTTTTCTGAGGAAATCTTCGATGATCACTTTCAGTATCTCATTCATTTCATCAAACAGATCAATTGATTTTGATTGAGCGCCAGGATTTTTTTTGAAAAACAAGTTGATCTTATAAGCTAATTCATTCAGGTCTTGTTGTAACGTTAGTAGATTTTTTTCTAAATGTCTACACTGCAGAACTAATTTGTTTTTGTTTATTAGCAGTTCGTAGGAAACTTCACCCATCTGTTTTTTTAGATTTTCTTGTTTTTCTAGAATTTTTTGTTGTTTCTTCAAAATATTTTGTTTTATTTTTAGTAACTGTTCTTTTTCCTCGGGTTTTGGTTTTTGTTCTAATTTAGAATTGATTAAATATAATTGATCGCTGTATATGTTCTGCACGAGTGTTTCATCAGATGATTTTCTAATCTCCAGGCGGCTAAAGTTATTTTTATAGTTAGAGAAGGTTTCCAATACGGTATCATTCATTTCGCTAATTTCATTAAAGTGTCCATCCAAATCAGTAATAAATTTACTCAGTTCCTGAAAAAAAATATTCTCTACAATTTCTTTACAATCCTGTAAATGATTCATATTTTCGGCAATTAGGGATAAGAAACCTTGATAAATTTCGAATTCCACCATGGTGAATTGTTGAGATAAATTTTCAGTCATTTTTTTATAATTATCTGCAGTATATGTTTCTCCCTCATTTAACATGGATTTGACCAGAGTAAAATGTTTATCTAATTCCGACACAGTAATATTAGTATTATATTTATCGATCAATTCGTTAATTAACTCTTTATTGCTACCAAGCCAGTCCGGATATTTCGCGGTTGCCATTTCAATCAAATAATTTAAAGTGGCAAATAGTTGCCGTAATAAAAGGGTGTTCAAACGAATATAATCTTGGTCTTTATTTTTCTCATCATAGGGATATAAAAGATTATCTATGGATTGTACAATCTTTAAATAATCATCTCTGAGTTTGAAAAAGTTTTGGCGTCTCTTATCCAGTTTAACTTGTTTTTTAAATTCTTGAAATTGATCGGGTTTTAAGTAAAATCCGATCGCCCGATTCAATACCCATTCGCTAATGTTAAATTTATCACAAATTATTTTAATAATTTTCTTACAGGTTTTTTCATCTTCTAAGTTTAATGTAGGTAAATGCACTTCTTTTTCTAGTAATTTTAACCCATCACTTAATACAAGGACTTGATATCGCAAGGGATTGTCAAGCCTAGATAGAACTTCAAGTTCTTCAATAGCTGATAATTGAGGAGTTTCCTTCTTGGCTGCTTTTGACTTTAATAAAAAGAACTCCAGCTCCTGTCTCTCTGCTTCTAATTTCGATTCTAATAAAAAGCTCTTCATCTTCAGTCTCTCCATCTTCAGCCTCTCCATTTCTAATTCCACCGGCTGCTCCTGCGCTTTTTCTAGTAATTTTAACCCATCACTTAATACAGGGACTTGATATCGCAAGGGATTGTCAAGCCTAGATAGAACTTCAGGTTCTTCAATAGCTGATAATTGAGGAGTTTCCTTCTTCGCTGCTTTTGACTTTAATAAAAATGACTCCTTCCTGTCCACCTCTAATTCTTTTTTTAATAAGGAGAGCGGTGCCTGTGCCTCCCTCTTTTGATGCAACTGAACTTGAATGTTTGATAATTCAGGAACTGATGAACCCAATGGCGGAAATGTTTCTCTCTCCAGGGCTGTCCACTTCTGGCTACCGGGTTCCATTAACTTATTTTCAGTCATTCTATCTGTTGTCTCAAGTTCTTTTTTTAACCTACTATGCTGTTGACTACCCTCTGTTTTTCTTGTTAGATCGTCTTGATGCGCAGTTAGTATAGATGATTGCTCCACTAATTTTTTATTTTCGGTAGAAGTGGACAACCCTATTTCTCTCTCTGGCATTTTTGATTTTAATAACTCCAGCTCCTGTCTCTGTGCTTCTAATTTCGATTTTAAGAAAAAGCTCTCCATCTCCTGTCTCTCCGTCTCCATCTTCAGTCTCTCCATTATTAATTCTAATTCCATCAAATGCTTCTGCGCTTTCATCTCTTCGTGCAACATCTTTTCGTGCAACATCTTTTCGTGCAACGTCTCTTTCATGTATGAGAATCTAGGTAATAAACCAAAGAGAGAAAATGTTTCCCTCTTTGGGGCTTTTGACTTTGGTAAAATGAGTTCCTTCCTTTTATCGAGCCTCAATTGCTTTTCAATTATTTGTTTTGCTTTTTCTAATAGAATTAAATGTTCATAGCATTTTTCGGATAAAAAAATCATTTGCGTAGAAAATGAATGCATTGTCGATTTATACTCACTCATTTCTGCTTCGGTAATATGATATATGCGTAAATCATGATTTGATACGTCTGGTCTGAAATGAGCAAATTTCCTAGAATAAAATTCTATATCTCTCCTTAATTTTTGAATAATATCGATATCTAATATCTTGGGAATCTCTGGCTGATTTTCTATGGCTGAATCCAAATCCTTTGCTAAAGAATAGATTTTATTTTGTATATATCGTGGATATGGCCATTTATTCTCTGCCATTTCATGCTGCTTCCATAGCTTAGCTTCAATTTCTTTAGCTTCTTGAGAATAAGGTTGTGATTTCAACAAAGTCGTCAGCGTACGTTGAAATTCATCAAGAGAAGGACGATTTTTAGAGTTAGGTTCATAACATTGACTAATCAGTATATCGACAGTCGGAGGGATATCTAGTGTTGGGTTTAAAAAGATTTTATGTAGAATTTCGCCTAACGCCTTAATATTTGTAGAAAATAGATCTTCTTCTAAGCCTTTTTTCTGTTCTGGATATTGAGGCTTGATCAGTAACTTAGCAATTAGCGGCTTATTCGGCAAAATGTTCAACAGAATATGTTTGCTGGTCAAATCCGGATGGGCAATTTTGTTTTCGTGGAGAGCTTGCAAACCATTGACGATATCTAGAGAAATTCGCAGCTGTAAATCTAAAGGCCAAGTTGACACAGCAATCCTTGAAACATCTTTTAGCTCTCGTTTAATTTCATTATATTTTATTTCTTTTTCAGCGAAAGTGACTGAAGTTGACATAGTTTCTATACAATTTTCTAATGTTGAGTTTTTAGTAACATATTCCATGACCAGGCAAGCATCATCATACCGTAGGTCAAAAATTTTAACTATATGTTGGGTTTTTTTGAATACAGGTTCAAGAGCGCGAGTTTGATCCCTTAATTTCAAAAATTTTTCTTCAGAGAAATCTTTATAGAATGTAATAGCCGCAGTATTTCCTTTCCAATAGCCACGGTAAACTGAGCTTGTTTTATCTTTTTGTAAACAATCAGCCGTAGACTTGTCATCGAACAATAAATCGGGAAGCTGTTCCTTGCTCATTGATGGCTCCTATTGATAGCTTCTAATTGTGCCAATAAATCTTTTGCGACAAGTTTAAAATTATTTTAACGACTTGGCAATTGGAGTCATAATCAATAAAAATAATCTATCAAACTCAAAATGCTAACTGTCACAATAATAGCTGTAAATTTCCACGAATTAGCATAAAAACCCACAAATTAATTGATTTATATTAGGATGTATTCTAATGGTTTAAGCTTGTAAATCGATGTTCAAATAAAACTCATCGGGCATCGAATATTTGATTTTTGAATACTCGATCGAATCTGATCTAAAAAATCTAGACGGGCTTGTAAGGCCAGTTGAGCATGAACAGCAATTTCCCGCCATTTTTTCTGATCTTCTCCGGCCAGATGACACAACATTTTTAAAGCCTGGGGAAAGTGTTCGCGATGATCTAATTCGATATGACGATTTAAATAATGGAATAGTGGCTGCATCGATGCCTGCTGATGCGGGGGAATGGATCGCTGTAACTGTTGTACCAATGGCGCAAACATAGCAGCGGTGATCGCCTCCCGGCCATACACAAAGGCTGTAGCTAAAACGTGGGTGTCCTGATCAAAAAAACTAAACGTCGTTAACACAAAATGCTGAATCGCCACTGATAATTCAGCAGACTCCATCGCCGCAATCAAAATATCGCCCTGTTTTAAGCGTTGCAGAAAATATTGTATAGGCCGAATATCTGCTCCCAGAGCTTGCATCGCCTGCAAATATAATTCAAAGTGACTGCAATAGGCTTGACCATCCAGGGCATGATCATTTTCCTCGTCAACTAAAATCTGGCTGATAAGGTGCGCGCTGTAGGGGTCTTTCGGGGGGAACCACGGCGCGCGCGTGGTTATTAAACGCTGATATAATTCCTTCAACAGACAAACAAAATCCCAAACGGCAAAAACATGATACTCCATGAATATCCGTAAATTTTCTATAGAATCGATGGCGGCGTAAACGGAATGGTTTTTAATTTTTTGAATCAGGGGTGCTAAGTGTTCATTGACGATTTCTAAATTATCCATAGTGATGATTCCTCCGATGGAATGAACCCGTTTTATTTTTATCGATCCGATAGGAATGCTTTTGCTTTTTTTGATTTTTCGTTTTAAATAAATTCGAAATTTCCTGCACTTTTTCTGCATTCAGCGGTTTTACAAAAGTGCTCACCATGCCTGCGCTCAAACAACGTTGGCAAATTTTCTCATCCAAATGGGCAGATAAAGCAACCATCATTGAAATCCGGCGCTGATTCTGCTGTTGCCAGTTTTGGATTTCTTTCGCCACGGTGCAACCGTCTTGATCGGGCAGACCCAAATCCATGATTACACCCTCATAATCATGGGATTTCACCTGCTTAAGCGCCTGCGCTCCATGATCTGCTATGTGCACTTGAAAACCGGCTTTCATCAGCACATGTTGGGTCGCTTTTTGCACAATGGGATTATCCTCTACCACAAGAATGAGTTTATTTTGCGAGGGCGGCATGATGGAATGAGCCACGGGATCCACGATGGTATTTTCACGTGGATCATGAGAAAAAATAAACTCCGCGACTTCCGGTGAGTGTTGAGGTGCTAACGATTCCCGCAGAGGAATCAGTACCATAAAGGTGGTGCCTTGATCTTCCCGGCTGTTGACAGCAATTTCGCCGTCTAACTCCGTGATGAACTGTTTGACCAGCGCCAATCCTAAGCCAAATCCCGGATATCGCCCCTGATACGCGGGATGCAATCGTTCAAAGCGGGTAAAAATCAATCTTTGTTTATCCGGGGGAATACCAATACCGGTATCCCGCACCTCAAATTGAATGACCAGACGTCTGTTCCTGTGCCGCATGCAGGTTAAGCGTAAATCGACGGATCCATCGGGTGTAAATTTAATGGCGTTACTCACTAAATTAAGTAAAATACGCTGTATCCGAACAGGATCGCCGATCAGCACCGATGGAATTTTGTCATCATAGTCGACATGGAAATCGAGACGCTTTTCCTGAATCGAGGGTTTAACCAGCCGGACAATATGATCGACTAATTCCCGCAAATTAAATTGAATGTCATACACCGGCAGATCACCGGCTTCATGCCTGGAAAACTCAATGACTTGGTTCAGCAAATTTAATAATACCTGACTCGACTGAATTAAATCCCGGGCGATCATCCTATCGGATTCATGATCCAGTATTTCGGCTAATTGCTGCGCCATACCCATCATGCCCGACAAAGGTGTGCGCATATCATGACTGATATTGGTAATAAAGGCTGATTTTGCTTGATTGGCGGCGTCGGCCTGTTGTTTAGCCTGACGTAATTCACGTTCCTGAGCTTTAAGAGCCGTAATATCCGTAAAATAACCGACAATCCCTAACGGCTGCCCATCATCGTTACAGATCGGCAATTTGCTGACTAAGGTCACCAGTTTGTTACCATTGGGCAGTACAAGTGTCTCTTGTTGGTTGTTGATGGGATGACCGTTTAAAGTATCCTGATCGCCCTGGCGAAAAATTTCTGCCGTGTGACCGCCCGGTTGCCAATTTAAATCCAGATCGGTCTTGCCCACGATGTCTTCCGGTCTGCTCAGTCCGACCAGGCGAGCAAAATTCTCATTGCACCCCAAATAAACTGATTTTTGATCTTTTAAGAAAATATACTGCGGCAATGACCGCGTGATATTTTTCAAAAAGACTTCAAATATAGGGGTCTGGTCAGCGTCATCCTTGCGGGATATAGGTTGGGTCATCGTGTCTTCCTGAGTGAATGTTGATCCATTGGCCACCCACCCGGGCGGGATTTCCCGGCAATCGGTTCGTCAGCCGCCCTGGCTCATGAACTAAGATTGGCCATCCCGCGCCGACGCCGAAACCGATGATCCCTGGCAAACTCCCTTCTGAGCCGATTGTCCCAAAACAAGACAGGCAGCATCCGACCCCGCCGGAGAGGCGCGGCTGAATACTTTTTTCAAAAGGAAGTTTAAACCGTCGGAACCGACCGTTCTTCAAGACGACTACGCAAAAATCTGATAAGCTTTTCCTAGCCATTAAAGTTCCTTTATTAACTTTGGTGGTTAGTCGAGGGCAGGTGGTGATAACACTTGTCCTTGACGCTTGCTATAGTACCTCAGTTCTAGGGGAATGCAAGACCCGGTTTTTTTTCTCAGCTATTTTTGTCTGCTGATCTCCACCTATCCTGCATATTTAACACCGATTTTCACAAGCTTAAAAGCGCAAGAATCGACCCCTAAGAAAAGCTAATTATCTCATACTTTATCTACCTTATCGGAGTAAATTAATTCATTATTTCCGCTAAAAAAGGCGTTAAATACTCTATATTGTTTTTGCCAAGTATCACAGATTCTAATGGGTATCAATAATCGGTATTGCGCTTAGGATTTTAAAATTTTGACAAATTTTAAATTCTGATTTTTTTATGTTTTTTTTAATTTCCATATATTTACGGGTTTTTTTGATATTTCTATAAAAAATATTTTGACAAATAGAACGTTTTTTATTAGAATCTCAATTTTTTAAGCGCAATAAGGATACCTTAATATGGATATCATCAGACAATTTTTTGCATACCCCGTCATGCCCCTACAAAAACAATATGAGGCCATCCGTGCCATTGTCATGGATAAACGCTCACCACAAGAAGTGGCTCAACAATTTGGCTATAAAATTAATACTCTCTACTCCATGATGCGTGATGTGCGTTCCGGAAAATTATGTTTGTTTCCCCAGTTTCCTTCTGGACAGAAAGAACGACGAACACCTCAACCTGTGCGCGAAGCCGTTATTGCCTATCGTAAGCAGAAATTTTCTTGTCAAGATATAGCAGAAAAAATCCAGGAAGAAGGTTATAAAATTTCTAAGAGAACCATTGAAAATATTCTCTATGATGCAGATTTCTCACGATTGCCACGCCGTAGTGCTTTGGAAAGAGGATTCACCCAAAAAAATCAACTGATTCCAGAGCGGGCCTCTTCACTTGATTTTGAAAAACTAAAACCTTTTTCATTTGAGTGCCCGGTAGCTGGAGTTTATTTCTTTCTCCCCTATATTATTGAATCGGGTGTTCTCGATATTATTAAAAAATGTAAACTCCCTACATCAAGTGTCATTTCAGAAATGCAAGCTTGCCTTTCAATGTTGCTGCTCAAATTGATTGGTAACCAGCGTTTAAGCCATATGTCTTCCTATGATCATGAACAAGGACTCGGTGTATTTGCGAGTTTATCCGTTTTGCCAAAATCAACCTATATGTCAACTTATTCCTGTCGCACAGAAGAATCTATGTTATCTGAATTTCAGCAGAAATTAGTGCGTCATTTTCAAGAAATTTATCCCGATTTTTATCAATCCAATTTTATTAACCTAGATTTTCATTCTATTCCCCATTTTGGTGAAGAGTCACAGATGGAAAAGGTATGGTGCGGCGCGCGCGGCAAAGCGATAAAAGGCGCCAATACTTTATTTGCCCAGGATGCAACCAGCGATGTTATTTTATATACGAGAGCGGATATTCTTCGAAAAAATGAGGCTGCTGAAATTCAGAAATTCGCACAATTTTGGAAAGAAATTAGAAAAGATATCACCGAGACACTGGTTTTTGATTGCAAATTGACAACGTACTCTGTGTTGGATACGTTAGTGAGTGAAGGCATTAAATTTATTACATTACGCAAGCGTAATCAGAAATTATTGAAAGAAACCTCGAAAATTTCCGAGGAAAAATGGAAAAAAATTACTCTGCCAATTCCTAAACGAAAACATAAACAATGCTCAGTTTATGAAGCAGATGTTTTATTACCAAAATGTAAAAATTCCTTTCGACAAATTATCGTCAAAGATCACGGTCGCGCAGAGCCAACATTTATCATCACGAGTAATCATGAGCTTGATCTAAAAGATATCCTTGTTGTCTACGCCAAACGATGGCATATTGAGAATAAATTTGGTGAGCTTGTTTCATTTTTTAACTTGAATTCTTTATCTTCCCCTTTCATGATTCGGATTCACTTCGACATGCTTTGGACGATTATCGCTGATACCCTTTATCATCGATTTATGCAAGATTTACCCCGTTTTGAGCGCGCAAGAGCAGATCAGGTTTTTCGAAAATTTATTGATATGCCAGGACGAATCAATTTTGATGGAAAAGAATTTGTTGTAAAAATTCGTAAACATGCAACAACACCTATTCTTCTGGGTGTTGATAAACTCAAAAAAGGTGTGATTGTTCCGTGGCTGGATAACCGCCTTTTACGTTTTGAGTGGACTGCGTGAAAGGGCAAAACTGACGACTGTCCAAATTTTGTTTAGGGTTGATTGTTGCGCTTATCAGGCTCGTGAAAATCGGTG
>CAWHVV010000018.1:0-75147 GCA_963832945.1 uncultured Pseudomonadota bacterium
TCCCAGCACGGCCCATTTAAAATCAAGCACTTACAGCAACTCTCTCAAACCTCCAAAAATTTTGCCGTAATTTTGCCGGAATGTGATTCCGAAAACTCCGCTACGTTTCCCGTAGACCGGATTCTTCCTAGAAAAAATTATCTGCTCTCAATTCAAGATTTGACCCTCTCTCTCTTATAAAAATATTTTAATCACCCCATTAATCATTTTACTCACTGGAATTGTTGTCAATAATAAAAGCAGTATCGGAAATCCAATCTCCAAGACAAGTAGAATGACAGTGCGGCGATTAAAAGGTACTACGCGCATTTCTTGAACCACAGTAAAACTATTAGATAAGTCTGCCAGTGATTGAATGTCAGAGCTTCCAAGTAGAGCTTCATTCTTGTTAAGCGGCTTTCCTTTCCATTTTGCAATGAAGTCATTGACATAATTACCGGCAAGAATTCCGTAATCAACCAGGCCTTTTTGTTTGGTCTGCACTAAAACTGTAACAAAAAATAGAAAAGGAGTTAATACCAGAAATAACAAAAATAATAACATGCTAACTATTTGCAGTTTGAATTCAAGAAGTGTTTTTCCAGCATGCCAAATACTGTTGGCAATCAACCCAGCGAGAAGAACCGTATGGGCAAGCAACCCTATTGCGAAGGCAGATACACTCATGTCAAGAAAACCCAGCCCTCCTGAACGATCGGGGTGTAAATAATTTAAGTGGAGAGGAAGACGGGATACTTGCCACAGGAACCGATACCAGATGAATGTACGATAATACCAGCGACAAAGGATAAATTGGAAAATCGGGACGCTTATATAGACATACCAGTATCCAGCCATTGTTAGATTTGCCCGCCCATTGATAATGGTTGAATACCAGGTTGGTACGTTTAATAAACCATAACGAATCAAGCTAAAATGGCCGACAGTATAGACTAATACAACTAACGATATCTCAGCCATATATGAATTTCTCAGCTTGAGTGCCGAGGCAACAATGTTCTCAAACCTTGTTCGGGTATCAGGGGTAATGATGTCTCGATCAATAAACTGATTGACAATGACTTGTAGACGTTGATGAGCAATCACTTCAGTACCTATGAATAACCCTATTGAAACTAATAATCTTGTGTGAGTACCCACATCAAAAAGAAAAGGCGCCTTAACACCGCTAAGTGCTGTGCCTCCTAGAAATGCTAACAATAATAACGGTAACCAGGAGATTAAGGTGACAACAATAATACGTCGTTTAGCTAAATTCAGGGGCGGCTTTACCAAAAAAGTACGCAGGTAGAGCTGATAGAGTGGGCCACCTAACATAAGTGGAAAATCCATGCTTTTGTAGCCATTCTGTTTTTTATTCATACGAATAATCCTATTTTTTTCCCGCACACTCTAGTGCGAATTTGTTTATTATCACGGCGGATTCTAACGCGTATCCTAAAGTGTCGTATATTCATGATATCGTATCGTATATATCCCATTTTATCCATTGGGCCGTGCCGATTAAACCAATTGACGGAAATATTCGATAATGTTGGTATTTTCTAGTAAGATCATGGAATCGTCATGTTTATCCATGGAGTAAATTATGGAGATCAAACCAAAAGCAATTGTGATACCCAAAGAGACTGATAATCTCGAAAAAGGAAAATACGGTCCAATATTTCCCAAATCGCCCGCTAACTATGGGTTTACGATTATCGCTAATGTCAAACCCGGCAGAGCCGAAACCATTCGAGGTTATGGGAACAGATTGGCCCAAGCGCTAGAAAATGACCCCTTTCTATTGGCCCCCCTTAAACTTCACTACCTACGTTGGGTGCTGTTCGATAACGACACTCGATTCATGTATCAGGGAATTTTTGATACTGATTTTGATAAATACACAGAGGACGCCATCGTGCTTTTTGCCAAATCAGGCGTCAACACCGTCTTTGAAAATTTAGAAGATTTTCCGATGGATTGGCAAACCAATCCAGAAGCATTTATTAAATTCGTGCGCGCCCATCATTGCCCGAGTTTTATAGAATACGGAGAATATCCTTATTTCACTGCAGACGAAATTAAAAAATCGCTCAAAATCAAGCAAGCACTTTCTGATATGCTTGATCAGCTTCAATAAAATTCAAACGCTATGGGGGATCGCAAGCTACTGTGTATACACATTTATGAATTAAAAAAGTACACTGGTAAATTTTTCAGGGCTATTTAACTATAAGGACATTCAGATGAAGCTGTTAGACCCATTTTTGGACAATCGATTAAAGAAGGTCGGTGAAATTTTTTTTGATCGGGTGTTGGAAGAAAAGAAGATCAGCCTGAGGGGGATATCAAGAAATCGTGCTGAAGAAATTCAGTTAGGCCGATGGCTAAGGAATGAAAAAGTGACCGTTACGCATTTGATTCGAGCAGAACAGGCGAGAGTGAGAGATCTGGTATTGAATCGTCATGTATTGGCGATCCAGGATACGACGGAGCTGAATTACCAAAGCCAGGCAGGCCGGGTGTCTGGTTTAGGAACAGTTGGTGATGGAAGGGGGTTAGGTTTTTTTATGCACCCGATGTTAGTGCTGGATGCGCAGACAAATGCGTTTCTGGGCAGCGCAGAAATACACCTATGGAATCGGTTAAAAGGGGCCTCTGACGAGTATCAGAAATTACCGATAGAAGAAAAAGAATCCTACCGATGGATATTAACGGCGCAAAAGAGCCGGGAGGTATTGTCTCAAGCGGACAGTATTACGTTTGTGGGAGATCGGGAGAATGACATTTATGAATTTATAGATCGTATACCGGATGAAAAGACATTTATTATCACGCGAGTACAACACAATCGTGTGCTATCGACGGGGGAAAGGTTAAAAGACCATATGGAAGGGAAGGTGGAGGCCGAAAAAATAGTGATAGAAATCCCCCGAGAGATGCGCCGGGGGCGAGAGGAAAGGAAAGCGACCTTATCGATAAAATATAGTGAAATTGAAATCAGAAGGCCGGAAAGATGTACAGATAAAAAGGCGGCAAGGACGATTCGGGTGCGACTGGTTGAAGCCAAAGAAACAGACTGTCCTGCAGGGGAAGAGCCGGTTCATTGGATGATATTGACGACCCATGCGGTAACCGACTTTGAAAAGGCGAAGCAGATTATTTTGTGGTACAAAAATCGCTGGAATATAGAGCAGGTTTTTCGAACGATGAAAAAGCAGGGACTGGATATTGAATCGAGTGAGGTGGAGTCCGGGAAGAACTTAATGAAACTGGCGGTGATTGCATTGTGTGCGTCAATAAAAATCATGCAGTTAGTATTGGCAAGAACAGGAACAACAGGACAAAAGACAGAAGAGGTGTTTAATGATGAGGAGCAAAAATTCCTGGAAATACTCCTCCCGGGTCTGGAAGGTAAAACGGAGAAACAAAAGAATCCCTATTCAAAAGACAATTTAGGCTGGGCAAGCTGGATAATTGCCCGATTAGGGTCCTGGCAAGGATATGTCAAAGGTCAGAGGCCTCCCGGCCCTATCGTCATGGGCAGAGGGCTGGAAAAATTTTATGATCTGTATTCTGGCTATAAATTATACCAAAATGTGTATACACAATAGGGATCGCAAGGGGGAGAATCGCGATTCTCCCCATTCATTCCGAGCAATCGGCTTTGCCGATGCGCAGGATATAAACAATGAAGCCATGGACGCTGTACTCAGCGGGAATGGCTGATGGAAATTATTATGACAGAAAAAAAATTTGCGCGGACTTATAATCAGTATCACCTGCCTAGAAAATATACGCCCGGGCGCCGACGCGTGAGCATCTACGTGTCATGGAGTTATCCTGCCGAGGCTGGCAGTAACACGGATGAACTGGATAATCGATTCTCCACGATGAACGAGATCCGCCGAACGCAATGGCCTGCTTATGAGCCCCCTAAATGGTCTGATCCTTTTCAATACCAGCAAGGAATTGCTGGGGGATTAGAATTGTTCTTCCGTGGGTGGGTACCGTTCCAGGAATTTATTCGTGAAAATACCGGCCATGCAGTTCCGGTGTTTCAACGTATCGACCAGGCAGGCTACAAACTGCCTATTGATGAACGTATTCTGGCAGATACAGACACTTTGCTGATTTTTGGATTAGACCATATGATCACTCAACAGGAAGCGTCTATTGAAGAAATCGAATCTCTTAGAGCCTTTCTCCAGCGTGAAAATACTCTTTTGATTCTCGGGCCTCACCATGAAGTTGGATTTTCAGATGATTTTAAGATACGTGATTTGGAATATTATCATCATGGAGATCCTCTGGTGCCTCGCCAACAACGATTCGCGGGATATCTACGATCTGTAATGAAGGGACTTGAAGTGCCTATCGAGAACCGCTGGGGTCTGCGTCCAGCAGTTGAACCTGGAACCCAAAAGCCCGTTCCCTTGTCGATTGCAAGAGACTTAGATCGTATGGGATGGTTAGAGGGCGTCACTAACCTTATCTTCCACATGCATTTACCACATTATGCAGTCACTACAGAGGATACATCAATGGTACATGTCTTAGCTCGACAGCCAATTGATCTCTCACGACCCCCACATCCGTTCACACAAATGGGAAATCATGAATTTAACATGATTTTATGGATGCCCCCCGGAGGTAAGCGGGCAGGTAATATCTTGCTAGCTGACTCAACTATCTTCAGCTCATTATTTCGCGTAGATGAAAGCGTGAAGCGTTTCTGGAAGAATATTGCCGCCATCGCGGGAGGCTAATAAGCAACCTGAGCCGTGTTGCCATGCTAAGGAGGACAAATGACCGGGAAAACAATTCTCCAATTAGAGGATATCCAAAGTGGTGTTTTACGCCCCAGGCCAACTCCCTATGCAGCCACTTATATTGTGCTGCGAATCGATGATCGTAAAGCAGGAAGTGAATTAATGCGCCGTTTAAGCGCTGTCGTTACCTCCGCTGCTGCGCCTACCAGTCCTTTAGGAGAGACATGGGTGAGCGTCGCGCTTTCTTATCAAGGATTGAAAGCACTGGGTGTACCTCAGAATTCACTGGATACCCTCGCTTGGGAATTTCGGCAAGGGATGGCGGCAAGGTGGAAGGAACTGGGTGATACGGGTCTGAACAGTCCCGAAAATTGGGAAAAACCCCTGGGAACTCCCGAGGTTCATGTGGTCGTGGTTGCCGTTGCACCCAATAAGCAAGCACTGGAAGCAGCGCTTGAGCCTGCTCGCAAATCTTATAAAGAACTGTCAGGAATTACAGCGATATGGCGTCAAGATTGTTATACTTTGCCCAGTATGAAGGAGCCTTTCGGATATTTGGATGGCGCCAGTCATCCAGCGATCGAAGGTAGTGGTGTCGCGGGAAGCAACACTTTGGAATCACCGTTAAAGGCTGGCGAATTTGTATTGGGTTATCCTGATGAGATAGGCAACATACAAGTCACTCATCCAGAAATTCTGGGTCGCAATGGGACTTATGTGGTCTTCCGTAAGTTACATCAACGCGTAGCCGCTTTCCGTCAATATCTCAGAGAGAATTCATGTAATCCTGAGGAGGAGGAATTGCTAGCTGCCAAGATAATGGGACGATGGCGCAGCGGTGCGCCTTTGGCTCTTTGTCCATTTCAAGACAATCCACAATTAGGCATCGATCCGCAGGGCAGAAACAGTTTTCTTTACCAAAAAGACGATCCCATAGGGTTAAAAACTCCCGCGGGCTCGCACATACGACGCACTAATCCACGTGATTCTTCAGTTGCAGGTGTAGTAAGGCTTCACCGAATGATTCGGCGGGGAACAGTGTATGGCCTGCCGCTGCCTGAAGGAGTTTTGGAAGATGATGGTCTAGATCGGGGATTGATGTTTGCGTTTGTAGGAGCGCATCTTGGGCGGCAATTTGAGTTTGTTCAGTCGCAATGGATCAATGATGGGGTCTTTTTTGGTGCAAGCAACGATAAAGATCCTATTGCTGGAGCAAACAATGGTAATGATGATGGATTTACAATTCCGCGCAGACCGGTTCGCAAAAGACTTCAGGGTATTCCTCGATTTGTTATTACCCGGGGCGGCGAATATTGCTTTATGCCTGGATTAAAAGCTCTGCGTTGGCTGGGCGAGTTAGCGGCATATGCTGGTACCGGCCATGCCAATTCTCATCGACTATAGAAAATCCAGAATCAAAAGATCATGGTCAGGATTCTCAAGATGAAATAGTTTTAGAACCCAATTTAAATGTGACGGATACCGAATTAACAGCCGTAAGGTATGGTGAGTTTAGCTAAGGCTCGTGAAATCAGTTCTGCCAAGTTACAGCAAATCACCGGAGATATTGTGAAAGAACTCAGCAAGCCCAGCCGATTTTGCCGAGATACGGTGAGAGAAATGCTTCCGCTGTTGTCTCAGATCATCTCATTGAGTTCAAAAGTTCAGAATCTGGAACAGCTTGTGCGTTGGAACGGTCGATTGAATGTCAATGATCGACGCCAAAGTTTTGAATGGGTGCATTCCATTTTTATAGGTAGATTTATTTAACGTCTAAACCACCTATAAATGCCATGTTTTTCAGCAAATTCCAGCGACCAGCCTTGTAATAAGATCGAAGCAAAAGCATCGCATCGGCAAATTCTTCCTTCCAAAAAATACCAGGGCCTTCCCGATTAAAAAAGCACAGAAAAAAATAGTAGAATATCTAACGCCAGCAGGCAAATCCCCCATAATGCCTGCCAAGGTCGAGTATTAGGCGTGATGTTGTTCATGTCGAATCAGCCATTCTTTCCGGGTTAAGCCACCGCCATAACCACCCAATTGCCCATTGGTATTAATGACACGATGGCAAGGAATCACGATGGCGATTTGATTCGCGCCATTGGCATTGGCTACGGCACGAAAGGCGGTGCGCTGACCGATATCTCGCGCCAAATCAGCATAGGAACAGGTTTTGCCATAAGGAATATTTTGTAAGGCTTGCCAGACCCGCTGTTGAAAGGGTGAACCGAGTAAATGCAGTGGCGTTTTAAAGGTTTGCAATTTTCCAGCAAAATAACGCTTTAATTCTTCAGTAATTGAATGAATAATTTCAGTGGACCCTGGAATAATCGCGGCATCCTTTTTTTGACGCAGTCGTAGTACTTCTCGTTCCAGTCCACGCCGGTCGACAAATTCTAATAAATATAGAGCCTTTTCATCGGTAATAGCAATCATCGGCCCCAAGGGTGTATCTAACCAGGCGGCTTTTAAAAGATGACATTGTCCATGTAACGAAGGTGCTGCTCCCATAATCTTGGAAAAGGCATCGCGAAATCCGCTGCTGGATTCATAACCGCTGGCCAGTTGTGCTTCAATCATAGGCTGGCCGCTTTTGATCTGTTTCATCGCCAACCCCATTCGCCGTGCGCGGGCGTAGGCGACAAAGGTCATACCAAAGCGTTTTTTAAATTGCCGGCGAGCGGTAGATGCGTCCACCGAAAATAATTTCTGAAAATCGCTTTCTCGCCAATGTTTTTCCGGGTTTTCTTCCACGGCTTGGATGAGTTTCTGAATCAATTCAGACGATTGTTGAGGATAAGACAGCGGTTTACAGCGCCGGCAAGGACGAAAAGAAGCCAGCAGCGCTTGCTCTGCCGTTTCAAAGAATTCACAATGTTCAAATTTAGGCTTTCTAGCGGGACAAGTGGGGCGGCAAAATACGCCGGTAGTTTTCACGCCGACGAAGAAAATACCTTCATATTCGCTGTCTTTAGCCAGCAAAGCCTGATAATACTGTTTCTGAGTAGATTTGGTGATCATAAGTGAATAGGATTATAATCAATTTCAACAGCGTCTGTCGCCGAAATTCAGGCAGCGATTTGCTCCAGTATTAGCTAAAAAAGTGAAGGTTGTTGCCTACGATCGAGTGTTTACTTTCAATAGTTGTCCGAACCCTAATGATTTATGCCCCTGACCGCGCATTTCAACATTGGGCCATGCCCTGCGATTTGGTGATCGCCTGGACGCTCTTCAGCGGAGAAAGTCGGGCAGCTTTTTGTGATATATTATCGAGCAACCTGATGGGACTTGGGGTTTCCATGGTGTGAAGGGGCAATATTTTGACGCGATCGTTAAAAATCAAACGGACACACCCACGACGATTCATTGGCACGGCCTAATAGTCCCCAATAATCAAGATGGGGTGCCCGGCGTAACGCAACCACTCATTCCTACGGGAGGACAATATCATTACCACTTTAAACTCTTGCAGTCAGGTACGTATTGGATGCATTCTCATGAGGATTTGCAAATCCAACGATATTTATCGGCTCCTTTTATTATTAACGATCCTAATGAAAAGCAAGGTGCTAAAGAAGTTATCATGTTTCTGGATGATTATAGTCAAAAATCTCCGCAGACGATTATACATGAGCTGCATAGCATGGGTAGTATGGCGAATATGCCATCCTCGAAACCGGATTTGAACGACGTCACTTATGATGCGTACTTAACTAATTATCGAACATTGAAAAATCTTGAAATTGTTACCGTCACCCCAGGAGAAACGGTGAGACTTAGAGTGATTGACGGCTCCGCTGCGAGTAATTTTTTTGTGAATACCGGCCAATTACCAGGGCAAGCCATTGCGATGGATGGTGAATCCATTAAGCCGCTCGCTGGAACGAAATTTCAATTAGCGATTGGGCAGCGTATCGATATTTTAGTTAAGATTCCCAAAGGCGAAGGCGTCTATCCTATTTTGGCGCAAGGTGAGGGATCTCATTTACAAACCGGTCTTGTTTTGAAGACCAAAAATGCCACGTTTTCTTCCATTAACGAAACAGCGTTAAAAGAAGCCGGCGCTCTTAATTACGATCAAGAATTAAAAATAAAAGCGACTCATCCTTTACCGGTTAAACCTGTGCAGCAAATCATTACCGCTGAACTAGAAGGCGACATGCAAAAATATGTATGGAAGATTAACAATCAAGCATGGCCGAAGATCACCCCGCTATCTATTGAGCCACACGAAAGAATTGAAATGGTTTTTATCAATCAGACTGATATGGCGCACCCTATGCATTTACATGGTCATGTTTTTGAAGTAACTAAAATCAGTGGTCAACCTGTTAAAGATGGAGGCATGCGCGATACGGTGTTACATTGTCATATGTTATATCATCAAGCAAGCGGCATGATGACCGTTATTCATTACGCTGGATTTGAAAAACCGACTATTAATCCTCAAGAGATGGAATGATGCTCGCTTGAAATCCGTCTTGAATGATTTGAGGAATGTTAGGATAAAGGGTATGGAACATTGGGATACTATCAATATCCATTAATTGACACCATTGAGTGTATGATTTGGTCGCCAAGGAAGAAAAATGATGAAGGGGTTTTTCTTGTTCCCTCAATTTGAATTCTTCTGCATCTTTGACGTATTGAGGTAATTTAAAGAGTCAGAAAAAGAAGGGAATTCAGATTTTTCATTTGTTGTTAATTTCATATGTATTCAAATCATATCAGAAATCATGGATTATTACTATAAAGTGTTGTTATAACGACTTGTAAACTTTCAGGTATATCTTGATGGTCAGAGGCTTGATGCCAAAGCATTTGTTTTAGTAGCGAATTATAAACAACTTTTTTATTTTCAAAATTTTCTGTAATTTCTTTAGATCTACAGGACATTAGTATTTTTCGAGAAATCCATAATACCGCGCCGGATGCGAAGCAGCCTCCAGAAATCCCTAGAAATGTGAATCTACTATTATCATCAAGCAAACACGTTAGAAGCGCAACACCTAGGACAAAGAAAGAAATTGCTAAAATCTTCATAAACGGGTAGCGCGCATACTGACACAGATTGATTTCAATAAAGCGTTTGATTAATAACTCATAATTTTGAGATGGATGGTTTCTTAGGGATTGGAGTTCATTATTAATAAAATCATTTATTTCTCTTTCCTGTTCATCAGAATATACGGGCTGTAATGTTTGTCGCAGAATACTATGTATTTTAGCAAAAATAATTACTTCAGCTTGCTTGTGTTGCGGATCAGATAGTTTCGATTTTAAAAAATTAATTCCTTTCTCAAAAAATTGCTTGTTGACTAGTTGAAAATTTACAAAATCTTTGATATCAAGCCATTTTAGTATGCTAAATAGAAACCAATCAGAAACCAAAATTGCGTTATAAAATTCGTTGAGTTCAATTATTATTTCGACTCTTTTTTTATCATCATCAGCTCCATGTCCCCCAGGGGTTAATAAAGGTTGTTTTATTTCGTTGTCATCGGGAGGCAAAGGATTAAAAATTTTTTTAATAAAATACATTTTTTTCTCCTTACGTAACGTAATGAATCGTTTCCTTTAATTACAGTTTACAAGGATCTTTTTTATTTGGCAATGAAAATATTACTTTATTTCCTTTCTGACATTTGTTTGATAGATGTAAACAATATAGATAAATCTTCTTCCCCTAAATTTTGACTACAAGCCGCAGTTAATGCTTCATTTGTTATTGCAGTATTAAGTAATGGAACACCCAGTTGACGTCCTTGTTCAAGTGCTAGCAGCAAATCTTTTTGCATCAATTTAATGCTAAATAAAGGTATTTTTCGGTGGTGTAAGAATATATGGGAGCTCGTTGTTGAATATTAGGGGAAGCAATTGCACTCTGTTGTATAATTTCAATGGCTTTCTTCATATCAACACCCGCTTTTTGAATAAGCAACATTCCTTCAGAAAATGCATAAAATTGCACAGCCTAAACTTATATTTATAGCCAGCTTTAAAACAGGGCCATGTCCATTTTCTCCTACGTAAAAAACTTTAGAGCCAATGGATTCTAAAATTGGCTTCACTCGAATAAAATTAGCGTGATCTCCACCCACCATAATAGTCGCTAACCCTTTTTCAACCATGAGTGGATTTCCTGATATAGGGGCATCTAACAGATATGCTTGTTTTGCAGCTATTTTATTTGCAATGCTACGGCTAAAATTTGGAGATACATAATGTCTTCAGCCGTTAAATGATTTGGTTTTGATTTTTCATCTCCCCCCTCAGACGATTTTTTTCTGAACAAATTCGCCTCAAGAGGAAACAAATGGCTTCAATTAAGATAAAGAAAATTTCTTCTGGTTTTTGGGAATCATCTTTTCGATCCACCTCAAGAAAATCTCGTTGTCCTATTAGAATTTTATATTTTCTTTTGAGAGTCCAAAGTGCCCCTGTCAGCAACCAGGACCAATATGCTGGTGCTTATTTTTCTTTATATGAATACGATCTCTTTTATGAGGTTTATGAACGAATATAGAAAAAACAACTATATCAGAAGAACTGCCCTGTGTTCCATAAACCCTCAGTAATTGTCCTTTTGCTTCATCCGTGCGGATTATACCTTTTAACTTATACTTAGCTGTATGGGGAAGATTCATTTTTTTTCTTTCCATAGGAGTGACAAACTTAATCTGATCATTTTTCGGACCCAACTTGCCTTTGTTTAAAATGTATATCGCAGTTTCAATAATTGCCAAAGAGGTGGAAAGGGGTAATCGTAAAACACAGTAGATTGGAGGAAAAATTTTAGAGATAGATTCAACCTTATACACATTTTCTTTTGGAGTAGATTGCAATTCAGCTATTTGCTGTCCTTTATCCTCCTCTTTTTTCTTTGCCGATCTGTACTTTTTAGTCTTCGCCCATTTATCCCTATCCTGCACATCTTGTGGGGGATGACAATGTCGGAGCACGAGGAGGCTCCGGAGGTAAAAGTGGAATAAATGGCTTTTCAGGAATTGGTAATGGGCTGGTATCCAATGGTTTTGAAGTGGACCCACAGGATAAAGGCAGAGTGCGTTTTTTATTGCTCTTTTTATATTTTTTATTTGTAATAGGATTTTGTTTAATTTCTAATTTAGGTCTTTTATCTAATAAACTTTGCAATTCAGGTAGAAAGAATGAAAAAAAGTTGTAACTGTCTTTTTTCTGGAAATACATAATGACATCTTGGTAAGAAGAGCCCCCTTGCGAGTAAAAGATTTACTCCATGTCGATTAGATTTCGTATCCAGAAAATCTTGTATGAATTTAATCAATTCTTCAATTTTGATGAATATCGTTTCTTTATTCGAGGATAGGTTAGAGTTGTTCAGTAAATTGTCCCACATCATTAAGGAAGAGGGTATTATTTGGGCCAATAGTATACTTATATTTTCTGAACTTTTATGCGTTAAAAAATAATTTTTCTCTTGCATAATTTCATGATAATGAAAAAATTGTTGTTCCCTATTCTGTTTTTTATTGCATATTAGATAGCGATAGGTATGCATTTCAATTAATGCTTCCCGTTTTTTAATTGATGCGTTCGGAATATACTCTATGTATTCCAAGATAAGATTATTTGCTATAGCTTCATCTTCTTCATTATATGAAGTCAAAGAACTAATTAGCGCACAATATTTTAGAATTTCGTATAAATATGTTTCATAATTAGGTACAGTGAGATATTCATTCATTGAGCAATAAATTTTCTTCATTAAAAGCAATTCTGAAAATATCTTTGAATTAAGATCCATGAATAAAGATTCAGTTTCGGTATCGAGTGTTTTTGTCATTATCCTTATCATACTAAGTTCTGAAACAATCCGTCCTATACTGGCAGAGCAATGTAAAAAACGAACCAGCACCTCCTGGGCCTGCATAGATTCATCATCTTTTTTATCCTTAAAAAATAATATATCGAGAATTAAATTAAAATCCTGTTTGTATTTTAAAAGGAAGCTTTCTATTGTTGCTTTTTCGTATGTCTTAATACAAGAACGAATGATTTCAAGCTTTTCTTGAAATTTTTGTTTTCGGGTCTTGGCTAAACGAGACGCTATTTTTCTCAAGAAAAATAAATGATTTTTAACATCAGGGATGATAACTTGGGTTAAATTTTTATTATCGGAGTGTGAGAAATATTGTACATTTAAATTTTCTAATGATTTCTGCAAATCCATTAATATTGTTTGAATTGGCTCCATCAGTTGTGTGTGTATCGTGAGGGTTGCTTTATCATTAAGACTTGATTTAAAATTGGAAATGCCGGTTATTTTGCAAATTAATTCAACTGCTTCAGCTGTTTCACTTGATGGTTTTGTCTCAATAAGGCTAAAGATATCTTGGGTCTCAGGTAAATTTTTTTCTATTTGGAGACAAACTTCTTGATCCAATACATGGTGAGTGGCCGGTTCCACATTATCATAAACTAATCGAAAATTATAAGGTGGCTCTGGAATATAAGCGTGAACCAGATTAGCCAATTTCTTTATTGGTAGGCAACACGGCAACCGCAGATTTTTTTTGATTGCCTCATTATATTCCTTTCGTAATTTTGGATTTCTTTCGAATAGATGATCAGCTATTCCAAAAAAAACAGTGCGTGTTGTCAATTGATCTAAAGTTTGGTTACCAAAAAATAAGCTCTTGTAAAAATCGTTCTCAATTTCGCAGAACTCTACAGCAAGTTGACGTAATGGATGTGAAGCTAAGGCAATTATTCCGATATTACGAATTGGATTATCAAATACATTCAATTTTTTTAACTGTAATAAATGTTTAAGTAAATTGTAAATTGCGTTATCACTAATATTGCAACGTTTCAAATTTAAATCAGTTAAATTCAGAAAATTTTGCAACGCTTTAGCCCCTGCGTCTCCTATGACACTGTGAGATACATCCAGTTTTTTCAAAAGAGAAATTTTTGATAACCAAAGTATGTCTTGAATACCTAGGGGCGTCATTGACAAATTTAATTCAGTTATTTTGAGACGCTCTGGTAATGAATCTACTGACTCTGGAAACTTTAAACTTTTACAACTGATTAATTTTAAACTCCTTAAGTGAGGAAATTTAGAGAATTCAGTAATATTGGTGATGTTCGTTCTTGATAAATTAATGTCAGTGAGATTGGGACAACATATGGATAATGCCCCCATCCATGCATCATTTACTGATTGATTAAGACTTAAATCGAGAACCTTTAAAGTCTGATTAATAGGTAGCGCATCCTTGGGTATTGCAGAGTCAATTCCGCACTTACATAAAATAATCTCAATTAAACGGGTATGGCGTAAAAGATAACCCAAGACTTGATTACCTAATGGATTGCCTGTTAAATCAAGCGATTTTAGGTTTCGATTTTTTGAAAGGAGCAAAACGTCATCAAGAGTAAAGTTGGGGTAATTTGTTAATTTCAAACGCGTAAGAGTGGGATGTAATAGCAATTTGCTTATTATATCCTTGCTTAAGGAGTGCTTATCCAGATCAAGTTGCCTTATAGATCGATTTGCCAAAAGCGATTCCAACCCTTTCTCGTCAATGTTGTCAGAAAAACCAAGTGAGGGTACGCTGGAATTTAATACTGTCAGATCAGAAATCTTGCAATATAATAATCTGAATTGATCTAAATGAGATTGATGAGATAAAAGAACAGGCATTATTCCAGGCTCTAATGTGTTCTTATAAAAAGTGAGGCTGGTAAATTGAGTGCCCTGCGCAAAAATGTATTTAACCATTTCCTGGGAAACATGCGTTTCGGCTATGTCTAAAGCAGTGATAGCGCTTCTTGTTTTCAAATAAGTGCTAAGATACGGAAGGTCTTCAAAATTCAGGCGAGATAGACTCAACATTTTGAAAGAAAAACGCTCCCGTATAGAGTCCCATTCATCAAATTTGAGTTTAAGCGTGGATTGATCAAGATTTGTTTCATTTGAATCTAATTTTAATTCCCTGTTATTTTCTCTGTTCATTATTACCTACCTTTCTTCTTTTCCTGCTTTTTAATCTCGACTTTAGCCATTTTTAAGTTAGGCTTTGAGAAAGTACAAGTTGTACAATTTTATTCTTTCTCAAAGCCTTAGCGAAATACGAGTCCCGAGTTTAAACAATTGTAAGGGCAATCTCCAATAAAGATCTTCGCATATGTTAACCCATTTGGGGAAGAGATGGCTAGTCTATACCCAAGGCTGTCCCATTATAATTTGCATACTTTGTTCTAATGGCTTCTTGCCTGGAATGGACAATCCTCAGCTTGTGCACTAATAGGACAGCTGCTATTGCTCCATTTAGAAGAGGGATAATAAGGATAAACTGAATCTGGATAGATAGGCATTGCAGGAGTAATAGTAGTTACCCAAATAAGGGGATACGAAGCAGAAGGACTGCAAACTGGTTCATATTGCAAAATCACTGCCCCATTAGCAAATCCAGCGCTACAAAAAACTAATTTTGTACCTTGTGTAATCAAGGTGCGATTTGGAAAAACTTGAATTCTCATTCGACATCCTTCTGGACTACAAAAAACATACTATGATAGAAGGTCACGACCTGTAGCAGGATTACGGGACGACGTATGAGGGGTGAGGTCAACCTGTCAAAATAGCAAGGAGGAGCCGCTGTATACAGACCCTATAATTTGAATTAAAATTGCCTCTTATTTAAGGTGGAACCCATCTCGGCCGTGACGTCATGAATATTAGCAAAAAAAATGTAAGAGGAAATATCAATGCAAAAAGAAAAAAACATAATTTTTGATCAAGGGTGTCTCGATGCTGCAAGGCTTATAAATAAACATCTTCCTGGTTTAGTTAAGCTATTGGACATGGCCAATAGAAACTTCTCTAACAAGAAATGTAGAGGACAAGAAAATGCACATGCCTATGCTATGAATATCTGGGGGGCTTTAATGGCCATCATTCAAGGACATGAATCCTTTCTGCCTTTCAAAGGACCGCATGGATCTTTTGAATGCGGAGATTCCCCAATGGAGGCATTAGAAAGTTTAGTGAGCAGAAATGAATTTAAATTGCTAATAGAAGATGCTAATGACGCCTGTAATCTTGAATCGGGGTATGCCGTTTATTATCAGTTCGTTAATACGAAACTGGAAAAACGTGATTTCTATATTAATCTGAAGTCAAAAGATTTAATTGAATATAAGATTCTAAGTCCCGGCGGGAAACCAGAAGTCGGTGAAATTACCAAAGAAGAATTGAAGTCAGAAATTTTTAAGGCTTACCGACTACTTCCTGAAAATTTTTTTACAAGAGTTTTTGAAATAGCATCAAAAAGAGGACATATTCATTTCATAAATATCAGCTCTCTTCTTTCTTTAATTCAGGAAATACCAAAATTAAAAAAAAATTATATTTTACCTAAATTGACTCCTTCATATCAAAAAATTAACGCTGTAAATATGCCTTGCTATAAAAAATTTTTTGAATATGCAAAGAAATATTTCAATGAATTTAATTTTGATCATCCATGTAAAAGACTGGATGACGTTATATATAGTTATTTTGAAGAAAACAAAGATTCTGATTTGGAACAAGATAGAAAAAAGAATATGGTAGGAATTATCTTATTAATGTTAGGAATTCGATATAAACTACCTGTGAATCAAATTTCTCTTTTGCTTGAATTAGACAATTTTTTTATGCCTAACATGGTTGAAATTATTAATTCTTATCTCTCTACTGATTATATCAATATTCATCAAGACAGCCTTAAAGGATTTTATTTAGACAATAATGAATTTGTATTTCATCAGGAAAAAAAACCCCAGTTAAGGTATTTCATAACTGCAAATCACAATAAAATTGTTTTTGATTTTCTCGTTGAAAAGCGTCAAGCAGATTTCTTACATAAATTTGGCACAGGAATAGTTTCTGAATGTGACAGAGTTCTAATAGAAAAATACAATCCTGAAATTCGAAAAGAAAATGATGAACTAGAAATTCCCAGGCTTTATCCCAATGATGATACGTGTCTTTATTTTCCTTATTACTTAAATGAACATTTTAACATTGAAGTTAATTTAGGTAAAGCACTGGGTCAGAAAAATAAAGATCGTGGTTTAGAATTTCTGCGGCTACTAGAGATATCGGAAGACTTTGAAAAAAATAGTTATGCCAATGGTTTCATTCATTATTCTGACACTAGACCAAATTGTTTATCCTTTAATAATTCTGACATGATTTTTTTAAATCCCAACTTTTATTTTTGTGCTTCGAATGGGGAACTTAAGAAACTTCAATTCATTAAGGACGATAAAATAGATCGTATTTATAAATCTATTCAGGTGGATACACCGAAGGGAAAGAAATCGATCAATGTCATTCCTCGAGATGACATAAAAATTGATAGGAAGCTACCTTCGCACCTGAGTAACCACACTTTATTGGTTGGCAAGTGGAAAAATATAACCGTCGTCCTTAAAGAATATCGTAATTTTTCTGAAAATATTCTCAAAGAGACCGCCATACTTGCTAGTCTTGAATCTTCCTCTTTCTTAGTAAATCTGGTTGGTGTTGTTTTGGAAGAACCTTATTCTATGGTTATGGAATATATGTCCTGTGGAAATTTAGCTGAGCTCATCTACAGTAATCAAGAACTGCCATGGCCGGCGCCTTGTAAAATAGCCTTGGATATTGCGACAGGATTACATGTTCTTCACAAAAATGATATTTGGTATGTAGACTTTAAAAGTAAAAATATATTAATAGATAGAGATGGTCATCTTAAATTGACGGACTTTGGTTCATCTCTATTAAATTCAGACAGCATTGAGGACTCACAAGTAGATCAGGAATGTTGGCACTGGACACCTCCGGAATTTTTTGAATGTGGCGTATTAACAAAAGCAACGGACATCTATAGTTTTGGGATGATACTTTGCGAATTGATTACTCGTGTTGCTCCACCTAACAGCCTAATTGCAGCCGCAGAAAATGAAATGGATAAAATCATTGATAGAGAGAGAGGTATTTATAACACAAACCTGTATCTGCCTCTCTCTATAGAAGAACACCTTAATCTTCTTAATCTTCCAAAAGAGGCCGAGAAATTGACGCAAATTATGAAGGATTGTTTGAACATAGATTCCGATAAACGTCCTGGCGCAGCTGATTTGTATCAACGATTAACAGAATTGTGGGAGATTGAGTCTAAGAAGATACCACCTTCTCCCAGTTGCCCATTTTTGTCGAAAAAGAATAGCTTGTGGTTAAATTATCACGCAATAATAGAAGTAGTAGAAGGCATTCTAGCTCCGGAGCTTAGGGATGCCGAGATATATGAGGGGCGAACAATGAGTCCAATAGTATATTTAAAAGAAGCAAAATTAAAGAATGAAAAACAAATATATCATGTTCTAAACACTCCCGAATGCAAAAAAAATGAACCTGCTTTTGCCAGGAGAATTTGGTTTACAGTAGTTTGCGCAATCCGTGAAATCAACCACAAAAAACTGATTAAAAACCCCGGTAAAAAAGCCATCATTAAACGATTAGTCCTTTTAGGTTATGGACCACGCGCTGCAAAATTTATTGCTGACGAAGCTGTAAAATATCTACAGAAAAGCGGAATAGTCATCTCGACATTTACATTTGATATTGCTCGTTTTTTATGTGAAATCAAACCAGGTGATTACTCTCTAGATAGGGAATTAGATTTCTTTAACCTTTTACCTCCTGAATTATTACAGTCATTTAAAAAAAATCGGTTAGCAAAACCGCGTCGTGGAAGATTTATTTTGCTTGATTCTAAAAGTATCCCCGGTGCTAATATAGTGGATGGCAAATCTTTTATGTCTTTGCTTCCCAGTGATCAAATGTTATTTTTGCCTACGGATAGCGCTTATACACCCTGTACCCTGGATACGATGGAATTATTATTATTGCAGAGTAGCAATGAATGGTTAGATTGTATTGCTCACCGGATACTTTTTGGTGAATTTCCGCCAAAATATGAGGCATACAAAAATTACATTGAGGTACTCATCCCTTCTCAATTAAGCTTTGCAGAATTAGAATTATTATACCTCCATGAATCAGAATGTAAGTATGATTTGAATATGATCAAAACGTTACAAGAAGGTCTCAATTTAAATATCATTCGGGAAACTGTTAATCCTTATCAACTACTGCATCAACTATTAATAACCGCCATTAAACAAAATGAAAAAGAAAAGGTGGAGGAACTTTTAAAAAACTATCCTTCATTAGTGAACATTTCAAGCGATTTGGATTATTCGCCAATGGGTATTGCTGCTCAATATGGTAGCAATCTGGTTTTAAAATGGTTGATCTCAAAATACAGCGCGGCACCAAAATGTCTTTACCAAACCCCACCTCTGCATGTTGCGGTGATCAACAATCAATTCGAAACGGTACTTACCCTTCTTGAGGCAAAGGCAGAGGTTAATTTGATTGCGCCAAAATTTCTAGTTTGCAAAAATCCTCAGAGTTGCTGCGAACATATTTTCCGCAGAAGTCCTTTATATTCTGCTATTTTGTTTAATTCAGATATAACAATATATCGTTGTTTACTAAAATATGGCGCTGACCTTCATCAGAAAATTTTTATAAATAAAATACAAACGACACCCCTGGAATCAGGGTTGCGGTGGAGACCAGAATTATTTAATAGAAAAATGAAATTACTCGGCAGTGAAGTGACAACCTGTACCTCAATAGTACCAAGTTTCGAGTAGTAATCTTAAGTTTATCTTTTTCTAAACGCTTTTTGTTTTTTATTATAAACTCTATTCAAAAATGGTAAAAAATCCTGGTTAAACTGAGGTTCTTGAATATTCCAAAATAAAATATTTACACCTAAGTAGGTGGTTGCAAAATTATATAATTCCTCAACTGTAAAATGTTTTCCGGTCTTAGGATTCGTATAAGTATAATCGGGTTCTTGTACCGCGAAAGCAACGAGTAATTTCCCCCGGTTTTCATTGAAAAAAGGATAACTATTTTTCATTTGACCACGGCGATAGGGGATAGCATCAGGGCCTCCCAGTCCAATATTATTTTCTTTGGCAAAACTAAATAATCTACTCATATAATGATGATCATCATTCCACTCACAAGGAATAAAATTAACATATTGAACAACATCGCTATTCTTAAATGCCACGCGCAATGTCTTCAAATTGCCAAGAATCGAATCGAAATAATGATTACAATCAAATGCAGATTGTTCCTTTTTTGTAAGATCAATGGCAGTTTCAGGTAAATTAATCCCCTTAATTTTTCCATCAAACTGCTGACCGAGGACTTTTAGTAATTTTTGAAATCGATCTTGAACATTAGGCTCCCATTGCTTTGCTACCCATCCTGCCGATAACGGTAGCCCTTCGCCAGGAAAATCTATTTGTTCCGCTACACCATTATTATATTTTTTATTCAACAAATAATCCGGCACGGGAATAATTTTAGGATCGAAAGACCTATCCTGAATTTGTATAAACAGTTCCTTATGGATGGACTGAAGGAATTTCAAATCAGCATTGACGAGATCAAAATTATAAACGTTTTCTTTGGGTTCTAAAGTTTTCCAGGAATAGATAATTTGTGCGCCTCTAATATTGGGATTTTGCAACAAGGATTTATATGAGCTTGCGGGCCCTCCCTTCCAAAAAAAGATAAATTTCTGGTGAAGCATTGCTAACAGAACTAATAAATACCAAGAATAGGGTTAAAAAATACTTTATTTTCTTCATAAAATTCTCTCTCATTAATTTTGCAAATATCAATTTGTATTGTCATCTGGTGCTATCGAGTATGATTAACGGGATCTATTATAATAACATAAATAAGTTTATTATTAAGTCCAGTAAAAGATTATCCAGCAATAATTCCCGCTGGGTACAGCGGCAATTGCTTCCTATTTATATCCTGCGCTCGGCGGAGCCGATGCTCGGAATGAAGGGGAAGACGCTCCGCTCTCTCCCCCTTCTGATCCCCCATCGGGCAGAGAATTTTCTACGAAAATTATTTTTCTTTATGAAAAATTAATCAAATATTTCATCTATTTAAATCCGTTTTATTCCCGGCGGGAATTGCTGAAAGATTATCCATTCTTTCGGGAAGCCGGGATAACCGTCAAAATACAGGTAGCAAACGTTCATGAATTGAATTGAGAATTTGCCAGTCTGGTATTTTTGCAGTACCATGGACGACTCGCGGGGTATAGCGCAGTCTGGTAGCGCGCCTGCTTTGGGAGCAGGATGTCGGGGGTTCAAATCCCTCTACCCCGAAAGTGATACCTCGTGCGGTCATTTTTTGAGGTTGTTAGCGCCCAGTTGTGGGACAGATTTAATTATAAAAAACATGCGCATAGTTCTGCTCTGTAAATGTTTTTTACGATTAAAAATGCCCCGCAAACGGGATGCTAAAAACCTCAAAAAATGGCAGCGCAGGTATAAGCGCCTGTAGCTCATTTGGATAGAGCATCGGCCTTCTAAGCCGAGGGTAACAGGTTCAAATCCTGTCAGGCGCGTTTTGACCTGGGTTCTGTAGCGACCCCGTAGTGACATAGTTCACAAAAAAAAATTGGCGGCGTTACAGAATCCAGCTCAAAACGATTAATGGTGGGCGTAGCTCAGTTGGTAGAGCCCTGGATTGTGATTCCAGTTGTCGTGGGTTCGAGCCCCATCGTCCACCCATTTATACCGTGAGGTATCAATCTGCAAACGCAGAAACGTTCTTTCCTTTCCACCGCCTGAATAGTTATCAGATCGTTTCGCCGCGGCGTAAAGTCAGGACTTCGTAGCCATTTTCGGTGACCGCCAGAGTGTGTTCCCATTGTGCTGATAATTTGTGGTCTTTTGTGATCACCGTCCATTGATCGGGGAGCAGGCGAACGTGGCGCTGGCCCGCGTTAATCATCGGTTCTATCGTAAAAGTCATCCCCGCTTCCAGTGCGATGCCGGCCCCGGGCTTGCCATAATGCAAAACCTGAGGGTCTTCATGAAACCCCCGGCCAATGCCATGACCGCAATATTCGCGCACCACTGAAAACCGATTTTCTTCCGCATGCGCCTGGATGGCTGCGCCAATATCGCCTAAATGGACGCCGGGCTTGACCATGCGAATGGCCAGATACAAACATTCCTGGGTAACATGGATAAGCCGCTGTGCAAAGGGTGGCGCTTCCCCGACTATAAACATCTGGCTGGTATCGCCATGAAAACCCTCTTTAATGACGGTGACATCCATATTAACAATATCTCCCGTTTTAAGCTTTTTATCATTAGGAATGCCATGACAAACGACATGGTTTACGGAAGTACAGATCGACTTGGGAAAGCCATGGTAGTTCAGTGGCGCCGGAATTGCCTGTTGAACTTCCACGATATATCGATGACAAAGATCATTTAATTCATTGGTGGTGACGCCCGGCTGCACATAAGGGGCAATCATCTCCAGCACTTCAGCGGCCAAACGCCCGGCGACCCGCATTTTCTGAAGTTCTTCGGAATTCTTAATAGTGATATTCATTTTTTAACACCGAAAAGCTGGTAGTTTGCCTGAAATTGTGATATAAAGCCATTTAAAAAATACACACATCTATCGGCACATAATTTGGGGTGCTGGCCTGGTCAGTCGAATTATGGGTTAGGTGGAGGATCAAAACTAAAAACCCTGGAGAAAATTATGTCTGAAATATCTATGCGTCTAATGTTAGAGGCCGGTGTCCATTTTGGCCATCAAACCCGTTACTGGAATCCCAAAATGGGTCCGTTCATCTACGGTTCCCGCCATAAAATTCATATTATTAATCTGGAAGAAACTTTGCCCATGTTTCGTGAGGCGTTAAAGTTCCTTTCCAATATCGCTGCCAACAAAGGCCGGATATTATTTGTCGGCACCAAATACGCCGCGCGTGATGTGATGCGTGAAGAAGCTATCCGTTGTGGCATGCCCTATGTGAATCATCGCTGGCTGGGCGGAATGCTGACTAACTACAAAACTGTTCGCCAACGCATTAAACGCCTGAAAGAGCTGGAAGAATTACTGTTGGATGAAAAAATCATTTCCAGACTGACCAAGAAAGAAGTCCTCCGTTTAGTCAATGAGAAAGATAAGCTCAGCACTCTGATCGAGGGCGTAAAGAATATGGGTGGTTTACCGGAAGCATTATTTGTCATTGACGTCGGCAATGAAAAAATAGCTATTCGCGAAGCGAAACGCCTGAGTATCCCCATCGTCGGCATCGTGGATACTAACAATAATCCCGAAGGCATCGATTTCCCGATTCCCGGTAATGATGATGCGTTACGCGCAATCCGCTTTTATTGCAAAACCCTGGCTGACGCGGTTATCGAAGCCCGTGGCGTATTGGAGTTAACGACGGGAGCCCGGAAGAGACTCAACCCGTTAAGGCGAAAGTCAAGGTCAAGAAAATTGTTAAAAAGACTGCCAGCGAAGAAGTTGAACCCGGAGAGTCCACTGTGGAAGAGGAACCTACCTTAGCCTCTAAACTGGAAAAAGCGGCAGCCGCTAATCCGGCTATTAAAGCTGCGATTAAAAAGAAACTCGCCAAAAAAACCGAACCCGCCGACCGTGAAGACACCGGCGAAAAAACCAGTAAAAAAGTGTCTCCCCGTCAGTCTCATGCGGCAAAAACTTCGGATGAGGGTTAATGCACATGGCAACAATTACCGCAAATATGGTTAAAGAACTGCGTGAACGCAGCGGCGCCGGAATGATGGACTGTAAAAAAGCTTTAAATGAGACGAATGGCGATATCGAAGCCGCTCTCGACGCACTGCGCGCCGGGGGTCAGGCAAAAGCCGCTAAACGCGCCGGGAAAACCGCAGCCGAAGGCGCCATTGTCATCCGTTTAGACGATCAGCAACAAAATGCCTGCATCATTGAGGTGAACTGCGAAACCGATTTTGTGGCGCGCAGTGAGCAATTTCTCGAATTTGCCCAGAAAGTGGCCGCGCGCGGATTGCAGGGCGGAGTGAAGACTGTCGAGGAATTATTACAGTTACCCATGGCCGATGGAACACAGACGATAGAACAGGTTCGTCAGGAACTCATTGCAAAAATTGGCGAGAACGTTCAGGTTCGCCGTTTAAAGCAGATGCATTCCGACGGATTTATCGGCAGCTATCTGCACGGTAGTCGTATCGGTGTCCTGGTGGCGCTGACTCGCCGTGAACCGGAACTGGGTCGCGATTTGGCCATGCACGTTGCGGCGAGCAATCCGCAGGCGCTTGATTCAGAGCACGTACCCGCGGACCTTATCGCCCGCGAACGGGAAATTTTTGTGACTCAGTCAAAGGAAAGCGGCAAGCCCGACAACATTATTGAAAAAATGGTCAATGGTCGAATAGCCAAATTCCTGAAAGAAATTTGTCTGGTCGATCAACCTTTTGTAAAAGACCCTGAAAAAACCGTCGGTTCATTATTGAAAGAACGTCAGGCTCAAGTCACGGATTTCGTTCGCTATGAAGTGGGCGAGGGCATTGAAAAACAGACTCAGGATTTCGCTGAAGAAGTGAAGGCGCAATTGAAAGGATAGCTCAATATGAAGGATAGCCTCCAACCTGTTTATCGCCGGATTTTATTAAAAATGAGCGGTGAGGCCCTTATGGGCGGGGGGCAGCACGCCATTGACCCCAAGGTACTGGATAGAATGGCGAAAGAAGTGGGCGAAATCTACCAGCTTGGCGTACAGGTGGGGATTGTGGTTGGGGGCGGTAATTTCTTTCGTGGAGTGACCGTTTCCGAAGCCGGGATCAACCGAATCACCGGCGATCACATGGGCATGCTCGCCACCCTCATTAACGCATTGGCCATGCGGGATGCCTTTGAGCGTTCCGGTCTGCCGGTGCGGGTGTTATCAGCCATCCCAATGAGCGGGATGGTGGATTATTTTAATCGCCGCAAAGCCATTCATCACCTGCAACTTGGCCGCGTGGTTATTTTTGCCGCCGGCACCGGCAATCCTCTGGTCACCACTGATTCCGCCGCCAGTCTGCGTGGCATTGAAATTGAAGCGGATGTTGTGCTAAAAGCCACCCAGGTCGATGGCATTTATTCCGCGGATCCCCGTCGTAATCCCAATGCCGTGCGTTATGAGCATTTAACCTATCAGGAAGCCCTGGAAAAAGAATTAGCTGTCATGGACTTAGCCGCTTTTTGTCAGTGCCGTGATTACAACATGCCGTTATGCGTATTCAACATGCAAAAACCCGGCGCCTTATTGCGGGTCATTACGGGCCAACCTGAGGGAACGCGGGTGACCAATATTATAGAGGAGGCTTCATTATGATTGACAGCGCCATTACCCAGGCGGAAACGCGGATGAAAAAAAGTGTGCAAACGCTACAGGATGGATTCGCTAAATTACGTACCGGGCGGGCGCATCCCGGTTTGCTGGATAGCGTTCGGGTGGAATATTACCAGCAGCAGGTACCTTTGAGCCAGGTCGCCAATGTTGCCATTGAAAATTCACGTACTTTAACAGTCACTCCTTGGGAAAAAGATATGGTGGCTAAAGTTGAAAAGGCCATTCGCAATTCGGATTTAGGGTTGAATCCCAGCACAGCGGGCATGCTCATTCGTGTGCCTTTACCCGCGCTCAACGAAGAACGTCGCAGGGATTTGGTGCGGGTGGTGAAGGATGAAGCCGAACAGGCGCGGGTGGCTGTCCGTAATATTCGCCGTGAGGCCAATCAGGAATTTAAAAATTTACTGAAAGACAAAAAAATCAGTGAAGATGAAGAGCATCGGGCCGCCGCTAAAATGCAAAAAATAACGGATCAGATATATCGTTAAAATCGATCAACTGGCGGCTGGAAAAGAACAAGATTTAATGGCTATCTAACTTGATGAATTTGAATCCTGATTATCAGTTAAAACATGTTGCTCTCGTCATGGACGGTAATGGAAGATGGGCGCGCAGCCGCCTCCTGCCAAGAATTGCCGGACATCGCGCCGGCGCCCAGGCGGTTCGCGGCGCTCTCGAATTCAGCATTGAACAGAATCTACAGGCATTGACCTTATTCGCCTTAAGCGTGGAAAATTTTAATTTGCGGCCCCCGCACGAAATCCAGTTATTATTAAAATTATTTATCGAATCCCTGAAAAATAATATCGTCGAACTGAATGAAAAAAATGTGAGGATACGCATTATCGGGGACAGATCCCCTTTTGACGAGTATTTACTCAGGCAAATTGAGCATAGCGAACAATTAACTGCTCACAACTCGGGTCTGCAGTTAGTAATGGCGATCAATTATAGCGGGCGTTGGGATATTACTCAGGCAGCACGCCGCCTGTCGCAACAGGTTCTGGACCGCCAGTTAAGTCCCGTAGATATCACCAGCGCCTCGGTGCAGCAGTATTTATGCCTCAGCGATCTGCCCGAACCCGACCTCTTGATCCGCACCGGCGGCGAGCAGCGAATCAGTAATTTTATGTTGTGGCAGTTTGCATACACCGAAATGTTTTTTACCGATATTTACTGGCCGGAGTTTGACAGGGCGGCTTTTCAACAGGCGATTGATTTTTATTATTCCAGACAAAGGCGCTTTGGCCGCACGAGTGAACAGGTAGATACCCAGTATGCTTAAATACCGGGTAGTCACCGCTTTTATCCTGCTGGTGATTATTATAACCATAGTTTGGTTGTTAAAATCACCCGTTTTTGCTGCCATTATCGCCATTTTTTTCGTGATCGGCGGATGGGAATGGGCAAGGCTGGTGGGTTTAAATTCGGTGTTCTGGCGTTTTGGTTATACATTTCTGGTGACGCTGCTGATATTTATCGCTTATTTTTGCCCCCCCGTTCCCTGGTTTTATAGCGCATTCATCCTGTGGCTGTGGGCTGCGGCGGCTATTCTGTCCTACGAATGTGGTGGTGATTTATTAGGCTTTCAACGGCCATGGATCAAAGCCTTGTGTGGCCTGGTTATGCTGGTCGCCTGTTGGAAAGGCGTTGTGCTGTTACAGGCAGCCTCACCCTGGTGGCTGGTCATTGGTTTGGGTTTATGCTGGCTAATGGATACGGGGGCTTATTTTGCCGGCCGGCATTGGGGCGCTCACGCCCTGGCTCCGCGTATCAGCCCCAATAAAACCTGGGAAGGATTTTGGGGCGGATTATTATTGGCCGTTGCGGTTCTTGCTGTTGGCAGTTTCTTTTTGTCCGTTACCCCCCGACAGCGAGTGCTTTTCATAATATTGATCATTATTTGCGCTATATTCGCTGTAATAGGAGATTTATTTGTCAGTTTTCTCAAGAGACAGGCCGGTTTTAAGGACAGCGGCCGATTGTTACCAGGCCACGGCGGCCTTCTCGACCGTGTCGATAGCACAATCTCCGTCGCCCCCATCTTCGCCCTGGGATTCTTACTGTTGAAGTTGTGATCTTTTAATATTCCAGTATAATGCTGACTAATAGGGAAAAAAATGGTTATATTTGTGAAAAAAACTATTCAAAAATTATTAACAATCATTGGCCTGGTATTTGTCATTCAAACTGCCTTTGCGGAGAGTTTTGTCATAAAACAAATTAAGGTCACGGGTTTGCAGCGCGTACAGGAAAAAACGGTGTTGAGCTATATGCCGGTCCACGTTGGACAGGCGCTGACGACACAGGACACGGATAACATTCTCAATTCCCTTTATAAGACAGGATTTTTTTCCGATGTGCGGTTATTGCGGCAGGGTAATACCCTTATTGTGGACGTGAAAGAGCGTCCCACCATCGGTCTTATTCGCATTGATGGTAATAAAGAGTTTACGGATAAACAGTTATTACCGGTTTTGAAGGATTTAGGCATTGCCGAGGGTTCTCCTTATGATAACTCCAAAGTAAATTCGATCGTTCAGGGGCTCCGCGAGCAATACAACCAGCTGGGTTATTATGCGGTCCAGGTGACTGCGGAGGCCCGGCCTGAACCACGCAACCGTGTGGCCTTATACATTAAAGTCAAGGAAGGCCCGATTGCTAAAATTCGCCGTATCACCGTGATGGGTAATCAGGTATTTAAAAGCCGGGAAATAAAAAAGGTCTTTGCTTCTAAAACAACGGCCTGGTGGAAACTGAGTTTTCTGGTGCATAACGATCGCTATTCGAAAGTACAACTCGGAAAAGATCTGGAACAGCTGCGAACTTTTTATTACAACCATGGTTACTTGCGTTTCCAGGTAATCGACCAGCAAACGGTTATTTCCCCCGATAACAAAACGGTCGATATCATCATTCGCATCAGCGAAGGACCGATTTATAGAATTAGAGGCTACGAGTTACGCGGCTTATCGGCTTACCCCGAAGAGTCCCGAACTTTGCACGGTTATATTGACCGGTTGCTGAAGCCGGGAGACATATTTTCCAAGCAGAATATGCTGACCGGAGCAGAAACCATTCGCGTGTATTTAGCCAGTAAGGGTCATGCCTTCCCGATTATTAATACGGAACCTTCAATTGACGACAGTACTCACACGGCTTCTGTGGTCTACACCGTGTCCCCGGGACCGGTGAGTTATGTCCGCAGCATTGATTTTATCGGCAATACCCGCACCCTGGATACGACTTTGCGCAATCGCATCGCCCAGATGGAAGGTTCGCCTTATTCAATCGTTGACGTGGAACAGTCCAAAGCCCGTTTAGCCTATTTACCGTATCTGCAGGACGTGACAGTGGACACCAATCCCGTACCCAATGTGCCGGATCAGGTGGATTTAACTTATCACGTCAAGGAGGTCAATGCCGGCAAAGCGAGCATTCAGGGAGGTTATTCAACGTCGGATCACTGGATCTACGGCGCCAGTCTTGCCGAGCCTAATCTCTTTGGCACCGGTAATTACGGCGCCCTGAATTTTAACGCCAGTGAATACCAAAAAAGTTACAGCTTATCCTTTGTACAACCTTATTATACGACTTACGGTATCAGCCGATCCATTACGCTGTTTTCAACCATTACCACGCCCTCCACCAGTTTAAACCAGTCCAGTTACACCATGGATGGCTATGGCGGCACGGTCACTTATGGTCTGCCCGTATCTCTGAATAACCGCATTAACCTCGGCTATGGTTACACATATATTGTTCTAAACGGCGTGAACGGCCCACAAACTGCGCCATCAGTAGAAGATTTTGTTAAAGACCACCCCAGTCCCTACAATCAGTTTAAAGGTATTGCCAGCTGGAATTACAGCACCGTGGACAGGGCCACCGCGCCGACTCGCGGACTCAGTCAATTACTGGGGCTGGAGTTAGGCGTGCCGGTCCTCAAAAGCAGCCTGGGTTATTACAGACTGACTGAAGATATCAGGTATTTTTACCCTCTGCCGTTTGGATTTATTGTTGATCCCAACGCTTCCTTCGGTTATGGTAATGGTTACGGTGATGTCAATACTTTGCCGTTTTTTAATAATTTTTATGCGGGTGGTATCGAAACTCTGCCGGGTTATGCGCCGAATAGCTTGGGACCGACAAATCCCAGGCAGGGAAATGGTCATGACGCGGCTCTCGGCGGTAACCTGAAATTGTTGGGGGGAGTGAACCTTATTTTACCGCCCCTGATACCCAAGGTACGCACTGCGCTGTTTGTGGACGCCGGAAATATCTGGGACACTAATAAAGTGGACGCTGATCAGATACATTATGAAAATGTTGACTGGCACAACCTACGCATGTCAACGGGCATTATGGTAATATGGTATTCGCCGATGGGACCGTTGCAATTTAGCGCTGCCAAGGCGTTTAAAACTAAAAGTACGGATCAGGTGGGTGGTGCGAACTGGTTTGGCTTCTCGTTTGGAGCCAGCATATAGCACATTAATGGTGGTGAACTTTGTTTGCCATGGTTTTTTAATTGGAGGAAATGACATGAAACGAATTTTATGCTTAGTGGGAATCTCTCTGGCGGCACTCTGGACTATGAGTAGTATGGCTGCTGGGGTGGCGGTGATAGACATGCAGCAAATTTTTCAAAATTCAAAACAGGTTAAACAAATTAACGATGGTTTGGAAAAACAATTTGCCGCACAGAAAGAGAGCGTGGACAGCTTGAGTAAACAGTTGCAGGCAAACATTGATAAATTTAAAAAAGATCAGGCGGTGATGGATACCAAAACTGCGAATACTCTAAAAGACAGCATTCGTAGTCAGGAACAAAAGCTGCAACAACAGCAAACGGATTTACAGCGTCAATTATTTGAAGCCCAAAATAAAGCGATGACCCAGTTTCTGGATAAAATCAAAAGCATCGTGAAGAGTATGGCCTCTACCAAAGATTATGATGTCGTATTGCCGAAAAATGCTCTGCTGTATTCTAAAGATAATTTAGATATTACCAGCCAGGTTCTCAGCTCTTTAGATAAAGAAAAAGCCTAATATCAAACTAAAGGAGTTCCCACTGAAGGGGACTCCTTCCTGTGTTAGAGACTAAGGTTAATGTCAACAACAAGTTACTCGCTAGGCGAAATTTCGGAAAAAATTCATGCCCGGTTAAAGGGGGATCCGCAATGCCGGATTGACCGTGCGGAGCCGCTGCATATCGCAAAAGCGGGAGCCATCAGTTTTTTAGCGAACGTCCGTTACCGTTCTTTTTTAACCAACACTCAGGCCTCGGCGGTTATTTTGCGTGCGGAAGACGCCCAAAACTGTCCGATCAATGCATTGATAACGTCCAATCCCGAGTTGGCTTTCGCTCGGCTGCTGAATTTTCTTTATCCGGGTCCGCCCATAGCGTCGGGCATTCACACCAGCGCGGTTATTGGGGAAAATTGTCAGATTGATCCGCGGCCGGCATCGGCCCGCACTGTGTTATTGGAGACAGAGTCCAAATCGGCGCGCACACGGTGATCGGCGCAGGTTCCGTGATAGGAGAAGACAGCCGGATTGGGGAGTACTGCCGAATATATAGCCGCGTTACTCTTTATCATGGTATCCGCCTTGGGGACCGGGTAATTATCCACAGTGGCGCGGTCATCGGCGCGGATGGATTTGGTCTGGCCCATGATGGCCAACAATGGATAAAAATCCCGCAAATAGGCCGGGTAATCGTCGGCGATGATGTTGAAATCGGCGCCAATACCACGATTGACCGTGGAGCCTTGCAGGATACCGTGATTGGTCAGGGCGTTAAAATAGATAATTTAGTGCAAATTGGCCATAATGTGAAAATTGGTGATCATACGGCGATGGCCGGCTGCGTGGGTATTGCCGGCAGTACTGAAATTGGCCGCCATTGCATGATTGGCGGCAGTGCTTCTATCTCCGGGCACCTCGAAATCGCCAACGGAGTCATTCTCACGGGCACCTCCGTGGTGGGTCAATCCATTTCGGAGCCGGGAGTATATTCCTCCGGAATAGGCGTCCAAAAAAACAGTTTATGGCGCCGGAACACGCTCCGTTTTCATCAACTTGACGATATGGCAAAACGTTTACGCCATTTAGAAAAAAAATTTGGGGAGGAGTCGCGTGATGGAACAGATGAACATTGAAGAAATTAAGGGATATCTGCCGCATCGTTATCCTTTTATCATGATCGACCGGATTATAGAAATCATTCCGGGGAAATCCATTACCGCCATTAAAAACGTCACGATCAATGAGCCTTTTTTTAGCGGCCATTTCCCGTGCATGTCTGTCATGCCGGGCGTGTTGATGGTTGAAGCGATGGCGCAGGTTTCCGGCATTTTAATTTATAAAACTTTAGGGATTGTACCCAAGAGCGAATTATATTTTTTAGCGGGCGTCGATAATGCGCGTTTCAAGCGCCTGGTGACGCCTGGCGATCAATTGCGCCTGCATATTGAACTGGGCAAGCGCCGTATGGATTTATGGAAATTCACCGGCGTCGCCTCCGTAGACGGTGAGGTGGCCTGCACAGCCGAATTTATGAATATTAAGGAACAGCAAAGTGATTGATTCTCGGGCAATAATTGATCCCGGTGCGAAAATAGCCCCCGGTGTAAAAATCGGTCCATTTACCCGCATTGGCCCGGATGTGGAAATTGGTGAAGACACTGTCATTGGTTCACATGTGGTTATCGATAAAAATACCCGGGTGGGCAAAAAAAATAAAATCTACGATTTTGCGGCCATTGGCGGCGATCCGCAGGATATAACGCCACAGGACCGCGAAACATTTCTGGAAATAGGGGACCACAATATCCTTCGTGAATTTTGCACCGTGAACCGGGGATCTAATAAAGCGGTGGGCAGTGGAACTACCCGGGTTGGGCATCACAACATGCTGATGGCTTATACCCATATTGGTCATGATAGCCAAATCGGTAATCATATTATTTTTGCGAATAATGCCTCGACCGCGGGTCATGTGATTGTGGACGATTATGCCAATTTGGGCGGTTTTGTTGCCATACATCAATTTGTGCGCATAGGCAGTTATAGTTTTTTGTCTCGTGCTACCCAGATAGCGCAGGACATTTTACCCTACATGCTCGTCATCGGTACTCCCGGTAGCCCGGTGGGATTGAATCTGGTGGGATTAAAAAGGCGCCGCGTGCCTGTGGAAGTCATGCGCGTTTTGAAATACGTTTATCAATTATTTTATCGCCGGGATTTAAAATTGACTGAAATTCGTCAGGAACTCGAACAGATTTCCCAACATCACCCTGAAATTAAGCTCTTTCTGGACATTATGGATAATACCAAACGCGGGATAGCCCGTCCCCGTCTGCACCGCCATCATCTTTTAGAGTTTGAGGATGATCATTCCAGCGCTATTGCCAGTGAGTGAGTGAATCGGTAAACTACCCTGCAGTTATGGTCACTGTGGGGGGTGTTTGTGTTAAAAAAGCTATTACCAAAGCAGGAAAATTTTTTTGAGCTTTTTGAACAGGCCGCTTTTCAATTAGAAAGTGCATCTGAACATTTTGTGCAGATGGGACAGGATTTACCACATGCCAATGATTATGCCAAATTAATCGCTGAACACGAAGCAACTGCCGATAATTACGCACGAGCGACCTTTGATCTCTTGCACAAGGCCTTTATTACCCCATTTGACCGGCACGATATTCATCGTTTGACACGTAAACTGGATGATATTCTGGATATTATTAATCGCACCACTCAGCGCATTGTTTTATATCAATTTAAATCATTGCCTCCCGGCGTGTTGCAGATCAATGCATTAGTGTTGCGGGCAGTGCGGGCGGTCAAAAAGGCTTTAAGTCAACTCAAAAATTTAAAAAATGCTCCCGAAATTATTCAGCTTTGTAATGAAATCAGTGAGACCGACAGCCGGGCAGAGCAGATTATGCTGGAGGGCGTTGACAAATTATTCACGGATGAACAGGATTTTAAATACTTGCTGAAGGCAAAAGAAATTTTCGATTATGCGACTGAAATAGTTCATGAATGCCATGATTTGGCGGATATTATTAAAGGCATTGTATTGGAGTATGCCTGATGGGTCATGAATTGTTGCTCATCATTTTTTTGGTGGGACTGGCGTTTTTATTTGACTTTCTGAATGGTTTTCATGATTCCGCCAATTCCATCGCCACCATCGTTTCCACACGTACTTTAAAACCACATTGGGCGGTGATTTGGGCGGCATTCTTTAATTTTATTGCATTTCTGTTTTTCAAACTGCACGTCGCGGATACCATGGGTACGGGTTTGATCGATCCCGGCATCGTCGATAAGCAACTGATCTTTACTACTCTTTGCGGCGCCATATTCTGGAATCTATTAACCTGGTATTACGGCATCCCTTCCAGTTCTTCGCATGCTTTAATAGGCGGTTTGGTGGGTTCTGCACTGGTTAAGGCGGGCTATCATTCCATCCAGTTTGCCGGAATTAGCAAAGTCGTGGCTTCCATTTTTCTGTCGCCTTTATTAGGATTTTTTTTAGGATTATTGCTTATGTACCTCGTGACGGTCATTTTCTTCCATTTTACCCGCGCAAAAGTGGATAAATGGTTCCAGCGGGTGCAATTTCTTTCCTCAGCGCTGATGAGTCTTGGTCACGGCGCCAATGACGCCCAAAAAACCATGGGTATTATAGCGATTTTATTATTTTCATCTCATCTGTTAGGCCCCACTTTTTATGTGCCGATCTGGGTCATTATTACCTGTAACTTCGTCATGGCCTTGGGTACTTTATTGGGAGGATGGCGAATCGTAAAAACCATGGGAATGCGGATTACCAAATTAAAGCCGGTGCACGGGAGCTGCGCTGAATTTGCCGGAGCTATGACTTTGTTTGCAGCGACACATCTTGGAATTCCCGTATCAACGACGCATACAATCGCTGGAGCCATTTTCGGAGTGGGTTCCAGTAACAGGGCTTCCGCCGTGCGATGGGGAATTGCCCAGCGCATTGTGTTGGCATGGGTGATTACTTTACCCGCCGCGGGACTTTTTTCCGGCGTACTCTGGATAATTATTCATTGGCTTCAAGGTTTGCTGAAGATATAGAGAGATAAGGAGATATCATTGGCTCTAATGAATAACGAAGCATTTAAATTAAAAGCTAATTTTTATCCCGTGACGGTGATTAAATTTTTCCGCTGTGATCAGCGCAGCGTTTTACAGCAACTGAAAGAAATTATGCGAAAGGCGCCTAATTATTTTCATCAATCTCCCGTCATTATTGATGTCACGCATTTAAAGCGCCCGTCTAAGGGCTTGGACCTGGCCAGACTGTTGCAGACATTGCGCGAGTATCAACTGATTCCTGTCGGTGTCCAGGGCTTATCACCTGCCGAAGAGGACAGCGCTGAGGCATTAGGATTGGCGCTATGGCAATCCAGCGCAGCAAATAGAGATATCCGGGAAGTTTCTGAATCTGCGCCGGAATATAAGATAGAGCCTCACTCCGAGTCTCCCCCGGAAGAAACTTCAGTAAGAATGCCTTCTAAATGGCCAAATACAGTCGTGACTAAACCGGTCCGCTCGGGTATGCGTGTCTATGCCAAACAGAGTAATTTAATTTTACTGGCCCCTGTGAGTTCAGGGGCGGAGTGTATTGCGGATGGAGACATTTTTTGTTACGCTCCTGTGAGAGGCCGGATTTTAGCCGGTGCGAGCGGCGATTTGCAGGCGCAAATTTTTTGCCAATCTCTGGAACTGAATTAATCGCCATTGCAGGTTATTATTTGCTCTATGACGAATGTCCTCCCGAAAAAACTGGATGTTTTCAAATTCTACTAAAAGAGAGCAAACTCTATATTCATAATTTTTCTTTAGAAAGGAGTGTATTGTGTCAAAAATAATTGTCGTGACATCCGGTAAGGGTGGGGTTGGGAAGACGACTACGAGCGCCTCCTTTGCCATGGGGTTAGCCAACGCCGGTTATAAAACCGTCGTCATTGATTTTGATATTGGTTTGCGTAATCTGGATTTGGTGATGGGGTGTGAACGCCGTGTTATTTACGACGTTGCCAGCATTATTCATCATGAAGCGACCGTTAAACAGGCTCTGATAAAAGATAAGAACAGTCCGAATTTATTTATTCTCGCCGCATCACAAACTCGCGATAAAAATATTCTTACTCTTGAAGCGGTGGAAGCGATTATGTCGGAGCTTCGCGAATCATTTGATTATATCGTCTGTGATTCCCCAGCCGGAATTGAACAGGGAGCGCTGATGGCCATGTATTTTGCGGATAGCGCTTTAGTTGTGAGTAATCCGGAGGTGTCTTCGGTGCGTGACGCCGACCGTATTTTGGGATTCTTGGACAGTAAAACATTGTTAGCGATTCAGGGAAAAGAAATTGAGAAACATTTAATCGTCACGCGTTATGCACCTAAGCGGGTTTCCAGCGGTGACATGATGTCTCTGGAAGATATTCAGGACTTATTGGGCATTCCATTATTAGGAGTCATTAGTGAATGTCAGTCGGTATTAAAGGCTTCCAACATGGGCGAACCGGTGATACTCGATAAAAAAAGCAGAGCGGGCCAGGATTACGACCAGATTGTTCGCCGTTTCCTGGGTAAATCAAGAGGGGCTGAAACCGTTAAAAAACCGCTCTCGTTATTGCAGCGATTGTTTAAAAACAATAAGGAGCTGGTATCATGAAATGGATTAATAACCTTTTGGGCGCCCGTTCAGCCAGTATGGCTAAAGACCGCCTGAAAATCGTCATTGCCCAGGAACGTTCCGCGAAGGGTCAACCGGATTTTCTGCCTCTGTTGCATAAAGAAATTTTGGCCGTTATCGAAAAATATATGCGCATCAGCTCGGATATGGTCGAAGTAGATTTCAGCCATCAGGACAAAAGCGCTATTCTTAAACTGAACGTCGTTCTGCCGGATAGCAATAAAGAAAGAGGGTAGGTCATTACCAGGAATTTCTGCGTATAGTGCGACAACCTGTACGCGGTTCTATTGAGGCGCAGGTTGTTACTTCACCGCTGGCTAATTTTATTTTTTTCCAAAAAGAATTTTTAAGTAAGCCGGCTATATGTTGTCTCTGCCGCAACGCTAATTGCAATGGTGTCGTTTGTTTTCTATTTAAAAAAATTTTCTGATTAGGATCAGCGCCATAATTCAGTAAGCAATGAATTATTTTTTCATCTGAATTAAAGTGAATTGCAGTATATAAAGGACTGAAAAGGTCGTAACTCAGAGTATTGTTGTAAAGATAAAAAATGGGCAAAACCAGATTAACATCAGCCTCTGTCTCAAGCAGTAAGCGTAGCGCTTTGGATTGATTGTGGAGCATCGCAATCTGCAAGGGCGAGATTTTGTATCTGCATTTATGTTCAGCGCTGTATTTTGAGATCAACCATTCTAAAACTAAGGCGCTACCATGTTGAGCCGCAATACCCATTGGAGAATAACCACGGTCGTTTGAAATGTTCACTAATGTAGGATATTTTTTTAAGAGACAATCCGCCTTTTCTTTTTTATCTTGTGCAATGGCAGTTATAAATTGTTGACGTAGTCGTAGATAGGGGTTAACGGTTGAATTAATGATATTTAAATTGATGCCTTCTTCTTTTAACGTCTTTATTATACCAAAACCCTTATAATTTTGTGATTTAGTTTCATGGATATATAATAATTCTACTTCTGAGAGGCTTAGTTGAGAAGGAATGAGTACTTCAATGTAATTTCTGTATGCGTCATATTCTTTAGGAAATTTTTTAAAGCAAATCCGGAAAGCAATACAATTTAACCATTCATCGCTACTCTTCAATAATAATAATTCAATCGTATCAAAGGAGCAGGGTGTATAAGAACGCTCTGCACTTGAATCAGAACGAAAATAATCCTCAGGAAAAAATAACATTTGGTCACTAGAAAATAAAGTGATAAAAGAATTTCCGTTAACACCTGGAATATTTTCACGATCAGGTAAAATTAATCTTCCACGACGCGGTCTCGCTAACGGATTTTCTTTAAATAACTGTAATAATTTAGGGGATAAGTGCTTAAATAAATCCAGTTCTCTATTTTGATCGTGATCATTTTGTTTTGTTTCAAAGCCGCCTAAACGACTGTTGTTAAATGGCCAGGTTACAACTCCGCTTTTCTTTAAATACTTCGGAGCCTGGTCAATAATAAATTCTGCTGCGAGCCCAAAACCTAAACGCTCTAATCGTGCAATGAGAGTTTGTTTAATACTAGAGAATTCAACCAGTTTTTTTAGATTGATTCCACGGGTTTCACTCACCACATCAGACCAAATTCTTCTAGCAAAAGCAGGTTTGTTTTCGGCGCATTGAGCAGTCGTTAGAGCATGGTATATTTGCTCTTCAATATAGGAATTTTTTTCTTTTAAGGGTAATGCTTTGCTCCTGTTTCGTAGGTAATATGACTTTTCTTCCTCAAAATTCCGAGCTAACACGCCTTGTACGAGATCTATTACTTGACCGCATATGAGCAGTACTATTTCGTACTTTAGCGTAACTTTTTCCGGCAAGGGTGGTGGGCGCGGCATTCTCTTGGATTCAGCGGGACATAACTTATTTAATCGTTCACACAAAAAAACTGGTATAGGACGTCTGTCTGGCGATTCGCTCAAACAGTCCTCCATGATTTTTATCAGTTCCTTGGGTGTATCTTTTGGAATAAAATGCCGGGAATTTTTAGAATCAGACAGATCCTTACCTATAAAAATAATATCACCATCAGCATTGATCTCTATCATCGGAGGTGGGAGACGGCGAGTGATTAATTCCCAAAGTACCATTCCAAAACTATATATGTCTGTTGCTTTTGATACTTCATCCACACGATCATCATAAAATTCCGGAGGCGTCCAATGCCAGGCTTGCCTATAGACATCATCACAAGCGATTTTGCCTGATTTTAATAGAGATGAACCAAAATCGGCCAATTTAATATGGTTATCTTCATCTACTAATATATTGGCACTTTTTAAATCTACATACCAAATATTATTATTATGCAGATCCTCTAATCCTATGGCAATATCCAAGGCTATTTGACAACGGATCGGCCATGGCAGTTCTTTTTTACCATAGATGAGATCAAATAAATTTCCATGGGGCATAAACTTCACCACCAGAGAATAGGGTTTTTCTAAAATAACACCGACCAGATCTACTAAGGAAGAAGATTCAACGCAGGCGATAATAGCGGCTTCTTTAATAATATCGCTTTGATTTAAGGCATTGCCAGGGTCTTTAATGACGACAGTTATATTTTTCCATTCGCCAACAAATAAGTCGTGATTACCGCGGTATAGCCGTCTATGAATTTTTATGTCATCTCGATTAATGGCATTGATTAATTTCTTTCCTCTCGGGGTATCTATCATAATAGATTCACGAGTTATTTTATCGCCAATAAATTGCTGTTCCTTGAGTTCCCCATTCGAACTACAAAAATAAAAATTGGGATCTAAAAAAATCATGGCAGAATTATTAAAGGATAAGCAATTTGGTTTATGTTCATAATGATAAATGAAATCATTGACATTTACATTTTTGTCAGAATTTTTTGTTATCTCTAGTAGCCGCAGCAATTTTAAAGCAGGATCTTCGCTTTCCTGGCTCCCGCGTTCACCAAAATTTATTTCAATTTCAAAATAGAGGTTTAAATAATAAGGAAAATAAAAACGTCTTTTATCATTGGGGTAAATCATAGGCATTTTTAATTCATTTTTTTCTTTTAGATCGGGATTGTATTCCTTTATCGTATTATTGTAATACCCGGAAACTGTCCGTGTGCTCAATATATTTAAGATTTCTAGTTGATCCGCTTCGTCGTGAAAATTAAAAACAATCTGATTGTTTGTCGCTGTGATGAAATATTTTGACTGCTTTTGATCAAAATTCATTTTACTTTCATCTTGCATTGTCATTTTCTCTTATTCATGTTGACCTTGCCCCGCTTCGGCATCTAATCAATAGCATTAAGATAAAATTCTCTCATTTTATAAGCAAAATATCAATTTTACTCCCTTTATAATTTGCATATATAATTTAAGAGGCCACTATCAAAAAGAAAATTATAATGGGACACGCCTGGAAGGCGTCCAATGCCATCTTGAATTTTGTGGAAATTTTAATTATGCTAGCCTTATATTTTGCATCCAATCATTTTAAGAAAAAATATAAGTCATAATGACTAAGGAGACTTGTTTATGCATCATTCAGATAGCCCAATTTCCTCTTACGTTGAATTAGAAAAAAATTACGACTATATTTATTTTGATAAAAGCAATAAACTTCATATATTGATACCTATAACGACGGCAATTCCTGCAGGTAAAAAAATAGTTATGGGAGGAGATAATACTTGCAAAATACTCACTGAGCTCGAAAAAGCCTTTGGATTAAAATCGGGAGTGCCCACTCTTAAAGATAACGTACAAAATTATATTACAGATTTAGCTTTTGATATTTGGGCAATGGAGGATGAACTTAAATCCGGCCAACAGGTTCCACAAAATTTAAAAGATAAAAAAGAAAGATTAGCACAGTTACAATCCTCGCAGAGGATCATTGAAAAAACTTTTGATTACTTTAGAAATTCACTTTCTCCAGATTTTTTTAGTTATGGCAAATATCCTCCCGAAATAATGAAGCTGTTCCGCACTGATAATCAAAATGTGGTCAGAGTCGAGTTAAGCCCTGATCCTGAACACGAAGATGATGTGACTGCTTTTAGTCCACGAATAAAATTATTTTCAGCTTCTCGAGGTGAAGCGAGTGCTCAAGGGCTGGGTGGTGCGTTAAGAGAGATGGTTAATCAGGACGGCTTATTCGAATCCAAGCCAAAAAAAACCCAAAAAGATGTTTTAATTGAAAATTGTGCTAACGAATATTTGATAAAGTATCCAGGCGTTCAACAAATAAAAGATGATGCCTCATTAAATAATCTAAAAAATATTATTATCCAGGAATATAATAAATTATCAGAGAAAACCCTTGCTTTAGAAAATTTAAATACTTTATCTAAATCCGTAAATGGGCACACTCAAGCCAATTGGCATACTTTTACCGCCATCCTATACGTGTTTAACTTTGATGGTGATCCTGTTTCTGAAGCTATTCCAACCATACTCTCCAGTACGGTTCCAGAATATTTTAATGCGCTTGCGGAAGAAATCAGTCCTTTGTCTGAACTTTGTTCTCAAGGAAAAGCAGAACTCTTATCACTGAATTGTCAATTATTTTTAGCTATGATTAATGCTCATTGCTATAGCGAATTCGGCAATAAAAATAATTTTGGAGAAATTCTTGAACAAAATAATAATAAACTAGCAGAAAAACTTGTTATAGATATCGAACTCGCTATTAGAGAGGGTTTATCGATAGAAGACACTATTCTTAATTTCTTTTCTTCAAATCACCCTGTTTTTGACCTAAATGAAAATTTCCCTGATAACCTGGAAAGAGAAACGCTTAAAAAAGGTTTTCGAGAATACTATCAAGCTGTCCAATTAGATTCTAGTACACACCTTGATGAAGGTATCTTGTGCTTACCCGAACAAAAGACAGAAAGTGGTTGTGGATATATCCATCAATCAAAAATAGTTTTTCCTTTTAGTAAGATATTGGAACAAAAACCTGAATTTAAATCTCTCTACCAAACATATTTCATGGGGAATTCTCCCTTATTATCCTCGACCATTAAAGTATCCTCAGATTTGTCTCGTCGGTTACCATCGTCTCACCTTGTGGGTAATATGACTAAAACAAATGTCAAAGAAATAAATATAAAGACTTTGTTAGACAAAAATAAGTATACAGAATTCTATTTCATAAATTTACTGATTAAACCTATTCTGCAGGAAAGTGATGAAAAGTATGAAGAGAAAACCTCTAAGATCCATTCAAGGTTGCATCAATTTCTCTCTTCTGAAAACCGAAAATTGATTCAATCTGATAAACGATGGTTAAATATATGCAATGGAGTCGTAGCAAAACTAGGACCGGAAGAAATTGAAATTTTTTGTAAAACCTGGGGTCTTCCTTCCGTATTGCACATTGATGCAAGTATGGCCGATGTTATTTATTCTATCGTTGTTAATGAAGATAAGACGAAAAATCCTTTACTAGGCTTCCATGGCGCGGCTAAATTACAGGTGGCATTAAAATTATTATTTAAAGTCGAAAATATTGTGGTAAGACCGAATGATGTCGGGGGTTACAATGTTTTTGCAGAACATATTGATCAACTTAAAACCGAGCTTATGCCCATATATCACGAAGCGCGATGCCTAATTTCTATTTCGCCGGGCATGGCGAAAAGTATTTATATGTGCGCCCAACGACAGGCCCCTGAAAATAAAAATCTTAAGAAGTATGCCCCTAAACTTACTATGGATTCTATGAAAATAAGGACATTTATAAAAAATCTTGATTCAGAAAAAAAAGGAACACAAAGTAAATCCCTGATTGTACTATCCTTAAAGGAAATTCACTTCCCTTTTCTGGATATAAGACCTAACGGTCTTAATGGATATTGGCTAAAAGTGAAAAATCAAAAAGAATATGAATTAGCAACAGCGCGATTACAGGCAATCTATGAAAAATATTATAATCAATTACCTGCTGTTGAATTGACTGTTGCCGATTGCAATAAAATTTTCGCTAAAGCTAAGGTAGGTCTTTACGATAATTCCATAGCGGGTATTTGTAATGCATTGAGAGTCTCACTTGGATATGCAAAGTTGAATCTATTAGTCCACTCCATGGATTTTAGAATTACTGAAGATGGGCAGATATTCGTTCGATTTGTAGTCGATAATTCTCCTGAAACTGACTTCATGACGGATGAAGGGGCCTTAGATGACCTAAAGGATATTATTGGGCGTTCTCCCCGTTCCGTATTGCATCCATCACAAGACCCTCAATTTAATAAAAATATTTTAAGTAACAATAACGCTGAATTGGAATCTCTTGAAAGAAAATTCGATCATCACATTGAATTAGATGAGGTACAACAAGAATTCCTTTTTTCATCAGTTTCAGTAGAGGATGAATTCTATTTACTACCTTTTTATGGCGCTGCCCGAGTACTTGAAGCATTATCCTTTTTAGGCTTAAAACAGGGCGGTCGAGTTGCCGTATTACCTGATGGGAAGTCTTACAAGCTTAATATCGAAAATATAGACGATTACCAGAAAATATATGCATTTCTCAATGAACTTTCTGTCCCTTTTATGCACCTCACTCGCCCCATGGCAAGGAGTTTGTACGTTATTGGCAAGAAGGAGGGGCGGGGGATAGACGTATTGAAGGCAATTATTAAAGAATTTACGGGTGAAGATGTAGACGTAGATTACAATGAAGAAAATGGCTATATTGTTAAGGGACCTTTTAAAGCATTGCAAGCAATCAAAAAGATTCATCAAGAGCGTTTTAAAACACTATCAGCAATAAAGTTGACCTTTAAGCAATGTGTTACCTGGTGTGAAAAAGCAGGTATTAAGGTAGGTTCTGGAAAAGATAAATTATGTAAGGCAATGAGACAAGTTATTGAGTTTAAACAGCCCTTTCTTTATAGAGATATCCCTACTGCTTTTTTAGAAGTAACAGATAATTGTACGGTCAGAATGGTTGTTGAAAACGATGATAAAGGAATTTTAAAAATTGCCTCAATTTTAGAAGTCGATCCTCAAAGTTTAAAAACAGAGCATCCTGCACAAAATGAACAATATGCATTGTTGGCTGAGCAAAGTGTTGAGCTTGAAACTAAAGAGATTGAAATTAAAAAAAATTCTTCATCGTTTCTATCATCTTCAGCATCATTATTTTCTTCTTCTTCTTCTTCTTCTTCTTCTTCTTCTTCTTCGTCGTCGTCATCACAGGAATCCATGTTGCCGGAAGCAAAAAGCTCTGTCAGCAATATTGGAATGTTTAGTCATCCCGGGACATTAGCATCGAGTTTGATTGCTATCCCTCAATATTTCCCCGTTGATGCTAATTTTTCTGATGAAAAATGGCCAGTAGAATTTATATTTAGGAGTCCCGAGATTGCTATAGAAATTTTTAACCATTTACAAAGCGAACTGAAAATCAAAGGTGAATCAGGTTATATCCAAATGCGCCCAGATCGGCAAGGTATTCGATTTGCTCCGGAAGCTTGCATGGGTAGCAGTAATATACTCGTCGGGTTTTTGGATTGCTTTGATTATGGAGCAAATATTAATATAGAAGCAGTCAAAGATTTTATAAATCAAGTTAAAAATTCTTATGAATTTACACCTATCTCTTTATTTGCGTCAGGCCAGGAAAATGAAAGAGTTGTAAGATGCCAAAAGGCTTGGATGAGTATCTCAACTCTTAATGCCTTAGCAGATGGCTTTAAGCTTAATGTAAATAATACTAGCACCTTAGGGCATTCTTCCTAAGGTGGATCATCACAACGACTCGCTTGATTTGTTCATGTTAAGGCCATAATTTTCTGTCAATCTGCTCTCGTGGGTCGTACTTCTGGACAGGTCCATCAATCTCGGTCCATACGTTGGAGATTTGGGTTGTGAGTCTCTATGAAGTTTGGGGGAAGGGGGTCGTTGCCCTTCTGTCCTGCTTTGTATGTCAGCATGATTCATCGTTATCATTAATAATTGTTTTTTAAATTGCTCAAGTTCGGCCCTCATTTGGACTTTTAATGCTGTTTCTCTTTTTTCTTGCTGATTTTTTATCTGTTCTATTTCTGTTTTTAATTCTGCCTGGCGTTCTGCAGACTTTTCCATTTCTGCTTTAAATTCCATCGTAAATGCTATCTGCTGGTTGTTTATTGCTCCGAGCCTTGCGTCCAGACAATCAGCAGAGGCTTTTTTTTCCTGATATTCGGGAATATGTGATACGGGTCCATGCTGCTCTTGCCATAGGTCCTGAAGGAAACCAAAAAGGATACGATACTGAGAGAATTGAATTTGATTTTTAATATGCTGGCCGTAGGCATAAGCGTTGGCGTTTGCTTGTTGCCACTGGTTTTGATGAGCAGGATGAACATAACATAGCGGCAAGCGGCAATAGCGTAAATTGGCTATTGTTTTCGCTTTATCTTCGACGTTTTGGCATTGATTACTAAAGGACAGCGACCATTTATCATACAAGGTTTGGGTGTGAGAAGTAGTTTGGCGCCTTCGATCATCAATGGGGCATTGAGGTAAGCGTTCATGCCAGGGGGACCCTCTGACCACGTCCTGCGCCTGTGGATATTTATCGGGATGAGCGCGCAACATTAATTGCTTTTTAGGTTTCTCTACCTGTTTTTCTAAGTATGCAGAAATATTGTCTACCTGGCTTGATAGGATAGCCGTACTTATGAGCATTTCCAGGTTAAGATCAAAGATACTGGCAAGTCTGACGTTATTTAATACCTGGCTTTGCTCAAAATTAAAAAATCGATCGTCTGCTTTTGGTAGATCATTAAGCCCATAGTCAAAAATAATCGGCAGACTCAGAAAGGTGTCCAGCCAAAGGCTATTACCACGTGTGAGTAAATTAATCTGTAAGGTGGCTAATTGCGCGACTATCTTCGGTCGCTGTAGAGGCTCGCACTCCCGAATGAATCGATAGGAGTGTTGGCAAAAGTCTTTAAAGCGGGCAATTAATGGGCCATGCAGAGCGGCCTGCTCTTCATTAAGAAGAATATCTTCCTGCTTCATTTTGGCCAGGGCTTGTAGCAGCTGGGGGTATTCTTCCTCGATTAAGGCGGTGAGAGTCATAGGTTTTGGCGCAAGGTCAGAGGGCGCTGGAGGCGTTTGCACAGTGGGCAACACCGGGCTTTCTAATACATGAGAACTGAAGGGAAGCTTTTCAGGAATGACGGGCTGCACAGGTGCGTCCTTAGTCTTACAAAAGTCTTCGCCCATGAACTCAAAAAATTGAATGTTCCACAGACGCGCCTCTTCATGAAACTGTTCTCGTAGCGTTTGGTCTTGAGTGCGCATAATAAGCTGCCGGGTTTGCTCATGCAATACTCGATAATAAGCTTTTAGCTGGACATGGTCGGGCTTCAATGACGATGTTTGTTTCCTAAAGTCCTGGCAGGCTTCCCGCAAAATCTGACAGAAATTGATTAATCGTTGCCATAAAATTTTTGTCCTTTTGGCATGTTCATGAGCATAGTTGGAATCAGTGTTTGCCCAACATTGTCCCGCTATGAGATCGGCGACTAAAACGGCTGTTTTCTGTAGCTTATGAATTATGAGCCAATCGTAAAGCTCTTGCGAGTCAAAAAGCCCCAGTGGGGGATAGTTTTGATTCAAGGAAAGCAAAAATTTATACTGCTGCTGATAAGCGGTTTGGGGTGACATGCGCCGGTTGTCGGCATGCTTCTTGAGCTCCTGCGAGGTGGGTTTCCTGTGCTTTTTCTTTGATTTCTTTAGCGCGATTTTTCGTTGCCGGAGTAATTGGAATCGTTGATCCTCCTCAGGTGAGTAGATGGCGATTAACTGGTCATATTGGGCGGCTAAATTGCGCTTAAGATAACGAATGCTATGATTGATGCGCTGAAGATCCTGGGCGGTGTGCTTACTCTCTTTAGGTGGTTGGGCCTTTAAGCGTTGATACTGTTCCCGATAGCGCGCCAGGGATTGCTGAGTTTGGTCAATTTCATGCTGCCATTGGTTTTCTTGCCAGGGTTGAAGGTCGATAAAAAATGGTTCGCCAACATATTGTACTAATCGGTTTTTCAACTCATTTACCAATGCTTTCTCTAAATGTGGGATCATATACCCCGCTGCCGCCGCTTGTTGCCTGAACTGGAAGCGGGTTTGCCTTTTGTGGCTCAGGCAATCCTGACGCTGAGTGCTCTCTTCTGACATACTGTTAATGAGTACGGCATAATTTTGCTCCCAACGACGATAAGCTGCGATGACGATATCAGGCACGGGGGGTAATGGATCACCGCGCCACCATTGTCCTAAAGATTGCCACCAGGAAGGTGGGGGTTTAGGTTTTTGATTGGTCTTCAGTTGTTGCAACAAGCTTACCAGCCGTTGTTGATTATGCCGCAACGTTGATGGCGTTTCTTGTGGAGATGGGTCGGTGGATCGCGGGGTTGGCATCATCGGTGGTTCCTCCTGTCTCGTTCCGGGCTGTCATTAAGATGGTCCTTGCTCTGATGTCTCAACTTGCGGGGTGGTCGCAGACGAAGAAGTAGACGAGGCAGTGCTTGTGTTACCCGCACTATTGCTACCAGGATGCGGTGAAGGGCTTCTGGGTGGCTCCATCAATCTCGGTCCGGATCCACTCGATTTAGGTTGCCCTTCCTGGCTGCTTTGCTTGTGATCAGGTGAAGGCGTGCTGGGGGAAAAAAATTGTTTTTCTGCCTTAAATTGATTAAATAATTGCGTAAAATCGGCCATTAATTCGGCTTTTAATTTTTTTATGCTTTCTTCCTGCTGATTTTTTATCTCTTCAATTTCATCTCTTAATTTTGATTGCTCCGCTGCCGCCTGTTCTCTTTTGAGTTCTAATTCTGTTTTTTGTACTGTCAATTTATTTTCCATGTCCTTCACTTTAGCGTCATAAGTATTTCGTTGATCAATGAGTTGTTGTTCCACGGCCTGTTTTTCGTTTTTTAATTTTTCTATTTCTTCCTGATGCCGCTTTTCCGAATCAACCAATTGCTGTTTCAGTAAAGCCACTTCGGGTGAAGGTGATATCGGCGTTTCTGCTTCCTCAAGCTCATCGACTTCCTCAGAGAGTCGGACCAAGGGATTAAAATTCAGAGCAGAGAGCGTAGCTTTATGTTCCAGCGCGGGCACATCGCTGTGGAATAATTGGAGTTTGGGTTCTTGCGGTTGCCTTATGCTGCAACCGCACGCCCGGGTAATGGCTTTAAGTAAACGCAACCTTAGGACTTGAGTGGGTAGCTCCTTAGGATCAGGAGCACCCTCCAATGGAAAAGGAGGTAATTTGACGCCCTCATAATCTGTGGTATTTAATTTTACAAGGTGCCAATGTCCGCCATTATCTATCCAGCGGGCCCACGGTCTTGCTCGACGATCCCGGACGGAATGATAGAGATAAATGGTATGTGGTCTGCTCCACAAAGGTAAAGGTTCCTGTTCTAATTGTTTAATCTGATTCCTGCTGCATAGCAGTACGGTATCAATAATTTCTGTCTGAGGCCGCGGACCTTTGATTAAAGTTTCAACCGACTGGATTTGTGTGTGCAAGGAAGAGCGTGCCCCATGACGTAAGCCAAACATGCCTGAGGGCCAATCCTGAGCACTTTTTAATAAAATATTAAGAGCGTCTTCCAAAGTACTATCATTTTGGCCAAGCAGGGCGGTGAAATAGCGCATTAAAAAGTTCACCAGTAAACCTAAACGATGGGCCTTGCCGGTTTTAATGATTTTAAAAACCATCTTCTTTGCCAGTTCAGTTTTGGAATGATTCAGAAAGTTATAAAAGATAGTAATAAATGTATAGCTGAGTTCGCTAAAAACGGGAAGTTGTTTAAACGCCATTGTCAGCATTTCGTAATCGCGAAGCAATCGCTTATCTCGATAAACACCTAAATCGGTAGCAAGAGAAGAAAACTCAAGCGGATTCTGTCCCTCGGCATTTAACACGCTGATGCAGGCATCACGCGCAAACAAACTTTCGACGATCTTAAATTCGAATTCGCGCGAACGCTGACGATAATATTGATCAAAGAGTAATGCATAATGCAATAACGTGTTGCCGGTATAAGGGTCTGTCACCTCACGAAAAGCACACTGATCGAGGCCGCTGGCAAGAATGGTTCTCACCAGGTCTTTGGCCCATGATTCTAACGCAAAGGGATTTTTTGATGAGACATCACCCAGTAAGCTTTGTAAATCCGGATCGGCGGGCAGATACTTGCAGAGCCAGAGGACTAAATCTTGCTCAAAATCCTCGCACATCTTGAGTGGCGTTAAATGACGATTATGTGTGGAGGTTATGGGTCTTGAAATATTCACTTCGTCGAGAAGATCGCCTAAGCGGAAATAGGAGCCATTTGCATTTTGAGCGCGGCGGCCACTATATCTTAGCCGGGAAATGTCAGCAATCAATTTCGACCAATTCCAATCCTGTTTAAAGGTGGTGAAGCAGGGCCGTTGCAATAAGTTTTCCGCTAAACGAAGGAGTAATTGCATCTTTTGCCGAGTCACCGGTGTAATAAAATGCTCCGTCAGTCCTAAATCACAACCTTGATACTGTTTGTTAATCAACGCCTGGACATACTGTGCTTCTTGTCTTCGGAGTTCATCCTCATAGCCGGTTTTAATACGATGAATGAGGCTATCGTGAATGTTTTGACATATGTGGATGAAAGCAGCATCCAGCAGTCGAGGATCCTGGGCCTGCCAGGTACGATAGGCTGCTTTTAATTTTGCTTCTTTTACACTCTTCCAGTCTAAATCTTTATGAGCTTTATTAGGGGTTTTATGTTTATTATCCTTATGATCCAGCCGGGAGTCTGAAGAAAATTCGCTGTCATGTTCCTGCGAATGGGCATATTCCAGAATGTTGTTCTCTACTTCCATCTTTATCTGTTCGATAATCTGGACCAGGTCATCTATTATGTGCTTCTCATATTGCACAAGGACTGACAGGATTCGCTTACCACGTTTGCCAAGAGCATAATTAAAGTACCTTTGTAAATTGGGACCCAGCAAACCTTCCAGCCAGGGCAGGAAGCGTTCATCCTCTATAGTACGGTGCATGGCGTGAACTGTGAGGAAGAAATAGTATTCCTGCCATCTCCTTCGCTTATGTTGCGCCAGGCTATCGGCGACATTATAGACTTCCACCATTCCTCTCAGAGGCACATGCGCTTTTTTCTCTGATATGGCCGCATAAATTTCGGTGGGGACTTGTTTACTTAAAATAACCTTGTGAGTGAGAGAAACCTGGGTGTCTGACGGAATGCTTAAGGTTAAACGGCTAAAGTTTTGTGGATTAAATTCCTGAGTTAATTGCCAGTTTCCCTCAGCGTTTCTGCCATAAACCGCAACCTGCTCGCCATACAGGATCACGATGAGTAAGCCTTGCAGTTCAGAATGACGCTGGACCCAATCGCTGATCTCTTTCACCTCCGGTGGCTGTTTACCATTCCATAACATTAATCCAATATCGCTATTTTTCAGGTCATTAACGGCAGGGGACTGCGGGTTAAACCCAGTGTCGGAGAGGGGCGCGCTCTTATTAACGGTTAATAGTCTATATTTTGCCGGAATGCCGCATAATCGCGCCATATGGTCGATGTATTGCGGATGGGTTAATAAGATTTCCGGGGTTTTTTCGTCCGGCAGCATGGCGCCTAAACACTGTAAGGCGGTGGTTAAGGCTTTATATTGTGTGTCTCGAAAAGTGGCCTGTACTTGATTGCGGGCATAAACGCTTATCGTGGGAGTATCCGATGGGCTAAAATATAAGACGAGCGGGGTTTCCGGTTCAGAGGCGATAGGGCTTTTTTTAGTCGGATCATCGATTTTGATAGAACGTTCTTTAGTTTCTTCATTTGTTTCTGCGCTAGAGGTTATTTCCTGGGGCTGTCTTCTGGGTGGTTCGCCATAAATCAGCACTATTTTTGAATAAGGATAGGTCATCAATAAATGGCAGGTCGTATCACTGTTTTTTTTGACGGGTGCAAAGTAGTGAACGGGTTGCAATTGATGGCGGCTCATCTGCTGCCAGATGATGAAAGTATGGAATTTTGACAGCGCTAAAATATCCACCAGTGAAGCGGTGGCCATAGGATCACCCTTTGCGTTGTTCTCGGTTAGCAGGTTGAGCTGCATTGCGCCTAAGGCATCATTGGCTAATAGAGTAGTTGTCGCGCTGGAGAACAGGGAGTTTTTTAATTCTGTCGGTGATGAAGGGGGGGAATCTTTAGGTTCCTTTAGTGGGAGTGCTGATTGATCGCCGGTCTCTATTTTCAGAGGACGCTTCTGTTCCGTGTTTGCTCCTCCCGCCGCCAATTGCTCTATACGCGAGGCGAAGTAACCGTGGCGACGCATGATCTCGCCTTTTAGCCGGGCTAAAGTTTTTGGTGATTGCAGCAGTCGTTTTCGGGTCCAGGAGGGAGGAATGGAGGCGTCATCCAGGCGATGGGGTTTCTCAGGGTTGTGGAGATTGTAGAGATACCATCCATCACTGCCCACAAATTTATAAATCACTGCTGAAGTATGGGTGGGATCTTGATGGAAACGGGTGATGGCGTCCTGGAGCGCCTTTTGATCATCTGATGATTGTTTTAATTCCAAAACATCAAGATTCAGACCTAAACGATAGCCCAGATAACTGGATTGCACTCCAGGGGATACCAGGAGTTCATCCAGTTTCTGTCTGGCCAATTGTATCTGGCGCCAACCGCGCATAAATTTCTGATAATCAGTTTGTTGACCAAGATCTTTATCAAGTTTGCCTCTCTGCAAATGAATAAATATGAGGCCAATTAAAGAGGTGAGCTGTTCAGCATTAAGTTGATGGATGGAGTGCCTGGTTTGTTCCAAAAAAACCAGGATTTTATTCCTTGTATTTCGAAAGATTATGGGTATTTTTTCATCATCTGCTTCCTGGTAGACAGGTTGTCCTTGGAGCTTGATTAGAATATCACGCAATGTCAGATCAAATTTTTGCTGGGCGTTGTCTATCTGTTGTTGTAATAAGTTTAATTCTCGATAAATTTTTTCATTGAATGGCGGCAGTGTACTTTGCTGATAGTGATGACGAATTTCATCGGCAATAATATCAGCAGTCAATTGTTCTTTGCTATGACGATTTTCCAGAATTTCACGTGCGTTATTTGGCGCCTGATATCCTCCAGGTGATTGTTTGAGCCTTAAAATATCTTCGGATTGCACATCCATGGCGTTAGCCAGGGATTGCAGTTCGCCAGGCGTCGCAAAGTGATAGGTTATATCATGAGCAATGCCGCTGAATTCTGTTTTTTTAGAATCGGATAGAAGATATTTATTTTCTTTTGTGAGATCGTTGCTGCTTTCTTTTTTGGGTTCAGTTTCTGCCTCTTCCAGATTATCCAACAAAAGGTTATCTGTAGGGGGAGAATCAGAAATTATATTTCTCATAAAATTCCTTTTAAAATGACTTCCATCGATAAGAATTAAGAATTATATCAGTAAATCAAAGACACTTTCAATTAGCGTCAGATATAAATATAATGACCTCTCATTATTTGGAGAAATGAAATGAGTAGAAAAACTTCCAAATGTCAAACATTTTGGAACTCGATGTTTCCCACGGCAATATCAGGTCATCCGTTAGTACAAAACATGCAGCAATCGCGTTGCTCTAAATGGACGCGCAGTGTATTTAAGCTATCTTTATTGCCATTTAGTAAACTTTTGGATGTCTTTTCTCCTCTCATTTTAAAGCAAATTATGAATGTGCTGGCTGACCCTGATGAACAAACCACAGGGACCGTATTAGGAATGGAGTTTGGTTACCAGGATTTATTTTTTTGGTACGCAGGTACCTGGCTGGGGAATCAGGTATTGACAGTATGTGTGCAATATCTGATTGAAAGTGATGGCGTTTTGTCTTCCCGTATGCGTTTGGTAGAATATATTGAAGTCCATAATGGCCTGGATTTGATTCAGGTTGACCAGCCCGTAGGAGCTTATTTGGATGAAATAAAAGGACTTGATAAAGCGATACGAGACGGGAGTAGATCTTTTTTTGATCTTTATTCTTATCTTTGTGAATTCATTATTATTCTTGTGCTCTATCATGAATTTTATGGTGAACATTTTGCGAAAACCCTAATAACCGTTCCTTTTGTTTATACTGCTACAGCAGTGGTTGATATTTTTCTTAATTTTAAATTTTCACTTCCCTTTAAGCAATCTGCCAAAAAATTTATGTCCGTGGCGGAAGAAATATTGAATAATTATAAAACGATTCATTTATATAATGCCCGGGAGGCAGAAGCAAGAATATACGATAACGCCATGCGGGATGTGGAAGAAAAATACAGAATAAAAGGGAGAATTTTAAGTATTTTTTCAATTCTTCAAAAATCAATTTTAGGGCTAGGATTATACAGTATGGCTGATAACTTGGGTAAATCAATCGTTGATCCATCCAGTCCTTATAAAGTAGGTGATTTTGTCGTTGTTACTGCCCTTTATTTGAAATTCGTTATGCCTCTAACCAAATTGGGTGATACGCTTCGCGAATTGGTTGCGCATAATGCCTATATCGATGCTTTTGTAAAAAAATATAATGCCAGGCCCACTCATGAAGTGAAACGATCATTGGTGCACGAGTATAGTACTATTTTTGAAAATACACATAATATAAAATTTAAACATGTCAATTTTTCTTATCCCGAAAACGATGAAAGATCCGCTCCTGCGCTCCCTTTACTCATGAGATGCTGTATCGATTCAGGCGCTGATGAGAGCAGAACGGAATTATTAAGTGATAATAATTCCAGGTTTGCCCTTCAGGATATTCATTTTGAAATAAAATCTGGTGAGGTTACTGCTTTGGTTGGCCCCAATGGAAGTGGTAAATCGACAATAGTCGATCTTCTCTATCGCTTTTATGATTTGCCAAATATAAACACCATCCCTCCAAGCGGAGTCATTGAAATAGATAATATTGATATAAGAAACATAAAGTTCGATGATATTCGTAGACAAATCGGGATTGCCTCGATGTATTCGCATATATTTAAATTCAGAACAATCAGGGAAAATATATTTTACGGGCGTTCTGATAATCGAACTGTAGAAACTATACTTGATGATCTTCGGCTTTCCGAGTTATCTATCAGCGAGCTTGAACCTGAACAGAAGCAGGGTATTTCTTCAGGCCAGGGACAACAAATTAGATTGCTTCGTGCTTTGTTAAAAAGACCCTCTATCTATATTTTTGATGAACCGACCGCCAATTTAGATGAAGAAAGTCGAGAACTGGTGAGACAAAAAATCTATTCTTTAAGGGATCCCGGCAACATTGTCATATTGATATCCCATGACATCAGCGATATTAAAGAGGCTGAACATGTTGTAAAATTAGATAAAGGAAGAATAGTTGAAGATAATAAACCTCCCGTTGAAATTGATCAACCTGTTTCGCAAAATCCGGTAATTTTAATACCGAGACCCAGAACGCCTACAACATCGGATCAGCGTGGTCAAGAGCTGAATTTTGCCAGGCCTTTCTTTCATGTAGAATAAACAAAGGAGAGTTTATGAGGATGGTTGAAATATCACCTGAACCTACCGCCGTTCAGTTATTTTCGGAAACCTGCAAAATTAGTAGCGGCGCTCTGTTCGTTTATAGTTTAGAGATACTGACAGGATTTTTACAAAATAAAATGTTAAGTTCCTCGTCCTTATCGGCTATGGCTATCATAAATAGCTATCTCAGTTTTTTAATGGCGTTCAGAAGCATGATTAGCATTACGGACAATCTTGTTGCCACTAAAAATGGTGAAAATTTAATAAAATCCAAATATGAAATGGGTCGAATATTGCGGAAAGCCTGGATAACGTGTGGTATGCTCAGTATACCCATGATGACGTTATCAGGTTTTGTACCGTATCTGTTTAATCAAACGAATTTAATTGATGAAAGTGATTATGAACGCATCAAAGAATATATATTTCCTTATTTATTTGCTTTTCCTGCGCTATTAACCATCGAGCCTGATATATCGTTTTTATTGACGATTCAGAAACAGGGTTCCATCATGAAGATGATTATATTGCCGGAAACTTTAAAAGTTGTTTTCAGTTATCTTCTGATTCATGGTAATTTAAATTATTCTCCCGGTGAAATGGCGAGTATTGCCTGTGCAAATTTACTGGCCACCTGGATTGGCTGTTTTATGTTGAAAATGTATTTATATTTCAAATTTCAAAAAGAATATTTATTCTATTCTTGTGACACAAAAAATGAAAATAAATATATCAAAGACATTTTTCGATTAGGAACCCCTTTTTACTTTGAAGTATTATTCTCAAATGGAATTAATTTAGGATTAGTATTTATTATTAGAGCTTTGGGTAAAATTGATTTATCGTTATATCATGTCATGAACCAGTGGCTATCGCTTTATTCACCTCTTATTAAAAGTTTTATCAGAGGGACCAAAATTAAAATTTCGGAATCAGCAGGCGCCCAAAATTTAATACTTTTAAAAAGATATGCTAAAAATAGTTTTTGGGTAACCTCAAGCTTATTTTGTGTGCCCTTGGTATTATTTGTCACTATTCCTAAAAAATTGGCAACTGTGTTTCTGGATGAGAACGATTTAAATTCTCTGCCTGCCAATCTCCCTGCAATTTTTACTACCGCGTTATTAGGTAATTTTTTTCTTGCTCAAACCGATTTATTAATTGCTAATCTGTCAGGTCTGCTGAAAACGAAAGTACCCGCTACAATTACCATTTTGACTTCTTTGTTAACAAATTTACCTATCGCTTATCTGTTAACACAGGTGGCTGATGGTGGATTGTTAGGAGTAAATGCGAGTTTCATGATTACTTATGGTATAAATACCTTATTATTAGCCAAATATTGGTTAAGCCAGACTAAAGAATTACCTGTTGCTTCAGTTCAGGGGGCAACACCCCAACAAAATGAATATACGCCAATACCTGATTATTCAACAAGTAATGAAAAAACACTGCCATCGGTTTCTTTTAGTAGTTTTTTCCATGCTGACCCGCTGCCATCATCTCCCTCTCTACCTGCTTTTCCCGCAACCCGAAAAAATATTGTAGAGAGGGGCTTGGAAAAAGTGAGTCATTGCATCATACTTTAGCCAGTTAATTTATAATATCAAATAGTTAAAATTCAGCGGGAATTGCTGAAAGAAAGTATTGATTTTTGAAAAAAAACATGGTAGTTTGAAAAAATAGCTTTGACATTGTAGGAGTTGCATGTTTATTGGAAGATATCTTCTGGAAAATCTGGTCCACTTAGAGAAACTCATCAGTGAAGAAGACATTGACTTTTCTCTAAGCGCGATTAGTAATGTAGAAATTTCAAAAGAAAAAGTATCAACATTTTCTTTTACAATTAATGAATTTTTAGATTGAAAGAAGCTTGATCTGATATATTTTCTTAAATTTAGAGGTAACAAAATGGATTTGTTGCTGATATTAACCGGGAAATCACCAGCCATTTGTAGATGGCAGGCTCTATTTGAATCCTGTTTCAAGTTTCGACATTTTGCTTCTTTTGTAAATATTTATGAGTACGTCTATTTAGAAATTTTTTCTAAAATAAAAAATAATAACAGTCGCTTGCAAATAGAGGAGGATCATTTTAAAAAAATCATTTTCCAGCATCTTGGTAATATTTTAGAACAAATATTAGGTAGGATACTGATTTTTGAATTCCATTTATTCAGACGAAAAGGATTACTGGATAATCCTGGCAACCAGACTCGATTCACAAATTTTATCAATTTGATAGCTCAGGAAAACTTTATCATCGGTTTTTTCAATACTTACCCAGTAGCTGGAGCAAAGTTAACCGATAAGATTTCGCAATTATTGACTTATTTCACGACTCTTCTTCAGTACTTACAAAGCGATTTTGCGACAATCGTAACGACAATATTTTCGATAAATAATCAATCTTACGTATTAAGTGATATTATTTTCGTTGGCGACATGCACAATGGAAAATGCGTGTCGAAACTAAAATTTATCGCTGATGGAAAAAAATATTCTGTTATTTATAAACCACATAATATTCAAACAGACATTGCCTTTACAAAATTAATAGATTGGGTCAATTCGGAGATGTCTTACTGCTTTAAATATCCTAAATACTTGTCAATGCAGGATCACGGTTGGGTAGAATATATAAAATACTCTTCGTGTAAAAATGCTACCCAAATAGCCGACTATTATTATCGTTTTGGAGGGCTATTATTTTTAATGCACTGCTTGCATGCTACCGACGTTAATTGGTCAAATTTGATAGCCTGTGGAGAATACCCTGTAATCATTGATTTAGAGTGCTTGCTGACACCTGTCTATACCTTAAATAAGGATTTGAAGTTTCAGGATAGTAAAAATCTTGTCATATATACCGCTATGCTGCCTCATCAGCGTATGGTTGAAGAAAGACAACGAGGTGTGGATAAAAGCGCTTATGGAGCAATGCCTAAACAACTTCATCCCTATCGCCGTCTTAAATTAATTCATCCCGGAAAAGACACGATACGTTATAAAAGATTAAAGAGAACTACCAACGGCTTCAATATTCCTAAACTCAATGGCAATTTAGTTGATCCAGCGCTTTATTCAGCTAATTTAATTCAAGGATTTGCAGATTTATATGCCTTTTTTATTAAAAAGAAAGAATTTTTATTAAGTGATTTGTCACCATTACGGTTTTTTAATGGATGTGAAACAAGAATAGTCTTTAAAAATACTAGTGAATATAGTCAAATATTATATGAGAGTAACCATCCTCAATTATTAGTTTGTCCGGATAAATATAGAAATTATCTTTCGAAAAGCTATCAAATTAATAAATTGACATCAGTGCTTTTACCATTTGATTTGCCTGTATTAGGTCAGGATTGTATTCCAAAATATGTGACTAACACTGCCGGCAATTTCATCAAAGAAATTTCAGGTGTCGAAATTCCCGTTTATATTTCTCAGTCTGGCTTAACTCGGGTAAAGAATTATATTTGCTCGGACCTCAATGAAAAAGACAGGTACATACAAATCAATTTAATTAAACAAACGCTGAAAGCCTATTTATATAATAGAGGTTCTGAAATCGCGCAACCTCAACAGTTTGCTTTCACTCCAAAAAAGGACGTTCCTAACCTGGTAAAATTTTCAATAGCTGCCATCGCCAACCATTTAGAGAAATTGGTTATTATCAGCAAAGATGAAATTTATTGGACATCGTTAAATTTGACCACTAATAATATTCTTTTGCCAGTGAGAACGAACTCATCATTATACAATGGTGTTGCAGGAATTATTCTGACGATGTCATATTTACCTAACCATTTGAAGACAAAAAAAATAAGGCAAATGATTGAAATTGGCGCTCGAAAAATTCTTCAAATACTGAATGCGTTTACTGATCAAATTAGTTTACCAATTACTGTTGGTTACAAAGGCGCTATGGGTTTAGTCTATGTGTTGGTGGCTACGGACTTGCTTCCGCTCTATCAGCCTGAATCCTATCAATTTTTAGTAAATTTTTGGGAAAGCTATAAAAAAATAACTTTGCAAAATAAACCAAACTCATTAATTAATGGCCTCAGTGGAGATTTAATTCTTTGTTGTGCCATCAGTCATTATTTGAAACCATCTGTTCTGATGGAGATCATTGAAAATCTTAAAAATCACCTTATCAATTATTTGCAAAATGAAATCGAAACTAACAATACATCAAAATTCTCAATAGATTCATTGATGGAATCGATATGGGCTCTTAGTGTATACGAAAAAACATTTCCCTCCGTTATCGATAATAATTTGGTTAATAGATTCTTTTTATCTTTAGCCAAAAAAATTGATTTACAAACTTATTTACTCAATAATTTACCCACGCATCTAAAAATTTTATTAAGCTTTCTTAATATTAAAAATACCATAAGAGATTGGGTTATCGATTTTTTAAATAAATTCAACTTATTGGATTATTTTAGAAGCCATATCCATGGTAAAATAAATCTATGTTCTGGATTAAGTAGTTTGCTTGATCAAATTAGTTATCTAAAAAATAAAAACCTAATCGCTATTAAAAGCCTGGATGAATTATTAGAAAATATAATTCTTAAAATTGGTCAATACGTCAAGGAAATGAAAAAATTTACCAATTTTACCATTATGACGCCGGGCTTAATGAGTGGTTGGTCAGGAATTTTGTATCAATTACTGAGATATCAAAATATTAATAATATCCCTTCATTAGTTTTTTGGGATTATCCTAAATTAATCAGTTGCCACCGTAGCGAGGAGACCTAGTGCACTGAAGATTGAGGCTTTTTTGTGGATTTTTTCCTGAAGCCGTACTCATCCGTACGGTGAAGGAAAAAATTCACAAAAAAGCCTCAAGATTCACTGCAATAGGTCTTCGCAGTAGGTGGCAACTGATTAATTTAGGATTATGAATTGGTGGCTGAAAGATGCCTCACAGATTCTTTTAGAGGGTTTGACCTGGTCAATCGCTAAAAGAAAAAGGGGAAATGTTTTTAACATTTCATTGTTAGTATATAAAAAGGAAAAATTTATGGATATATCTTTAGACATCGTTGAAGAAGTACAGGCTACTGTTGAATGTCTCTGCAATTCAGTAACCTGTCCGTAGTGTTTTAAAAAAGAGTGGCCATAATTATTATGGCCGCTCTTTTCAATAGGTGTGATATGTATAAACCTGAATTAAGGTACCGGTTAATTCAACCGCTTGATGCAGAAGCCTGGTTGCGTTTGCTTATCCAGGTAGACAAAGAATCAGACTTTCTTCTTTTCGATAAAGATGAGCGGGATACTAATATAGAAAAGTGTCTGACTTATATCAATAAAATTACTCACAGCGAGCAACCCAATTCAAGACTGATTATTGCTGAAACTGCCGAAAAAAAAATGGTAGGTTATATTTGCGGGCATATTCCATCGTTTAAAAAAAAATTACATTTGATGGAATTAAGTTCCGGCGCTCTTAAGGATTATCATAAAGGCATAGGCAGAGAGTTAATTAAACAGTTAATTCAACTCGCTAAAGAGGACGGGGTGAAAAGGTTGGAGTGTTGTATTATGGCAAATAATACAGTAGTTTTGAACGGAATGAAGAAAATTGGATTTCAAATAGAAGGGATTAAGAAAAGTTCAATACGTATCAATGATGAATATATTGATGAATATATTTTAGGAATGTTATTATGAACCTTGTTAATCCTTCTAATAATATTCAATTATTACTTTCAAAATTAGTGACCAATCCCAGCTTCTTAATAAAGTCCCTGGAAAATCCTGCTAAATTCGTTAAATCAATCAACTTAACCGATAGTGCGGCCCAGCAATTTATAGAATTTGCGGAGAAATATGGTCAAAAATTTATGATTTCCGCTTTGGTTTTACGAAAAAAAAGGCTGATTGATATTAAGGCATCGCTTAATTTATTAAATATTTTCTATAACGAGAGACAATTCGATAAATTTTGGGATAGATACTTATCTGAAATTGAACTGGATGATGTAGTGCCAAAAAATCCCTTGTTAGAATCTGTCAAATTTTGTCAATATTTACTGGATAAGGAAAAAATCTCTACCTTGGAACAATCTTTAATTACATACGATTTAGTGAAAACTAAGGTAATGATTGACTATGGATTACATCCTCATGCTTACAACCATTTGCGCTATTCAAATTCGGACGAAAATTTGCTTAATTCAGAAAATACGAAGATATTTTTCCATCCTTGCATGCAGATACAATCGTTCAATAGTAACATATCAGAAGTAGTAAAATATCTACTTAAAAATAAAAGCAGCAAGGAGATTGTCACTATCATCCATCAAGAATCAATTGAAGAACTTTTATTTTTTAAAAATATACATAAAGGAACTATTCTAGCTGTTAAATTAAATAATACTTTAAAATCAGCCATCGAAGCTTTACAGCAATCGGAACATAGCAGACACGCTTTTGAAAATATGAAGCGGTATTTAAGTATTAATTTAAAAGAATCAATAAATATAGTTAAAACTTTAGTTGATTCTGGAATGGTTATGTTAATTCCAAAGGACAGCGAGGTTTTATGTTTGTGAAGACTGATAAATTAATTGGTGTTGGAGTAAACTACAGAACAGAAATTGGTAAAGATATTTTAGCTTTTGTTAACAAAATAGACTTCGTGGAAGTTTATACTGAAAAATTCTTTATAAATGACGACGATCCTGTTGTACAGGAAATTATTAAAACCGTTCCTCTCGTTTTACATGGTCTGGATTTATCAGTGGGTTCATCCGCAGAGATATCCGATAATTATTTCAATAATCTAAAAAAAATATTAAATAAAGTGAATTTTGAGTGGTTTAGTGATCATATTTCACTAACACAGGAAGAAGATATTGAGGTAGGTCATTTAATGCCAATTCAATTTTCAGAGCAAGTTGCCGAAAATGTGATTAAAAAAGTTAAAGCTATTTCCTCTTTGTCTGATAAACCTTTTTTATTAGAGAATATTACCTATTATTATCCTGTTCCGGGCGGAGCACTGTCGGAGCCGGAATTTATTTCATACATTCTGGAAAAGGCTGATTGTGGAATGCTGTTAGATATTAATAATTTATATATAAATTCTGTCAATCATCAATATGATCCACATAAATTTCTGGAGCAGATTCCTAAGGACAGAGTGGTTGAAATTCATATGGCTGGTGGATCGAAAAAATATAATACATTGATTGACACCCATGCCAATCCTATCAGTGAGCCAGTTTGGAATTTACTGGAATATGCAATTCCAAGAGTCCCAATTAATGGGATAATTATTGAGCGTGATTCTAATTTGCCAAGATATACTGATCTGCTTCAGGAAGTTGAGAGAGCTCGTTACCTTTTATTAAAAAATGGATTACTGAATGGTTAAGCTGTTGATTGTGGCGCATCCTGATGACGAAATATTATGGTTTAATCCATATTATTTTGATGAAATAGTTATTGTGTATTGTCATCGCCATGATAAAGAAAATTTTAGCCAGCGGCGTTTAAAAGCTTTAAGCCGGCATCCCTTGAAAGATCGAATACGCTTATTAGCGCTAGAAGAGCCTGGATTTTGGAAAGATCCTTCCAGAAGCCTGCAATATGCTGAAAGTAAAAATTTGCTCCTGGAATTATTAAAAACTCAATATCTTCATAAATCTATAGATGTTGTTTACACACACAATGAAGTGGGTGAATATGGTCATGATGATCATATTTTAGTGTCTCAATGCGTCCATCAAGTATTTACTGATAAATACCCTATTTGGATGCCGATAAATGGAATTAATAAAGAATCAATTAATCACTTTCCACAGATAATCCATCCAATCCAATTGAACTCTTTTAAGGAAATTCGTCAGATTTATGCTGATAATCAGGTATGGACCTGGAATTTTACTTATCTCCCAAAAAAAATGGAGGTTTATTATTCTAGAAATATGACACAGGGTGACGTAACTAAATGAATGATAAAGTGATTGCTTCATTAGCTACTATCCCTTCAAGGAGTGATCATTTGCGAACTGTCGTTAATTCTATTATTAACCAGGTTGATTTTTTATATATCTTTTTAAATAATTACCAAACGATTCCTAATTTTCTCTATCAGGAAAAAATTCAATTCTTTACGAGTCAAGAATTCGGCGATAAAGGCGACATTAATAAATTTTACGCGCTTCAAAATAAAGAAGGGTATCTATTAGCTTTAGATGATGATTTGTTTTACCCAAAAGATTATATAAAGATTATGGTTGAAAAAATTGACTGCTATCAACGTTCTGCTTTTATTTGTGTACATGGTAATATTGTTCCTAAAAAAATATTGAGATCTTATTATCAGGAAAAAAAAGGTGTTCATTATATGAGAAAATTGGATAATGATACACATGTCGATGTCCCAGGAACTGGAACCATAGCTTTTCATTCTAATACTTATCAAGTAAACCTCAATGATTTTAAGCATCCGAATATGACCGATATTTGGTTATTTAAAATTGCCAGAGAAAGAAATATCCCTGTTATTAGTATTGAACGAAAAGATAAATGGATAATGCCTTTAATATTCCATCAAGATGATGAATCAATTTATGCCAAATTCGTTAAGGATGATTCATTGCCTACTAAAATTATTAATCATATTTTGAGAGGTGAATATGGATACTTTAAAGAATGAATTAAGTCATAAGGGATATATTTTATTAAAAAATTTTCTGGATACCAGTGAATTTCAATTTTGTTGTCAGGTTGTAGACGCCTTGGAGAATTTGTCGGAAAAGCCGGGCGGCCCAATGAAATACTTTGAACTTTCGAACCTGGATCAAAAAGAGGTGTTAAACCGAGTAGAAGATTTTTATTTATTCAATAAAAAATTTACCTCGGATATATTAACAGGGAAGCTGATAGAAATTTTAGAAAAGATTACCAAAATGAATTATTTACTTTTCAAAGATAAAATTAACTTTAAAATGCCTGGCAGTGGCGGGTTTAATCCGCATCAAGATGCTCCAGCTTTTACGAGGTTTGTTCGCGAAGAAATGTATACGATTATGCTCCCCCTCCAGGAGACAAATATTGAGAATGGTTGTTTACAAGTGAGTGATTTTTTTTCTAAAAAAATAGTACCCCACGAAAATGGCTCAGTTCCACCGCATCAACTATCAAAAATTTCGTGGCAATATATTCCAATGCAACCTGGAGATATACTGATCTTTAGTTCGTATTTAATTCATCAATCAGACCCAAATAAAACTAATATGCCGAGGAGAAGCTTTTTTTTGACTTATAATTTAATGGAATGCGGAGACCTACGGAGTGAGTATTTTAGTTATAAGCGCGCCTCATTTCCACCACGTGTTGAAAGGTCTAATAATGAAAATTATGATCAATGGAAATCAAAATTGGCGCGAACAATTCTTTAATCGCAGGAGAGATATATGTTTTATTTATATGGAAAAGATTACTGTTGGGACAGTATTGCTGGTTTGTTAAAAACTAAATTAGAAGAATTTGATCAATTACAAAGTAATTATAATAAATTTCTTTCAGAAAATTCAATATTTGAAACACCCATAACCTGGCAGTCTCCAAAGATTATAGATTTTGAAGAATTAAAGAAATATTCTCCTTCCTTTTGCAGGGAAAGAAAGGATTATTACGGTGAAAATAGCATGGAAATGCGCAAAAAAATAAAAGAAAATTACTTTGCCGATGTGATAGAACAGCTCAAATTAATAAACAGTGATCTTTACAGGCTGATTAACTTTTTGGCCAGAATCATTGTTATTAATAAATTAGATAAATATTTTGAAGGCACTACTAACTATACCATTGGTCTATCAAATATGGATTTACACGATAAACATTCGTCTAGAGATTTCCAGGAACTATTACTTCATCAAACTGTTCACATGCTATTATTTATTAATGATCGGGTAAAATTACAACTTATCGATCCGTTAAAAGCATTCCAGGTCGAAACCGATTTAGATCATAAAGCAGGTGGAAAATCTTTTCAGCTTTATATAGGTTTTCATTCTTATGTGGTAGGAGTCGAGGTTCTTTTACATAGAGAAGCCACAGATACGTTAGACTATCAGGGTAAATATCACGGCCCTTCCGAACGAATTATTCAAATGGGTGAGATTGCCAAAAAACTTATTGCTATTCATCTTAAAAAATTTACGGAGCATGGACAGGAAATTATTTTACGCAGCAGTAGAGAACTCGATAGACTTGCTCGTAAAATGAATCTATACGCTGTTTAATTACTAGGAGTTGTCTATGAAAATTTGCGATCGTGATTATTTTATGAATTTTTATAAGTTTATCAATACTGATATAGATTATAATAAAGAAAATTCTGAATCATTTTCCTCGATTATTCCTATTCAAGAAAATGAGTTGAATTATAAAAATTCATTGATATCCAATTTTTTAAAGGATGGGTTTGTATTACTGGAAAAAAAAATATGGGACTACATTGAACAAGTCCAGGATTGGTTAACACCAATTTTCGGTGAACCCATTACCGATAGTGGAATTTCAGATAAAGTTTATTCGAAAATTGTTGCTGAAAAAGATTCAAAATATTTCTCTAATTCAAATTTTACCCAGCCCTTGCACACCGATGATGCTCATACATTAAATCCACCGCGGATTATTGTGCTTTGCTGTGAGAAGCAATCAAGCCAGGGTGGTGTGACTACCTTGATAAAATTCGAAGATATTTATCATAACTTACGTATTCCAACTCCTGCTATTGAAAATTTGTTATATAATGATGACGTTTTGGAAATTGATGGCGTAAAAGGTATATTTAAAAAAGCTCTCTTTTTTGCTTTAGAGAATGAAAGAAAGGGGATTGCTTTCCCTGGTATTCTCAAAACCGTTAAGTCCTCGCCTGAAGTGATTGATATTTTTACTCAAATTATGGATTTTATCCACAAAAAAAATAACCAGATTCGCTTTAAATTAAAGGAAGGTCAGATATTAATCATAGATAATTTTAGGGTATTGCATGGTAGAACCCAGTTTCCCATGGAGGACCCTCGACTTTTGTATCGTTTTTGTTTTAATAGTCTACCAACTTAAATAACATGTTTAAAAATCTTAACCGTGATTTTTTAATATTTGCTTCCGGTCAATTAATTTCTACTTTGGGTCTACGTATTGGTCAGATGGGTTTTTCCTGGTGGGTACTGCAATGGAAAAATCCAGGTTTGTTATCGTTTCTGCTTTCTATTACTTTTGTAGTTAATTTGATAGTTACTCCCCTGTTGGGTCCTGTAGGAGACACTTTTTCTCGCAAAAAATGTGCTTTTATTGCCGACATTACGGGATGCATTATATTATTTTTATTCTTTGTGTTTGTTTGTATCGATTTTTTTAATATTTTTATTGTTGGTTTTCTATTAAATCTATTAACTATTGCATCAGCATTATTAACGACAGTTGTTCCTGCCTTAATTCCAATGTTAGCAAATAAATACCAGTTACAGTCTGCTATAGAGTTTAATAATCTTATCCATTCATTTAATAAGGTTCTGGGAGTTACTATCGGTGGATTTTTGTTGGTAATTATTAATTTAAAGAATATATTTTTGTTAAATAGCATCGCAGTTTTAACTGCTGCATTATGTACATTAGCGATCCGCAAAGATATCACGATTGAAGTAAACCAATCATTTTTTAGATATGTATTTGAGAAATGGTGGTTTGATTTTCATACCGGATTAAGGTTAATAGTAAAATTACCGTTGGAAATATGGTGGAATCTTTTTGCGATGTTAATTAATTTTATTTTAATTCCTTTCGTTATGGTAGTGATCCCAACGGTAGCACAGCAATATCAACCGCAACTTTCATGGAGCCTGGGACTTTTGTGGGGTAGTTTTTCATTGGGTTCTATGAGCGGATCGATTTTAACTCGTTTTTTAAATAAAATATTTGCCAAAGATTTCGTTACTGTTGGCGGCATGGTTTTTATGAGTTTGGGAATCAGTGTATTTGGATTAAATATGGGAATTATTTATTTGTCTGTGTGCGTATATTTTGTGGGTTTTGGGCTAATGATGCATAATATCAATTCCTCTTTTATAAGAATGTTGGCTACTCCAGATATTTTTAGATCAAGGTTAATGGCTTGTTCTAAAGTGTTATCCAATATTTGTATACCGCTAGGTTTTCTGGTAACCGGAATTGTTATAAAAACACATTTGCTATTTAACTACTTAATTGTTACCGGGTTAATTTCAGCAATTTTATTGCCCTTATTATTATTAATTCCTAATTTTATCACTTTGATGCGAAGTACTATTGAGGAAGCCGAAAATTTTTATGAAAAAAAATATCCGCAACTTCAGCAATTCCCGCTAAAGGAAATGTAAAGGGAGATGTATTATGAGTAAAAACCAGATTTCATTGCTTAATCGGTTGTTACGAAAAATAATTGCCAAATTCATACGTTCTATTGAAAAGTTGATAGTGAAAAGATCGCTGGTAGAAGATAAAGCATTATATCAACTTAGTGATTTTCCTGATCTGGAATTATTAGAAAAGAATACGTCGGTAATTACCTTAGAACTCGACAATTTGCTTAAAAAATTTAAAAAATTTCCCGCGTTTGAGCAAATTCATGAACAACAATATGGGTTAACTCAGGATGGGAAATGGACGGTTTTTCCTTTATATGGTTTTGGAATGGAAGTGAAAGAAGCGTGCCAATTGTGTCCTAATACGGTCGATATTTTAAATCAGATTCCGGGTATGAAAACCGCTTTCTTCTCGAAATTAGAGCCGCAAAAACATATTCCTCCCCATACAGGTATATACAGAGGCATATTGCGAGTTCATTTGGGGCTAAAAATTCCTCAAAAATGGCAAGATTGCTATTTCCAGGTAGAGGACCAAAAAACGCATTGGAGAGAAGGTAAATGTTTTGTATTTGATGATGGTTATATCCACCAGGTACATAATAATACTGAAGAAGAACGTATTGTTCTCATTATTGATATCTTGCGTCCACTACCAAAGTTACTTCATTTTCTTAACAAATTAATTGTAGCCTTTATTGGACACGGAGACCACATTCAGGTGGCGGGTGCTAAAATGAAAACATGGTTAAGGAGCTATGATGCCGCTAAAATTTAGAAAAAGTGTAACTACTTGCGCGTTTGCCTGTTTAGGAGCGATTAGTTACGAAAAGTGAGTATTTTTTCCAGGGATCAGTTTTAAAATGGTTGCATTAACCATATTGATTAATGAAAGGTCGTGACTTGAAAATATGATAATTTTCTCTTTTTTTACGCTATTCAAATAATTAATAATCACTTCTTTAGTGTTAGAATCTAATTCATTAGTTGGTTCGTCCAGAATAATTATGATTGGGTTACCGATTAATGCCCCTATAAGCATAAATTTTTTTTGGGTGCCGAGCGACATTTCTTCAAATCTCTTATCCATAAATGGCTGAATGTTAAAGCTGTCGAAGAGTTCCTTTGTATCTTCATCTTTTGAATTTTTTGCGAGTTTTATAAAATGAATAAATTCTCGACCAGTAATAAAAGGATAAATGCTTAGTTTATCTGGACAATAGCCAATTTTTTTTTTAAACAGGACAGGATTTTTCCTGAGAGATATGGGTCCAATGCTAACATATCCTGTTTCGATTGGTTCAGCTCCGGTAATAATCCTAAGAAAAGTAGATTTCCCACACCCATTCGGGCCATTAATTGCATAACAGCCGGTATTAAATATATAAGAAAATTCTTCATAGATGACATGCTGTTTGTACTTTTTACCTATATTTCTCACTTCCATTGAAGTTAAATTATCCATCAGTTTCATCCCAAAAAATATGTGACCGCAAAGAACCAACTACAGCAAACGATAATAGAAAGAAAGTTTCCCAAATTCTTTTGTGCCTGCACAAAGTACAAGATAGTTAATAAAGGAAGCATTAATAAGTAAATAGATATATTAAAAACCAGAGAGGTTTTGAATAGGAAGGATATTATCAGTAAATAACTGACCAATAAGGGAGATAGCACCCATATCGTTGAGAAAAGATTACGAATGCACCAGGAAATTCTGGAATAGGGAAGTGTGTTAAGAAAAGCTCTATATTTATCCTGCTCTACTTGTATTATGGGAAATAAGCCGCTTAATATAAAAGTGATGAGAATGAATACCGGTATAGCAATTTTTGTAGCGTCGGATGTACCAAATAATGACGTGACTATTATGCCAAAAATTAATACTAAGGTAGCCAGCAAGAATCTTATGTAAGTTATTGTCTTATATTTCCTAAAAAAGACTGAAAAATAAATAGGAAAATGAAAAAAATTCATTAAAGAATTTTTAAAAATTAACCTGGAGGAGAATGTTGTTAAAAAATTTAAATTTAGAAAAATAGTTCTTTGGGATTTATTATTGAAAAACCTAAACCAAAGAACCGCCATCATAAATATATCAATTAAAATGCTGATGCTAACATTTTTATTAAATAAAGAAAAACTTGCTACAAATATTAAGTTGATAATACCAAAAATCATTAAATCATAAAAATTTGATTTGAGTACATTAATTTGCAGAAAAAGCATCATGCTCACTAAGGTTATCAATCTAAAAAAATAAAAAGGGAAATTACTTTCTGTGGATATTTTATTCAAAATCAGTAAAATTGGTATCCACATAAAATTATTCGCGATGACTACTATAGATAAATCGACGAACCGGTTAATCAACGGATTAATTGGCAGAATATTAATATATTGATGAGCTGCGGATGGAATGACACCTGCTTTTTGAATGCTCATCCATAAAACGTAAATCACATAAAGAAGAAACCAATTTGTCAAAAATATCCCACTAAATTCAGAGGATCTAATAATTACATTGAAAGGCTCTGTGATAACATAATTAACAGCGGCAATTGTAGGTGCTAATAACGCTATGAGCACTATAATGCCGTGTTTGGAGCGGATTAACCTGGCTTTCATAATGTTCAGATACCAAGTCCATCGAAATTTTAGTAACAATAAAATAGTATTTAAAACGTCAGTTAGTGTTGAGGATTGTGTACTAATTTTCATATCAGCCATATTGCATTATATAGCTTATTTTGATGATAAGACAACAGCGGCTCCCGCTGAGTACAGCGGTAGCCGCTTCCTGTTTTGATCCTGCGCTCGGCAGAGCCGATGCTCGGAATGAAGGGGGAGTTGCGCAGCGCTCCTCCCCCTCATTCCGGGCATCGACCCCGGATATAGGTTTTAAGCCAAAAAGCAATTGCCGCTGTACTCAGCGGGAATTAAAAATAGCCTTTCTAAAAATAGTAATATGCGATAAGATAGTTTTATTAAATTTTTGGAGCTTTGTCTGTGAAGAATAGTTTTAAACGATTACCCTCCGTTCTTGTGTTAGAAATTTTTCATTTTCTCAATATCTTCGCTTTTTCTTCTCTCATTTCTGTTGAAAAATATCTGTTTAATATTTTTGAATCATCATCCCACAAAAAAATGATCGATAAAATCATTTTAACTGAGTTAACAGAACGGTTTCCCTACCTCAAAGGGATGCTGTTATCAGAAGCAAAGGCTTGTGAGTCTGAATTTCAGGTGAATTCCCTCAATCGAAATATACAACGCTTTAGAGCATGGATGAAACTGTATTATCATCATTTTCCTATAAACTCTGGTCAGAGAAGAGGGGAGGGGGAAAAATTTTGGGTTGAGTTTAATACACTCATGGGTTTTGAATTGACTCATTTAATAGTCGATCATTATCTTTTAATACGAAAAGAATATCAGATCATTTTTGATAGAGATTATCAAGGTGACAATCTGATTTCTGTATTACATAAAAAATCAATTGATAATAACAAGGAAAAAAATCGGAAAAATATTACGTTAGAGAAGATATTTCAAAGTTATATCCCTCAGATTTTAGGATCATATTATCAAAAAAAATTTACGATATCAGAAAACATTCACCATTTTTTAATTATTTTTCAACAACTCCAAAATTTGGAATCTTCTTTCATTACCTTCACGAAACTCTTTGCTTTTTCTCTTGCTTGTGATCAAGGAAAAATAGTCGAAGTTTGCCAAAGAGAACTACCGCATTATGGTTATTCAAATGGGTGCAGTTCCTTTATGACGACGAAAAATCATTGATTCTATTGATTTTATCTAAAATTTCCTTTATATTTTGTTCTTTAAAAATTTGGACTTGCCGCAAGGTGGCATTTTTTGCTTGTTTAAGTGGCTGGAGAAGTTGTCAGTGGCGGATGTTTTCAGGGAAGCTGAGGAGCAGTTTACTCAAATGGTCGAAAAATACAAGTCCCCCTCTTCATTGTGGCTCAATGCAATCGAATCTGAGATTGGCCAGGATGGTCGCGAACTAACACGAAAAATATTACAAGGTCATGCAGACTCCAGGGGCACTGGAAATGTTGGCGAAGCCATCACGACAACTGGCGGTATACTTTTAACTCATAGACGCTTATATAAAAGAACGTTGCAGACTTTATTTGGTGCAATCGACATCACAAGGACAGGTTATTCCCTTCGAGATCATCCTAATTTATTTCCATTAGACGCATTACTAAATTTACCCATTTCGTCGTCGTTTTCATATGGATTGCAACGTTTTATTGCGAGACGCATTGCCACAACTGCATTTTCGGAAGCATTAAACCTGACGCAAGAGATATCGGGTGTTACCGTGGGAAAGCGACAAGCTATTCGCATGGTAGAAGAATGTTCAGTTGATTTTGATGCGTACTATACTCATAAAATGGCAAAAAAGAGCCGGAAAACTACCATTCTGGTATTAACCACGGATGGAAAAGGCATTGTAATGCGTCACGATGCGCTCAGGGAAGAAACCCAAAGACGTGCCACAGATGCCAAACAAAAAATGAAGACTCGCTTATCGCGAGGAGAGAAGTCGAACCGTAAGCGTATGGCGCAAGTGGCTTCAATTTACTTAATTGAACAATTTACTAGAGTACCACAGGATGTTATAGAAGAATTGAGACGGCAAAAAGCAGATTTACGTCGTCCGCGCCCGATCGAAAAACGCGTGTGGGCTAGCGTTGAAAAAGATTCAGATGACGTCATCAGAGCGATGTTTTCAGAGGCCAACAAGCGTGATCCAAAGCATAATAAAGAATGGGTAATTCTTGTGGATGGCAATAAGCATCAGTTGCATGTTGTAAAGGCGCTGGCAAAAAAAGAAGGGGTTAGCGTATCAATCATATTGGATATTATTCATGTTATCGAATATCTATGGGATGCTGCACGCGTATTTATTGATGAGACCAATCATGCGGGTTGTGAGGCCTGGGTTGAGGAAAAGCTTACGCAAATACTGAATGGTAAAGCGGGTAAAGTAGCTGGCAGCATAAGAATGTCAGCAGCCAAACGAAAACTAACAAAAGAAAAAAAGCAGACTGCAAAAGATTGCGCCAGATATGTAGCAAAACATAAACCTTATATGAACTACGTCAAATATTTAAAGCATGGATATCCGATTGCAACGGGAGTTATTGAGGGTGCATGTCGCTATCTTATCAAAGATAGGATAGACATTACCGGTGCGAGATGGGGCTTGTCAGGTGCAGAATCTGTTCTTAAGCTACGCTCTCTCGTTACAAGTGGGGACTTTGACGATTATTGGGCATACCATTTAAAAAGTGAACATGATAGAAATTATTCCTCAAAAATAAGAAATTTAGATCATTTCCAATCATTAATGTCGTCGTCATAAAGGAACTGCACCCTATTCAAATAATCAAAAATTTGTGTGGCAGGTATGTCATGAATTAATAGAGTATGGCGCTTATTTTGTATTAAATGAGTGGATTTTGACTCTGAAGAAAGACCCCATCGCTCTGTTTGCATTCAGGATAGAAGCCTGGAATTTAAGAGATTTTAACTGTTTTCGCGTGCTTAATGAAGAAAATCTAAGCCATAAATATTTTTTAAATCAATATTATCATCCACTAGCCATCCAGTTCTTTCTTCAATTAGGTTTAAATATTCTAGAACTTTCCAATGAAATGATCAGAAGAATATTTAACAATATTTTTTTGAGTGAGGATTATGAACTATTAAATTTATTTTTTAAAAATTGGGACAAACAAATTCCGCCAACGGAAAAAATGGATCACTTCACTGTGCGTGGGAATCAAATCATAGGCGTCATTGTCCAAAAACATAAACTCATGAGAGAAGACGCTTTAGTTAAATTAATGAATTGGTTACTTTCAAATAAGATCATTAGTTGTGAAAAAAGATATTATCCTTATTATATAAACAAATCCGCCTATGGAAATAAAACTTTGATCGAGATAGCCACTCTGAGCGATTTACCTCATTCGGTACGAAATATATTGACGAATAGACGGGCAGTCAAAAAACCTTTAAATATTTATAAAAACTCGAGTGGGGGTCAGTTATTTAAAAATCATCACTCTTCGAAGAAGACTTCTATTGTAACGAATTACATCATAGCGCTACCTGCCATAACCCTATCTAGCGTTCCTCATCATCCCCGGAATTTAAGATCGAGATGACAATGAATGTTTAGCCAGAGTTTTACCCAGATCCCAGATAGGGCCAGGGAAACGGTGGGCTAGTGAGACAACTGCAATGGAAAATTCAAAATGTCATGATGTCTGTAAAAATATTTAAAGAGAGAACATAAAAACAATGAAAATATTATTAAAAACGCCGAGATTCAAATTCTATTTTACAGTCTTTGATCTCCTAATACCGTTTTGGCGGCTACTTCAATCAGTTTTTGATTTGAATGCAATAGACTCAGATTATTTTAAGTTTCAGGGAAGGGAAGAAAAGACTGGAATGGCTGATTGGCGCAAGCCTTTGCGGGAATTATTGGGCGATTATCCTTATATTATTGATTATATTTTTGAGGGCCAAGAACAATCGCCGTACCGCATTTTAAATCCGATGGCTTTTTTATGTCTATTGATGGTGGGGGATATGGAAGACCCTGAAAATCATATTATTTTACCATCACCGGACCCTTTAAAATTTCTAGAAAGCAAGTACATATCCCCCATGCCCTTACATAAGGCTGTATTTTTTGAGACCAAGATCGATAACCTCCTAAATGAGGATACAATAGGCCAACGCAATAATAGGGGGATGACGGCGCTTCATATCGCTGCAATAAAAGCTCGCTCCTACTACTTTTAACTCCCCGTACTTTAGGGGTAGTCGTGGATATTTTAGTGATTGCGCATTATTTAATTGTTCTGAATTAAATCCAATATATATAATGCAAAAACTATTGGAAGCTAAAGCAAATATTAATGCCCAAGACAATAACGGGATGACTCCACTCCATCTTGCCGTAGAGCACTATTACGGTTGTTATTTTGGGAGACTTAAATTATTTTTGGACAAGATCAAGCCTGAAATGCGCTATGGATGGTCTTCAATGGATATAGAGTCTCCGAATTCTAATCTTGTATTACATTTGCTTGAGAAGGGGGCGGATCCTAATATAACAACTACTGATGATAGATTTCCTATAGAATTTACACATTCTCAGCAGGTAGCAGAATATTTAGTAGAATATGACAGCGAAATTCCTCAATCGCTTTCATCAAAATTGGCTAACTATGATGAACTCTTTGAAATGAGGAAACGATCCTCATTTATTCAGCATTCATTTTTTATTCTAATTTTGGGTCCATTACTGATGGAAATATTAATAAATCCAGCTATTGACATATCTATAATTATCAACGACTATATTTTTATACAAAAAGATTGGGAGGATGTACTAGAAGCAGCTATTAAAGTTTACAGTAATTACCTTCCTATTCGTATGCAATTAACGCGGCACGCCATCTCAGTTCCTGCCATTCAGATTCTGAGACAGAAGATCATTGATCCTATCAATTTGAAACTGAGTAAGAAAATATCTAATAGACCACTAAATAAAGTATATATCGGCCAGCGGGGTGAATCTAAAATCGTTATCAAAAAATCCACTGAAAGAAGGATTTTCAAGGAAGCGCTGATCATGGCCATGTTTAATGAATCAGAACGCATCGTGAAGCTAGAGGGTATTTCTTGGCTGGGACCACATTATTCGCTAGTAATGGAATATATGCCGGGTGGGACTTTAGAAACTCTGCTTCATGAGAGCAAACAAGCGCTGACATGGACAGTACTTTACCAAATCTCCCTGGATATCATTCAAGGGTTAGAAGAACTGCACAAGCAGGATATCATTCACGGAGATTTATCAAGCCGTAATGTGCTGTTAGACAATGCCTTCCGCGCTAAATTAGCGGATTTTGAGCATTCTATTTTAACTCAATACGGAGATTCGCGTAGTTTCCATCTTTTTGCTTCTGAGTGGAGAGAATATTATGATTTCGCCCCAGAATTTCGGAACAACAGCCAACCAGTGACGACGGCAACCGACCTGTATTTCCTGGCGATCATATTTGGGGAATTAATTACTCGTCAAGACCCGTTTGATTTAATAGAATCCAAAGAGCCAAAAAATATTCCTAAGGACACACCGAAAGAATTTGAAGAAATTATTCGAAATTGCATGCATGAAGCGCCGGAGCAACGCCCCCAACTGGCTAATGTGAAACAGTGTAGATGGCGGCTAAAAACCGCGTAAATCTGGCGAAGGAGTATTAATCGTACCAATTAATCTAAAATATCATTTCAGTATTTTTTATCAAAAACTTTTTTTAAAGCGAAGCGGTGGGTAACTCGCGTTAAGTCCTTCGCCTGGAAGGCGAAGGATAGCGAGTTATCCACGGCGGAGCGTTGAGTCGCGAAGCAGCGGTGGGTAGCCAGTGGGCAACAAGGACGTTGTCCACGGCTATCCACGGCTGCCGCGGAACACAGCACGGGAAGAGGACTCACTTTCAGGGGAACTCGACTTTTTGATGAAAGCAAAGAAGAAATTTTCTGATAAAAAACAGTTTACGGATGGAAATAAGAGCGATAATAAGGTCGCTGCTGACGCTATCTGGTGAAAGTTGTTGATTTAGAACCCCAATCACTGTCACCCCCTCGACTGCCGCGACCCGGGTTTATTATACCGCATTTTTCGATCCCATCGCACAGCTAACCCATTTATTTTTCGTCAGCGCTGGATGTCTGATGGAAAATTCCGCACGCTTATATCATTGCTCCCGTTGCCGCCGCCGGGTAATCATCTGCCGCGCTTGTGACCGGGGCCAGATTTATTGCCCAGGTCCTTGCGCTGGTCTGGCACGAGCGACTTCACTGCGCGCCGCCGCTCAACGTTACCGGCAAACCCGGCAGGGTAAGCTCAGGCAAGCCCTGCGACAACAACGTTATCGGCAACGCCAAAGACAGCGTCAATCACAAAAAGTAACGCATCACCGTTCCCAGGAAACGCCCATTCATGATCTAGTGATCCTCAAGGTTAAAAAAACCCGGCGGCGAGTCCCTGAAGCCAAAAACTCCGAGACTTCCTGTCATTTTTGCGGGAATTCCGGCTGGAGATTCCTTCGCCCCGGTTTTTTACACCTTTCCCAGGTGCGTGCGTCAGCACAACCACAAGGACCTCCTGGGTGTACTTCCCTTTAAACCTTTGGAGCACTTGAATGACTATTTCTGATGACCTGGAAGCTAAAATCTTGCGTTTCTATCATGTCGAGCAATGGCCCATCGGCACGATTGCCCGACAATTTTCCATCCACCACAGCACAGTCAGGCGTGTACTGGCTCAGGCA
>CAWHVV010000019.1:0-67183 GCA_963832945.1 uncultured Pseudomonadota bacterium
CAATCTAATTTAAGTGATGGGTCTATTTTTTATTGAAATGGGCAAGCATGATTTATATCGGTTGAACATTGGTTTAGTTCAAATCGCCAGAGACATCACCACATTTAGGCCCACAGGGCCTAAATGTGGTGAATGGTTACAAATTAAGCAAGAATATAACTTGGAAGCCCGGCGATATTGACGTATCATTAGCGAAGTCCTGACAGATCACTTACAAGGAAAAGATATATGGAAATTTTAATGGTTTTGACTTCGCACGATCAATTGGGAAACACAGGCCGCAAGACTGGTTTCTGGCTGGAAGAATTCGCAGCGCCCTATTTTGTTTTTAGAGATGCGGGGGTGAAATTGACTTTAGCATCGCCGAAAGGTGGCCAGCCTCCGATCGATCCAAAGAGCGATTTGCCAGAAAATCAGACCCCTGCGATGACTCGGTTTAAGCAGGATGAGGCAGCAAAAAAAGCACTATCGCAAACAGTTAAACTGGCTGACATGCGGGCGGAAAATTTTGACACAGTATTTTATTCTGGTGGCCATGGTCCCTTATGGGATCTTGCAGAAAGTCCCGTTTCAATCGCGCTTGCTGGAGTCTTTCTACAATTCCGGTAAACCCATTGCTTTGGTATGCCATTCGCCTGGCGTGCTTCATCGGGTGACTTATAAAGGCGAACCTTTAGTGAAAGGTAAGAGAGTGACTGGTTTTGCCAATAGTGAAGAGGAAGAAGTGCAACTGACAAAAATTGTGCCATTTCTTGTCGAAGATGAATTGAAACGTTTAGGTGGACTCTATGAAAAAGCGCCCAATTGGCAGAGTTTTGTCGTTATTGATGGTCGTCTTATCACCGGTCAGAATCCGGCATCATCCACTGCGGCAGCGCAAGCGCTACTTAAAGTTCTGAATAATTGAGACAATATACTCAAAGCCGGAGTACATATGCAGATTTTTAGAGTAATAGCTGTTTCGTCATTGGCGCTCTTTTTGTCAGGTTGCCCTGCCCCTTATACAAATCAAATTGGACGAATCAGCCTAATACTTCACCGCTTCCACATCCACTCAATAGTCATAAAGCTTTAGTTTACCTGGTTCAACCTGTTTTTGAAGTTGATTTATTTTTAGTTGCGGGAACGGCTTTGGAAGGCACTCAATATGGAACCTCAGAGGTATATATTAATAAGCATTATCTGGGTCTTCTGGGTTATCATAATTCCTATAAAATGTTATGTTTTTACGCCGACCCCGGCGTTTACCAATTAAACTTTGTGAACAAAGGAGCGATACCCGAAACTATTCTTGAAACTATTCATTTAGAACCCAATAAAGCTTATTTTTACGGCTTAAGTGAAAAAAATAAGTTCTACTCTCAAGGGCCAACTGTCAGTTTTAGTCAATTACCAACTAACGAGGGTAAAAATTATTTAGCCTGGTACAAACGTCATCGAGCGTTGCCAGATCAATGTCTTTCAGATATCTCAAGTTTATCCACTCGTCCTTCCAAAACTTATTATGTCATGAAAATTAGGAATGAAAGCGATGTCCCATATCAAGTGACGCAAAAAACTCGCGAAAAAACCACTATTAATTTACTTCCGAATCAGAATCATCAATTCCCACCCATGTCTGCAAATTCCATCGTTGGAAATTTCATTGCATTCAGTTTTGTCAATCAAAATAACCAAAAAGAAACTCCTGTATCCATACAGGCTAGCGGCAATAAATTGTCTTATTATTCGAATCCCAATTGGGGTAAGCCGATGGGTTGGGAGTTAGTTCCCAAAAAAGAAGTTTTTCATAGTGTAATAACCTCCGAAATTTGCACTGAATCGTTTATATCTATTGATACCTACATCACGTGCACGACAACGATTAGAAATGGAGATCAAGCTAAAGGACAACCTATCTATTAATATTGCCGAAAACCTAATCGTTTTGAGTCGAATTCCTTAAAAATTGCCTAAAAAGAACATCTCGTACATCTAATGAAGAAATTCATAAATTAATCCACGATCCGATACCCGTAATCAAGTAATTTTGTGTTTTTATAAAATCGTGTTATTATCAAAAAACAGAAGTTTAATAAACAGTAAAAATGAAGGATAGGCATGGAAAAGATAAGATATATTAAATCATTAGTTACGGCTGGTTTGGTCCTGAATTTTGTATCCATCCCACTGGCTTTAGCCGAAACTTCTCCCACTATCCTGTTCCCGGCTTATCCGGGAGTCACTCTGACTGGTTTGTTCGGGGATGTCAGTTCACTGTCTGCGGATAGCCTGATTCCCGTCACCGGGCATCCCGGCCGCAGTCTTTTTTATTTAAACCCGCAGGGCATTTTCCATAGCACCGATAAATATTCAGCTAGCCTGGGGGGAGGTTATCGCCTATTGCAAGACCGTTGGGGAATTTTAGGAGGAAGTCTATTCACGGATTATAACCGGTCATCCTCTCATTCTTTTTGGTTTCTCAGTCCTGGCCTGGAACGCCTGGGCGATCGTTTTGATTTTTCGGTAAACGGATATTTCCCTATCAGCCGCCAACGCATAAATACCGGACAAGTATTTGCCGATGAGATCGGCGACACAAATTCGGTTACTTTTTCAGGCCATGATCAACTGGATCAACTGGTGGATCTCTTTGAATCCACCGGCCCCGGCGCGGATTTTACTGTCGGCGTCAGATTGCCCTATTTAAAAAATAATACCAAACTTTATTTAGGTACTTATTACTTTGCACCGAAAAATAACGACTCTATCCTCGGAGGCGCTGTCCGGCTGGAAGTACCGGTGAACCGATTCCTGAGCCTGGAGGGCAGCGAGGCTTACGACGGAGTCATGCATAACACTGTCAAAATTGGCCTCAGTATTGCCCTGGGTGGCAGAAGTAGCGGTTATGGTGATACAGACTTAAAGGATCGTTTCGTTGATACTGTCCAGCGTCATTTAGCCGCAACAGCCGGTGGCTCAACCACTGGCGAACCTGTTTTAACGGGAACACAATACACGGGCCAATACGGGATTGAACGCTCTAATATTTGGTTTTTCACCGCGGGTGGCGGCGGCGATTCCTGCACAGCAGATTCTCCCTGCCAATTATCCCAGGATGCCATCAATAGCATTGATTCCACTAATCCCAACGCTAATTTATACGTAGAAACCGGGCAATATACTTTGCCTAATTCCGCAGGCACATTGACATTAAATGAAGGACAATCATTGTACGGGCGCGCCGATGGTTTTACCGCAGCAGCTAATTGGAACGCTTTGCCGACTCTATTCGGCTCGCTGGAATTAAAAGGCGATAACACTGTGGAGCATTTGCAATTATTTAATGATGGTTCACAAAACGTGGGAATACGAATAGATGACGGCGCTCAAAACGTAATTCTCGACAGTGTCAGCGTCGGCGATCCGGGTATTAATCCCTCACGAGCTTATAAAACGGGTATTCAATTGGGGAGTCAGGACTCCGTTTATATCAAAGATTCACAGATAAATGCTTTTTCTAATGATGATAACGGAGGTTTAGTCGTTGGCGTTAAACTGGATGGCGTTTCCGATAGTAGCTTGTCTATTGACAATACTAACATCGGCGTTTCCGCTTATAAAGTGAGTGATCCAGTCGGCGTTTTCGTGGGTAATGATCAAGCGATTCAAGGTAACGCTCAAAATAATCACGTTACTTTGACGAAAGATAATATTCAGGTGGTGGGAGCAAAACTTTCCAATAGCGCTTTTGGAGTTTATTTGGGTAATTACTTCTCTGATAACAGCAGCAGTGTCGCTAATAATTATTTATATATTAAAGACTCTCAAATCAATGTAAAAAATATTGATAATAGCTCAACCTTTGGGGTTTTTCTCGGCAATTATGAATATTCAACGCCGGCGTTTAACAACAATAATATAAAAATTGATGGCAGTTCAATCTCGGTCACTTCACAAGCTAACGCCTATGGGCTTTTTGAAGGTATGTTCAATGGGAACAATCAACTGGCGGTTGATAACAACTTGACTATCAACAACAGCAATATTAATGCGGTTTCTAAGGCTGCAAACGCTTTTGGTGTCGAATTAACCGGTGATTATAGCAATTTTACTTTGACTAACAATCTTATTCGGGCGAATGCGGAAAATGATAGCGAGTTAGTCCGAATTGCTTATGGTGTGGAATTGAAAGCGGATAACGACACTCTTAATATGAATGGCAACCAGATTTTCAGCCAGGCCGAGGGATCTAATGTGTTAGTCGCCGGTTTCGCTGAAGATTTTTATTTTCCCGATACCGCTAATAATAATACGGTCAACGCCTCTTCTAATTTTATCCAGGCTTCCAGCAGTAGCGATAATGCGAATGTGGATGGCGTGTTAATTCAGAATGGGTGGAGCACGGCTAATCTAAATAATAACACCATCGTGGCGACCGGCTCGGGCAAGCATGCCAGCGTTTTTGGCGTCAACATAGCTGGAAATGATAATACTATTAATATCTCCGATAACTCCATTCAGGCTACCGCTAACGGATTTTTGGGTGACGCGTATGGGGTAGCTGCTAACAGCGGAGGCCGATATTACACGAGCGCTTTTGATAATACGATCAAATTAAGCGGCAACAAAATTAGCGCGATTTCTTATTTAGGGAAAGCTCAGGGTGTTGTTGACGATGTATCTGACCAAAATAATGATGACTGGATTATTTTACCCAATAATAAAATTTCAGCACAGGGCCGGAGCTAACCGGCAGCGGCTCCCGCTGAGTACAGCGGTAGCTGCTTCCTGTTTTGATCCTGCGCGAGGCAAAGCCTCTGCTCGGAATGAAGGGGGAGGAGCACTGCGCAACTCCCCCTTGCGATCCCCCAAAGTGTAGGGCATTTTCTGCGAAAAATATTTATATTGAAAAATAATTATTTCACAACAGGGGCTTAACCTTCGGCGCTAAATAAAAACAGCAACGCCAGGTACTGGTAACGGCAATGTTTTGACTTTCTTGAAGCATATTTTAAAAAAGTCTTGACTTTTTTGAAATATGATTTAAATTAGTCAATTATGGATAGAGTACAACTTCCTGCTATTATTGAGGACCTTAATAAAAAAATGGTTATTTTGGTAGGGCCTCGTCAATCTGGAAAAATCTGGCTCGCTAAGCGTATTGCCCGGCAATTTTCAAAGAGCTTTTATCTCAATTATGATCAATTTTCAGATCAAAAAATAATAGCTGAGCAAAGTTGGCTGCCTTCTACGGAATTGTTGATTTTGGATGAACTCCATAAAATGCCTCTTTGGAAAAATTATCTTAAAGGATTATACGATACTAAGCCAGAAAATATGCGTGTGTTAGTCACCGGCAGCGCTCGTTTAGATATTTTTAATCATATAGCAATTAATTGAAGTTAAATCCAGCGATCATTCGTTATCGCCATCATTAGTTAAGTTTCAGAAAAAAAATAATTGTGAAGCAATACAAATCGTTCAAAATATTCGTCATGAGACTCACAAAGATGCCATCCAAATCTTGAAAGCAGAAACTTTTCTAAAATCACTCTATTTATAGTTAAGGCTCTATTACTTATGAATAAAGAAAATTCGCATTTAGTCGATAAAATCTCTGATCAACATATAAAAAGTATAGCACGGGAAATTGCCGGACATTCCCGAATTTTGGACCAGGCAATTCGAAAAAATGACGCCACGAAACTTCAAAAAGCCTATCTGCCTCTATTACGGTTGTATTGGAAAATCAAAACTGAAATCAATTCCGGCCTGCTTGAGGTGAGCTGCGATCTTCAGGAAATCTTAACTATTTCACGGCAACAAATTAATGATTTACAGATATTAAGCCGGTTAAATCCGCTGAATATCCAATCTATACTTGCTTCTATTTCAGAAAAAACCACATATAGTCAACCAGCATCATATAGGAGCGCCCTTTCTCATGATATCCAGCTTAATATCCTCGAATACTCCAATTTAAATTCGATGGTCGCTTTGTCGTGCACCTGTACTTGGCTGTGGGATATACTAAATAGCAAAGACGTCGCTTATATCTGGAAAGAATTGGCTGGCATTTATTTCAGTCATTATCTCGAAGAAGATAATATTGACAGCATGAAGAAATTTAAACGGGCCTTTTTGAACCATTATAAATGGCAATATACCCTATCCGATGATTCTGACAAAAATCCAGACTATAAAAAAAGCGATTCCTATTACGAGATCAAAAGAAAAGGTTTATTATTTACTAAATCAGTTGAAGGCGGACTAATATCCGCCCTTAAATCAAATGAATTCAAAATAAATTTCAAAATAAACTATGCAGATCCATTGGCATTTTATATGAAAGATGCTGAAGCTAAAAGTGGTATATGTTCAGCAATTCCCGCTGAGTACAGCGGTAATTGCTTCCTATTTATATCCTGCGCTCGGCGGAGCCGATGCTCGGAATGAAGGGGAAGCGCTTCGCGCGCTCCCCCTTGCGATCCCCCATGGCGCAGAGAATTTTCTGCGAAAATTATTTTTTATAAGGGTGATTTATTTTATTAAATCAAATGGTTAAAATTCAGCGGGAATTGCTGGTACTATGAACATGCTGGATATGGCGATAGAAACCCGTAGTTTTGAAATGATTAACTATTTAATCTGCAAAGGCGTCGATATTAATTTCACTGCTGAACCTCGATCTACCAGCCTGGAGTTAGAAATATTTAAACTGGCAAACGGTGACCGAATCGATACCGCCATCCTGCAGTTTTTGCTCAAATGTCCTGGCATTAACCCTAATCTAGCCAGTAATGAAACAGGACTCATGCCATTACATCTCGCCGTATGGTTAAAACTTTCAGGCTCAAAAATAGCGACCCGGCGCCGAATAGTTCAATTGCTGATTGATCACCGCGCTGATATCCATCTTCGTTTGCAGTCTGGACCTTTTTTTGATGCACAGGGCAGAACTCCGATCCACTGCGCCCGATATTATGGCTTGGCAAAAGTGTTGATAGAAAATAAAGCCGATGTAAACGCTGAGTACAGTTTTCCTGGCACTACCCCACTTTTTTCCATAATCCGTGGCGTTGTCTGTCGACTGAAAAAAAATGAAGATCCGAAGGATTACATCGGTATCGCCAGATTATTATGCCTGTCTGGCGCAGACGTGAATAAACAATTATCAAATGGCAAAACATTGCTACAAATGACTGCGGATGCCGCTCTTCAAATGACAGGCCGAACAGCAAAACAAAAACTTAAAGAATTGTTTACCATACTTCAAACCACAAAACCGAATCAGAAAAAGATAGAAACAGGGACATCGCCTATTGAGACAAAAAAGATTTTATCCGGATGGGATTGGATTAATCCATTTAACTGGAGGACCGGCACAGAAATCCAGACACCGGAAGAAAAAATAAAAACCAGTGAAGAAACACAGCCACAGAACACGGACAACTCATTCAATAATTATTTTTCAATATAAATATTTTTCGCAGAAAATGCCCTACGCTATGGGGGATCGCAAGGGGGAGTTGCGCAGCGCTCCTCCCCCTTCATTCCGAGCATCGGCTTCGCCGAGCGCAGGATCAAAACAGGAAGCGGCTACCGCTGTACTCAGCGGGAGCCGCTGGTTCAACTTAAAATTTATGAATCAGTTTGAAGACTTCTTGATAAACTGAATTATCGAGTTTCGTCCCTGCGATAGGATGAGCGTGGAAATCAGTGACCGTATACGCACCGCTGGGATAAATTGTGGTGATGTGTTGCAGATCGAATTGTAAAATACCGGTTTGTGAATAACTGCTGAGCAACAAAAAAGGAGTCGCCTGCGGATTAAATAAACTATGTCCAATACTGTAATCGGAAGATGGATTTTTCACGCCTAAAAAATCATGCAGCAAAGTTGTCATGACATCATAATGACTTGTGAGATAAGTGAAAGTTTTAGCTGAATGATGCGGGTAGTAAAAAATCATCGGCACATGAGTTTGTGCCGGAGTAAAATTGCTATTATGTCCCCAAAAACCCATCCGATTATCATCGAATTCTTCGCCGTGATCGGAAGTGATGATGATTATGGTATTTTTCATTAATCCTTTTTTCCTGACAGCAGTGAGCAGCTGGTTCACTAAACTGTCAGCGTAATATACGCCATTGCGATATTGATTAAAAAAAGCTTTAGGATCTAATTTGCCACTTTTAATTAATACCCGGTTTCCCATATGGGCTGGTTGAAAAGGAGGGGTAAAGCCTGTTTTGGGGAAGGTGTATCCATGGGCCGAATCATAAAAAACAAAACCAAAAAAAGGCTTGTTGTCTTTTTGAGCCTGATCGATAAATGCTATCATATCCTGGGTAACCTGCTGATCACGCTTGGGTATAGAATGGCCAGGAGTCTCACCCCGTAAATTTTTGACATTGACAAATGCATTCCGGTTAAAGGGTGGCGATAAAGGAGAGGCGCTCATATAAATGCCCACATGATAATCCTGCTGATACAGCACATCAAATAACACCGGCCCTTTTCCGGCATGGGAGAACGAAGAAAAATAACTATTGGGTAGGCCATAAAATAAACTGAAGAGGCCACCCGGAGTGGCGCGGCTGCCGCTAAAATGATTATTAAAGCGCCACGCCTCCTGGCTAAACTGAAAAATATGGGGAGTTGTTTCAGGATTCATTAAATCAGCCCGCCAGTCATCTATGCCGATAATCAGAATATTCATTTTTTCCCTGGGCGGATCGATAGTTAAAGGATTTAATGGGTAATGCAAAAATTTTCTGCTTTCTAAAGCGGGCCGTGGTGCGTCTTTAACCCAGTGGTGTTTGTATAAAAAACGGTGGGCATCCAGCCCGCTATAAAGCGGTAATGTTTCGGCTAAAACCATGAGGGATTGATTATAAGTTGCATTTGCCCAGGCATAAATTAATTCCGAACCGGCCAGACATCCGGCCAGGCCGGCAATAGTCAAAGTTGCCCAGCGCAAACGCCGGGGCTGATTCAGGAAGCGAATGACCAGATAAGCCAATACGCATTCCACAGCGATAAATAATAATAAAGCTAAACCGGCCAGCGTCCACTCGCCAATGGTGAACTGAAAAATTTCTCCGCGTTGCGGGCTAATAATTAATTGTAACAATTGTAAATCCAGATGGGTCCGATACATCTGAAAAACCGTGCTGTCGATAAATAATGCGAGTAAAATCAGCACAGCAAAAATAATCGCCAGGGGTATGATGATAACCCGCCGTGGTATCAACAAATTAATGAGTGCAGGAAAGAGTAAAACAGGAATGAGCGTCAAAAACGACATTTGACCGATTAAGCCTCCCACCAGAAATATCGCGCTTGCAGTGTCGGCAGGCAGGGTTTGTTTCGAAAGATACTGCAGGGATAATAAAACGGAGCAGACAATATTAGCAAGCCAGAATATCAGTAAAAAACGTGCGTTAGATTTGCGTTGAGATGATTTGTATGAATTGTTCATCAATTTATTTATTTGACCGCTGTGTAGTCCAAGTGTTCCAATTGGCAGCAATTCCCGGTGAATTTTAACTATTTGATTTAACAAATTAAATCACCCTTATAAAAAAATAATTTTCGTAGAAAATTATCCCCGCGATGGGGGATCGCAAGGGGGAGAATCGCGATTCTCCCCCTTCATTCCGAGCATCGGCTTCGCCGAGCGCAGGATAAAAACAGGAAGCAATTTTCGCTGTACTCAGCGGGAATTGCTGTTCCAATTGTACCTGAATTGATTCCTTTTTTCAAGAATATTAGAATGCAGGGTTTAGATATGGATATCAGGAGTTCACTACGATGCTTGGCAGAATTCGGCGTGGCTTACGCAAACCCCCGCATATTATTGCAAAACGCATATGTCAATTATGCAGTGAACAATTGGCGCGCCATACCGCCCCAAAACGAGCCGCTAAATTCAATTTGCAAAAATTATTAGCGGAGACACAAACTGCCGGCTTAACAACACTGTGGGAAAATTTGGGACAGCGTCCCTATTTTGCGCAAACCCGGATACTGGGCCATGAAATATTTTCCAAACAATATCCACTGGAATTAACGGCAATCATCGAAAAAGCCAATTTAGCCTTAAATAAACAGGTAAATCTTCTAGGTTCGGGATTGATTTATTTGGGTGAGCAAATCAATTGGCTAAAAGATTATAAAACCGGAATTTGCTGGCCGTTGGGATATATGCGCGATGTCGATTATCGAAATCCAAATCGTCCCAGCGACGTAAAATTTCCCTGGGAACTATCGCGAATGCAATGGCTCATTCCTGCCGGCCAGGCCTATTTATTAACTGCGGATGAACAATATGCAGCGTTGGTGAGAAATGTGATCGAACAATGGATTGACGCTAATCCCTATGCCTACAGTATCAATTGGGCGTGTACCATGGAAGTCGCTTTAAGAATTATTACCTGGAGCTGGTTTTTTCATGTATTTCATCGCAGTCAGGCGTGGTCCGACATGCACTTTCAGCAGAAATTTTTATCCAGCCTGTTTTTACATGGCGAATTCACAGAAAAATATCTCGAAATCAGCGATATTAATGGGAATCATTATACTGCGGACGCCGCGGGATTATGTTTCGCGGGATTATTTTTTGGCAATAGCAAATCGGCAGAGCGTTGGCGAAGGCTGGGTTGGGAAATTTTAATTCGTGAATTACCCCGGCAGGTATTTGCCGATGGCGTCGATTTTGAAGCTTCCACTGCTTATCATCGTTTAGTACTGGAATTATTTTTTCTGCCGGCCTGTTACCGGGAATCACAGGGGTTAACAATTCCTGCGTCGTACCAGCAGTCCCTCATCGAAATGGCGAGATATGCAGAGGCCTATACCCGTCACGATGGTTCAATCCCCCTCTGTGGCGATGCGGACGATGCGCGGGTTTTACCATTGGGAACGCAGGCTATTAACGATCATCGTTATTTGAGCGCGCTGATCGGAATCAAATGGCAAATTAAAGATTTACTCACTTATTTTGCCGGGCCGGTCGGAGAAATATACTGGTTGCTGGGAGTGGACGCGCTGCAAAAATTAACGCCACCATCCGAATTGCCGGTAAATACCGGTTCAAAAGCATTCCCTCAGGGTGGTTTTTATATCATGCGCACCGCTACCGATCACGTTTTCATTGATTGCGGACCAATCGGACTCGGTGGCCGTGGCGGCCATGGGCACAACGATTGCTTGTCTTTCGAAGCCATGCTTGACAACATATTATTAATTAGCGATTGCGGAGCTTATGTCTATACGGCTTCTTATGAGCAGCGCAATTTATTTCGTTCCACCGCCTACCATAACACGCCGCAAATTGATGGCGAAGAAATCAACCGTTTTGTTCGCTGGGATGATTTATGGAGTTTTCAAAAAGACGCCAAACATTCAGTCCTGGACTGGCAGACAAATGCCGACAGAACGCATTTTCGGGGAACGCATTCGGGATATTTGCGTTTACAGGACCCGGTTTCCCTGCAAAGATCCATAACCCTTTCGCACCTGAATCACACTTTAGCGATAAAAGACGAATTTTTTTGTTCCCAATCACACGATTACTCAATCCCCCTACATTTAGCCCCGGGTGTAGAGCCCATAGTGACTGAGCAACACGACCTGATTCTGCAAGCCCGGGGAAAACAATTTTTGTTATCCTGGGAGGAAAAATCATGCTGGAAGTTGACGATTGAAGACGCCGGAATTTCACCCACTTATGGCGTTGTTATTCCAACAAAGAAGTTGTACTGGCGGCGTCGCGGGCACCCTGAGCCTCTAACCGTTTTTATAAACAGGCGATTTGCGTAATAACGTTTTCTTCACTATGCTAGTCACCAATATATAAATATGTATTACAGGGAAGTTGTTTATGAAAAACGCTGAACCTTCGGCTATCACTGTCGTGGGATTGGGATATATTGGATTACCCACGGCCAGTTTGTTGGCCACTAAGGGTTTTACAGTCTGCGGATGCGACGTGAACCCTGCGGTAGTCAACACTATCAACGCCGGCAACATCCATATAGTTGAGCCTGAACTGAATGGTTTCGTGCGTTTGGCCGTCGATAGTGGCCGGCTCACCGCATCGTTGGCTCCGCAACCGGCTGACATTTTTATCATTGCCGTTCCCACTCCCGTACAGGAAGATCACACCCCGGATCTTGGCTATGTAAAAGCAGCAGCGCAGGCAATTGCTCCTTGTATCCGGCCAGGTAATTTGGTGATTCTCGAATCGACGAGTCCGGTCGGCACTACTGAAAAAATAGCAGAATGGCTGGCTGAATACAGGCCCGATCTTTTTGGGCAATCAAAACGGCAGTTATTTTTGGCCTATTGTCCGGAACGCGTTTTGCCGGGGCATATTTTACGTGAGCTAATAGAAAATGACCGTATTATTGGTGGAATTGATGCGGATTCCGCACAACGGGCCAAAGCATTGTATGAAACTTTTGTCCGGGGTGAAATCTTTGTGACCGATGCGCGAACCGCGGAGATGTCAAAATTAGTAGAAAACGCGTATCGGGATGTTAACATCGCTTTCGCTAATGAATTATCGCTGATTTGCGAAGATTTAAATATTAACGTTTGGAATCTGATTAAATTAGCCAATCGCCATCCGCGAGTGAATATTTTAAAACCCGGTCCAGGAGTAGGCGGGCACTGTATCGCAGTCGATCCCTGGTTTATTGTTGATGCAGCGCCGGAAAAAGCGCGGTTAATTAAATGCGCCCGGGAAATTAATAATAATAAACCCCATCATGTGATCGCAGAGGTACAAAAGCTTTCCAGCCGTTTTAATCAGCCCAAAATTGGTTGTTTAGGCCTTTCTTTTAAGCCTGATATCGACGATTTGCGTGAAAGTCCTGCCCTGTTTATTACCGAGCAACTGGTGAAAAAAAATATGGGTGAAATTTTAATCGTCGAACCGAATCTTCAACAATTACCAGTCACTTTAGCCACTGAAAACGCTCGGGCAAAGCTGGTTTCTTTAGAACATTGTTTGCAGCACGCAGACATCATCGTGTTGTTGGTGGATCATCACCAATTTACTTCAATAAAAACTCAGGTATTGCCCGATAAATTAATCATAGATACCAGGGGAGTATTGGCATGAAACAGGTTTTAATTAAAAATGGTAAAGCAATGGTGGAAGAAATTCCCACGCCTCAATGCGAGTCCGGATTTGTGCTGGTAGCAGTCAATTATTCCTGCATATCCGCCGGCACTGAAATCAGCAGTCTGAAAAACAGCGGTTCGCCGCTGTGGCAGCGAGCCATACAACAACCGCAGAATGTAAAAAAAGTATTGCAATCGGTCAATAACATAGGTCTGGCGCGAACATATTCTTTGGTCACGGGTCAATTATCCGCCGGCAATCCCACGGGTTATTCCGCCGCAGGTACGATTTTAGCCGTCGGAGAAGATATCAGAGATTTGCAAATCGGCGATAGGGTGGCTTGCGCGGGGGCGCAATGTGCGCATCATGCGGAAATAATCGCGGCGCCGCGAAATTTAACAGTGCCGGTTCCCGATAATCTGGATTTTTCATCTGCCTCGACAGTCACTTTGGGGGCTATCGCCCTGCAAGGTGTGCGTCGGGCTTCTCCCACATTGGGGGAAACTTTCGTGGTGCTGGGAATGGGGATTTTAGGCCAATTAACCGCGCAAATATTGCAGGCAAATGGTTGTCATGTGATTGGCCTTGATATAGATCTGCAGCGCGTGGAACTGGCAAAAAAATTGGGAATGGAATTCGGTTTTTCCAATCAGGGGGAAGATAATATTTCCGCGGTACAGCGTTTAACTCAGGGCATTGGCGCGGATGGCGTTATCATTACCGCCGCCACGTCATCCAATGCTTTGGTGGCCGATGCTTTTAAAATGTCCCGGAAAAAAGGACGCGTGGTTTTAGTGGGCGATGTGGGTCTGTCGCTTAATCGCAGTGATTTTTATCAGAAAGAAATTGATTTCCTGATTTCCTGTTCGTACGGGCCGGGCCGTTACGATGGCCATTATGAGGAGCAGGGTCTGGATTATCCTATTGGCTATGTGCGCTGGACGGAAAACCGGAATATGTCCGAATATTTGCGTTTAATTGCCAATGGGAAAATTAATGTAAACGCTTTAATTAGTGAAACGGTATCCATTGAGAAAGCACCGCAGGCTTATGAGGCTTTAAATAATCCGGAATCTAATTCAAAACCTCTATTAATTTTACTGCATTACCCCAATGCCGCTCAACCGAAACTGAAGCCGAAAGTGATCAATTCCCATAAAACCGGCAGTGCTGGAAAAAATAAAATTCGGCTTGCGCTCGCCGGCGCGGGAGGGTTTGCCAAAGGCATGCATTTACCGAATTTAACCCGGCTGAACCAGTATTATCATTTACAGGCGGTGATGAGCCGCTCCGGACATAACGCCAAAGCCACCGCGCAGCAATTTTGCGCCAATTACGCCACCACGGATTATCAGGAATTACTGGCTGATCCCGATATCGATGCTATCCTGATCGCGACGCGACACGATTTACACGCGGAATTAACTCTTCAGGCTTTGCAGGCCGGAAAGCACGTTCTGGTAGAAAAACCGCTGTCTATTTCATCAATCGAATTAAGCAAAATTGCCCAATTTTACGCAGATAACAATAATGCTTCACCGATACTCTTAACAGGATTTAATCGTCGTTTTTCCAACTATTGTCAGCAAATACAAAAATTAATCGCGACACGCACAGGGCCAATGATTATTAATTACCGTATGAATGCCGGCTATATACCCATGGACCATTGGGTTCACGGCGTTCAGGGCGGGGGACGAAATTTGGGAGAAGCCTGCCATATTTACGACTTATTTACATTTTTTACCGACAGCGTCGTCACTGAAATTAGTGGCCACGCTATCGCCACTAAAACAGATTATTATTCACCTACCGATAATTTTATTGCAACAATGCGTTTTACCGATGGTACGGTGGCGAATTTAATTTATACGGCGCTGGGTCATCAGAAATATCCTAAAGAACAGATGGAAATTTTTTACGACGGTGCGGTCATTACCCTGAATGATTATAAATCATTAACCGTCATTGGAAAAAAATACAAAGGTCTGGAAAAATCCGTCGCTGACAAGGGGCAGTTAGAAGAATTAACTGAATTCGCGCGAGCCATCCAGACAAATAAAGTGTGGCCTATTCCCTTATGGCAACAGGTTCAGGCCACAGAAATCAGTTTTCAGATAGAACAGCAATTACGACGGAGTGTCTAATGTGTGGAATAGTCGGTGCTTTATCGTGGGGAAATTCCTCCGTCACTGAACCTTATAGGTGTAGCATTATTTTCTTTGACATAAACCGCTACATTTAAAGTCCTTCCTAATTTTTCAGCAATTTTTTTTCCAGCAGGTGAGTATGCCCAATAGAATAATGGCAATTTTTTATTTTTCGGAGTGATTTGCTGAATAGAAGTCAATAGGGACTGATAAGCAAGATCTTTGCCACGATGCGACGAAACGATAAAAGCGAGGCAAAAATAAATAGCCTGCATATTTTCGTAATTAATTTCGTTGACTCGTATCTGTTCTACTAATTGCGCTTCATTCAGTTGACCCTGAATAAAAGATTCCATTAAGGTTAAAGTACAAGGCAGTATCAAGGTAGAGCCGACTACTTCATCGTTCTGTTTGATCAATGTCGCACATTCAGGAATTCTGGCTTTAATCCAGGGATGTCCCTCTTTGCTAATCGGCATTTGTTCAGGATCATGCTCGGTTTCGAAATAAGCTTCCAGCATTGTTCGTAACAGTTTTATATCTACCTCAGCGGCTTGATCAGCTTTTAAAAAAATATATTCTGGCATCACGTTCACTATTAATATTTAAGTCATAGGACATTGGGCTTAGGCCAACACTGTTAAGTAATTGGTTTGTAGTTGAGATAATGTCAATGCAATATCTTGCTGTAGTCCTTGAGGGGTTTGCTTATCCGGCCAAACTTTAGAAATCAAATAAAAATCTTTCCTATTAAATTTTTTAAGCGCATTTCCAATGGGAATAAAATTATCATAAAACGTTGCTGTATCAATAATCCGGTATCCTTTTTCAGCTGCCTGGAGAATTGCTCTGAAACAAGTATCCTCTTTGAGTGGGTAAGTACCGAAACCCACTGCGGGATACTGGATTCCTTCTATCTGCCAGGTTCCTGAATAAAATATTTTAAACATCATAAACTATTCTCCAAGATAGCGTTGAGCCTTGAAGTGTAAAGGGTTGCTGTTTTGTTATCAAGGCGAAGGGTTGGGAAAGTATCTACACTCGCTCTACCGCGCAAGGAAGAATTTCCTTAAGCGGAAACTCCTGTACCATTGCACAACGACAGTTTCTTCACTATGCTAGTACAGCGTGAATTTATTCCTGATATATATGCTGCGCTCGGCAAATCCGATGCTCGCAGTGAAAGGGAAGAATCGCGATTCTTCCCTTTAGGGAACCCATCGCGGAGATAATTTTCTACGAAAATTACTTTTTATAGGATGATTTAATGTGTGGAATAGTCGGTGCGTTATCTTGGGGAAATTTTTCCATCACTGAACCTTATATTGTCGCCATGCGCGATACCATGATCCATCGGGGGCCTGACGGTGAGGGTTGTTGGATTAGTAAGGACCAACGTCTGGGATTAGGACACCGCCGATTGTCGATTATTGATTTATCGACTGCCGCAAACCAACCGATGGCTACCGCAGATAAAAATTTATGGTTGGTTTTTAACGGTGAAATTTATAACCATGCCGAAATCCGCAAAGAACTAGAGGAATTGGGATATCGCGAATGGCAAACGGATCATTCTGATACCGAAGTGATTTTATATGCCTTCACAGAATGGGGTATTGACTGCCTGCACAAATTTCGCGGTATGTTTGCTTTTGCATTATGGGATGCCAGGCAAGAAGAGCTATGGTTAATTCGGGATCGTATTGGCATCAAACCACTCTATTATAGTATTCACCATCAACGTATTGTATTCGCTTCCGAAATAAAAGCATTGTTACAAGACCCGCAACAACATCGCGCTGTTAACGAGGAAGCATTTTTTCATTATCTAACCTTTCTGGTTAGTCCTGCACCGGCTACAATGTTCGACGGCATTTATAAATTACCTCCAGGAACATGGCTGAAAATTACTAAAAATGGAAAAATCATCGAGAAAAAATATTGGGATGTGTGGGATCATGTGACGCCTCTCACAGAAAAAAACGAAGATGAAATTGCCGATTTACTGTTAAGAGAATTACGTACAGCAGTTAAATTACGTAAAATTAGCGATGTCCCTGTAGGAGTTTTTTTATCGGGTGGCATTGACTCCAGCACTAACGCCGCATTATTTTCTGAAGGTTATTTTCAATCTCTGAAAACATTTACAATTGGATATGAAGGAAAAAATTCGAGTTATAAAAATGAAATTCATTTTGCTCGTCAAATGGCCAATCAGGTAGGTTCCGAACACCATGAACGGCTATTAAATGTTAATGACTTTCTTGAATTTTTACCGAAAATGGTGTATTTACAAGATGAACCCCTCGCAGATCCTGTTTGCTTTCCTGTCTATTACGTAGCAGAATTGGCGCGCGATAATAACGTTACTGTAGCTCAAGTAGGAGAAGGAGCAGATGAATTGTTTTGGGGCTATAGAAGTTGGAAGTTCAAATATAATTTACAACGCTATGCCAATATTCCTGGTTCTCATCTCATAAAAAAAACAACTATGAATTTATTAAATTTAATGGGAAAAAAAAATGGAATTGAATATGAACTATTGCGGCGCAGTATTAACAGATTGCCCATATTTTGGGGAGGGGCCGAAGCCTTTACTGAGTATCAAAAGGGACGTCTTCTTTCACCACGTCTTCGTGCTAAATTCGCAAGTCGAACATCTTGGGAAGTCATAGAACCAACATGGCGAAATTTCCAAAGTAAAGCTTGGGATAAATCCATTTTACATTGGATGAGTTATCAGGATTTAAATCTACGCTTACCTGAGCTTTTACTGATGCGAGTCGACAAAATGAGCATGGGCGTCAGTTTAGAAGCTAGAGTACCCTTTTTAGATCATAAATTTGTCGAACTTGCTTTGGGAATTCCAGGCCAACTTAAAACCAAAAATCACCAGTTAAAATATATATTGAAAAAGGCAGTGAGGGGTGTGATTCCCGATGAACTTATTGATAGGCCTAAACAAGGTTTTGCAGTACCTCTTTCAGAGTGGATTATTGATAAATTAGGTGGTCACATCTATCCAAAATTAATCGAATTTTCTGGGAGTACTGACTTTTTCGATTGTCTTGCTATAAAAAAGCTTTGTCAAAAACACGATCAAGTCCCGCAAATCTGGGTTTTATATAATTTTTCGCTATGGTGGGAGAAATATATTAAAACTTAATTGCGCGAAAATTATTTATAAATATGAACTATTGGTACGTATTAAATTCGCAGAACGAATAAGTAGGGAAGTTATAAACAAAATACCTATACCTAAGAAACCACCAATGATACCGTATGCCGAAACCAAAGCGGATTGTAAAGATATCTGAGTTAAATAATATAGAAAAACAATAGCGTTCAAATAGAGTGAAAACGTAAGCGGACCGCGAATTTTCTTTCCGATTTGTGAAATCAAAAAAATAAACAAACCTATTAATATCATAACGAAAATAGCGTACGTGAGACCTGCCTGGCTATATGCTAATAAAGGCGCCGACCCAACAACAGATCCCACCGTCCAATCTATTTTTGGATACATATAAGAAAAAACAACATTATTATCGTTAGGTGTAGGGGTTAACAAGGGAATATAAATACCGGTATAAGGTAGTATCTTTGGAAATAACATATAATAAAAAGGAAAACTGCTGGCGAGCCTAAATAAAATTAAATCGATAGTTTCCAAAAAATGCCACTCTTGCGTAACAAAGGATTCATAGGAATAAATTACTAGTAATACCATACCGCCTATTATCAGAAGAAAGTTAAAAGATTCTAATTTTTTTTAAAAAATAAAGACCAAAAATAATAGAAATTAAATAAATGAGTAATATTGCTTTCATTACAATAGATAAATAGATTAATGAAGTGACGAACAAAGAAATGAAAAATGTTAACTTCCAGGCGATTGAGCGTGTCTTTGACCATTGAAAAAGCGATACATACGAAAAGGTAGGTATCGTAGAATAAGATAAACCATAAAAAATGGATCCAAGCCGACCTATCAGATCGTGTCTAAATAGAATCGTTGATTGATAATCAATATTTTTGATTAGATTAAAAATCGCTCCGCTGGAAAATATATTATACATCTTGAAAAAGTAATAAATTAAAAAAATCAAAAATACATACCAAAAAGCTACCAAACTTACTGATTGATTTAACCAATGAATCTCAAAAGTAATCAATTTATAAAACAGCTTTCTAATCATTACCAAAACTAAAGCTGGAATAATTATGGGGCAGAATAATAATATCCAATAACCCAAGTCGAAATTAACAGGCAATGAGAAGGTATTTATACCAAACCTTTTTAACACACCCATCGCATACTGGTTATTGACTAATCCCAGAAAGATACCTCCAATCATTGTGGTTGCTGTGTAAGCGCCAGTATAAGTAATAAAAGGAATTTTAGCCTCTTGATTAAGCTGTTTCCACGTAAACAATAGAATAATTATTGTAATCACACAAAAACCCAACGGAATGAGCATATATTTTTTTTCCTAAAATTATAAACAATTGAGTAACGTTAGTCGTTCTAGAATGACTGCGACGTGATTATGCCAGGTGTATTTGGACGTGGCCTCATTTCGCGCGTTTTCTCCTAATTTATGACGCCATAACGAATTATTTACAAGAAATAAAATAGCTTTAATAATTTCAGTGACGTTGCCTGGTTCGCATAATATCCCTAGTTGAGAGGCATTTTTTTCTGGAGGGGTCTGTGGTAAACTAGTAGTTCGTAGACTATTGCTAAGTACTCGACCAATTTGCTCTAAATCAGAAGCAATAATAGCTTTCCCCATCGCCATGTACTCAAATAATTTCGTTGGAGAGCCAAAAAAACGGCTACCATTCTTGTTCGGCACATGAGGAGACAAAAATATGTCAGAAATAGCCAAATATTGTGGCGAAAGTTCTTGAGGAATAATACCGGTTAAAATAACATGCTTTTTATACGGTAGTTTATTTAAAATACCTTTGATCACAGGCATTTTCGGACCATCGCCAATTATTAAGAAATGTAGACAATTATGGCGAAAATATTCCGAATAGTCGTCAATACAACTACGGATCGCTGAGGCTAATATCTCTATTCCATGCCATTCATTAAAGGTACCAATATAAGTTACTACTAAAGAATCCGCGAGGATGCCCAATTGACGTCGCAGAGAAGATTTCATTACTTGGGAAAATCTACCCGGATCAAAAAGGACAGGATCAATGCAATTAGGATGAAAAACTATTCTTTGTGGGGGAATACCTAAAGTAGTCAGTTCATCTTTTAAAACTTCCGAAATCGTTACCACCAGATGTGCTTTATGGAGACAAAGTTCTTCACATTGCTGGGCGAGTTTCTTAAATCGAAACGACCCGCCCCAATGTTTTGCAATCCATACTAATGAACCATTATATTCAACCACCAGGGGTATTTTAAGGATTTTTGATAATTTGACCCCCGCATAATTTTCCGCCGACATCCGTTGATAAATAAATTTATATTTAGAAAATTGTTTAGAAAGTTGTGCAATCATTTGATTGTTATAGCGACAAAAGTTTAGTTCAGCTGGGATAGCTAATAATGGTGGAGGTCTGGTTTTGAAATGAGTAATTTCTTCAGATAATAAAGGTAATCGATCTTGTGCTGCATAATCAACCCGATAGCCGTGGTTAATTAAGGAATTTGCCACGCCGGCTATATGACCTACCGAACCACCTGTTTTGCCTCCAAACCATAAAGTAGCATCTAAATACAATACCCGGGTGACATCTGCGGGTAAAGACAGATCCAAAGGTTGCTTTAGTAGTTGGGTTGCATCCACTCTACAACGCATATATGAAAAATATGAATATATTGTTTGAGTCATTAATTTCCAAATGGATGCAATTACTTTATATCTATGAAATTGCACACAGGAAAAATCCTCGTTTACGACAATTATTTTCCTGGCGCGAATAAAAATCGTCAATATTTTTAATATGGGTAGAAATAATTCGACATTTTTGTGCTCGATAGGAAATAATAAATGTTCTGCATTCAACTTTATAATAGTGAGCAATATTCTCCATAGAGGTTGTTTACGGAACTCGGATATCTGTAAATAAATAATCGGTTTTGCAAATATCTTTTCTAAATTAGTTTTGAATGATAGAGATAATGGATAAATAGTAATTGCATAGTTCATAAAATTGTTTCGTAATTTCCTTTTAAATTAAGATTTTTTTGTAAAGTTTGGTTAAAATGGTATGTATAACCGACAACCATAATTAAAACCAGGAAACTAGCGGCTGACACCGCCATAGCTCCGCCTTCACCTGAAAATAGTGGAATAAGTATCATACTGAAAATTACCATTAATAAAAAACCAATAAACCAAAATGACACCAATATCTTTGGAAAATTATGCGCGGCAAGAAATTGCGAAGCGATGGAAATAATTCCTAAAAAAAACGAACCAGGCAACATCCACAGTAAAATTGCTGTGGCGGGTGAAAATTGTGAACCAAATACAATGGGTATTACCCATCGTGCTAATAAAGCCACGGCTAAATATACAAAAACCAAAATAATTGTTGATCGGGATAAAGATTTTTGAATTTTTTCCCAGCTATTCTCCTGTTTTTTTATTAAATCGGGTAATAATAATAAGGAATAGGTTTTTGGAAAAATGACTAGTGCATCACAAATTTGCGAGGCTATAGAATAGTAACCTAATACAGTCACTGAACTAAATTTGGATAATATAAATATATTCCCCTTCAAAACAAGCGCCGCAAACAAAGATACAATATAAACCTTCATACTGTAGCTGAAACCTTGTTTAAAATAGTTGTAATCAAATTTAAAAGGGATTGAGGTACAGCGAGATATTACATATATCAGCAGAAAAGATATCATCACCCAGAGAAGGGAGGTCGCTATTAAAAAAGCTTTAATTCCAAATCCAAGTAATCCACAAGTTAAAAGAACCAGCCCTAATATAATATTGCTACCGATTTGAAAAATATTAAAGAATTTAACCTTATTAATAGCAATTAATAAATTAACACCCAGTAAATAAAATAAAGTTGCAGGCCCTAAAATAGCGATAAATTCAATACCCACAACACGTCGATGCAGGATATTGAATGTAATAAAAATTGCCAGTGCGGATAATGTACCTATTATGATTGAAATCCATATTACATTACTTGTCAAAGCGCCTAAGGCTCGTTCAGATTTTGAAATTAAATAGATATTACTGGTCTGCATACCCAGGCAGCCTAGTTGTACTACTAGCGTAGTTAAAGTGGTTATAAAAAAATATTCGCCGCGCCCAGCCGGGCCTAAATAATATGCAGTAAAAATACTTGTCAGGAACCCAGACATTAGGATAACTAACTGGGTCGCCAACGTGTAAATGAGATTTTTATTAATTACCATCTTTGCAGGCCACATTTTCTATAATATCCAAAATCGCTAAAGATTGACGTTCTCGACTGTAAATCGGAGCTGCTCGCAGACTATTATTAGACAGTTCGCGAAGTTTCTCTGGATTTTGGCTTAACTGAACAACAGCGTTAGCTAGAGCTTCCGGGTTCTCTGCCGGCAAACTCCAGCCGATATTTTCAGATTCAATGAATTGAGTGGCTTCACCTCGGGGTGCTGAAATGAGGATGGGCAGTCCCATCCCCATCGCTTCAAAAATTTTTGAGGGGATAACCTCGGCAAAAATTGGTGAATTTTTTAGATGAACTAAAGCCACGTTGCATAAACCCCAGAACTCAGGAATGTTTTCTTTGGGCTGTGAATCTAAAATTAATAAATTATTTAATGACATAGCCGCTGCCAATTCAATCAATTTTTCACGTTCAGCGCCGGTACCTACTAGTAGAAAGCGGATACCAGGATGATTTTTTAATAGTTCGGCTGTATATAAAATGTTTTCCAGACCGTGCGCCATACCGAAAGTACCGATATAACCGGCAATAAAGTGGGTAGAATGAAATTGATATTGAGCAGCGAGAAGCGCATTACGAGGTCTTGGTGAATACTTTCTTAGATCTACGCCATTAAGAACAACCTCTATTTTTTTAGCGGGAATTTTTCTGGCTATTAAATTTACTTTAAATGCCGCCGTTAAGGTAACGATTTTTTGGGCATGTTGATATAAAAAGATTTCTAATTTTTCCAGTAATTTAATTACAAATCCATCTCGCATGGCGCCTACTGCGATAATAGATGCGGGCCACAAATCGCTGACTTCGAGTATAAATGGCTTTCGCCTTACCACGCTTAATCCCCAACCTGCGAGAGCAACAAAAGGAGTGGGACAGGTAGCAATGATAACGTGGAATTTTCTTTGCAGCATACCTGCCAGAAAAGCCGGAATTAAATAAGAAGTATAATCAATGGTTCGCAGAAAAAACCCTTTGTTTCTGGCAATGAATGTTTTGACCCTAATCACGCGAATTTCGTCTATTATTTCCAGATGATAAAATTTATTTTTATAACCTACAAACAGCTTTCCTTCTGGAAAATTAGGCGCGCTGGTAATGACTGTGACTTTATGGCCCATTTTAATCCAGTAATAGGCTTGCTCATAGACTCTTGAGGCAGCTGCATTCCTCTCAGGAGGAAAATTATCGCTAAAAAATAAAATATTCATAAAATTATTTCCTTTGCCAATGCGGAACAGGCGATTTTTGAGGTTAATCGCAACGGCAAATTAAAACTCCCAACTCCGATAATTTTTTTACTTGGAATTGATAAACCAAATTCAGGGTGATAAGTGCTGGAAGCTATTTCGCCATCCAATTTATCATCCAATTCTAACCGGGCGAGGAATTTGTTACCGTGGAAAATTGCAAAACAATGATTACCCATCTGTTTTATAGCTAAATTCGGATATACATGAAAAGGTAAACTAAAATAATGTTGTCCAGTTCCCACTACATCGTCGATAATTAATAGACTGCTTTCGTCGATCTGCCAGGTTCTTTTATGAATTATTTGTCTACCTAAGCGACAATACCCATCATGTACAGCCGAAATTTCACATCTGTCAGTGATTGAATATATGATATTGCGAACTTTTGCCCGCCTGGCCACGCGGAAACTATCCCAGACTTCGGAAGAATTTTGATTGTCGATTACTAAAGTGTTATGAGCAGACGTTCCCCGCTGTCTTAATCTTTCGACATTTTTTTCATAAGTTGAAGTTCCGGAATTGACAATAACTCTCTGCTGCTCCAATGAGCATTCAAATGTAAATGTATCCGCATGCGCGTGACCAGGCAAATAGTCAGGTCCTAGAGGTGCAACGTCGATTAAAATGTGTATTCTGCCTTTAATTAAACGAACATATCCGGTTTCAGACAAAAAAATCGAATCTTTGGGTTTATCAAAATTCAAACCTAGCCGCTTTGCATAGTCAAATAACTGCGTTGGATGAAGAGCGGCGTTAAGCGCGGCATCATTAAATAATGCGATTTCGCCGTCCGGATGACGCATTACACTTAACCACTTCAACATGTTGCCAACGTACTCTGGCCATTTTGACGGAATTTTATGGTTATACGCCTGAAGTATATTAATGCAGTCCAATATATCTTCTAATACCAAACAATGATATTGCGTACTGCGCTCGATATGACCGCCGTCAACAAGTATTTGCTGAGGCAATTGTTTATTTAAAATCGATAATCCTTGTTGATACCATATTTTTCCGATATGTTTAAAGAATAAACCGCCGAATAATAAAGCCTTAGCATTTGCCAGGAGATGGTTGCCCTGTAAATAGAATTCTATACGTTTGCTGAGGTAGTCAACTTGACTCATTAAACTGTCTAACATTTTTGGAGGCGGATCGTTGCCCTGCAAGAGCCATTTGATCCAATTAGTAATCCGTAATGATAATGGATAAGGTTCCCATCCCTCATGTTGTCCGGTAGTATTCTCCTTAATCCAACTGTCAATAAGCTCAATATGCCATTGACGTCGCTGAGGGGATTTTTCGGCATTCAGGTCATCAAAATAATGTAAGTGATATAAAAATAATTTTTCCATATCAGAGCTATACCAATCAGTGGGTTTTTTCAAAGAGTATTCCGTATTGAGAAAACGAAAACGTTTTTCGCCAATGAGGCTTTGCTGTTTAACGCCAGGAGAAATCCATCGTAATGGTAACCCAGGAAAAGCGATATTGAGATAAGTGAAAATGGCGGGTTTTCTTAACTTAAACCACACACGCCCGAAGATCTGCACTGGCTTTAAGTAACGAATCGTGTTGTAATAAAGCATTAGACGTTTATACAATTTGATTGCTCCAGAGTTTGAGCCAAATGTATAGTAGTGGTTGCAACTTCATATAATTCTGAAAATGCAATGCATGGCGATTTACCATTGTTAATGCAATGCACAAAATATTTTGCGCACGCTTCATGACCTTTATCTTGTCGCCAAAGTTTTTTTCGGCGAAATTCTCGCCAGCCATAGCCAGTTAAGCAGCGAAAATTTTCAAGTTGCAATATTTTGCCTTCGCAAAAAATTTCCAATCGTTCTTTAACCACTTTTCTATGACCATTAGCGAAATAATGTATGGTGCCGATTGATTGATCGGCAAATTTTAATTGGATAGTCGCCGTGTCGTGTCCGAGGGCTGAAATCGAAGATACCACGATAGTTTTTCCGGCTAAATAACGCAGCAAATCAATAAAATGACAACACTCGCCAATAATCCTGCCGCCGCCGACAATCTTATCTTGCGTCCAATGATTTGAAGGTATTTTGCCAGCATTAACAGTCATGATAAAACATTTTGGAGCCGTAGTTTGATTTAAAAGACTTATAATTTTTTCAATCAATGATGAATAGCGCCGGTTAAAACCGACCATTAATAACGATGCCGGATGTTCGACCACCGCTTGATTGATTTGCTGTAGTTCATCTATCGTCAAACACAGTGGTTTTTCCACATAAACATGCTTTCCTGCCATCAGTGCCTGGCAGACTAACTGCGCATGGTTTTGATGTCGGGTAGCGATGACCACTGTATTAATATTTTGATCAGCAATCAGTTCATTGGTATTGGTTGTCGCCATCGGAATATGATTTTTGCGAGCAGTAAGGGCGCAATTAATCCCAGTGACGGTGGCGACCGACATTAACTGCGCGCTAGTTTTGCGGAACGCAGGGATTAACACACTGCCGGCAAAATTACCTGCGCCAATGAAACCTATTTTTACCGCGGAATATGTTTGAATATTTTCACTGTAACGAACAGATCTGGGCAGCGCAGAATCGGCAAAATCCGTGTCCGAATTTTTTTGTGGATATTCAAGTATTACTCCTAATGAAGATTTTTTATCCGCCAATAACGCATAAGCAGCGCTCGCTGCAGAAAATTCAAAACGATGTGAAATCAGCGGTGCTACATCAATATGCTGTTCCGCCAGCATATCAAGTACGGCTTCAATGTTTCTGCGTTCAGTCCAACGAACGAAAGGATACGGATAATCATGACCAGACTCTTCATAGTGATTGTCGTAGCGTCCAGGCCCATAAGAGCATGACACCTGAAATAATAATTCTTTCTCATAAAAATCAGCGCGCGAGAGTTCTAATCCGCTAATCCCTAAAAGAATCACTTTTCCGCGTTTGCGCGACATCTGGGCGGCTTGACGCAGCGGATCCTGGCTTTGAGTGGCTGTGGCGATAAAAACGACATCTACCCCGTACCCCCGGGAAAATGCCAATGCTGTATCGACGGGATGTGGATCTCTGGATAAATTAATGGCTACGACGCCAAATCGTTCAGCGAGGGCCAGTCTTTGTGTATTATAATCAAAACCAATCACACGGCAACCTTGGGCGCGCAGAAGTTGGGCTGTCAATAAACCAATTAACCCTAAGCCAATGACCGCGCAATTTTCTCCTAACTGTGGACCGGCTAAACGAATTCCTTGCAGGCCGATGGCGCCGAGAATGGCAAACGGCGCTAATTCTTGCTTGATTCCTGCAGGAATTTTTACACAAAGATTTTTTGACACCAATACTTTTTCGGCGTGAAAACCATTAGATACCACCCAGTCTCCCGGAGATATGCCGGTGACCTCTTTGCCGACTGCGATGACTTTGCCGGAGTTGCAGTAACCCATCGGAATGGCAGTATCTAATTTATTTTTTACTGCCTCCATCGTCGCTTGCAGTCCGTCTGTTTTAATTTTATCTATAACCATCTTTACTTTATCAGGTTGCTGACGGGCTTTGTTGAGTAAATTCGATTGACTGAACTCGAGCAACATGCGCTCCGTTCCCGACGAGAGGAGACTATAATGGGTATTAATGAGCACATATCCTGGTTTTATTTGCGGACAAGGTACTTCAAGGATCTCAGTAATACCCGTTTGCAGATTTTGCAAAACCTGTTTCATGCTGCCACCAGAGAAGATTCAAGAGAAGAATTAGTTATTTCCAATAATTTAGTGACAATGCGTAGCGATGCGTTACCATCACCATAAGGGTTATGCGCTAAACTCATTTGTAAATACCTTTCTGAATTTTCAAGCAGATTGGTCGTTTCGGCCACAATCATATTTTTATCGGTACCTACAAGGATCGCAGTGCCCGCAGTGACCCCTTCGGGCCTTTCCGTCACATTACGCATAATTAAGACCGGCTTTCCTAACGAAGGGGCCTCTTCCTGGACGCCGCCGGAATCGGTTAGGATTAAATAAGAGCGTTCCATTAAATATACGAAAGGTAAATAATCCAGAGGTGGAATTAAGAAAATATTTTTATAAGAAGCCAAAAGTTTCTGTACAGGTTTTTGCACATTAGGATTTAAATGCACCGGGTAAACGATTTGTACATCCGGATGCAGCGAAAGCGTTGCTAATGCTTCACAAACATGACGAAAACCTTCACCAAAATTTTCCCGTCGATGCCCGGTAACTAATATAATTTTTTTATTAGAGTCGAGGAAACTAAATTCACGATGCATTCGCATCATTAAATTAAGATCCTGAGTTAACTTTTTGTGAGTTTGTAATAAAGCATCTATTACGGTATTTCCGGTGATGGTAATTTTTATTTCAGCAATTCCGGCGCGATATAAATTTTCTGCAGCCAATTGTGTCGGTGCAAAATGATGCTCGGAAACCATTGAGGTGATTCGGCGATTCAGTTCTTCGGGCCATGGAGAATATATATTATTACTTCGTAAGCCGGCTTCGACGTGACTGACGGGTATTTTTTCATAAAAAGCAGCAAGGCTAGCGGCAAAGGTTGTGGTGGTGTCGCCATGAACCAGGATCATGTCAGGTTGAAATTCTTTAAGAACAATGCGCAACTTTTTTAAAATATCCGCAGTGATGTCGGTTAAATTTTGGTTGCGGCGCATAATATTCAAATCATAATCGGGTTTAATAGCAAATAATTCCAGAATTTGGTCAAGCATACTTCGATGCTGCCCGGTCACACAGACTTTTGCGCAATTATTGCCAAAATGCTGATGCAATATTTTGATGACAGGCGCCATTTTAATAGCTTCCGGTCTGGTCCCAAAAATAGAAAGTATCTTCATAACTACCGGTCCTTGTAGTGATGCATTTAAGCATTTTCATAATTATAATAGTAACGATATCGATATTTCCCATAACCATAGGTCCTGCTTTCGCCCTGGACATTATTATAAATCACTCCCTGAATTTTAACGTTATTAGCATAGAGTCGCTTAACCCCAAATTCGATTTCTTCTGCGTGGTGCATGCCTGAACCAATTAATAAGAAATTAATACCGGCATGTTTAGCCACGATCACACCGTCTGTTACTGCTAAAATCGGCGCAGTATCAATGACTACTGCATCATAGTCTTTGGAAACCTGCTCAATGATGTCATTAAACCGTTCATTCATCAATAATTCGGAAGGTTTTCCCACGAAAGCTCCTGAGCTTAAAATATGTAAATTAGGACTTTCTAAAGTCTGGATCGCGTTTTGCAAGGACATTGTGCCGGTAAGCACTTCACTGAGTCCCGGCGATTTATTGAGATTAAAATAACGAAATAAATGCCCCCGGCGAATATCGGCGTCAATTAATAAGATACGTTTGCCAGCGTCTGCTAAAATATAAGCAAAATTACTGGCGACAAAAGACTTCCCAATTTCGGGACTGATTCCGGTTATGGCAATGATATTATTAGTGCTGGATTGCAGACTAAATTGTAAGTGTGTGCGTAGACTCCGGAGAGCTTCAATAGATAAATCGTGAGGTGCATTAAAGGCCAGAATATTGGATTGCCCAATCAAGCCTTTTTTCAGCAAACGATCAATATTGTTTTGTTTCTTGCTGTAAGGAATAATAGCTGCGGTGATAATTCCTAAATTTTGCTCTATCCACAGCGGGTCCTGCACTTTCTGATGTAAAGCTCGCCTAAGCAACGCAGTAAAAAATCCACATCCCAGCGCTACAAAAAATGAAGCTACTAATTTGAGAAGTGTTCTATTAGATAATGGTTCATCCGGGTTTTTTGCGAAAGATAATATACGGATATCGCTGACTGTTCCGGCCGCAATGACTTGTAATTCTTGCATTTTCTTTGCTAAAAGTAGATAAAGCTCGCTCTTTACCCTTACATCGCGAGCCAGACGTAAGGCAATTTGATCTTGTGCAGGTAGTTTTTTCATAGTCCCCTGTAGAGATAACAACTCTTCTTGTAATTTATTTTGACGGGAGTCTATTTCCAGGATAAACGGATGCTGTTGGGTATAATATTGCAACAATTCAATTCTTTTGAGTCTGGTTTCACTTATTTTTTTTTCGATATCCGCCATCTGCTCCAGAAGTATATGCGTTTCTGCAGGTAAATTTAATTTACCATTTTTAGCCCGATAATCATTTAAAGAGACTTCTGCTTGATTTAAAGAATTTTTAATTTGAGGTAATTGCTGGTTTAAGAAAGCTAAAGTCTTTGCGGCTTCAATAGATTTATTTTTTGTATCCTCCTGGAAAGCGACATTTGTAATCATGTTTATGATAGATACCAATTTTTTTGGGTCTGTTCCAATTAAAGATATCTGCAAGATTCCAGTTTTATTATTAATTTGTGATGAACCAACATCGTTTATTGTTAATTCTTTCTGTAGTTTTTCTACAATTTCATTGGTTGGAATTTTTTGAAGATGAAATTTGGCGCCGGGATTACTCATGAGTGAAGATATCAAAATACTTACAGGTATATTACTGCCCGGTTTACTGGAAGCTAACGCGCCCACGTGACCTGTAAGCAAGAGATGATTGTCAGAATCATATAATTCATAAGTATTGGCTTCCTTAGCAATAATCGTAAAATTTAATTTTAAAAAGTCATGAGGAATATTAAATTGGTTGACTTGAATTTTTTCGCCCCCCCACGCAAAACGCGATAGCCCCCGCCAAGGTTTAGCCAGGGCCGATGTTGGGTGTTTTTGAATAAAAAATTTTATTAAAGGAAAATATTGCGGTTCCGCAATAATATTCAGGTTCAGGCGATTTACAACAGGTTCTAGAACAAAACGTGAGCTCATCAAGGCTTTTTGCACGTCGCTGCGAGAAGCTTTCATGTCGAACAATGATGTCCCACTATCAAGCTGTCCCAGGTTAGTTGATTTATTTTCAATTTGAATTAACGCATTACTTTCATAGCGACTGGGTTTAAGTAACAAATAACCGGCTATGAAACAAAAAATAACGCCCGTGATAATCGTGATCAACCACTTATCTTCATATACTGCTAATAACAAACTACGCAAATCAATTTCACGTTGCTCTGTCTGCGAGTTCGGTCTCTCAAACGGTGGAGTTTTGTCTGTATTCATTTAGGCAATTACCCCTTATTATCTGTTGGTCATCAATGAATTGGTATACCAAATGGTTTCAATTGTCGGCAATATTTGACTGATCACGCGATTCCAGCGTACCACGTCAGCAGTAGAGACATAGACAATGTCATGAGAGTGCAGATGAAAATTGGATCCGAGAATAAGTGCGTCGGGAGACTTGGCATCCAGCCAGTAGACAACCGGATGATATACGGATCCACGAATCACATAGATATGGCTGGGGTCCGAAGTTTGCGGATCCACACCTCCTGCCAGAGAGATGGCGTCGGTGATAGACAGCGGTACGTCCGTGATAACTTGCACCCCGGGTTTGATTACTTCACCCATGACATAAATTTTTTGACTACGGAAAGAGGTGACTCGCACCTGCACCTGCGGATTACGCACATATCGAGTCAACTTTTGCGTCAACCGCCCGCGAATTTGTTCAACAGTGAGACCGGATACAGGGACATTACCCACCATTGGGAAAAACAATGCGCCATCGGGACCTACCAAATATCCGTAACCATAAGTTCCGGCAGAGACACTTTGTTGCAGAATAAGATTTTGTTGCAGACCGTCGGCTTGCGGTGTTTCGGGTAATTGTATGGAAGGCACATTAAATTCAGGGTGATTCCAGACTTGAATATTAATAATATCCTGCGAACCTATGTAATATCGATAACCGGAGTGAAAGCCATACTGATTACGAATAAGTTCGGCACTAATGGGAATTAAAGTAGCCGCGACTTTCACATTATTAACCGGTGCTTTTACCATAGGTGCGGTATTCATATTCATACCGGGGGTAATTCGGTCGCAACCGTTTATTAAAGTCAATAAACTGAGAAATAGAATGGCGTTATTTATTTTTTTATGGACGGATCCCACAGGTATACCCAATCCCTGGTTGCTTGTTCAATTAAATGAAGAGTTCTTTCAAAATCCGCTAATGGTTTTTGAAAAGGGTCAAAGATTTCATATTGCCCCCATTTGCCTAAACAGTGTACCCTCCCGCAGGCACTGGGAAGCATATCATGAATATTTTGACGTTGCCAGGACTCCATGACTAAAATTAAATCTACCGCCAGTAAAAGAGATGTAGTGGCCTGCCGCGCCCTGTGTGCGGAGATATCAATTCCTTTTGCCAATAAAACCTTTTGCGCTAAGGGGTCTGCTGGATAGCCCACCAATGCAGCAATTCCAGCCGAACTGATTTTGGTTGATACTTTCCTGGCGGCCGCTTCCTGAATAAACAATGCTTCAGCCATTGGGCTTCTGCAAATATTTCCGGTGCAAACGATCAATATATTTTTGAACATGAATTTAATTTCCTTTATTATGCTGGTTTAGTCAATCATGGAATGATCATGGCAAATTTTCTGCGTTCACCTTGTGATGATGTGGTCATCCCGCCCGGCTCATCAGTAATAATAAAAAGGAGTTGCGAAAAATGGGTGCTGATAGTGGCTATACTTGGCTCCAGCATGGCATTTATCGATGGCACGATTGTGAACCTCGCATTACCAGCCCTTCAAGCTTCTTTGCGCGCCTCGATCAGTCAAATCCAATGGGTAATAGAAGCCTACGCATTAACGCTAGGCGCATTGCTTTTAGTCGGTGGTGCATTAGGTGATTTATTCGGCCGGCGGAAAATCTTTCTGATCGGCATCATTATTTTTGCCATATCTTCGGCCTGGTGTGGATTAGCATCGACAATTTTCTGGCTCATAGCGGCACGCACTTTTCAGGGTATCGGGGCGGCGCTTCTCGTTCCAGGTAGCCTTGCACTGATTAGTTCTTCCTTTCCAGAAGAACGAAGAGGCCAGGCCATTGGCACCTGGGCTGGATTTACCGCTATTACTACTGCAGGTGGTCCCGTTATTGGCGGATGGTTGATAGAGCATGCTTCCTGGCGATGGATTTTCTTTTTAAATTTACCGCTGGCAATGATAGTTTTAATATTTTCTATACTTTATATATCAGAAAGTAAAAATGAACATCAGCCTCCGGTATTGGATTGGTCAGGTACAATTCTTGCAATTGCCGGACTGGGGTCCATAATATTTGCGCTCATTGAATGGGGATATGGTGGTAGAACGGTTATAATGTCGTTAATTGCCGGAATTATTCTATTGATTGGATTTATCTTTGTAGAGGCAAAAATAACCTTTCCGATGGTGCCCCTTTCAATGTTCCGTTCGCGTAATTTTAGCGGTGCAAACGTTATTACTTTCTTTCTTTATTTTGCATTATATGGTGTCCTTTTTTTTCTTCCATTAGATTTGATTCAAATACAAGGTTACACGCCGACAAAAGCAGGCATGGCATTACTTCCCTTGATCCTACTGATGTTTTTGTTGTCTCGTTGGGCGGGTACGCTGGTAAAACGATTTGGCCCGAAACGTCCACTCATTGTCGGACCAGCGATTGCTGCGCTGGGGTTTGCATTATTTCTCCGAACAAATATGGGTGAATCGTACTGGATATCATTCTTTCCTGCCACTGCTATTCTTGGTTTAGGCATAGCGATAAGTGTTGCACCCCTCACTACGGTCGTTATGAATTCTGCTCCGACGGATCATGCTGGAGCTGCATCTGGCGTAAACAATGCGGTATCTCGAATCGCGGGACTTCTGGCAGTTGCAACCCTTGGTTTAATCATGACGATGATTTTTAATCATCAATTAGTTAAAAATCTCAAAAAATCAGAGACGCCAGTCAATATTCAACAGGAAGTTTTAAAACAGCGATCCCTGCTTGCAGGAATTAAAACGAATGATAAAGCTACTCAGAAAATAATTCAGAACGCATTCCTGAATGGATATGAAGTTATTATATTGCTTGCCTGCCTGCTCGCTCTCGTCAGTTCCTTAAGCGCCGCGCTGATTATAAAACAAAATTAATTTATCGGGAATTTTTGGAATTTTCAATGCATTTAATCTAAAATTAAGAACATGTCTTCAAAAGAACAGCTTCGGCTCAATTCACAGGGAAACGGCGATGTACCGCTTTGGTATAAGTGGGGCCCCTATGTATCCGAGCGCGCATGGGGAACCGTTCGGGAAGATTATAGCGCGAATGGCGATGCGTGGAGATATTTTCCCTTCGAAGAAGCTCATTCCAGGGTTTATCGATGGGGTGAAGATGGCATAGCGGGTTTTTGCGATCGTTACCAGGTTATGATTTTTTCTCCTGCATTCTGGAATGGCAAAGATCCTATTTTGAAAGAAAGATTATTTGGATTGAGTTCACACGAAGGCAATCATGGTGAGGATGTCAAGGAATATTATTATTATCTGGATGCGACGCCCACTCATTCGTATTTAAAATACTTATATAAATATCCGCAAGGTGAATTCCCTTATGAACTATTAAAAAATGAAAATGCAAAACGATCTACTTACGAAAATGAATATGAATTGGTTGATACCGGTATTTTATCGAATAATCGATACTTTGACATTTACATTGAATACGCGAAATCCTCTCCGGAGGATATCTGTATTCGCATACAAGCTTTTAACCGTGGCGATCAATCAGCGCCTTTACATATTATTCCTCAAATATGGTTTCGGAACCAATGGTCCTGGGGAGGACAGCATTTACCCAAACCTGTCATTGTAAATAATACCGATGAATCTGGGCATATTTGTCTCCTCGCAGACGACTCCAAACTACTTTCACCTTCGAATTTAGCATTTGACTATCATTTAAAAAAACGCTATCTGTATAGTCTTACTGAGGGTAAGGTATTGTTTACTGATAATGAAAATCCATACCCACAACATTCATTTCATAAGTCTGCATTTCACCGAGCGGTGATTAACAATGAAAATTGCACGAATATAATGGAGAAAGGCACGAAGGCCGGCATCCATTATTACTTTAATAGTATTGAACCTGGAGAATCAGTCACTGTTTATCTCAGGCTTACGGATTATCCATTACAACAGCCTTTTGCGGATATTGAAGAAATATTTGAAATTCGAAAAAAAGAAGCCGATGAATTTTACGAAAGTATTTATCCTGCCGGCGCCTCGGCGGAAGAATGCATGATACAGAGGCAGGCATTAGCGGGTCTGATCTGGAATAAGCAAATATATTTATATGATGTAAATTGCTGGCTAAAAGGCGACGAGCCTAAATACTCGCTTCCAGAAAGTAGAGTGGATATACGTAATACTCATTGGCGGCATCTCAATACCATGCGCATTCTTTTAATGCCCGACAAGTGGGAATATCCCTGGTTTGCCGCCTGGGATTTGGCTTTTCAGTGCATCAGTCTGGGATTGTTGGATATGGAATTTGCAAAAGAACAGTTATGGTTACTTTTATTCGATCAATTTCAACATCCCAATGGCGCTATTCCTGCCTACGAATGGGAATTTTCTGATTTAAATCCTCCGGTGCAGGCATGGGCCGCACTGCGTTTATTTCAAATGGAATATCAGAAAACGGGAAAAAAAGATTTCAATTTTCTGAAAAAATGCTATTTAAAATTGCTAATGAATTTTTCTTTTTGGGTCAATAAAGTAGACACTTCCGGATGTAATGTTTTCGAGGGCGGGTTTCTTGGTCTCGATAATATCACTATTGTTGATCGTTCTTTTGATATTCCTCAAGGCAATACGATAAAACAGGCGGATGGTACTGGCTGGATGGGTATGTTTTGTTTAAATTTATTAAGGATTTCTTTAGAGTTATCCAAAATTGATCCTGACTATGAATTGATGGCGACTAAATTTTTTCAGCATTTTGTTTATATCTCAAATGCCATGAAAAAAATTGATTTTAAAAAATATAATTTATGGAACGAAGAAGATAATTTTTTTTATGATACTCTTATTTCTGAGAGTGGTCATAAACTTAAATTTGAACAGTTAAAAATAAGATCGTTAGTGGGGTTAATCCCATTATTTGCCGTGGATGTCATTACCTTTGAAGAACTGGAACGCTTACCCGAGTTTCAAAAAAACTTTTACTGGTTTTTAGCGAATCGAAAAGACATCACTGATGACTGTGTTACTAAGGTGGATGATGAAAATAGTTATATTTTATCTATGGTTGATGAGCATAAATTTCAAAAAATATATGATTACATCGCTGATCCTGATGAATTTTTGTCTAATTTTGGAATCCGGAGTCTTTCTAAATATCATAGTACCCATCCTTTTATTTTTAAAAATGCGAAAATTGGGTATGAACCGGCTGAATCTTTACATCGATTAAAAGGGGGAAATTCAAATTGGCGTGGTCCGATATGGTTTCCAACTAATTATCTTTTAATTGAATCATTCAAAGTTTACAAAAAATATTTTAAATCCCGAAATATTGAGATTGAAGAATTTGCAAATCGTCTCATATCATTATTTAAAATAAATAATTCAGGGAAAAGAAATTTTTATGGGAATTTTCCATTTGCACAGGATGATTACTTTCGGGATCATATACTATTTTATGAATATTTTAATCCTGAAACCGGAGAAGGTTTGGGCGCCTCGCATCAAACCGGATGGACTGCCCTGGTAGCCAATCTAATAGATGAATTTCGTAAAAAATTGTAATTTTGTCATTGCGAGCGTGAGCGAAGCAATCCAGTTCCCGCCAGCAAAGTACTGGATTGCTTCGCTCGCGCTCGCAATGACGAACTAAAATTGTTATGATATATGACATTTTTCGACATGTTCAGGAGGAATTATGCATAAAATTCCGGGTCAGCGGACGATCAGGAAAATCTGGAAGAGCGAACCTACTATTGAAGGAGCCGGAGTTCATCTTCGGCGTGCATTTGGATTTCATGAATTACCTTTGCTTGATCCTTTTTTATTACTCGATGATTTTCGTTCAGAAAATCCTGCCGATTATAAAGCTGGATTTCCCTGGCATCCTCATCGCGGCATAGAAACGATAACCTACGTATTGGACGGCGATGTGGAGCATGGCGACAGTATGGGTAATAAAGGTGATATTTCAGCGGGCGATGTTCAGTGGATGACGGCAGGCAGCGGAATTATTCATCAGGAAATGCCAAAAGGAAATCGCAAAGGCGAAATGTTAGGATTCCAATTATGGGCAAATCTCCCGGCACGTTTAAAAATGATGGAGCCGCGTTATCGCGGTGTAAAACGTAACGAAATTCCGCTGATAACCAGTCAGGATGGCTCTTCAATCCGGATAATCTGCGGGACAGTGGATGGTACTCAAGGTCCGGTAAAAGACATTGTCACCGATCCGGAATATCTGGATGTGACGCTGCCTTCTGGTAAAGCCTTTAAACACCCAGTCAAAGATGATTACACGGTCATCGCTTATGTGATAGAAGGCGAAGCTTTTTTTGATCCAGCCAGAATTCCTTTTGCTCATGATGCCGCCGGCGTCAATTATTTTGATATGAAACCTCCCTGTGCATGTGGCAATGGCTCTCTGGTTCTTTACGAAAGGGACGGCACAAATATTACCGTGACTACAGACCGAAACCCTGTACGATTTTTGCTGATGTCAGGAAAGCCACTGAATGAACCTGTCGCATGGTATGGGCCGATCGTGATGAATACTCAGGAAGAACTTCGAACAGCATTTCAGGAATATCAGGACGGAACTTTTATAAAGAAACGTTAACTTTTACTTTTACAACTCAGGAGATATTACAATGGATAAAATTAAACCCCTTTTTACTGTAACAGCCACTGCGGTGGGCGGCCGTAATGGCCATAGTGAAACCAGTGATGGTTCTGTAAACGTGGATCTGTCTGTACCTAAAGAAATGGGCGGGCCCGGTAAACCAAATACAGTGACGCCGGAGCATCTTTTTGCGACAGGTTATGCCGCGTGTTTTGGTGGTGCGCTTGACTTTGTTGCCAAACAACACAAAAAAAACGCTGCAAATGCCAGGGTCTCATGCTCGGTATCAATAGGTCCTCGTGATGGAGGTGGTTTTGCACTGGCTGTGAAAATGCATGTCGAAGACAAAAGTGTTTCACAGGACGATCTTGCCGCACTGGTGAAAGAAGCGCATGAAAAAATTTGTCCTTATTCACATGCCACTCGTGGAAATATTGAAGTGACATTTGAAGTGGTCGGTTATGCGGAGGCGTAATGAATATTTCTTTACCCCGAGAAGGGGCGATTGACGATGATGACTATCGCTTTCCTGTACGGATTTATTATGAAGATACGGATGCCGCTGGTGTCGTTTATCACACCAACTATTTCAAATTCGCAGAGCGTGCGCGTACTGAAATGCTGCGTCAACTCGGCATTGAGCAGGAAGCGCTGCGTTCTGCAACCGGCCATGCTTTTACGGTGCGGCGCTGCTGTGCTGATTTCATTCAGCCTGCGCGGCTCGATGACGATCTCGTGGTGGTGACCCGGGTTGTCGCTTTAGGCGGGGCATCGGTGGAATTTGAACAGGAGATTCTGCGTGCGGATATTATTCTCGTGCGCCTCACTTTTCAGATTGTCTGCCTGGGCGGTAATAACCGCGCCCATCGTTTGCCACCCGAATTCCGCGCAGCGTTCCAGTCAAAAGTGAATGATGAAGTATTGGAGTAATCTTTCATAAAGAAAAATAATTTTCGAAGAAAATTCTCTGTCAAAAAAAGGACTCAAAAAAAGGTTGACAAAACGGGTATTTTTTTGATAAAATATGCTTTCTTTAGTGTATAAAAAGTGTTAAATTGTATAATTCATTAATTTTAAAGGGTTTATTCTATGTCTAGAGATGCAAATTTTGTTGAGGCAAATAACATAACGATAAATGAACGGGATGCGGCAATCAAGGTTGACGCTAATAAAGCCGAGTCTGATAATAAAGATCATAATAAGCGGCGGTTCAACGTAGACGCGGCGTATGCAGACGCGGCATATACTATTCGTCGGGCTGCGGGACTGAGGAAATTGGCCGATGAAGAAGGACAAAAAAACAGGGCTGAATCCAAGTCGCCCTCGCTCCCCCCTGTTGATCGGACAGTACCCCGGCAGACAGAAGCCCAAAATAAGAAGACTGATATGAGCGTCGATTCGTCCACACTGTTCTATGAGGCTAACGACGAACATGATCTGATTAGCGGCCTTAACCATATCTTTGCTGATAATGCCGCCGCCCGTCACTTGTGGGTGGGTGCGTTTACCAATTTGGGTGGTCAGGGCTATGTGAGACAGGCTGTTGCTGAGACATTAGATATTGTCAATGCCCAAGCCCAAGCCCAGGAACAGGCCGCTGCCAATGGTGATGCTCCTGCGGCGACTAATCCAGAAGCCACAATGCCTCCTGAACTCAATCCTGAGCTCATTGCAGAGCCCGCGCAGCAAACGGAGAGCAAGGCTCATCAAGTGCAGCGTGAGCTGGAAGCGGACATAAGTTCCATCTTACGTCAGCAGGCGAAGGGGCTTGGAATTGATGGCCCGTTCGGTAATGAATTCCTGAAAAAAATAATTCCTAAGTTAACCCGCGAGTTGGTATTGGTCGCTTCCCTTTTTAACCCGGAAGTGGCGAGAGATATCGTGTTGAGAACCGGTTCCCAGGTGCTGGATGATTTATTTTTTAAGCATGTTCTTAATGAAGTGAAAAAACAGGTACAGACTATGGTAGTCAAAAATTACCATAAGCATCCGAACTGTTACTTTAATGAACTGAATAATGCTAAAAATAAGGCCGCTCAGAAGCAGGCTCCCACTCCGAAGTTTGGCCGACGCCGCAAAGAGGATGAAGATCTGGAACTGAAATCTTATCAGCCTGCCTAACGAGTACTTTTTCAATTTAATTCTGACCGATTCCTCCCTCTCCCCCGTACTCGGGGGGGAGGGCTGGGGTGAGGGGGATTGCTTAAAACCCTCACCCTAACCCTCTCCCACAAGTGGGAGAGGGTTAGGAGGAGCCGTTCCAAAAATTATCTTGATTTTTCACCACAACTCATATAACATCATTCACCTATTGCGGGGTGGAGCAGTCTGGCAGCTCGTCGGGCTCATAACCCGAAGGTCGTAGGTTCAAATCCTGCCCCCGCTACCATAAATTTGAATTGAATAAGGGGAAAGGGCCATAGGCCCTTTTTTATTTGCGTAATGATGATTGGCGAGCTCCAAACAATGATCGAGCCGGCGGTCACGGCCTTGGGTATGAGCTGTGGGGGTGTGAGTGGGTTGGCGCCGGGCAAGAATCAGCGGCTTTTGCGCGTATACGTGGACAGTCAGGAAGGCGTTAATGTCGATGCCTGCACAAAAATAAGCCGTCAGATCAGCGCCATATTGGACGTAGAAGACCCGATCGAGGGGCGTTATCTGCTTGGAAGTCTCTTCCCCAGGCATAGAGCGGCCATTCTTTACCGTGGCTCAATGTCAACGCTATGTTGGCCAGCCGGTCAATATCCGTTTACGTGTCCCTGCCGACCGGCAGGCGGAATTTTAAGGGGATCCTGCAATCCGCCGGCGGGGATCGGATCATTTTGCAGTTAGAGGATAACCGGAATACGCTGGATTTAGCATGGCGTGATATAGAAAAGGCGCACCTGGCGGCGCCGGTTTTTCCTGCGAAAGCGGAAAATAATTACCCATACAGTGTGGTGAGGTAAATATGAAAAGCAAAGATATTTTATTGATGGTGCAGTCGCTCTCCAATGAGAAAGGCGTGAGCTCCGATGCTATTTTTCAATCGATAGAAGCCGCCCTCGCTACGGTCGCTGCAAGACGTTATGGTGAGGAAGACGTCCACATTCGTGTCGCCATCGACCGGAAAACCGGTGACTATGAAGCATACCGTTGCTGGACGGTGGTCGAAGATGAGGAAGCGCTGGAAGATCCCGCCCGTGAAATTATATTACCCGAAGCCGAAAAAATTGATCCGGAACTCAATGTCGGCGACGTCATTGAAGAGAAGATTGAGCGGCCTGAATTCGGCCGTATTGCCGCCCAACAGGCCAAACAAGTCATTGTGCAGAAAGTCAGGGAAGCGGAGCGCGGCAAGATTATTGACCAATATCGCGCGCGTCTCAATGAATTAGTGATTGGTGTGGTGAAAAAAGTGACCCGCGAGCACATCATTCTCGATATGGGTGAGAATGCCGAAGCTTTATTGGACCGTGAAGAAATGATTGCCGCGTGATGTATTTCGCATCAACGATCGGGTACGTGCATTATTATATGCAGTGCGTGAAGGCAAGCGCGGCCCGCAATTGGCCGTGAGCAGAACGCGCCCGGAATTTTTGGTGGAATTATTCAAAATTGAAGTGCCGGAAATCGGCGAAGAAGTCATCGAAATTAAAGGCGCTGCCCGAGATCCCGGTTCACGCGCTAAAATTGCCGTTAAAACCAACGATGGCCGTATTGATCCCGTGGGCGCCTGCGTAGGTATGCGCGGTTCGCGCGTGCAGGCGGTTTCCAATGAACTGGGCGGTGAGCGAATTGATATTGTGTTATGGGATGACAACCCTGCGCAGTTCGTGATTAATGCCATGGCGCCGGCGGAAGTCTCCTCCATTGTGGTGGATGAAGATTCCCATACCATGGATATTGCCGTGACAGAAGAGCAGTTATCGCAGGCGATTGGCCGCAGTGGTCAAAATATTCGGTATAGCCACTGATTTAACCGGCTGGACATTGAATGTGATGACTGAAAAAGAAGCCGTCTCCAAACATGAAAACGAAGCCGAACGTGCAAAAAATCTCTTTATGGAGAAACTGGATATTGAAGAAGAGGTTGCGGAATTATTGGTGGGAGAGGGTTTTACCAGCCTAGAAGAAATCGCTTATGTTCCTGCTGTCGAGCTGACCAAGCTGGAAGGTTTTGACGAAGAAGTTGTCGCCGAATTACAGCAACGCGCCAGTGACGTATTGCTTACCCAGGAAATTGCAACAGAAACAGCGCGAACAGGCGTCCAACCTTCGGAAGATTTATTAGCGGTTAAAGGAATGAGCCAGCAACTGGCTTTACGGATGGCGGATAAAGGCATTACCAATCGTGAAGAACTGGCGGAACAGGCGGTGGATGATCTGATGGATTTACTTCCGGATCTCGATGAAAAATTTGCCGCGGAATTGATCATGCATGCGCGAGCCCATTGGTTCGAAGAAAAATAAAGAAGAGAGAGGGCCGGAATGGCTGACATAAGCATTATTGAATTAGCAGCTTTGATTCGTTCGACTCCTGAGCGATTGCTTGAGCAATTGCAGGAGGCGGGGGTGCCGGTCAACAACATCCGGCAGAATATTTCCCCTGATCAGAAACGGCAATTGTTGTTGCATCTACAAAAAAGCCGCACAGCGGGCGCGGAAGCGCCAGTGGCGGAAACGTCAGCGGCAAAAAAACGTGGAAAAATTACCCTGCAACGCAAAAGCGTGGGCGTGGTTAAACAGGGCAAAAAAAGCGTTAACGTCGAATTTCGCGCGAAACGCACTTATGTAAAGCCTGCCCCTGCCGCACCGGTAGAAACTTTGCCCGAAACAGCGGCCCCCGGTGAAGAAAAAATTCCCGCGGCCGCTCCGGAAGCCACCGCTGAGGAAAGCCAGAATCAGGCCGCTGCTGCGACCCCCAGTGCAGCGACCGAAGCGGCGCCTGAAGCATCTTCCAGGGCTATCGAAGGAGAGGGCGCTGCTTCAGGGGCCCGCGGTAAGAAAAAAGAGAAAGAAAAATCCCGCCGTGAAACCGGCAGCCGTGAAGCCCGCAAGGCTTTCCGCCCAGAAATGGCGCTGGAGGAAGAAGATCAGGAACAATTTGCCGGCAAAGGTAAATTCCCCCGCCGCCGCAGGAAAGTCAGCAAAGAGCCCACTTTTGTAAAAAGCACGGCCGCCATCGAGCAAAGCTTTGCCAAACCCACTGCGCCGGTAGTTTATGACGTATTAATACCGGAATCCATCACTGTTGCCGAGTTAGCGCGTAAAATGTCCGTCAAAGCCGCCGAAGTCATTAAAGCGATGATGCGCATGGGCGCGATGGCGACCATTAACCAGATTCTGGATAAAGACACGGCCACCCTTGTGGTTTCCGAAATGGGCCATAATCCCAAAGCTATGCAGGCGACTTTAGAAGAAAATTTAATTCTGGATGAAGAAAAATCCACCATTGAACCCGTCACCCGGGCGCCGGTCGTTACCATCATGGGCCATGTTGATCATGGTAAAACTTCTTTACTGGATTATATCCGCCGCACCAAAGTCACCACCACCGAAGCGGGCGGGATTACCCAGCATATTGGCGCTTACCGGGTGCAGTTGGAAAAAGGCACTATTTGTTTCCTTGACACACCCGGTCACGAAGCGTTTACCGCCATGCGGGCGAGAGGTGCGCAATGCACGGACATCGTCGTGCTGGTCGTTGCCGCCGACGACGGCGTTATGCCTCAAACCATCGAAGCCATCCAGCACGCCAAAGCCGCCAAAGTGCCCATCATTGTAGCGATTAATAAAATGGATAAGCACGGCGCCGACCCGGAACGCATTCGCACCGAATTGTCGCAGCACGGCGTTATCGCTGAAGAGTGGGGTGGTGACACCATGTTTCAGCCCATTTCCGCTAAAACGGGTCAGGGAGTTGGTGAACTTCTCGATCGTATTTTATTACAGGCGGAAGTGCTGGACCTTAAAGCCGTACCCACCGGGCCTGCCAAAGGTATTGTCATCGAATCCCGGCTGGATAAAGGTCTGGGACCGGTATCGACTGTGTTGATCACCCGCGGCGAATTGCATAAAGGTGATATCGTATTATTAGGCCGGGAATATGGCCGGGTACGGGCCATGATCAGCGATCAAAGTCAGGATTGTTTAGCCGCCGGCCCTTCGAGCCCCGTGGAGTTACTGGGTGTGTCTGGAATGCCGACTGCCGGTGATGAAATGGTCGTGGTGGCGGATGAACGCAAGGCCCGTGAAATTTCCCAGTTTCGCCAGGGCAAATACCGGGAGATTCGGCTAGCAAAACGCCGCTCCGCACATTTGGAAGGAATTTTTGATCAATTACAGGAAGGCAAGCGTGCCGTATTAAACGTTGTCCTGAAGGCGGATGTGCAGGGCTCGGTAGAAGCCATTACGGATTCTCTGAATAAATTAACTTCGGACATCGCTAAAATTAACATCATTTTCAGCGGCGTGGGCGCTATAACCGGATCAGACATCAACCTCGCGATTGCCTCGCAGGCCATTGTCATTGGTTTTAACGTGAGAGCGGACGCCTCCGCCCGGCAGATAGCCGCTAACGAAGGTGTCGATTTGCGTTATTACAGCATTATCTATACCCTGCTGGATGAAGTAAAATCCGCGCTGAGTGGTTTATTGACACCTACCCGGCAGGAAAAGATTGCCGGTTTGGCGGAGGTACGGGAAGTGTTTCGCGCCACCAAACACGGCACCATCGCCGGTTGCATGGTCAGCGAAGGTTCTCTGCGTCGCAATTTGCCGGTGCGTGTGCTGCGAAATAACGTGGTGGTGTTTGACGGGCACCTCGAATCCTTGCGGCGATTCAAAGACGATGTCAGCGAAGTGCGGCAAGGCAATGAATGCGGTATTGGTATAAAAGGTTACAATGATATTCGCGTGGGTGACCAGGTTGAAACTTACGAAATTGTGACGATAAAACGTACTTTAGCCTAACCTATGCCTAAATCCTCAAAACGAACGCGTCAGGTAGCTGATATGATTCAGCGGTATTTATCCATAGCCCTGCGCCAGGAAATTAAAGACCCCCGTCTGGCGGACGTGACGATTACCGATGTCGTACTGACTCCGGATTTGCGGATAGCCAAAGTTTATTTTACGCTCATTAAAGTCAGCGAATTATCGACGGTGCAAACGGCCCTGCAGAATGCCTCCGGTCATTTTCGGCATATTATTGCCTCTAATATGGATTTACGTTTTACGCCCACGCTGACTTTTTATTACGACGAAACCATTGAACATGCCGAGCGGCTGGACCGTTTATTACGGCAGGCCGAAGACCGCAATTCTCGCTGAGTACAGCGAGAATTGCTTTGGCTTAAAACCTGTATTCGGGGTCGATGCCCGGAATGCAGGGGGAGCGCGAAGCTTAAGCTCCCCCTTACGATCCCCCATGGCGTAGGGTGCGTAGGGTAATTTATTTTATTAAATCAGGTAGTTAATATTCATGAGGAATTGCTGTGAACCCTCCAAAAACGATTAAACGCGCCGTTAATGGCATTTTGCTGCTGGATAAACCGCCGACGATGTCTTCCAATCGGGCGTTACAAACCGTCAAACATTTGTTCGCCGCACGCAAAGCGGGCCACACCGGCAGTCTGGACCCTCTGGCCAGCGGTTTGTTGCCGGTGTGTTTTGGCGAAGCCACCAAATTCTGTCAATATTTATTGAGCGCCGATAAAACTTATTTAGTCACGATGCGCCTGGGCATCCGCACTGACACAGGAGATACTGAAGGTGAAGTTATTTCCGAGCGTCCTGTTCCAGAAGTGACATCCGCCATCCTGGAAAAAATATTCGATCAGTTCCGCGGCGAGATCGAGCAGGTGCCTTCCATGTATTCCGCGCTGAAACACCAGGGACAGCCGCTGTATAAATTAGCCCGCCAGGGCATCACCGTCGCCCGCGAAAGCCGCCGCCTAACGATTTTCCGGTTAACCGTTCTGAATTTCACGGCTGACAGCGTACAATTTGAGCTGCATTGCAGCAAAGGCACCTATGTGCGCACACTGGTAGATGATTTTGGCGAAGTCCTCGGTTGCGGAGCACACGTGACGCAATTGCGCCGCATAGGGGTGGGCGCGTTTACCTGTCAGCAGATGATCAGTTTGGAAGCCCTGCAGATTTTGTCGGAGGCTGGTTCGACGGAGGCATTGGATCGTCATCTGCTACCGATGCAATCCGCACTGGCGCATTGGCCCCAGCTCACCGTGGCTGAAAGCACTGCGTTTTACCTGCGACAGGGACACCCGGTGGTGATTCCCCATGCGCCCTTATCCGGTTGGGTATGTCTGCTCGACAAACAAAATCAGTTTCTGGGCATCGGCGAAGTCATGGAAGATGGCAAAGTCGCCCCCCGCCGGAATGTGGAATGTGGGGGGCAAGTCTCGAAAATCGAAAATTAAGCGGATTATAATCTGCATATGATCAAAAACAATCAGGGATACCCATGACACATTTATCGATACGTCTCCTTCGAGAAGAAGATATTATGAATATTGTTAGCTATTGGTTTGACAATAGCGATGCTAATCTCATTCAAATGGGCGCAGATAAAACTAAATTAAATTCCAAAACAGAATTTACTAATTCACTACGAGTGATTTGTAATACACCTTTGGACAAAGCAAAATTCTGCTATATGATTTGGCTTATTGATAATAAGCCAGTTGGTTATAATGCGTTAAAAGATATTGTAAAAGATGAAATTGCCACTATGCATCTACATATGTGGAACGCTGAATATAGAGGCAAGGGCTATGGAGCAAAGCTATTTTGTATGGCTGCTCTTGAGTTTTATAAACTTTTTAATTTAAAAATGATTCTGTGTGAACCTCGCGCCTCTAATCCTATGCCAAACAAAATGCTTGAGAAAATTGGGTTCAAAAAATGGAAAACATATATCACCACAGCATCAGAGTTGTCACTGACGTGTGAATTTAATAGTTATATTATTGATCCTGCCATTGCCACTCATTTTATAGAAAGTAGGGGGTCAAGTCTCGAAAATCTAATTTAGATTTTCGAGACTTGACCCTCCTAACGGTGTGAACCTCGCGCCTCTAATCCTATGCCAAACAAAATGCTTGAGAAAATTGGGTTCAAAAAATGGAAAACATATATCACCACAGCATCGGAGTTGTCGCTGACGTGTGAATTTAATAGTTATATAGATAAGAGGGTCAAGTCTCGAAAATTGAAAATTAAGCAGATTGTAATCTGCTTAATTTTCAATTTTCGAGACTTGACCTCTTAAATACCGGCAAAGCTAAATTAACGATAGTCAGATCAAGATTTAAAATCATCACCGATAACCCAAAACCCACCAGCACCCACCATTTATTGAGATAAAGGTCGGTGGAATTATTCATGTGTTTTCTCTGTAATGGTTTGTATCCAGTGGTTAATTTTTCCGTAACTACTTGCGCCTTGTAGATGGGAACGGCCACTTTTGCCTGCTATTCAACGAAAAAGCGCTTTCGCAATGCTCACATACAGTAGTATGCTCCGCTTGCTCAATCACTTTTTCGTTGAATATCAGACAAAATTGACCGTTCTGCGTTTGCCTGTTTAGGAGCGAGTAGTTACATTTTTCCAGGGATTAATAATCTCTAAACTGGAATGTGAAAAATCCATAGTATTTCTAGTCACTATGCTCAAATCAAAGTGGAGAGCAGTTGCCGCTATTAAGCTGTCAATTGCTGATAAAGGTTGTTTGGTTTGTGCTAATAATCGACTCCATCGGTCAGCGACCGCTAAGTCAATTGAAAGAATACGGTTTTGAAACCATTCAGGTAGCTGATGCTCTAACCAGATTCGGAGTTTTTCTTTTTTAGAGCCATCTGACATTTTATCCACTCCTTTACGAATTTCACCTATAGTCAGGGCGCTGATATAAATTTTATCATTAGGAACAGATTGAAACCATTGCATAACCTGCCTGTCAGGAGTTTTTTTAACTAGCTCTGAAATAACGTTGGTATCTATTAAATAACTCATAAATCAACATCGCGAGGTAAGGATTTATCGCGTTTCAATTTTAAGTTGATTCCCACTAAAGGAGATTGGCGAATAAACTCAATAAAGGACAATGCCGGTTTTGTCAGACGATCGTATTCATCCTTATTAATAACGACGACTTTAGTCACCCCGTGAACAGTAATTTGTTGGGGCCATCCATAATTGCATTTTGAATGAGCCGGCTGAGTTGGGCTTTGGCTGATTGTAATTGCCAGGATTTCATAACGATCTCCTAAAAACTAGTCTGTCTAGTTATAATAATAACTCCAATTTATTCCGCAATCGCTGCTACGATAATTCAGGTATAGACAATAGGCAGTCGTGTTACCATAATGGGCCATGACTAAAGCGAAAACCAAAATCGCCTATTTTTGCCGGGAATGTGGCAACGAGTTTCCCAAATGGCAGGGACAGTGTACGGATTGTGGTGAATGGAACACATTAACCGAAGCTCCGGTTCCTAAAAAAAATTCGCCTGTGCGAGGACAAGGCGGATACGCGGGAGAAACAGCCAAAATCACTCCACTGGCGGAGGTTTCCAGTCAGGATCAGCCTCGCCTCATTACCAGTCTGGCCGAGTTCGACCATGTGTTAGGGGGTGGGCTGGTTTCGGATTTGGTGGTCCTGATCGGTGGCGATCCGGGGGTGGGGAAATCCACTTTGTTATTACAAATTCTGGCGCAAATGCCTCCCGAGTACCGGCCATTATATGTCACTGGCGAAGAATCGCTGCAACAGGTGGCGCTGCGCGCGCGGCGCCTGGGTGTGGCGGCGGATCATCTGACTTTACTGACAGAGACCAACGTTGAAAAAATCCTGTCGCTGGCAGGGCCGCACCAACCGCGAGTGATGGTGATCGATTCCGTGCAGACCGTGTACACAGATGCCATCCCTTCTGCGCCCGGTGGTGTGAGTCAGGTTCGTGAAAGCACTGCGCAGTTAGTGCGTTTTGCCAAACAAAAAGGAATTGCATTATTTCTGATTGGCCATGTTACTAAAGAAGGCGCGATCGCCGGCCCGCGTGTTCTTGAGCACATGGTGGATACGGTATTATATTTTGAAAATCAGAATGACAGCCGTTTTCGCATTATCAGAGCGATCAAAAACCGTTTTGGCGCGGTCAACGAGCTGGGAGTCTTTGCGATGACTGACCAGGGACTTAAACAGGTCAGCAACCCATCCGCGATTTTTTTATCCCGTTACCAGACCCCGGTTGCGGGCAGTGTGGTTATGGTGACCTGGGAGGGTAGCCGGCCTTTACTGGTGGAGGTTCAGGCGTTAGTCGATACCAGTCACCTTGCCAATCCCCGGCGTTTAACCCTGGGATTGGACCAAAACCGTTTATCGATGTTGCTGGCGGTTCTGCACCGCCATGGTGGTGTCGCGACGTATGATCAGGATGTGTTTATAAACGTGGTGGGTGGTTTGCGAGTCATGGAAACCGGTGCGGATTTAGCCTTAATTTTGGCGGTATTGTCGAGTTTACGCAATAAACCGTTGCCAGTGGATTTAATCGTATTTGGTGAAATTGGTTTGGCGGGTGAAATTCGCCCGGTGCCGAGCGGCCAGGAGCGGTTAAAAGAGGCGGCAAAACACGGCTTTAAACGTGCCATTATTCCCAAAGCCAACGCTCCAAAAAACGATCCTCCCGGCATGACCGTGGTGGCGATAGAACGCCTGAATGAAATTTTTAGGACCCTTAGTAATATCTAAAGAGTCATCGTGACTGGCGCGAAAATTGCCGATAGACATCTTCGGCTAATAAAAAGTTGACTGTTGTGGTTGTGTGAATTCGGTCATAGAAAAAATATTCCGTTGAATTTTCACAAACAGCGCCGACAATATGCTGGTAATCATTTTTATAATTTTCATAACAGGGGACAGAGCCATATTGAAGATTATAATTATGGTTATCCATTGAATAGGAATAGCCATTTATTTTAATTTGAGAAAAAATATTATTATCGAAATTAAAAATATCATAAATAAGAATTTTGTGATTATTTTTTAAATTTTTCTCTAAACGCCTGTTGAATATTAGAATAGATTTACTTAAATATTGTGTGTAATATCTGTCTGCGATATTAAGGGGAAAATATTTTTTTGAATTCAGGAACTGGATAAAAGGCACGTAAGTTAAATTTCTTATATTAAAAACAATAATGTGTTGAGCTCCACTTTGAATAAGCCGGTTAATTTGCACAGTTTCCTGGTTGGCCAGACGGGTAAAGAAAGTGTTTGGCCGGCTATGAAATAAAGCCGTATAATCATTAGTGCCTATAAACACAACGATAAGATCGTCAGGTGAAAAAACGCCATATTTTTTTAAATAATTATCTATTTGTTGAGAAAGATTGGGAACTATATAAAATTTTGAAGGGTTGCCGTGAATTTTTTCCTTAACCGGCTGCATGATCCTGGCGCCGCCGTAGGCCATGTCTATGAATTTATTTTTATCCTTAGGGTCGATATCAAAATGTCCGGCGAAATATTCAGCCCAGGAAGGCCCGTTACTGAAACGTCCCTGATAATATCGAACGGAGTTAGGTATCAAATGCTGGGTTATTTGATAAACATTTCCATTATCCGAATAGCTATCGCCAAAGATAATCAATTTTGGGTACTTGCCGGCAAACCCTGATGTTAAGATAAGCGATAATAAAGCTACCCAAATAAATTTAGATATCCTGTTTTTCATAGAGTCGATTCTGTTCAAGATAGATTACACAAATTTTAGATCACTTCCGGCATTAAGTAAATTAAATTGACTGCCCTACAAATAATCACAAATTATTTTAGAAACAGAATGCAGATGATCATCGCCGGATTTTGTGGTAGAGGATTTCTGAAACAGGCCGAATTGAGCCAGGAGCATAGATTTTATAGCGGTGTTATATTTTGGATTTGGTCTTAACGCCACAAAGGGCCATAAAATGCGGCGTTTTGTTCGGTGGTATTCAATGCATAAGCTTTCCCCCTTTTGCTCCTCGGTACGATAGATTTCATTCCATTGTTTATTTTTCTGCTGATAAATTCTAATCGTTTGTTTTTTGCAACGTGCAGCGATATCTATCATGGATGTATTTGTTAACGACCGCTGCGCATTGGCCTGAAAGGCAAACCAGGGTTTTTCATCGTTGAAGTCATCGCCAGAATATGTGCTGACATATTTTTGATAAACAGTTGGCTGGTTGCAATATTCATTCAGTAGCTGCTCTTTTTCCAGAATTTTTTGATTAAATTCTGAAAATAGCTGATAAGCCTCCTGATATATTTCGCAATTTTGCGCAATTGAAAAAAATTGCCGAAATTCGTTTAATGTTAAGTGTTCTCCGTCAGTGTGTCCTAATAAATTATTCAAGTGAGTAATCTGTTCATTTATCTGTTCATGCGCATCGACGTAATCGTTTACAATAGTCTGTATTTCGCTGTTTGGGTTGACGTCAGGTAAAGCGAATTGTTTTAAGCTGGCAATAGTAGGGATTTCGATACTGTCAGCGTTCAGGGATTGAACATGAGATTTATGAAACTCTCGTGCGATATCAAAAAGATAAAATAATTTCATTAATGTGTTTGAACGTTTCTGGATGCTCTGTTCTTTATAATCGCGGATATTTATTAACATTGCCCTAATCACCGCGGCGGTGCGGATTTCAGGAGCCAGTAGTTGCCGATGAATGCTTTCCAATTGTGGGTTCAGTGCGAACTCGATTAATTTATCCCGAGAAAGATCAATGGCGACGTCAAAACTATTCTGGATCTTCTGTTGATTTTTCCGTTCTTCAACGATAAATTCAGGGTGTGAAAAATCGATTACCGTTGATTCAGGAGTAAGAAGCCTGTAGGTTTGCAAGATATCAATTGCCTGAGAAAACCGCCAATTTATTAGCGGCCAATCCAGCCATGAAACTACCTGCTGCAATATTTGGCCGCTCATTCGTGGCAGGACGATTATTGGCGCCAGTTTTATAAGGCATGTGGTGACACCCAGCAATAACTGCCATTGCGCCGACCACAACTTATAGTGGTTACGCTGAATTGATTTTTGAACGCTGGCGAATTGAATGGCATACTGAGGTTCCTGCCATATTGCAGGATAAGTACATTGCCAGAGACCCGTATTATTATTTAGTAAAGTTTCCAAAGCCTGTAATGTTTTCCCGGCAGCCTGGCTGTTATCGAGATAGAGATGTTCTAACCTGGACGCAATGGATTGATCGGAAATTAAGGCAGCAATATCATAATCATTGATAAGAGTATGAGACAATCGCAGAGCGTTTTTCCAATGATGTGAGGAAAAAGATACCGGAACCTTAAACCGTCCCCATGCTTTTAATAATCGATTTACAATCTTCGCATGACCTTCGACAGCGGCGATAAACAGGGCTTTATCGCCGCTGTAAGCAAAAGATTGAGGATATCGATGTAATATTTCGAGCACTAACCGTTCATGCCCCAGTTGTGCGGCCTGCATTAAAATCGTTTTCTCATTTTCATCTAATTGATTGATACTAAATCCGGCATGGTCAATCAAATACCATGCGCTTTGGCACTGGTTTACGGCGACTGCTAATTGTAGCGGATTTTGTCCATTCACAGTTTTAACGTATAAGTCAGCGCCCCGGCGATGAAACCATTCTAATAAATTCACCTGTCCATAGCGAACGGCGGTCAGAAGAGGAGTGTCTCCTTGGGCGTCGATTTTATTGATTAACGCATTCTCGCCTAACAAAGCGATTATGGTTTTTAAATCTCCATAACGAGTAGCGATACCAATATCCGAATTTAACAGGGACTCAGTTACTTCAGGAACCATTTTTACGGTGGTGGAGTTGCCTTTAATTTCTTGGTGAGGATATAAATATGATTCGGCAATCAACCACTGTATGACTTCATCTCTATTATTATATTTTGCTATGGCAAATGCTGTATCACCGTATGCGTCGACCAGAGAAAGATTGGCTTCCAGGGCGTCCAATAGTTTAAGAGCTTCCAGATGGCCATAACAGGCGGCTAGCATAGCCGGCGTAGTTCCTATAGTATCCATTTGATCAACCGCTAACCCGAATATGCATACCAACGGGGCAAACCACTTAATGCGATTAAATTCGGCAGCAACGTGGAGAAGAGAATATCCGAAGTAATTGGTTTTTTTGAGTAAAGAAGGATCACTATTGTTTAGACAGAAATCGATCGTCGAATCTTCACTTTGCATCAATGCCAGATGGGCTATTGTGTTGTTATTTTTATCCGTATGTTCCCACAGATTTTGTTGCGGATAAGCGGAAAGTAAGCGCTGCATCCCATCTACTTTGCCGTAATAAGCAGCCTCAAGAAAAGGAGTTCGACCACAAAAATTTTTTATATGTGTTGGATCTACTCCTTTTTGTAAGGCGAGTTTTAATACGGAAATTTGATTGCTCTGTACTGCCAAATGAAATGCGGTATTACCGTCACTATCTTGCTGTTCCCATAGTTTTTCTTCTTTAAAAGCATCGAGCATGCGTTTCATCAAATCCGGCCGGTTTCTAAACGCAGCTTCCAGAAATGGAGTACGTCCATGAACATTTTTGATGTTTATTGATGCGGCGCCTTCTTTTAATGCCATTTCAAAAACGAACTCGTTGTTTTCCCACAAACCCTTATGAAAGGCAGTGTTTTCATATTTATCCTGCTGGGTCCAAAGTTTTTCATCAGGAAAAGTGTCCAGCATGAATCGCATCCATTGCGTTTGACCTAAGAAAGAAGCCAAAAAAAATGGTGTATAGCCAAGAATTCTATCTTTAATTTGTATTGGCATGTCACGTTGTTGACATGCAAATTCTAAAACGGAGTTACAATCAAGCCACATGGCTAGATGAACGGCAGTTTTTCCTGACTCGTCTTGCTGATGCCAGAGTTTTTCCTCAGGGAAAGCGGTAAGTAAGCGCTGCATCCAGTTCACATTGTTTGCCAAGGCAGCGTATAGAAATGGTGTAAGGTCATGAGTTTTATCTTTCTCATGTATCAGTATAGATCGTTTTTGAGCTACAAATTTTAAAATAGAATCGTGATCTTGCCGTAATGCCAGTTGAATGACGTTATTTCCATCTCCATCCTGCTGCTCCCAGAGCTTTCCGTACGGAAAAGTGTCGAGCATAAGCTGCATCCAATTCACTCGTCCATAATATGCGGCCTCCAAAAAAGGGGTGCGACCAAAAGAGTTTTTGATATGTATTGGAATCGGCCCCTGTTGAGATGCGAGTTCTAAAACGGAAAGATTATTTTCTGCCAATGCCTGATGAAAGGCAGTGTTGCCATCATTATCTTGATGCTCCCAGAGTCTTTCTTCTGGAAAAGTGTTTAGTAAGTGCTGCATCCAATTTACGTTCCTACAATGAGCAAGGTATAAAAACGGTGTACGCCCCTTGGAATCTCTAGCCTGTGTAAGGGAGGTGCGATGTTGAAGAGCTAATTCTAAAACGGAATCATAATTTCGTTTCAGAGCCAGATGGAAGGCTGTATCCCCATCTTTATTTTGCTGCGCCCAAAGTTTTTCTTCCGGATAAGCTTTGAGTAGTTTTTCCATGAATTGGACTTTGCCAAGGGTAGCTGCTTCGAGGAATGGCGTGTTGCCCAGATAGATTTCGGCAATTTGTATAGAGATGGCGTGTTGTTGACAGGCTAATTCCAAAACTGAATCGTAATTGTACTGCACTGCCAAATGAAGTGCAGTATCCCCATTTTTATTTTGATGTCTCCAAAGTTTTTCCTCCGAATAAACCTCGAGTAGTTTCTGCATGAATTGGACGTTGTCACGGTAAGCTGCTTCGAGGAACGGCGTGTTACCCAAATAGCCTGAGGCAACCTGTATAGGAATCGGGGTTGTCCACTTCTGACTGCTGGGTTCTTTTAACTTATCTTCAATCTTTTTAATCATTCCGTCCGTTGTCTCAAGTTCTTTTTCTAACTTACTATGCCGTTGACGGCCATCTAATTTTCTTGTTAGATCGTCTCGATACGCAATCAGTATAGGTAGTTGCTCCACTGATTTCGGATCTTCAGTAGAAGTGGATAACCCTGGTATAGGAATGGTGCGATGTTGACGGGCCAGTTCTAAAACCGAATCGTGATTTTTGTCTAGTGCCAGATAAAGTGCGGTCTTTCCATATATATTTCGTTGTGCCCAAAGTTTTTCTTCCGGATAAGCATTGAGTAATTTCTCCATGAATTGAGCGTTGCCACGATAAGCTGCTTCGAGAAACGGCGTGTTACCTATATTGCCAGTGGCAAACTGTATAGGAATGGCGCGATGTTGACAGGCTAGTTCTAAAACCGAATCGTGATTTTTGTCTAGTGCCAGATAAAATGCGGTCTTTCCATCTTTGTTTTTTTGTGCCCAAAGTTTTTCTTCCGGATAAGCTTTAAGTAGTTGCTGCATGAATTGAGCGTTGCCACGATAAGCAGCTTCAAGAAATGGCGTGTTGCCCAGATCGCCTGAGGCAATTTGTATAAAAATGGCGCGATGCTGACAGGCCAGTTCTAAAACCGAATCGTGATTGTTTTCTTGTGCCAGATGAAATGCGCTCTTTCCATATTTATTTTGTTGTATCCAAAGTTTTTCTTCCGGATAAGCTTCAAGTAGTTTCTGCATGAATTGAACTTTTCCACCGTAAGCTGCTTCCAGGAACGGTGTGTTGCCCATATTATCTTCTGTCATTAGTATTGAAATGGTGTGTTGTTGACAGGCCAGTTCTAAAACAGAATCATGATTCTTTTCCACTGCCAGATGAAGTGCGGTCTTTCCATATTTATTTTGCTGTGCCCAAAGTTTTTCTTGCGAATAATCTTTGAGTAGTTTCTGCATGAATTGGGTGTCGCCACAGTAAGCCGCTTCAAGAAATGGTGTGTTGTCCAGATCGCCTGAAGCAACATGTATAGGAATGGCTCGATGCTTAAAGAGCAGTTCTAAAACAGCATCGTGTTTTTTTTCCACTGCCAGATGAAAGGCGGTCTTTCCACTTTTATTTTGTTGCATCCAAAGCTTTTCTTTCGGAAAAGCTTCGAGTAGCTTCTGCATGAATTGAATTTTGCCTAGAGAAGCGGCTTCCAGAAACGGCGTGTTACCCGTATGGGCTGTGGCAATTTGTATAGAAATGACGCGTTGTTGACAGGCCAGTTCTAAAACGGAATCTTGATTTTTTTGTATTGCCAGATGAAGGGCGGTCTCCCCGTATTTGTTTTGTTGCCCCCAAAGTTTTGCTTCTTGGAAAGCTTCGAGTAGTCTATGCATGAATTTTATTTTGCCTTGATAAGCAGCTTCCAGAAAGGGCGTGTTGTCCCTACGGCCTGTAACCATATTTATTGAAATGATAAGTTGTTGAAAGATTAATTCTAAAACGGGATCGTGATTGTTCTCCAGTGCCAGATGAAGGGCGGTGTCATGATATGCATTTTTTTGTGCCCAAAGATTTTCTTTTGGGAAAGCTTCGAGTAGCCTCCGCATAAATTTAACATTGCCATGGTAAGCTGCATTTAGGAAAGGAGTCATACTATCATATCCAGCAAGGTTTATTGAAATTGCTTGTTGTTGACAGGCTAGCTCTAAAACGGAATCACGATTATAGATCACCGCGAGATGAAGGGCGGTTTGTCCATTCTTCTGTTGTGTCCAAAGTTTTTCCTCCGGAAATGCTTCGAGCAATTTTTTCATGAACTTCACCTCGCCGCAAGTAGCAATGAGTAGAAATGGCGTATGACCCGCATTATTTGCAATTTGTATTGAGATAGCACGTTGTTGACAGATGAATTCCAGGAGCGAATCGCGTTCCTCTATGATCGCTAAATGCATCGCTGTATTGCCGGATTTATCTTGCTGTGCCCAAATATTTTTATCCGGGAATAGCGTCGCGGACAGAAGTTTGAGTTCATTTATATAGCCTTCCTGTGCCAAATATAAAAAAAGCTCCCTGGCATGTTTATCTTTCTCGTCTATTGGTAATATCTGAGATTCTTCTTTAGATTCATTAAAAATTTTAAGCTTTGGTAGATTAAAAGCGGCCTCAGAAAAAGCTGGTTTCCACCCCAAAAAATCATTTGATGAGACGCATAAATAAGCAATCAGCAATTTGATTTTATCGGTTGGTTCAGGAAGTCTTTTTAAAATACTATTTTCAGGAAGTAGTTTTAAATATTTGTCTAGCCAATAATGAGCCTGTGGTGCGTCGATAAGCCCGTATGCCTGTGATCTAAACAGAATCGCTAATTTCAGCATAAACCACGCGCGCTGAAACTGCGGCAGAAGCTGTTGATCTTCAAATGCCGGAATCCCCCAGTCCGATTGCCAGCCCGAAGCGCGGCCGGTTAGTTGAAGCTGGTTTAACGCCGCAGCTCCGGTTAAGTCCAGGCGGCGCAGGATATCGCTGTTAATAGATACCGTGTGTAGACGCGGACAATCCGAAGCGTAAAGGGATTCCAGCTTCGGCGCTATCAATGAAATGCTTTCAAGGTGTCGGCAGCCTTTGAGATCTAAACGTCGCAATAGCGGCCAATATAAAGCTTCAGGGAAAAAACCCAGTAAACCGCTTCGTTCCACACGAATGATGCTGACATTGTTGAGTGTTAAATCGGCTAACGCCATACATCGTTCAGACAGACCGACCAATAGAGGATCCCTGACGCCGCTACAGTTTTTGATGGAAAGCCGCTGTAAATTAACGTTTTCCAGAAAAATCTGGTTCCAGTTCCACCGGCTTAGGCCGCGCACTTCTGAAATATCCAAGGCTTCGTAATCCTGTCCGTACAAACTTTGAAAGATGGCGGAATGATCTTCTTTGGCTATTCGTGCAAATGGAACTACCTTGAGAATTTCCGCGCGATGCGCAGGCAATAAAACTTCTTTGTTAAATAATTCGATTAATTTCACAGGAGAAACCGATCCGGTTTGAATTTCGGCTTTTTTTTGCTCCAGTGGTTTTTTTTCTTCAAGGCGCCGGCGCAATTGTTTCAGCGCTTCATCAGGGTGATACGCTTTTTGATTTCTGATCTGCTCGAGCAGGCTCTCTTCTCCCGATAACCCTTCCATGCGCTCTAAAATATCCCGTCCGCTGAGAGAAGAAGGCAGGCGCTGGCTGCGAATTTTTTTGAGTTCGTCCGTTAAATATTTGAAACGCCCGATCGGTGAGCGCTTTTTAAAACCATGCTCATGCAACGGTAGATAACGGCGTCCGATTAAGGGATGTATCTGCCTCAGGCATTCCAGATGCGTCATCGAGGATTGCTCCCGATCCAGCAAAAAACGTCGCAGCCGTTCGCCGGTTTGATATAAGCGGTTCATGGTCTGTGAACCAAATATTGGGCGGATATAGCTAAATTGTTCGCAACTGCCTTCCAGAAAATAATTTTGGTCTTTCGCTAATAACGATTGATGGCGTTGGTCCCATTGCGCCAGATCTTCCAGCCACGTTTGAATGAGAGCGGCAAGGTCCATCGCCAGGTAAGCGTCGATAGCCTGCTGGTCCAAAGGCGCCTGCATCTGGTCCAGGCAATAAAGTATCGTTTTTACCTGCAATAATTGCTGTGCGTTGGGGTCTGCGGGAATGGGAGATTTGTTTTCAGTGCAAACGTCCCTGAAAGCGCTGTCGCCACTGAGCCACCCGGAAAGAAACGGCCGTACGAAATGATGGTCGTTATCAATGCCAATGAGGCGGTATTGTCCGCCGGATGTCTGAATGACCACAAAATTATGCGGCGTGCCATCTTCGGGGTGTATCAATAACGATAAAAAGAACCACTGGGTAAAATGAAAAGGATCGAGCCGGGCCTGCATCGAAGGCGGGTTCGTCGCCGTTGACCTGTTTTCTGCTAATAAAGCCGTTTCAAAATGATGGCCGGCGAGAGTTTCCGCTTGCGTAATGGCTTCGCTGACTAAAACTGGATAGGCATGAGGATGTTGAGAGAGAGGAGTTTTTTTATAATCAGTGAACATCAGCGTGATCAATTGCGAATTCGCAGTCGCTTCTCCCATGCATCGTTGTGAAAGCGCGTGTACGGCATATTCGATACCCGGTAATTCCGGGAGCGGTTTAATATAAAAATCCGGAGAATATTTATTCGGATAGGCAATCACCGGACGCCGTCCGGGAAGACCGGATGTGGCGCGCCAGTTGCCGCTGCTGTCGATTAATTTTTCGGCAACAGTGGCTTTTACTAACTGCCGGGTTGTCGGCGCGATGGATTTTTTCTCGTCGCCAAAAAGCAGGGCGGGTAATACATTTGCCCACATTAATGGTATTTTTTTCTGTTGATAATGAACTATCTCGGCGAGCAAATCCTCCGGAGAATCGGCGATCAGCCAATGCGCCGCCAGGCCTTTACGCCAGCGCAACTCTTCATCTATCCGCCACCAGCGCGTGCCGTCCGGTAAAGGTGTGTCGCCGACAGCTTTTATGATGGCAAGATATTGCGTTAAAGATAATCCCGCGGTCTTGAGTTGAGCGCACAGCCGGTCGTAATAATATTTTGTAAATTCCCTAGTTTTTAATGAGGAAATCTGCCAGATGTCGATAATCTTTCGGTATGCCTGCTGGTAAATGATGAGACTGGTTATTTGTGCCGAACACAGAAAGTCGATGACGCGATCAATCCGCGCTTCATCCAGGCTTTTGGCTTCTAACCAGACCGGTAAATTTTCGTTCCAGTAGGCGGCGAAAGGATCGGCTGGCCATTCATGTCGGCTCAACCAATGGGATAACATGCGGTATCCAGGAATCAGCAAACGATTTTTGATGCTATGTAGTCGTTGTAATTCAATTATCGATGCATCGTTTGTTTTTTCTTCCCAAATTTCATGCTGGGAATGTCGTTGATGATGCTGTCGCCAACGTAATTGATAAAGATCGGCGACAGCAGTCTGCAAATCCTGCGCGACATTGGGCGCGATTAATTTGTTATCGCTCAGGAAAGTGATGGCCTCATTGGTAGAACCTGGGGTTTTACCGTAATATAAAGACAGATGATGCAGCAGATAGATTAAAGGTTCCCAGTAATTCTGTTTGAGATGAATCGGGAGTTTTTGCCGGGATTCTTTCATCTCCTGTTCACACCGGAAAAATTTATCGCACGATTGTAAATGTAGACAGGCGATTTGTTGCATCACTGTAGCGGCATTTGTAAAAGATGGTGATGCGGTAAATAAATTTTTTAATTCCTGTCGATAAGTGGCAAACAGGGTATCACCATCAATGCCATACAGGTATTGCGCATTCAGCAATGAGTAACATAGTTTATCGGCTGTGTGAGATTCTGAGCGTATCGTGGCGATCAATTGTGCAGGCGTTTTTCGCAATTCCGGTTCGCCGGGATGTCCCTTGGTAATGCCGTCTTCATCCAGGCGCAGGCCGGCGCTTTCGCCAAGGCTGATCATTTTGAATTGAAAATAATCGTACCAGGCTGTTAAATAGCGGTTTTCCGCCCTGGAATCATCATTATTCCAGACAGCGTGTTTTTCGTCTCCAACCAGGCACACGGCTTCGAAATCAGAGTAGGGTAACACTTCCCGGCGACTGAACGAACCTAATGTTAAAAAACAAAAAGAAAGCTGGCCGGGAGGCGGACCTAATAATCGCGTGCACTCCTCCATCATGGTTTTTATCAGTGCATGGGATTTCTGACTGTAAATTTCAGCGGCGGACAGGCGAGGCTTGGGATCCTTGCCTAATTTTTTTATGTCCGCCAATTCCAGCTCAAGATCCTGGCGATGCTGGAAAAGAGTGGCGCGGTAACGCTGCCAGTCACCTATTGTTTCGAAATCATAAGGGGCGTCTCCCAATATTTTCTGACTGGCGGACAATAACAGGCGCAATAATTGTTGTTGCCATTCAGGCTGGCGCGGAGCGCTTTGTTGCAAAGTATAAAGAAAATGCCAGGCGAGACTGCTATCCCTGGCCTGCATTAAACGTCGCGTCACATTCGTGATGGCTGTTTGCAACGCTGTCCATTTGGCCTCTGATGGTTCCAGGGTCGAGTCAGGCGCATAGCGACATTGATGGCCTGTCAAAAGATTCAGGCTGATCTGATAAATAAATTCCATTTCCAGTTGGCTAATATCCGCTGCGCGCTCGCGCACTTTGTGTTCATTTAAAATTTTATCATCCTGGGTAATTTGCCAGGACTCCAAAAAATCTCGGAGCGACAGGATCATGTTGCCGGGTGTGCCTAACGATTGTTGATGATTGCGTTTGGATTCATCCAGTTTATCCTCAAAATTAAATTTCCCCGCATGACCTTTGGCAGCGAGGTGATCGCTCAATAAAGTAGTAAACTCACCGGAACGCAGTTTGATAAGACGAATAATCCAGTCATGATAACGGCGAGCGGTATTGCCATATCCCAGGGAAGTCAAATATTCAGTAACGGGCATTACCAGGGCAAAGAGGTCAGGTGTGGAAAGTTGGGGAATATCCGCTTTTTCCACGTTGGTGAGTAAAACCGACAGATGCTGCAATAATAGCAAACGCGTCGATGGAGCGTCTGATCGCGTTTTCTCTGTAATAAGCTTGTCAAGCAGAGTGCGGGTATTGCTAATTAAATTTTCGATGACCTGCGAGAGATCAGTCTCCGGGGGTGATAAACTGATACCGCGGACTTCCTGTTTCATATATCATCCATGGGATGCTTTTAGACAAGATTCATATTTGTCGCGGTAGTATTATTATTTTTTTTATTTTTATCTTTATCTTTATCTGGGTGCGACTGCGGGAGAGAGAACACACTTACTCTACTTTCGGCAACAAACGTCGGCATCCGCTCTTCATCATCAATTTCTAACAGAGTTTTGGCTTCATCAGCATCAGCTTTCTTTTTCATATAACTCCCTCATTTAGAAAAATAACTCGAATGTTTCTCATAAAGCTTTTGAGCATAATCGCTATCCCTAATTTTTTCAAGACTAAACTTTTTTTCCAATTCATTACGGAAAAACGATAACCTGAACATAATATCATGCTTTTTCTCAGGATCAAAATGGCTGAACCCGTGAATATGCCTTCCGATTATTCCAAAAGATGTATATGCCCACCAGGCTTCCCACGATGGAGGATTTTCATTTTTATGGCGATTCCACTTGTCTACTATTCTGGTTAGAATACAGTACATTAAAATACTGCCCGTACAAAATTCTCTGCACTTCTTTTTATTTTTCAATTTGTCTTTTTCACGATTAACAGATTCGGAAAAATCGCAAATTTCCTGAAATTTGTCAAAATTAACGCGTTCGGTTACAGATGCCAGATTATGGTATAATTCCGTTTATTATCCTCGTAGTGAAAAACGACGGTTAATAAGAAGGTGTTTTTCCACTTCCCTGGAACTAAAAACTATCACGCTAATTTAACCAATGCAAGACTAAAAATACGCTTGCATTACCGGAAAAAGGATGTTATTTTTTTCAAACTGCATTGGATTGACGGCAATTTTTTAAGGGAAATTATATATGGAAATGATATGAAACACATTACCTCATCCTCCAAAACGACAGATAAAATGAATGCTTATCTGCAAGGACATTGGCCTGTTATTACTTCTTCTCATCAATACGGCGAAAATAATCAGATCATGCGCCGCGCCCGGCGGTGGGCAGATGAAATACGTGGACAACTGAATTTGTTGCCGGTATTGGAGCGGACTGAAATCATCGAAAGTTTGGCGTCTGTCTGGCAACAACGGCGCAATGAATCTGTCGCACAGACACATTATGCTGCTTTTAAAACCATTTTAACGGGACCCTCGCAGCATTGGCAGGAACGATTGCTGGGAATGCGCTGGGCGCCACATCTACGCATTCATCACGCGCCGGTTGCTTATAATGCAGACTCAAAAATTTCTCTGCGGGAATCCGGACGGCAAAAATTATTTGATGAACGGCAGTCAACCCTGGGCGCTTTAGCCGGCAGCAGTTTTTGTCAATTTACCGGGAATGATTCACTCACGCTCAAAAGCAGTCAGGTACTGGATGGCGCGTTCAGTGCTACCGTGTTCGACGCAGACGGAAATCACAGCGGTTTTGTGTTAGGTCTGGGCGATGGCGCCGGCGGACACCTGGGTGATATTAACCAGGATCGCGCCATTGGACGCACCGCTTATTTTGCCGGCAAACAGGCGGCACGATTATTGGCGGCGTTTCCCAATGCACAGGCTATTACTTCGCAGGCGCTGGAGATTGTGCGACAGGTATCCACAACCGTATCCCGGAAAACGGATCCATATAAAGAAAGCACCACTTTGATCGCGATCCGCGGATTTTGGAAACCCGGCGCTTCGACGATTTCGGTAGTGGGATTTCATGTCGGCGATTCCATGCTGTGGTACTGGCATCCCGCTACTGAAAAAGCCTTTATATTAGCGCCTGCCAAACAGTGGGAAAGCCCAAAGGGCCAGCAGGCCACCGCCTTATTGCCGGATGCTTATCAGGCTCAGGAAGTTCATCTGATTGACTGGAAGTTGCCGGCAGACGGCGTATTTTTTGCCTGTTCCGATGGATGGTATGAAGCACTGGAAATGAAAGTCGAACGGGAAAAAGATTCCAAATTGGGATTCATCCGTACTTTAATTCCCGATGAAAAAGCGCTTTCCATACGTCTAAAAAAATATGATCCTGAGCAGCCGATAACCGTCTGGTTACGCCAGTTATGGCAGGACGCTCTTGAAATTCAGGATCAGCAACGAGAGCAATTGCACGCCGCCGCTACCCTGGCAACCCAAACTTATGCTCAAAATTTACAGGCGCTCAGAGCGGCGGAAGAAAAGGCGAAAAACAGCGAGGATCCTGAACCGCTGCTTGCCTTGCGTCAGGATTCCGATTATCAGGCGTTAAAACGCGCTGTCGATGAAAGCGCGGCGAAACTTTCACAGTCGCGTATGGGTGATGATGTGCTGGCGGTCGCGTGGGCGTGGCCCCGCCTGATGCCGGCGAAAATTCGCGAAGAAATTAAAGATATAAAATCTGAAATCCCGGAATTTCCGTGGACTCATCCGCATATTGAGGCTTCTAAAAAACAGATAGCTGAACTGAATGAGGAGAAAGAACAGTTAATATCTGAACACAGAATGAATGACGACGTTTTGCCCGATTCACAGGAAAAAATTGATACCCGAATCAGTCTGCTCAATGAGCAAATTAGATATATCAAAAAATTTCCCAATCCGTTATACCAGTTACTGCGCCCCGTCATTGAAAAGGAATTGCAGACAGAAAAGGAAATCACCGAAAAGGAAGAAAAGTTATGCAATGACATTGAAGCCATGCTGGAAATCCTGCATCAGCAGGATTCCGACAGTTTGACAGGAATGTTTCGGGAACGTAATGCGTATGGAGATACCATTTTGACTTTTGCGATACAGAGCAAATGTTATCGAATATTGCAGGCTTTTTTAATGTATGCTCCGAATGATGTCATGCTGGCGAGCGATCCGAAAGGGCAAACCCTGCTGGATATGATCTACGGGCAACGTCTGGTCAGCGATGACCTGTCCGCCCGGGCGCGCTCTCAGGCCGGGCTCATTAAAGATTTGCAAAGCCGGGGTGTTCTGGACCAGATGCAGTGGCATCGCGAACCGGGTCACGGCAATTACCCGATTCATATCGCCGTGCAAAAAGCAGTGCATACGCAACAAACCGATCCGGTCAAAGTGTTGCTCAACAACGATCCGCGTCCCGCTCATGTCGATGGTCCGTGGATTTCGCAGTTGCAACTGGTTGACGGCGAAGGCGATACTCCGCTGCATGTCGCCATCAAAGTGCATGCATTGGCCGGCACCGGATTGCCTATTATTAAATGCCTGCTGGAAACGCATCCTGAAACTCCCCTGCAGGGATTTAAAAATCCCCTGTATGCCGTTAACCGCGCCGGACAAACTGTATTTGATCTGGCGGCGGCGTTACGTCAGTCCAATTCGTTGTGGGGAGAGCCTGTCTGGGAGGAACTGCAGCGCGCGGCGGCACATTATCGCCAGCAATTACTGAATTGGGGATTTCGTCAAAAAGAGCAAAAATACAGCCCTGAATCGATGTTTGCAGAGCGCCATCAGGCCGCACGTCTTCAGATTTCTGATGAAGCTTCGCTATATGATCAGCTCTACGCGCGGTACAAAGAATTTTACGCGCCAATACTCAATAACGATGCCAAAGAGGCCGAAGCGCTGCTCGCAGGCATAGAACACCCGGATGCCAAACAACTGGAAATGATCCGGCGGTTTGTGACTGATTTTGACATGCGGCGCGAGGAATTAACGCGCTGCCAGGCGCAGGCGCAATGTTTGCGGGACTCGCTGACACTGGCTCCGGGCAAAATTTCCTGGCGGGCGGCGCCGAAATTATCCGACCAGGAAATGAAAATGTTAAGAGGCGTCTTCGGCATCGACCGTCTTCAGGAGCTGCGCCAACGCTTCCGGGAAAATCCCGCGGCGGAGGCGGAAGCGCAACGTCTGGAAAAGCGCGTGGGTGAACTAAAATCCGCGCATCAGCGTGATCAGGTAAAAGCGGATTTTTTCCAGGAAATTTTATCGCGCGCCGGTGAAGCATCTTTTTATCGAACACTGTTTGCGGCGCTTGGCCCCGTGATCCAGCACTGGCCATCATCCGTCGCCGACACCCGGCCTGTTCCGGCAAAGATTATTTTAAAAGATGAGGATAAAGATTTTTTGCAGGCATCACAGCAACAGGCATTGCAATACGCAAAACGTTTGGCGGCAGACGAAACCCAGCCCGCGGTATCTACCTTGCAGAAGTTACTCGGAGAATTTGGATCCGCGGAAAAACGGGCCGAAATTATCAGTTACTTTGATTTTAAGCGAGTGCCCGAGGCGGATCAGCAAAGAAAATTGTTAACGCCTTTATTGGGAAAATCAATGACTAAGTTGACCTTACGGGGTTACAGCGATTGTAATGCCGTGTGGAACAAGTTATTTCAAAAAAATACTGATTTACAGGCGCTGGAACTGATTGCCTGCGAGGGTTTGCGTCCGGAGCATTTTGCGCAACTGGCAAAGTGGTGTTCCAAACTGGAACGGTTGGTAATTCGTGGAACCACGTTGACAGGCTTTTTTTCCGTTAATTGGTTATTCAATATCGTGCCGATAAATTTTGTCGCGCTGCGTACTTTGGAATTCGATCATTGCCTCTCGTTAACCCACATTGAATGCTCCGGGCGAAAATTAAAAAATTTAAGCGTGCACGGTTGTCTCCACTTAACCCGGATGGGTGTCGAAACCGCGCCCCGATTGCGGTCTATTGGCTGCCGCAATACCTCCGGTTGGCGTACCTTAAATACAGATCAGACGGCATTGCATCCTCTGGCCAGAGAATTAAAAATCGCAAACGTTACCGGGCAAAGCCGTTTTAAAATGCTCACGCTGGAAGATAAACACGTCACTCCGCTGCATCGCGCGGCGGCGGAAGGTGAACTCGCGGTCGTGAGATGGCTGATTGATCAGGGAGCGTCCGTAGATCCCGTCGATTTAAATGATCAAACTCCTTTACATCGGGCTGCTCGGGGTGGCCACGACACGGTCATCAAACATTTGCTGGAAGCAGGCGCGGGAGCGGAAATGCTGGATAATCAGGGGCAAACGCCACTTCATTATGCCGCGGCCCGCGGTGACGTGAGTTCAGTGAAGATGTTATGCGCCACGGGCATGAATCCGCTCTTAACTGGAAAGGGGGGCCAGCCTCCGATTGAATTGGCTCTCATTTATCGAAAGCAACCGGGGGCTAATATCAACCATGCTCTTGAAATTGAGAGACTGTTGGCAGCGGCCGCCTATCACTATCTTGAATTGCATCCGGAGGCTCCTCAGGAGGCAGAAGAAAAGGAACAAAAAAGCGGTCCATCATCTCATTCACAAGTTCCTGACATTAAAATTTCGCATGACTTGGCGTCACCGCAACGGCGTCGATCTTCTGCTTCTGCGCCGGTGGGCGGCGGCGCGTTATTTTCGCTGCCGTCTATTTCTGCACCGCGAGAGGCTGCCAATCGTCTGTATCACGCTATTCAACAGTTGGATATCGGCGCTATTGGTCATCTTTTTCTGGAAATTAAGAATGACACCCTTAAAGCCGCTTTATTGAGTGGCGCATATTTGGCGGAAGACCAAAAAGAATTACCCATCAATATCGCCGGACAATTGGCCACCAAATGTGTGCCCGCAAAACGGCATGAGGCATTAGCAATGGTTAAATTTTTGCTCCGACAGGGCGCGGCGGTGACATCTGAACTGCGCGAAGCAATGAATTCCATTCGCCAAATCGACTTGGGATTAATTGATACTGATTTAGAGCAATTGATAGGACAAGTGCCTATTACTACAACAATGACGTCCTCGAGCTAGTACGCCATCCACTTAATTCCGTCCACTCTGGCATCCCATTCTGGACGCATCTTTGA
>CAWHVV010000020.1:0-52694 GCA_963832945.1 uncultured Pseudomonadota bacterium
GGGATGATTTAAAGCGATTGCGATATGTTGGTAGTTCAAATCGAAATTATGAAAAAAAAGAAAGGATACGAAAAATGCCATCCTGGATGCGCCCATCAGGTGCTTTTGGTATTGGACTTCAAAGTGCTTTTATGTTAAGCGAAACAATAAATTTTCCAGACGGTATCTCATCTGACTTGGGGAGTCGCAAATAATTACAATGTATTCACCATCTGGCTCTCAGCAAGGCTTAATTACCGTTAAAAAATATGACTCCTCCCTACGGATTCCTTATGGTAGCCTTTTAACCCTTTCTTGTGAGTTTGATAAAGTACCAAGAAATTTCTCATATAGTTCGTATGATGATTCTCGAAATCCAAACAGGCGCTATATAGCTTTGATCCGGTTGCTCATCAAGAATTGCATATTGAACCTAGTAAATGGTTAGATGAAATAGAGAAGTTTTCACGAGAATCCCTTGTTCTAGATCGTTGTCATTTTAATGAAAAAGTGTATGAATTTTCTTGTGATATAGAAGATCAGAATATTTATTTTGATTCTGGTACTAATATTGGCTTGGAAGTATATCCAATTGTAGGAAATAGAAGAGAAATATTGTATTTTAGAGGGCAGATTATTGGAAAATATCAATATTCAAATCTTCCTTTTCTGGCAGCTACTTACCATTTATGGGGAGAAGATGCTGCTGAATCTTTAACTATAAATCGTAATGACATAAATTCAAAGAGCGTGACAAAACTACAAGATAAACTGATGAAAGCGCTTACTAATTATTTGAAAAAATCTATTCCTGCTGAAGAAGGAGATAAGGCATATTGGAGTGCATTTATCAAAATTCAAAATTTTAACTTAAATGATTTTCCTGAATTCTAGTAGATGAAATGAAAAGTTTGACCCTACAACGGAGCCATACTGAAAAGAAGTGTTTAGGGGATTTGCTTAATTTAAGTGAGTTCAATATCATACGTGTTCGCCCGGATTTGACAAATTTACAAAATCCGGTTAAATATAAAAATGACTCCCTATACACTGAGGAATTTTTTGAAAATAGTTACGACAATTCTTGTTTAAAAATGACTTGCGCATGAGTGGCAGAAATTAGGTTTTTATTTTCATATATCAGAAAAAAATGAGAAATATACTAAATTTACTTTCCAAAGGGAGCTTCATTCTTCAGGTATTCCTTATACTGATAAAGCTCTAAAAGGAATTTTGCTTGAACAAGCTAGATTATGTGCGCCATATACAAGAATTTTGGTACCAATTTATTCCGATTATCAGCGGCTTTCTCTCAAAAAAACAACTGATTTCTATCTCATTAGTGGAATTGAAGATCTTGATTACTTTAGTTGTAAGTTAATGTTATTTCCTTTTTATTTCTCCCGACCATCTAGGTCGGCTGCCAAAGTGAAGATTACCGAGAAAGGCCTAGACGATTTATGCAAATGGACAGTAATAAATGCCGAAGATAATACGTTAACTGTTACTGAAGCTCTTAATTTATATAAAAAATACATTCACTGGATAGATGCATATATTATGAAAGACGATGAGGCGTGGATAAAATTACGTAATATATCTTCTGTTAATTCTGGTTATTTCTCTCCTGCATCATTGGAAAATGAAGTAGAAAGCTAAACTAAAAATGTAAAGCTTCGGCTACCTTTTAGTTTCTTATAGATTTTAAAATTGAGCCAATAAGCAATTATTGATATGATTTTTTCTCTTAAATACAGGGGGGACAGCCTACGTTTAGCCTGATAAGGCAAAATACATGACGAGGATATTAAATGATCAACCCAAAACAAAAAACTGTTTTGCAAACCATAGCAGCGTGGTCTGAAAACCGGCCTAATTGGCAGCAAGAAGCTCTACGGCGAATCACCATAAAAGGGAAATTAGATGCAACAGACATCAAAAACTTGATTCAGCTTTGCAAGCAAGAAATAACCCTTCAAGAAGGAAAAAGTTCTGTTTTTTAATCCCTTCGAGATAGGTTATTCTTTGGGGGATCATAATTTAGATCATTCTATTTCTTTAATTTCAATTAGTGATGTGAAAGATATCAACCATCTTGCTGCTAATCAAAATTTAAACTTTGAAAAAAATGGTCTTAATATCGTTTATGGTGAAAATGGGGCAGGAAAATCTGGTTATGTACGTATTCTCAAGCGTGCATGTAGGGCGCGTCATCGTGGTCAAATACATCCTAATATTTATGAAAATTATGTTCCGAATCGAAAAACCAAAGCTTCTGCGGCAATTCAATATAGTCAAGGTATTGATGACGCCAAACAAGTATGCGAAAAATGGGAAGACACTGATCACCCGCATCCCAGCCTTTCCAATATCAGTGTCTTTGATAGAGACTGTGCGATAAATTCATATCAATGATAAAAATGAAGTTGCTTTTCGACCTTTTGGGCTAGACAGCACCTGACGAACTTGCGCGAGTCTGTCAGCTTATTAAAGATGAGTTAAACATTGAAAAAGAACAATTGGTTAAATTACAAGATCCCATTTTTACAACATCGATGTGGAAAACATTCACTCATGTGGGTAAAGGAATAGAATCTTATTAAAAGGAAGTACGGATTTGAAAAAATTAAAGTACTATCAACGTTAAGTGCCGAAGAAAAAAATAGACTTATCTATCTTAAAGATCATTTATCTAAAAATTTATCTATAGTTTGTGCTGAAAAAAAATCCAAAATTGAAAATATAAAAAAGCTTAGAATTGAAATTAAAAATATTACTGAATGCGCACTTGATCAGAATTTTTCAAGAATAAACTTGCTTTATTCTGATGCCATATCTAAAAGAAATGCTGCCCAAATAGCTGCTGAAAAAATTTTCCATACTCAGCCATTGGAAGGGATTGGTAGTCAAGCATGGCATTTGCTATTTGAATCTGCGCGGCAATATGCAAAAGAAATCGCCTATCCAGGACAGCCATTCCCATCGCCTCTTAAGGATGCTGTTTGCGTCCTTTGTCAACAAAACTTAGGAGAAGATGCTCGACAACGATTAATTAAATTTGATGAGTATATTCAGCAAGATTCTGAAAAAAAAGCTATAGAGGCTGAAAGGTTATCACAAACAGCAATGAGTAAATTAAAAAACACTGCTATTACTATTAATCAGAAAAAGCTTATCTTAGAAATTTACCAGTAATAGATTTAAATTTATCAAAAAAAATCAATAGATATATCGCTTTAGCCAGAGTTAGAAGATACTTATTTATAAAATCTCCTCAGAAAAAATTAACCTCTCCCCATTTTTCAGAGGAAGTCCCGAGAGACATATTTACAAGAAATTGAATCTATGCTTGAGGGACAATTAGAGGAACTTAATAAGGCTATGCTTGATCATGAGCGAAAAAAATTAGAAATTGAATTTCAAAATCTTGCGGACAAAGAGATTTTACGAGAAAACTTGCCAAAAGTTAAACAAGAAATTGAACGATTGTATAAAATTAAAAAACTTGATAAGTGTATAAGTGAAACTGGAACTCAGGCAATTACCAAATTAGGTAATGAGATCGCTGACGAAGTTATCACCTCGAAATTACGTGATAGATTTCAGCAAGAAATTGTTAAATTAGCTGCTGAGAAAGTTCGAGTTGAAATTATTCGCTCTGGGGGAAAATATGGATCACCTCAATATCGAATTTCTCTTCTTGCTAAACCTGATGCCAAGATTAGCTTTATACTGGTGAAGGGGGGAACAAACCTGCGTTGCTTTGGCTGCTTTCTTAACAGAATTGGCAACAACCAATCATAAATCCGCACTAATTTTTTGATGATCCAGTTTGTTCATTAGATCATCGTTGGCGTAAAAAGGTGGCTGAAAGACTTGTTGAAGAAGCTGAGTATCGTCAAGTTATTGTTTTCACCCATGATCTCGTATTTGTAAATGACTTAAAAGATATCGCAACTAGAAAAAATATATTCCAAAAATTTATAACTGTCAGTCGAGGCTCATCTGGTACGGGAATTGTTACCGAAGGATTACCTTGGATAGCAAAAAGCGTTGAAGATAGAATCGATAAATTAGAAAAATATTTAAGCACTGCTGTAAGGTATTATGACAATAACGATGATGAAAAGTATCAGACTGAAGTAATAAAAATTTATAATTCGTTACGAGCTACCTGGGAGCGTGCAGTTGAAGATATAGCTTTATCTCAAGTGGTTGTCCGGCATAGAGATTATATAAATATTAAAAATCTTGAGAAGATAACTGCTCTTAATCGGGAAAACTGTAAAATACTAAAAGATGGCTTTGAAAAATGCTGTGATTTTGTAGATTCTCACGATCCTTCCCGTGGTAGAAATGACAGTGCGCCATCGCCAGATGAAATAAAGGGGATATTGATACCCTTAAAAATTGGGTGTTAGCACATAGGAAGCTGCAAAAAAAAATTAGTTTGAGTTAGGTAAGAGCTTTAGTTTTAGGATAATGCATTGACTTACTCAAGGGGTGTGGTTGAAATTAGAGGTCGCGGGAAATTGTCTCTGATTGGTTTATCAAGAAATGATACATAAAAACCACTTAATCATTACTAAAAAAAACAGTATATTTATCCTTGTTATCTACTTCTGTTCTTTTAAGAGCTAAAAAGGTCTTTATGTTACTGAAAAACATAATTTCTGTAAAATGCCCTACGTTATTTCCAATTAATACGGTGCCAAATAGCGGTGAATTTATCAGATCAAAAAATAAGGTATAATGAGTGTAGGCTTTGTTGAATAAGTCATTTTCTTGAAAATGACTTATTTAGCAAAGCAAATTCAATATATTCTATGTTGACAATTTTTTAAGAAATCATTTTTTTCACATGAATTGATTTCCAAATCAATGCAGGCTGTACTTGGATCTTTTTGCATAGGTCAGGATCATTGCAAATTAATTCGGGACGTATTTCGCCAAAATCCAGCAATAGATTAAGAAACTCAGATTCATTATCACGTAATGGTAAAAGAACGGATAGCATGGATTGACATTCAGTCAATATTTGATTCGCCCAATCCTTTGAATGCGATTTTTCCTTAATATCTTTTTTTCGCAGCAGTGGGACAAGCATATCTTCAATTTTATGCCATTCAAATTGAATATTTTTAATTTTGATAAAGGGCCAGTCGGTTCGACTCATTGCACCATAAACGACAAAAGCCAACCTTAATTTTTCTATCTCCAAATCCTGGCGTGATAAAAGGTAATGTGCATCAAAAAGGTCTCGGCTGGAATGGCGGGAAAAAAGCGCGTTTAATTTTCCGCCAGCCAGTTCGTGAATATCCAGCAAAGGAATTCGTGTCGCTTGGTGAGTACCTAGCAAGAGGGAATCTTTCAAATATACTGGCCATAAAGGAACGCGGGTTAAAAAATTGAGATCTACTTCAAGGCGAGGATTCCCTTGCCAGGCACTTTGATAACGAAATATCCATTTCCCACCAGCATGTTCATCCGGTTTTCTTTGTAATTGATAATTATTATCAAGGCAAATTTCTTCTATTTTTTGCATGACAATGAGGCGCTCCTGTAGCATCATTTCTCTATCAATAGAACCGATGTAGTTAATATCAATATCCACTGATAGGCGTGGAGAGTCAAAAGTAAAATAGGTTGAGCGCGGTACCTCCTTTTAAAGCAATCCGGGACGATAGAAATACATCTTCAGAGAAATGATTTAGCAGGTGCATCAAATGCATCACTTTTTCTAAAATTTCTGGACGAAACCCCGTTTGTGTAGCTTCTTGTTCCAGTCGTTCTGGAGAAATTTTCATATTTTGGACTCCCAATCTAAATTTTCTTCCCAACGGTGATGAATCAGAGAAAGTGGAACCATGAGATTCCAGCGTGCAATGTATTGACTTTTTTCTTGGTGATCAAGAAGCTAAATAATGAGGAGAAGCAGGGCGATGAGCTTGCAATTGCTCCAGTTGTTTCTTGTTCACTTTGAGTTCTTGTTGACGTTGCTCAAGGTAGAATCCCACTTTCGCAATGGTAGTGGCGTTATCCAACAAAAGTGCATAACGGATAATATCCTCTATTTTAAAACGATTGATCAAGCTAAGTGATTGCCATATTTCTTCCCAGCCACCCCCTAAGTTTGGGCGATCCATTAAATCAACCAACGTGCGTTCTTTTGAAGGTGACACGAACGGTTAAGCCCTGAACGTCCTCTGTATTTACATAGGCATTGGATGCATTTTTCTTTAATTAATAACGCTTTTGGGTATAAAGTAGGCTGATAAGTTTCCTGACGGAATGATAAAGTTTTGGTTTGATGCTCCGTCAAGAAAATAAAACGATAGCTGCTGGAGTAAGTTAACCCGTAAAAAGCCAATGCCGTGTGATACGCAATCACGGCGTCAGATGTGAGATAGCCGGTTATTAAAAAGGGGTTAATGGGATATCTTTCTGCTTCTGCGCCATAAGGGATATACGTAAATAGTTCTCTGCGCATCCGTATAATATGTGCTGTCGTATATGTTGGTTTAACTTATTTCTAATGGTTAATGGATTTTTAGATCCTACACTTTGCATTGCTTCGACAAACGTATTGTATGTGAAGATGGGGTGGGATCAGAAAGTGCTGTAGTTCATTCGGCATTTTATAAAAATCCGTTATAATACTATATAAAGTGGTTTTAACTAAAGTTATATTTAATTGATTTTTGATATTAAATTTTAAAAAAACCATATTTCATAGTTTTATTATACTATAATATCCAAAAAATACCACTCTCTAAACTTTATTTTAACCATAAATATGTGAATTTCCATAAGGATAGTGAATATGGTGACACTGGCCGATCTGATCAAAGATCAGTTGCTCTTGTAAAATCTACCGAAAACAGGCAGAATTGTTCAAAAATTCCTTGCCGGAATTTTGCCGGAATCAAGGGGTCATAAGAGGTCACGGTTTGGCAATTTTGTAGTAAAATATACAAAATTGTGAAGGGCGTCCAAAGTTAAAATTTAAAATTTAAAAACAAAGAGTTAGAGCTTAAATTTTAAGGGTTGCGTACAAGACCAAAATCGCGAGGTCCGCCTGCCTCTTAATCAGCGGATCGTCCGTTTCAATTCGGATCGTCACCTGTAATTATGGATTACTTGGCGTTGAAGAAACAAATCTCTTCTGTTTTTCCATATAATCCCTTAATAAAGGGTTGATCAATTGATAATAACCGCTGTCATTTTTAAAAATGTAATCATTGTCAACTAAAGAGTTGACCGCTTTAATAACCGCTCTGGGGGTAACATTCAGTCTATTCGCTACTTTTTTACTGCCAGGTTGATTAATTTTTTCTTCCAGTATTAATAACAAAAAAGCCCTTTGAGTAACGCTGAGTGAAATCAATGCCTGTGATAAAAGATGAGTTTCTTCTTGAAGGCAGTGTTGCCAACAGAGTCTAACCGTGCGACTGTCTGGCAATTTGGAGATATTCCATAGCTTGCTGCATAGAAGGTTTAGATAATAAGGATGATTTTGCGACAATTCAAAAATCAAAGCCAAGGCATTCTCAGATAAAACATTTTGCCAATGTTTTTGAGCTAATTTTTGTAAATGTTTAACATAGTCATTTTTTGAAATACGCTCCAAAAATATTTTTTCACACAGTTGAAAAAAAGGTCTTTTCCGATCATCAAACATCATCAGTAATAATTTCCGATTACTTCCTGAAAAAATCAATGTCACCATTTCCAATTCTTGCGCAAACTTCTTAGGGATGCCTCTATCGTCTGATGTTGAGGTAAAGTAGCAATTTGCTGAAATTCATCGATAAAAATCACCACTCGCTTTTTGGTTTTCTTTGCCATCAAATCTAATGATAACAGTGCTTCTCTAATATTTGTTAATGGGTTTTCTCTTCTTTGGTAAGTCAATTCAATTCTGGGGCCTGTTTCCTCATCAAGAATCAATTTCGGCTTGAAGCTGCTCAGTAATTGTTTGGCTATTTCGTAAGCTTTTTTATAGGATGGCTGTAATTTGGTCAGCAGATGTTGTATGGCAAACAAAATGTAATCTCGAACAGATTCCTCAGTTACCACCAGTGACAAATCAATTTTTTCATAAGGTACCGGGGAATCCTCCAACACTTTACAGACGAGACTGGTTTTTCCATAGCGCCTGGGCGAGCTAATCAAAGTATGCCGGCATTATAAGATTGTTTTGTAACTGTTTTTTTTCGACAAACCGATTACAAAACGCATCCCCTTTTGCCAGTCCTAATGGAAAAGATGCTCCATAATACGCTCTCCAAATAATGTACCTTATGGTATAATACCAGAAGGTATAATACAGTCAAGTCAATACCTGAGTTTCATTTATCACTCTGCAAGCTCTATACTTATAAGCCATAGCTTATCAGGGAAAATGATCATTTTAAAATTAACTCTCGCAATTGTTCTACGGTATCGATGCCCAATTTTTTAAATCCGCTGGATTTGAGATTGGATACGGTGCGAATACTCAAGTGAGTAATCGTCGCAATGTCTTCGCCGTCTTTCCTCGCGCCCATAAGAGTAATACTCGGTACTCACGATCCGTCAAGGCATGAACGGCTGGCGCAGTCCGTTTTTCATGCAAATGTAGCCATTCTAAACCCATATCGGGTTGCAAATAGGTTTTACCGCTGTGAATAGTTTCAATGGCTTCACGCAATGAATAGACAGAACTTTTCGTTAAAAACCCTTTGACGGCAGTGCGCATCAGGCGGCTTAGTAAATTAAAATCGTTGAGAGAAAGAAACAGACCATCGGCATTTGCTGAAAATACGCCGCCGCAAAATCACAGAGTGTCAGCACCGCACCATCTGGCAGATCGGCGCTTAACAGCACCATATCCGGCTGCTTTTGCCGGATCAGACGCTGGCCAGATATCCCATCGGCGGCTTCACCAATCACCTCAATTCCCGAGTCAGCCAAACAGTTTTTCAATCCCAAGCGGAATATGGCGCTTTCATCAATCAAAGCCACTTTAATCGTCATGATGATCCCCCACCAAGCTCTTTTCTTTAACGGGTGGACTAGCCTCTAAACCATCGTCTTTACACAGCAGTTTCCCTTCACTGAGTTGCAAAATCTGCTGAACGGATAATGCCTGGGAGGGTAATAGATTATTCGTCCCATTTTAATAAACTAATGCTGCCTGGGTCGAGTCGCCTAACAATACCGGATTTTGCGACCACTCATAACCGGCGGCGGCATTGGCGGTATCTGGAATACCGGTGAGTTGACGCGGATATTTTTTCAACGGACGGTGCCGATAACAGGCATACAGGCGTTCAAATTCTGGTTGTTGAAAATTGAGTTCCCGCTCGGTCAGACGACACAGGCGAATCCAGCCGCCCAGATCGGCAACCACCGCATGGATGATGGGGTCATCAAAAGCCACCGTTTTGGATGCTCCTATCTGGCGCATGCCTTTGGTGACTTTCACCCACGCCAGCAGGGATTGTTCGCTTTCCTTGCCGTGGAAGGCGGCAATGATTTCCCCCGGTTTTGGCATGAACCGGTGTCCTTCTGGGCTGGCGCAATAGCCGATGATGGCCTGTTCAATTTGGCTCATGGGATAACCTTTCAGCAGTCGCCAGTAGTTTTCCAGGTCTTGCGCTGAAATGTCCGTGATGAAGGTCTGCGCTAATCCCGCCATCAATTCGGCAAACCGTTTCTTGTCGGTGTCTTCCATGGGCTATGCCTCCCTCGGGGGTTGAATTTTTAACCAGGCTTGCGCCGCCTGGGTGTTGTGGTGCAGGCGTTGTTCCGCTTTGCCGGAGGGTCGAGGTGGTGAGAGGGCGTTCTGCATGAATCGGTCGATTTGATCAGCGGAGCGGAAAATCACATGCAGGCCGTCGTAGCGTTCCCCTCGCTTGTTACAGCCCTGGTTGTGCGGGGTGACACCGCAACCGGTGATAGCCTGACAACAATCGTCCACGCTGTAGCCCATCCCCGAGGCACTGCGAATCGACTTGTCGCGGCTGCTATCGAGCTTGGCTTGTGGGTGTTGCATGGTCTGTTGCCAATGTGTAAAAATTTTTAACACGTCGTCTTTGGCGATTGGACAGTGTATGGGATTTTTAATTACTCCGGTTTTAACTTTTTCCTTTCCTTTTCCTTTTCTTTTCCATTAAGTGCCTCACGGTAGGGCACGTGTGATTCACCCGTGCAGGTTCGCGTGATTCACGTGTCGTTTTTGATGACCGTACCGACGGAGAATCCGATAAATCAGGGGATACCGATTCGTCAGATAATGATTCCTGAGTCGGTAATTCTCGAATTTTCAGTGAATTCAGGCGGCACATGATCTTCACCCGTGAGGTGCATGTCCAGTTCTGGATTGATCGGTAACAGCGTTTCGTGGGACAAGCGAGCATGGACGGTTAACATGGATTGGGTGATCGTGCCTTTTAATAGGCGACCTTCCTGAATATCCGGTAATTTACTGTCCGCTTCTTTGCCAAGTATGATGAGATCCCCAACTCGGAATACAACCGTAAACCAGTCCATTGACTTCATACGCCCGTATAAAACCGCTTTCAATTAACGCATTGAGGACATCATCCATATTGACGTCATCATAAGGTAAGATATCGACTTTTAAGCGGCGGGGCTGCCATAAAAACCGGCCACGGCGATCACAGCAGGTAAACAACCCGACAAAAGCGATGCGCAATGGCATCTGGTATTTTTCCTCGGCTTCAAATAACGCCAGATGCCGAAATAATTCCGGTTTAACGCTTCTGATTCGATTCATTCATCATCTCCTTATTTAAATTTATCAAGCTTGGGTTAAAAATTTCTCTCTTTGAGCCTAAAATTGGCTTGACTTCTCATTTTGAGCTATAATTGCTGCATATTTCGGCGACATATTGTAAGAAATAAAAAGATATTGGCTATGGAATGGCCATTTTATGTTCAAATTTATCGTCACTTCTACATTCATAGCAGGATGCTCCTCGAATAATAACTTCCCTTCTGTTGAACTGTGTTCAACAGAAGGGATGCTTTTGACTTATTTTTTTAAAAACAGGGGGAGCTAACTTGTTTTCATTTCCCCACCTATTTTGATGCCAAAAATCAGCATTGAAGGATTCCCAGCCTACCTAAAAAACTTCCTGCATTTGCAGGAAGTTTTTTAGGTAGCATAAAAAATCAAAGGGGAGCTTTGACAGGAATCCTCAAACGGATGATGGAATGACCAATATCTATTTTTTATGGGTAGCGATTAAAATTTGCAAAAGCCGCAATCGGCTCGCGGAGCTTACGGGTATTGACGTAGACCGTATCTCCGAATGGCTTAGCGGATCGCGAGCTATTACCCTGAAAAATGCGATGAAAATAGAAAAAGCGACGAATTGGAGAGTGACCAGAGATCAATTAGTTTCAGACAGAGATAGGGCATATATAGCCACTTTAAAAGCTGAAGTTGAAATCCTCAAACGCAGCCAGCCTCCACTGACCTTTATACAGCAAGTAGAACTCGGTTTAGCCCATGAAGCGGCTTTAGGATGCCGAAAAGGGGCTAGAACTGATCTTTCACTTAGGGAAAATTTTCCCGAAGTGATCATTAATTTTGATGATATTTTAGATAAAAAACTAGTATTACGAGGCCGGACGGAAGAAATAGCGGTTAAATTGGTTGGTTTGGGTAACTACAAAATTTATTTTGATAACTACAAAACTTATCAGCAAGCTAAAAAAATAGTGAAAAATGGAGTCCCTGAATTACCAGAGGCAGTCGATAAAGGACTGTCTATCTTTCGGGCTTTTAAAATAAGCGAATTTCCCCTGGAGAAACAACGTTATTTTTTAAGCTTGGGTGAGCCTTTGATGATTAAAGCGTTAAATGAAGCTATTGCTCAGAGAGGGGCCGATAAATGGGAGCAAATCAATAGCTCAAATGCCCATGCCAGAAACAGTACAGAAGAAAAACCTTGCTCACGTTGTGAATCCTTCGCCATGTTAGCCTTATTCCAGGCGGGTTTATTCCAGGAAAGAAAAAGAAAGGAAATAGTCGATGAACAAAATAAAAACACTGAAGCCCAAATAGTTTCACCGAATACGATTTAGAAAATGAGAGGAGGTGATCAAAATGCTTTATCAATACTTAATCAGGTGTCATCACGCTGATTACTTGTTAAAATGGGGGTAAATTAAAAATGAAATGGGTCAAATTGAGGAAATATTGCGACGACTCAGGTGATACCGCCAATGCTGTCCATGCGAAGCGCAAACGTGGCTTATGGCTGGATGGTTTACATTGTAAAGTTGGGCCAGATGGCAATTTATGGATAAATTTAATTGAGGTTGAAAAATGGGTAGAAAACGGCAATCGGGCAGTTCTGTCAAAACTCCGCCAGGAGTAGAGGCAAGGTATGGGAAAACGGGTAATACTCTACGTATTACTTTTTATTATCGAAACGTCCAATGTCGCGAAAAGCTTAAGCTTGAAGCCACTGCGTCTAATATTAAATATGCCCATCGGTTACGTGGTGAAATTATGAACGCTATTGCGCGAGGTACTTTCTCTTACGCCGATTATTTTCCGAATTCCAGATTGGCGAGGCGATTTGGCCATGTGCGAACCAATGTTACTGTGGGTGAATTATTAAATGAATTTCTTGAACTGATAAAAGCCACTTGTGAATGGAGTACTTATCTAGGCTATAAAAAAGTTTGTGATATGCACTTTATTGCCCAATTTTGGCACTATTGCTATTCAGGATTTAAAACCAACCGTTATTCGTCAATGGGTGCGTGGCCTCAAGGTCACTTCAAAAACAGTGAGTAATATTTTAATACCTTTGCGTGCAGTCATAGATCAAGCGTTGAATGATGACTCTATTAAAAGTAATCCGCTCGATAAAATTGTTATTGCAAAATTATTGTGTAAGGCAAGCAGTAAGAGTGATTTTAAAGTGGATCCCTTTGATAAGGATGAAATACAGGCCATTGTAGACGCTGCCCATGATGAGCAAATTAAGCATCTTTTTCAATTTGCTTTTTTTACAGGATTGCGCACTTCTGAATTGATTGCGCTGGAATGGGACGATATTGATTGGATTAATGGAGTGGTTCATGTGGTTAGAGCTGTCGTTAAAAAGCGGGTAAAAGGAACTAAAACAGAGGCGGGGGAACGTGATGTTTTACTGTTGCCGCCAGCACTGGCGGCCTTAAAAGATCAAAAACCATACACATTTATGATCGGTAAACGAGTCTTTCATAACCCGCGTACCCATCAGCCCTGGGAAACTGATCATCAAATACGCAGAACAGCCTGGATATATGCGCTCAAGAAAGCAGGCGTTCGATATCGGAATCCCTATCAGACCCGGCATACTTATGCATCCATGATGTTGTCGGGGGGTGAGAACATGATGTGGGTAGCCACCCAAATGGGTCATACAGACATTCAGATGGTGATGAAGACCTATGGTAAATGGATTCCTGATACCCGAGTTAAAAGGGGCTATTTGCCGGTGAATAATTGGGGGGCAATTTACTCAAATAAACCCAAAATAAACCCACAAGGGGGTAATGATGAAATTTTGTCTTTAATATCAAATAGTTATAACGTGGAGGCGGCGGGAATTGAACCCGCGTCCGCTGATCCTCTACCCTTGGATCTACATGCTTAGTCTTATCTTTAATTTAACTGCTAACCACCCGATAAGCAGGGTAAAATTAACAGCGAGCCCTTCTGGTTTAGCCTGCTGGTCATGAGCCATGCCGGCAGGCGATCTTAATGATTATGACCATTGCATGTCTCGTGAGAGACTCCGGCTACATAAGCACTCACCGGTCAATGGGCTGTACCGTTTTCTTAGGACGGTAAGCGACAAAATGACTTAAGCGGCTACTGCTGCTAAAGCCAAACTGTCGTTGGCAGCTTTGCTGAATAAAGATTTTCCAGCTATTGGTTTTGCAATTTAAGTTTTTACGAGCCTCATTGCTTGCTCGACATGCACCTTAGGCTTTGCAACCCGCGTCGAAGCCAGGTCGCCCCCTATATATATAATTATATATTTTTTAATAGGGTTTTACAATAACCCGAGTGCCTATAGTCATAAAATTTTCACTGAGCCAACGGGCTGCTTCGGGGTATATACGTATACAGCCGTGACTTACATTTCGGCCCGGAACGACCTCGTAAGAGCCATGAACGGCATAAAATTTGGTAAAATGCATGCAGTAAGGCATCGGCGCCCCACCCCGGCCTACCGGGTAAATCGTGGATTTACACTCAGGGCCGCCTTTGTCAATCACCGAAAAGCTGCCGACCGGAGTATGGCAGGCCCTGTGAATGTCAGGACAGTAATTGGATCCGCCTGAAGCAACCCCGCTTCTTACCAGTACGCCATTGTCGTAAGCGTACCACTGATGTTGGGTAGGGTCGAATACGAAAGTCTTTTCCGCCAATGCATACCCAGGAATGGCAACGCCCAACACTATTGACATTATTATAGTCGTAATACCGTTTAATTTTTTCATGTTTCATCTCCCGGCAAAGTGGCGTCCATGCCGTTACGATGAAACTGCTATCAGTGCAGTTTTTCTTATGTATAAATATAGGACAATTTAGGGCGCCGAAAAATGAAATGTATAATTTATATATTATGATTTGCTGCTGTGCCGGAGTAAACGCTGTTTTTCACGGCTCCATTCCCGTTCTTTGGTGGCCGCGCGTTTATCATGGGTTTTTTTGCCTTTGGCGAGGGCGATTTCGGCTTTTACCCGGTTATGCTGCCAATGCAGGTCGATGGCGACGATCGTATAACCCTCCCGTTCTTTGGCTCGATGTAACTTGCTGAGTTCCCGCTCATGTAACAATAGTTTGCGGGTGCGTACCGGATCGGGATCAATGTGCGTGGATGCGCTGATTAATGGGGAAATATGCATGCCGATCAGCCAGGCTTCGCCCTTTTTAAGGATGACGTAGCTTTCCTTAAGCTGACAGCGTCCGGCGCGGATGCTTTTGACTTCCCAGCCTTCCAGAATAATCCCTGCTTCAAACCGTTCTTCGATGGTATAATCGTGGAAAGCTTTTTTATTGCTGACAATGAGGCGTTCAATGGATTTGGATTGCTTATTCATAGTGGACGTTATATTATCATTCCCCTTAATAATTATCGAGAACAGGTTGATCGATGACCGTCATTAATAAATTCGCCATAGTTCCTTATACTCCTGCGCAAATGTTTGATTTAGTAAACGATATTGAGCATTACGCCCAATTTGTTCCATACTGCGTTAATAGCGAGGTTATCGAGCGCAATGCGGATGAGATTCACGCCTCGCTGACCTTTTCCGGGGCAGGAATTCACAAATCATTTTCTACTCTGAACCGGTTGCAGCCACATAAAATGGTGGAAATGCGCCTTATTAATGGTCCATTTAAAAGCCTGGAGGGCTTCTGGAGCTTTGAGGCTCTCGACCCTGCTTCGTGCCGGGTAGCGCTGAACCTTGAATTTGAACTGGCCGCGGGCGCCTTGAAGCTGCTTTTTGGACCCATTTTTAACCAGGTGGCCTCACTTCTGGTGGACGCCTTCCACAAACGCGCCCAGCAGGTTTACAAATAGTCTGTGATTACGATTATCGTCGCGTATGCTACTCCGCACCATCAGGTGGAAATAGCTTTAAGCGTCCCTGAAAATTGTACGGTAGCCTTGGCGATCCAGCGTTCCGGCGTGCTACAGCAATTTCCCGGGATTATATTAAGCCGGGCGGCGGTAGGCATATACGGCGAACAGGTCGCCCTGGACGATTTGGTGCACGAAGGTGATCGTGTGGAAATTTACCGGCCTCTGCAAAGAAGTCCCCGGCAGGCCCGTCAGGCCCGCGCCGGTTCGATTAAGGGTCCTAATGCACGTTCGAAGTATAATGAGTCAGTCGTCCCTTCTCAAAATAAACTCTAAGCTGCTGGGCCTGAAACTGGCCATGGCCGGGCTGAATGGTATAAACATAAATCATTTCGTTATCGGCGAAGCTATTCACCAAAACTGGAGCGCCTAAGAGTGCTGTGACCTGTTCTTTAGTCATACCCGGACGAAGACCATTAATTTTTTTTAGAGTAAGAACATTTCCCTGTTTGATGTCAGGTTTAAAAATAAACCAGCAGCCGCTCAGACTGACGCCGATTATGGACAGGAACCCCAAAACTAGTATACGTTTAAACCACATGAGCGGAATCATATCTAATTTATCACCACAATGCCAGCAGCAGTGTTGAATTTGGAGTGTGACTATATTAGGCTATAGTCATTGCATCAGTCGATAAAGGTGCGTTACCAGTGGAGCAGTCATTTTGTCCCACAACGACCTGCGCCAGGCAGGATTAAAAGTTACAACACCCCGAATTAATATTCTGAAAATATTAGAAAAATCGGATCCCCATCACCTAACCGCCGAAGATGTCTATCAGGCTCTTCTGGAGCAGGGCGAAGACGTGGGTTTGGCGACGGTTTATAGGGTGCTCACCCAGTTTGAAGCCGCGGGCCTGGTCAGGCGGCATTATTTTGCGGGTGGCCATTCGGTATTTGAATTGGAGCACGGCAGGCACCACGATCATTTGGTGTGTGTTAACTGCGGAAAGGTGGCCGAATTTGTCGATGAAGTCATTGAGAAACATCAGGCGGATATCGCCGCCAAGGCCCATTTTAAAATGACCGATCATCATTTGACAATTTACGGCTTATGCCAGTCCTGTCACGAGGGGTCAAGTCTCAGAATCGTGAAAATACAAATATTAAGCAGATAATATCTGCTTAATATTTGTATTTTCACGATTCGAGACTTGACCCCTGATTTTTTAACAGGGCCAGATAAAGCCCTTCCAGAACGATATCGGGGGCGAAATGAGTAAATATATTTTCATTTTCAAACAGGTATGAAAATCCGCCGGTACCAATAATAATGGGAGGAGACTCGGCAAAGCATTGCTCCGAAATTCCCCGGGTAAGCTCTTTCAAAGTCGCCAACTGACTGTAATACAGGCCGGCCTGAATGCTTTGAATGGTGTTGCGACCCAGCATAATATCCGGTTTTACGATTTCGACGGCGGGTAACCGGGAGGCATTTTCCTTAAGCGCTTCCATCGAAGTCTTTAATCCCGGTAAGATGGTCGCCCCCAAAAATTCTTCGCGATCGTTGACGGCAATATAAGTGGTGGCTGTGCCAAAATCGACAATAATCAAATTTCTTTTCGGAAACTGGTGTACGCCGGCAATAGCTTCTGCGATTAAATCCGCACCCACTTCAGCGGGATTCGCGGTTTTTATTTTTAATCCCGTCTTTACTCCGGCCTGCAAAATAAACGGTTCAATATCAAAATATTTGATGCAGGCGGAACGCAGAGAATAATCGATGCTGGGGACGACAGACGCCAATGCAATTTTTCTGATTTTCTGGGCATCGATATTATTTTCCCTTAAAACGCCGCGAAAAAATACGCCGATTTGATCGGAAGTATGAGGCTGCTTGGTATCATAACGGAAGCGCAGGACAATCTGGCGATCATCAAAAACTCCACCAAAGATATGGGTATTGCCGACATCAAGACATAAGAATCATGAAGAGTCTCCATGTTAATAAACCGAAAAGGCTGCGCGCTGAAACCAAAAATCGCTAATAGGACCAGTGCACCGGCCGGAGCGAATAATAATGCTCCATTGGAATGCCAGGCCAGTAATCCACCGCCTAACAATGCGGTGAAAGACCACACCAGCGTCGCGATGGAGCGGGTCAGACCCATCGCTTTGCCCTGTTGACCGGAAGACACCGATTGCGAAAGAAAGCCTGTGAATAAGCTGAAGAATATCACATCTCCCACCGCTGTGGGCAGAGAGCTAAACCACAAAGCATAGCGGCTCCAGGTGCTGAGGGCATTTTCGCTGGCAAATAAGCTGAGCAACGTGCCGAAGGCAACCGCGCCGATGGACAACCACATTAATTGCCGATAATTAAAAAGCTTGAGTAACAGGCGAATGATGACACCGGAAGCCAAAATCAGCCAGAAAGCAATAAGACCGACAAACCAGCCGGTCATGGCGGGAGAAAAATGGAAAATATTGTTTAGCGCCGGTGGAATAAATTCATAATAACTGCTCCAGCTAAACTGGCAGAGGATCAACAGCAAAAAAAGCCAGCCGATGTGTGGAGTGCGAATGAGCTGCCAATAATCCCCGGCGATTTTTTTCAGAGGCCGGGATGGTAAAGCAGTTTTTTCCACTAAAGTTTCCGGGCAATACTGAATGAGGATCAAACTCACCACCGCGATAATCGATGCTATTAAAAAGGGTGCGGCATAACTGGTTTGGAGCAGAAGAGGATGGTTAGCCAATTGACCGCCTATCACCGGTCCAATGCACGCGCCAAGAGAGATGACGCATTGCATCGTCGCCATATTCACGATACGGTTTTGAGGCTCGCTCATATCGCCGGCGATAGCCGGAGCGGTGGCCAGATTCGTATCCAGCAAACCCACCAAAACATAACCGCCAATCAATAAGGCCGGGCTGTGCAGGTACAGCGCTGCCATGCCGAAGTTCGCGACGATCAATAAGCCGGCCAGAGTCACATTGAGAGCTGTTTTCCGGCCACAATGATCGGACAGGGCCGTGAGCAGTGTGCAACCGATAACCCCGCTGATTTTGTATAAACTCAAACAGAGTCCAAATAACAGGCTACGCCTGGCCATACTGACGGGAGAAGAAAAAAGCGGGCTGTTGTCTGCAAAAAAAATGAAAGTCAGCAGAGGTAATAACATATTATTGCCGAGTTCAGAACTCATGACAACCCAAAAAAGTTTTAATTTAGGTACCTGTCTCATGATCAAGTCCTCACAATGTTGTACGAAACGTAAAGGTGTCACTGCGGAATATGCCATTCCGTCACTGCGAAAATAGTATATTCGATCCGGAGACAGGGATCAACGGGTTGTGATAGTATTTCGTATGAACCAATGGTACTAGGGTTTTGTAATGCAATCCGTACAATACCTGGAAACTTGGGCGATGCTGATTTATCTTACCGATAAAGGACTCATTTAAATGAAAACAGTTATTTTTGAAAAATTACCGTGGCAAATTTTGGGTATTGTTCTTATAAACCTTGATATTAAAGGAAAAATTATATTTTTAAATAGTTTTCCGAAAAAATTTTCACAGGAAAAAAAATCTTTGAGTGAGTTAGTGTTTCATAATAAAAAAATAATTTTAGATTGCTCGGGTTTATGGAAAAAACTGGCAGACATTTACAGCAAACTAAGTCCACGCATGCTGGAATTAATTGATGCCGCCGCTAAGGGCGAAGTACAGAATTTTATGGCCAAAAAACCTAATCACGATGAAATATATGGGGTAGGTGATATTAAAAACCCCGGACTCCTGGAATGGAGCTACCAGCATAATCAGCAAACAATCCTGGATTTTCTTTTTAATTTATTGACCAACTATTGGGAAAAAATTTCCGAATTTTCAGATATATGGTCTATGGCAAAAATAGAGACTCTGTCTGGGAACAGATTTAATTTTATGATAGCAATTGTCTGTGGAAGAGTTCAGGATTCCATGGATTCTTTTGAAAAAACCAAATTTACCTTAGAAAAAGCTCTGTGCGTAGCCGCGCGATCAGGAAAAATGATATTGGTTAAAGCGTGTCTGGGTCTACAGGTGCCTGTGGATACCACCTGTACTGGAATATGCGAATATAATGGCGCGACTCCTTTGCATTTAGCCATTAAGTATGGCCATTTAAATATAGTTAAATTTTTAATTGAAAAGGGCGCCGATGTTAACCGCTGTGATGATGCGAGAAGAACACCCTTAGTACTGGCGAGGTGGTTTAATCAAACGGATATATTTAACCATCTTGACTCTTCCACCTCCATTTACCGGTTTTGATAAATTTCCTATTTATTAAAACCTGAGCGATTTATTTGAGCCGGAGTTTCGACATTTTCTTTTTTGGAAGTTCCTATGGATTTTAGAAAATAGGCTGAATAACTGGATTTCGAACTCAAGCTCTTCGCAGATGCTGCGCTGGCCTTTTCAGAGGAATAACCTATTTCGCCTTTAGTTAAAGCACTAATTCGCTTAAATTCAGGAAGTTCAGCGATCTTTTTCAAATTTTCTCTCGTTAAATGAAGGATATTCACTTTCCCTTTGGTTCCGGAGTCTATCTCAAACCGGATAGGGCTTTTAATTTCCATCAAAATAGAGTTTAAATTCCCGATGACAGCTTCCGTTAAAAATTTGTCATAACAACTATAAATGTCATTCTTCGCGGGAGGAAGTGTGAGCTTCGGAAAAATGCATGGTAAAATGTCAAAGTCGAAATCTTCATCTTGATCATTCAGTTTTTCCATAATGCCCGGTTCTTCCGATTTCTTGATATCGATTATAATATCGGCGCTTTCATTATCCTGATGATTGAGTGCGAAAGTGGCACAGTCTACCTCTTTCCCCGGCACACATACCTCTTGCAGTAATTCTGTTTTTTTAGGATATTTAAAGGGTTTGTTTTCCATTCCTGGAGCATTGAAAACAAGAGATTTACAGTTAATTAAAACCTTATCGCCGAATCCGACTTCTTCCGCCGCCTGTAAAATACGCTCGGCTACCTCATCTAAATTGGTGAGTTTAATTCTGATGTTCTCGGCATTTTGGTCCACAAAATAATAAACTGTAGAATTGTTTTCTTGAGTTTTAAGTATGGCCACACCGTGACCACTTTCTTTAAAGTCCCCATTGTCTTTGTGTATGTTAATGCTATATATTCTATCTTCAGGAATAAAGTCCAGATATTTTTTTAAATTCGATTCATTGGCGTACCCGGTCACTTGAAATTCCAGCCTCAGAGGCTGATATGTTTTTGGCTCTTGTTTATTATCTGAAAAAGACATTTGCAGAGCTTGATAGTAGGCTAGCTTCGCGTCTTTAGAGTCGGCCAGTAGAATTCCTTTTTCTTCTTTTAGATCGTCTACTAGTATCTGAATGGAAAATATATAGTTAATTATTCTTTCACAGGCAGCATCACATTCTGCTTCCTCGTTTCGATTGATATTTTGGCGCCGCGCGACTAATTCGAAAAGATTACTTATGGTTTCGTAATCATCCCGGACTGTTTTGCTTTCGCCGGAATCTTTTTTGGGAATTTTACTCAATAAGGTGCTGGTTAAAATAAGTAAACTGAAAGCAGAGCAAAATCCGCCATGCTTTTCAAGCCTATCCAGAGTTTCCTGTCTTGGATGGGTGTAACCTCTTTTTAATGTAGATTCAACGATGACCTTCTTCTCTTTCTCCTGTTCTGAATCTGTATATTTTGTTGGTCCTATAGAGCCACTGAACTTAATCCCTTGCCGATTGATGTCTTCCACAGCGAGAGGTTTTTCATCTTTTGTGATAATTTTACCGTCGATAATAAAGTAAGCTGTATTTTTATCAGTTAAAATAACCGCATTCCCCTTTATTTCCTTGCATTTTTCAATATCGAAATTCGACATTAGATAGAGGTCATGCTCTTTGGAAATATCTTTTTCTATTGTTTCCTTGATGTAGTCAGTCAGTCTGGGCATTACATGGTCTTCAAAACTGAATTCTTCCGGCTCTTTCATTCTCTACCTCTATAAGATTATGTACTTTGATGTATATTGTAAACGATTAATCTTAACCGAGTATTAAATATGAATTTCCAATGAGAGGGTCGACCCGACATTAAAAAGAGATATTTATAAGCAATTGCTTTACTGAGATAATTTGTTAATATGTTCGCTATGGAACCAACTCCTCAGCATTTAATTCGCAATTTCTCCATTATCGCGCATATCGACCATGGTAAATCGACCCTGGCGGATCGGCTTATCCAGATTTGCGGAGGTTTGAGCGAGCGGGAAATGGTCGCGCAAGTGCTGGATTCCATGGATATTGAACGCGAGCGCGGCATCACCATTAAAGCCCAGAGCGTCACTCTCCATTACACGGCGAAAAATGGCCAGACCTATCAGCTCAATTTTATCGATACCCCGGGGCACGTCGATTTTGCTTATGAAGTATCGCGGTCCTTGGCGGCCTGCGAAGGCGCGTTACTGGTGGTTGATGCAGGGCAAGGTGTGGAAGCGCAAACCGTCGCCACTTGTTATACCGCGCTGGAACAAGGACTGGAAGTTTTGCCGGTCATCAACAAAATTGATTTGCCGCAGGCTGAACCCGAGCGCGTGATGCAGGAAATTGAAGAAGTCATCGGCATTGAAGCGCATGCACGCCGTCAAAGTAAGCGCCAAGCAAGGCATTGGCATTCACGAATTGCTAGAACAGCTGATAGCGATCATTCCCCCGCCGAAAGGCGATCCTGCATGCGCCGTTGCAAGCCTTAATTATTGATTCCTGGTTTGACAGCTATTTAGGCGTGGTTTCATTAGTGCGGGTTATGAATGGCGTGTTAAAGAAAGGCGATAAAATCAGAGTGATGTCCACTGGCAAGGATCATGTAGTCGACGAAGTCGGTGTATTTACCCCCAAACGTACGCCGTTGGACGCTTTACACCCTGGCGAAGTAGGGTTTGTGGTGGCGGGCATTAAGGATATTAATGGCGCTCCGGTGGGTGATACCTTAACGCATGCCAAACGTCCCGCGAACGAGCCGTTGCCTGGATTTAAAAAAATAAAACCGCAAGTTTATGCCGGATTATTTCCCATCAGCGCCGATGATTATCGAAGCATTTCGCGAAGCATTAGCCAAATTAAGGCTAAATGATGCCGCATTATTTTATGAACCGGAATCTTCCTACAGCGTTGGGTTTTGGTTTTCGCTGCGGATTTTTGGGCATGTTGCACATGGAAATTGTGCAGGAGCGGTTGGAGCGCGAATATAATTTAGAATTGATTACCACCGCGCCCACCGTCATTTATGAAGTGTTAACCAAACAGAATGAAATTATTTACGTTGATAATCCCAGCCAAATTGCCCGATATCGGTAAAATCAGTGAGATTCGCGAGCCAATTGCCGACGTACATATTTTAGTGCCGTCCGAATATTTAGGTGCGGTGATTACTTTGTGCATGGAGAGCCGTGGCGTGCAGAAAAAACTGCAATATGTCGGCAAACAAGTTTCACTCGAATATGAAATTCCGATGAATGAAATCGTTCTGGATTTTTTTGACCGTTTAAAATCAGTTAGCCGCGGCTTTGCATCATTGGATTATAATTTCAGTCATTTTTCACGCGGCAGATTTAGTAAAATTGGATATTTTGATTAATGGCGAAAGTGTCGATGCCTTGACGATGATTGTGCATCGCGAACATGCTTTTACCCGTGGCAATGCTCTGGCGGAAAAATTAAAAGAACTCATTCCCCGGCAAATGTATGATGTTGCGATTCAAGCTGCTATTGGCGTAAAGATCATTGCCCGTCAAACTGTTAAGGCGTTGCGCAAAAATGTCACCGCCAAATGTTATGGCGGCGACGTCACCCGCAAGCGTAAATTGCTGGAAAAACAAAAAGCCGGTAAAAAACGCATGAAACAAGTGGGTAAAATTTCAATCCCCCAGGAAGCGTTTTTAGCCGTGTTGAAAGTAGGCAAGGATTGACGAGGTTTTGGAAAAACTCAATTCAGTTCTTCGAGGATTCAGGAGCATAATATGATTATCATTGATTTTACATTTTATCTCACTCTGGCGGTCATCGTCACCGGCGTGATTGCTTTGCTCGATATATTATTTTGGGCGAAAAAACGCCATGACGCGAACCAGAAACAGCCGGTGATCATCGAGTACGCGCGGGCATTTTTTCCGGTGTTGTTGTTGGTGCTGATTATTCGTTCCTTTATCGTGCAACCTTATCGCGTGCCCAGCAGTTCGTTAGCACCCACGGTAATGCCGGGTGATTTCATCGCCGTCAAGCAATACCAATATGGTTTGCGATTGCCGGTGCTAAACACTAAAATTGTCAACATCAGCGAACCCAAACACGGGCAAATATTTTTATTTCGTTATCCGGTTGATCCCCGTATTACCTTTGTTAAGCGCGTCATCGGCGTCCCCGGTGATCATATTGAGTATAAAAATAAAGTGCTTTATATTAATGGCGTTGAAGCGAAACAAAAATTATTAAAGTCGACTCATTACATTGATGAACACGGCGTTTATTTTCCGGAAAATCTGATGGAAGAAGATCTGGACGGTATCAAGCATCAAATTTATGTACATCCTGAAGGCGGTGAAACCCAGGACATTGACGTCGTCGTTCCTCCCGGACATTATTTTGCGATGGGCGATAACCGGGATGACAGCGGCGATAGCCGCATGTGGGGTTTTGTGCCGGAAGAAAACCTCATTGGTCAGGCGTTCTGGACATTTATGAGTTGGGATGACAACGCCGGCGGAGTTAACAAAATACGCTGGAATCGATTGGGCAAGGGAGTGCATTAAGAATGCCTGGGGATTTTTCGGTGTTATTAAATCGAATCGGTTATCACTTTAATGACCTGGCATTGCTCAATCATGCCTTAAGTCATCGCAGCGCCGGAGATATCAACAATGAGCGTCTGGAGTTTTTAGGCGATGCGGTTTTGAGCATAATTATAGCGGAAGCATTATTCCAGCATCACCCGCACGCCAGTGAAGGCGAGTTAAGCCGAATGCGTTCTACTTTGGTCAGTGGCGTGCATCTCGCGGAGCTTGCGAAAAAATTAGAGCTGGGAGTTCATGTCAGGCTTGGTCCCGGTGAGCTAAAAAGCGGGGGCCAGCATCGCGAGTCTATTTTGGCCGATACTTTTGAAGCTTTGCTCGGCGCGGTTTATCTGGACAGCGACTGTGATTTAGAAACTTGCCGGCAATGCATATTTAAATGGTATGGAGAGCGTTTAGAGGAATTGAGTGACATGCATCCGGCCAAGGATGCGAAAAGTCACCTGCAGGAATGGGCGCAGGCGCACAAGTTTCCTCTGCCCACCTATACCGCAACTATCAGCGGCAAGCCTCACGAACAAATTTTTGTAGTCACTTGCGAGATCGACGGCCTGCCGCACAAAGCGACCGGCACCAGCACCAGCCGCCGCAAAGCCGAGCAATTAGCCGCCCGGCACTATCTGGATTTGTCAACATGACAGAACATACGGGTTATATAGCGATTATCGGCCGCCCGAACGTTGGGAAATCGACATTATTAAATCATTTGCTGGGTCAAAAAATCAGTATTACTTCACGCAAGCCGCAAACCACCCGTCATCGTATTCTGGGACTGAAAACGGTGGAAGATACGCAATTTATTTATGTAGACACTCCGGGATTGCATAGTCATGAGGGCCAGGCCTTGAATCGCTATATGAACCGGGCGGCGTTAAATGCCCTGCACGATGTGGATGTGGTGGTGTTTATGGTCGATGCGCGCCGCTGGGACGAGCAGGATAGCTGGGTGCTGGAGCGATTAAGCCGCCTGACCGTGCCCATTATTCTCGCCGTGAATAAAATTGATAAATTGGCCGACCGGTCGCAGCTTTTGCCTTATATGGAGGCGGCGGCGCTTCGTTATCCGTTTTTTAAAATCATTCCCATGAGCGCAAAAAATGGAGATCAATTAAATGAGCTGGAAAATTGTCTGCGCGCTTGTCTGCCGCAACAGCCACATTTATTTCCAGCGGATCAGTTGACCGATCGTAGTGATCGTTTTATCGCTGCCGAAGCCGTACGGGAAAAACTAATGCGTCTATTAGGCCAGGAGTTGCCGTATGCGCTGACGGTCACTATTGACGCCTTCGAAGATGAGCCTAAAATAGCGCGAATTTCGGCAATAATCTGGATCGAAAAGTCGAGCCAGAAACCCATCGTTATTGGTGAAAAAGGCGAGCGTTTAAAAACCGTCGGTCAAAAAGCGCGTCTGGATTTGGAAAAATATTTAGATAAAAAAGTTTTTTTAAAGTTGTGGGTGAAGGTGAAAAGTGGCTGGTCGGACGATGAAAGATCTTTGCGTCAATTAGGTTATGACTAATGACCTCGCGTGTATTTTTAGAGCCGGTTTTTGTCCTCCATTACCGCGCTTATCAAAACAATAGTTTGATCGTAGATTTTTTTTCCAGACAACATGGCCGGTTTTCTGCGGTGGCGCGTAGCGCTCGTGGCCCGAAATCGCGTTATAAAGGCTACTGTCAACTGTTCACGCCGTTATTGGCTTCGTGGAGCGGGCGGCATGAATTGATGAATCTTAATCATCTGGAATTGCGAGGTTTACCTTGTCAGCTATCCGGGCAAGCTTTATTGTGCGCTTTTTATCTGAATGAATTATTATTGCGGTTGCTGGCGCGCGACGATCCGTATCCAGAAATTTTTGCAGACTATCAGACAGCGTTGCAGGGTCTGGAAATGACCTGTCAGGTGGAAGTTATTTTGCGGCGCTTTGAAAAGCGGTTGCTGGACCACTTGGGTTATGGGTTGAATTTTCAGGTGCGCGCGCACAGAGTACTACCGCTGGGTACCCGATCAGGGATTTTTGCATTGTGAGCATTCGGCGGATGTGGGAGAATCCGTTTTTTCCGGACGCTGTCTTTTAGCGTTGCAAACGGAGAAATGGGAGAATCCTGAGGACCTGGCCGCGGCAAAGCGTTTGATGCGCCTGGCCCTGCGGCAGCATTTAGGCGCGAGGCCGCTAAAAAGTCGTGAATTAATGCTATAGTTCTATAAAAATTGGAGGAAAAACATGATTTATTTAGGTGTTAACGTTGACCATGTAGCGACATTACGACAGGCGCGCGGTGTTGATTATCCGGACCCGGTCACGGCGGCGGTAATGGCGTTAAAAGCAGGAGCGGATGGCATTACCCTGCATTTACGCGAAGATCGCCGGCATATTCAGGACGCAGACCTTTGGAAGATGAAAGAAACCATTGAGGCGCCGGTCAATCTGGAAATGGCCGTAACGGAAGAAATCCTGCGGATAGCCGAAATTTTAAAACCTGAAAAATGTTGTTTTGTCCCTGAAAAACGCGCCGAATTAACTACCGAAGGCGGACTGAGCGTGCTGGCCCACGAGGCGGATATTCGCCGCGCCTGCGAACGTTTAGGCGCGATCGGTATCGAAGTTTCATTATTTATCGATCCTGATCCTGAACAAATCGAAGCCGCCAAACGTTGCGGCGCACCGGTGGTGGAATTAACCACCGGCCCTTACACCGAAGCCAAAAATGCCGAAGAATCCCTGCGGGAGTTAAATCGGGTTCAGCGGGCAGCGGAGTTGGCGGACGGGCTGGGTTTAATTGTCAACGCCGGCCACGGCCTTAATTACGAGAACGTGCAGCCCATCGCCGCCATTCCCTCCATGCATGAACTCAATATCGGCCACAGCATTATTGCTCATTCTGTTTATTGTGGTATCGAAACCGCCGTTAAAAAGATGAAAGACCTGATGCTGCAGGCGCGAAATTTAAAATAAGGACCCTCGCATAAATAACTTTGACAATTGGCGCTTAGACAGCACGGCTGTCCCGAGTTTTTTTATATTTTAATAATTGCCATGTATATGTGAAAATATGTAGAGAGATAACTATATTGATTTAAACCCCCTCCGCGGTATTCCCGGCATCCGCCCAAAGGCTCGCAGGATCTTCACTGCGGGCGGCGGAGCCGATGCTCGGAATGAAGGGGAAGACGCTCCGCTCTCTCCCCCTTCTGATCCCCCATCGGGCAGAGAATTTTCTGCGAAAATTATTTTTCTTTATGAAAAATTAATCATATATTTCATCTACTTAAATTTATTTTATTCCCAGCGGGAATTGCTGAAAATTAATCTCATCCGCTAATTTTTCGAGACTTGAGTCCCGTAAGGGTCTGCAACCGGCAGCCCTGTTGCGAATCGCAGACTAAAACACTGCCCGCTTCGTGCCAGGCGCCCAGCACTATTCTTTCGCCGCTCGGCAGGGGATGGATGGCGGGCCGGTGAGTGTGCCCATGAATCAGTCGCAGCGTTTGGTGTGACTGCATAACGTGCGTCACCGTTTGCGGATTAACGTCCATAATATAATCGGCGATATGCCGGGAACGCTGCCGGCTTCTGGCGCGAATCCATGGACCGATACGTTGGCGCCAGCAGAGAGGCAGACGTAAAGCCAGCCATTGGCATAATGGATTGAGGGTGATGAGGCGTAACTGCTGATGTTTTTTATCCAGAGTGCATAAACTATCACCGTGCAATAGCAAAGTACTGACGCCGTAAAGATCAATGACAGCCGTATCGGCGAGTAAATGCACCCCCGCTCTTTGTGCAAACGCCGTGCCGATTAAAAAATCCCGATTGCCCCGCATAAAATAAACAGGTAACCCGCTATCCGTGGTCTCGCGCAGCGCCTGGATGATCGTTTGGTTGAAAGCCGAAAGATCATCATCTCCCACCCAGGCTTCGAATAAATCACCCAAAATGTAAAGCGCCTCGGCTTGCCGCGCCTGGTATCGCAGGAAATCCAAAAAAATCCCTGTGATACGGGGTTCGGTTTCACACAAATGCAGGTCAGAGATAAAGAAAATTTTAGGCATAAGGTCCGGCCAATTAAAGTACAGAGTTTCAGTAATTCCCGGTGAATTTTAACTGTTTGATTTAAAAAAATAAATCACCCTTATAAAAAAATAATTTTCGTAGAAAATTATCCCCGCGATGGGGGATCGCAAGGGGGAGAATCGCGATTCTCCCCCTTCATTCCGAGCATCGGCTCTGCCGAGCGCAGGATATAAAAAGGAAGCAATTCCCGCTGTACTCAGCGGGAATTGCTGTACAGAGTTTGTATTTTAAAGATAACGATAATATAATAACAGAAATTTTTAACAAGGACTTATAGCGTGAAGGCGACCGACCGGTTTACTTGAATTTATGGCGGATCAAATTTCCGCTGCCTGCGATTATATCTATTTTGCATAGAATTTCAGGAGTTGTTATCTTCCTGGGATTGCCGGTTTTACTCTATCTTTTAAGCCAATCACTCGTTTCCCAGGACAGCTTCGATCGCATTTCCTCACACCTGGCGAAACCCGTTATGAAATGGGTGATATGGATTATCATCTCCGCATTATTTGTCCATTTTTTTGCCGGCATTCGACATTTACTCATGGATATCGGCATTGGTGAAACTCTGCCAGGCGGCCGGAAAAGCGCCTGGATCGTTGCGGTTTTGACGGCGTTGATTATTATTTTATTAGGAATCTGGATATGGTCGTAAAAGCATCCCATACCGGCTTGCGCGATTGGCTGGTGCAGCGAATTTCTGCCGTTGTCATCGGCCTTTACATGCTGTTTATTCTGGTTTTATATGTTGGAAAATCAGCCGCTTTATTTTGCCCAATGGCGGCATTTATTCGATAGCGCTTTGGTGAAGATTGCCACCTTAGTGGTTTTGGTAGCGGTATCTCTGGCATGCATGGATCGGTTTATGGACAGTGTTGACGGATTACGTTAAGAAAGCTGTGTTACGTCTTGTATTGCAGTCATTAGTGATCATCCTGTTGGTAGGCTTACCTCCTCTGGGGCGTGGAAATTCTGGTTTAAAATATGCACATGAATCAAAAACAATTCGATGCCGTGATTGTCGGCGCGGGTGGGGCTGGCTTACGAGCCGCCCTGCAATTGGCGCAATCTAATTTTAAAGTCGCGGTGATTTCCAAAGTATATCCGACCCGTTCTCATACGGTTTCCGCGCAAGGGGGGATTGCCGCCGCATTGGGCAATGTGGTCGAAGATCATTGGGAATGGCACATGTATGACACCATCAATGGCTCGGATTATTTGGGAGACCAGGACGCCATTGAATATATGTGTCAAAATGCTCCCGCCGCAGTGTATGAATTGGAGCACATGGGTTTACCTTTTTCCCGGTTGGATAATGGCAAAATTTATCAGCGCGCCTTTGGTGGCCACACCCAAAATTATGGCGGTGAACCCACCACACGCACCTGCGCTGCCGCAGACCGCACCGGCCATGCCATGGTGCATACCATGTTTCAGAAAAATATGGAAGCTAAAACCCATTTTTATAGCGAATGGTATGCGGTGGATTTGGTAAAAGACACAGCAAGGTGGCGTCGCCGGCGTGGTGGCGATTTGCCGTGGAAACCGGAGAAACGGTGTTTTTTAAAGCCCGAGCGACGATACTGGCGACGGGCGGCGCAGGCCGGATATTTCCAAACACTACCAATGCCTATATCAATACCGGCGATGGTTTTGGAATGGTCTTGCGTGCAGGTTTTCCATTGGAGGATATGGAATTTTGGCAATTTCATCCCACCGGCATTGCCGGCGTAGGTGCTTTAATCAGTGAAGGCGTGCGCGGCGAGGGCGGTTATTTGCTGAATTGCAAAGGCGAGCGCTTTATGGAACGTTATTCGCCGCATCTTAAAGATCTGGATTGCCGGGACGTGGTGTCCCGTTCAATTATAATGGAAATATTGGCCGGCAATGGCTGCGGGCCCGACAAGGATCATGTTCTGCTGAAAGTGGATCACATGGGTGCGGATATTAATTCGGCAGCGTTTACCAGGCATTCGCGAGCTGGCGATGACTTTCGCCAATGTCGATCCCATTAAAGAACCGATTCCGGTAATGCCCGCTTGCGCACTACATTATGGGCGGTATTCCCACCAATATTAATTCCCAGGTATTGACTCAGGATGCCTGCGGGCGGGATCAGGTCGTCAGTGGTTTGTATGCGGCAGGCGAATGTGCCTGCGTTTCCGTGCATGGCGCTAACCGGTTAGGTACTAATTCCTTGCTGGATTTAGTTGTTTTTGGACGGTCTGCCGGATTACATCTAGAAAAAGCCCTGCGCGAAGGATCTGGGTGAATCCGGTCATGACACCTGCTGAATTGGATCGGGTGCGGGCGCGTCTGGACGCGTTGGGAAAATCCGGCCAACACGGAAGATGCTTATGCCATCCGCCGGCAGATGCGTGAGATCATGCAAAATAATTTTGGCGTTTTTCGGGATAAAGCGCACATGGAGCCGGCTTGCAAAAACTTCGTGAAATCGCAGAACGGTTGCAGCACGCGCAATTAAAAGACCGGAGTCAAATTATTTAATCTTTCCAGCGCATTGAAATGCTGGAGTTGGATAATTTAATGGATATCGCTCTGGCCACTGCCGTCTGCGCCGCCGAACGCCAAGAAAGCCGCGGCGCGCATTCGCGTTACGATTTTCCTGCAACGCGATGATGTAAACTGGTTAAAACATTCTTTATATTTTAACGATGGACGTTTAGGATTTCGAGCAGGTCAATCAAACGTCCTAAATATGTGCCACCATTTAGACTCAAAGAACGGGAAGAAAAATTATGAGCACAAAGCCATCCCGAAAAATGACTTTTTTCAATCTGCCGGTTTGATCCTGAGAACGGCCAACCCATGCACTTACAGGAATATCCTCTCGATGTTTCCACGATTATCGGCGCCATGTTGCTGAACGCCTTGAAGCCATCAAGGAAACCCAGGATCCCGACGTTAGGTTTTCGCCGTTCTTGCGGCGAAGGAGTTTGTGGTTCCGATGGCATGAACATCAATGGCAAAAATGGCCTTGCCTGCAAGACCAAACTTCACGATTTACCCGACCGGGTGGTGTTACAACCGTTGACGGGGTTTCCCGTTATTCGCGACTTAATCGTCGATATGAAACAGTTTTTTGATCAATATGAAAAAGTGAAACCTTATTCTGCAAAACAGAAATCCGCCGCCGGCCACCGAGCGTTTACAGTCTCCCGCAGAGCGCGCCAAACTGGATGGTTTATACGAATGTATTTTATGCGCTTGCTGCACCAGCTCTTGCCCTTCTTATTGGTGGAATCCGGATAAATTTTTAGGGCCGGCCGCCTTGCTGGGCGCTTACCGTTTTATCGCTGACAGCCGGGATACTGAAACCGCCGCGCGCGTGGAAGCTTTAAAAGATCCCTACAGCGCATTTCGATGCCGCACTATTATGAATTGCGCGGATGTTTGTCCGAAAGGGTTAAATCCTTCCGAGGCCATCGCGAAAATACGCCGGGAAATGTTGCACCATACAGAGTAAAAAAGGTAAATTTAAATGTCAAAGGCAAAACCGACCTTACAAAGTTGGCAGCTCACTTCTTATTTGTCAGCAGGCAACGCAGAGTACATAGAAGATTTATATGATCAATTTTTCAGGATCCCAAATCGGGTGAGCGGTGAATGGCGCGCTTACTTTAATACCCTCGCGAATGGCTATCCCCAGGGGACAACTGCAGGATTTTTCGCATCAACAGATTCAGGAACAATTACGCCAACTGGCTCGCCAGCCGAGGATGGCTGCCGCCACGTCCGCAGCGCCGCATCAGGAATCCGTGGACCAGTTGATCATTGCTTACCGCCGTTTCGGGCATCTGAATGCCAAAATAAATCCCCTCGGTTACGAAGAGCCTGTGGACCCTCGTCTGGAGTTGAAACACTATCAACTGGGCAGCGCAGAGATGGAACAGGTGTTTTTAACCCGGGATGTTTTACCGACGCAGAAGGCCACACTGCGGGAAATTTATGACGCGTTAAGACGGACTTACTGCGGAAGTATCGGCATTGAATACACGCGTATCACTGATGAAGAAGAGCGGGCATGGTTGCGAGATTATATGGAAAATCGGCATGCCCAATTTGACTATTGAGCCCGGAAACTCAACGCACGATTCTGCAAAAACTCAATGCCGCCGACGGCCTGGAAAAATATCTGGAACGTAAATACACCGCGCAAAAACGTTTTTCCATTGAAGGCGCCGATGCTTTAATTCCCATGCTGGATGAACTGGCCAAACGCGCTTGTGCTGCGGGCGTGCGTGAAGTGGTAATCGGAATGGCGCATCGCGGCCGGCTTAACGTGTTACTGAATATTATGGGCCAGTCGCCTTTTGAATTATTTCAGGAATTTGAAGGCACTAAAGATTACGGTTTAACCACGGGCGATGTGAAATATCACAATGGTTATTCCGGCAATATGAAGACTCCTTCCGGATATATCCATTTATCGTTAATGTGCAATCCTTCGCATCTTGAATTTGTGAACACGGTGGTCATGGGTTCGGTGCGGGCGCGCCAGGAACGTGAATCGCCTGAAAAAGCCGCGCGTAAAGATTATGCCATGCCGGTGATGATCCACGGTGACGCTTCTTTTATCGGCCAGGGCATTACCCAGGAAACGTTGAGTATGGCCAATACCCGCGCCTATACCGTTGGCGGTTCGATTCATATCATTGTCAATAATCAGATCGGTTTTACCACCAGCGATTCCCGCGACTCCCGTTCTTCGCGATATTGTTCAGATGTCGCGAAAATGATCGACATACCCATCCTGCACGTCAACGGAGATGATGCGGAAGCCGCCGTTAAAGTCATCCAGATTGCCGTTGATTACCGCATGAAATTTAAGAAAGATGTGGTGATTGATTTAGTGTGTTACCGCCGTCACGGTCATAATGAAGCGGATGAGCCCCGGGCTACGCAGCCGCTAATGTATGCGAAAATCGATAACCACTCCGTGCCGCGGCTGATTTACGCTGAAAAATTAATTGAAACAGGGCGTCTGTACAACCCGAAGAAATTGACCAAATGGTGGGAAGCTTATCGCATCCAGCTTGACGAAGGCCATACGGTTGCGCCGGTGACTCAGGAAGAGTTTAAGGAACGTTTCCCGGCGCCGAATTGGGCGCCTTTTATCAATCAAACCTGGGCGACTCTGGTCGACACGTCGGTACCAAAATCCAAATTACTGGAGCTGGGCAAAAAAATCACCCAATTACCGAAGGGTTTTAAATGTCAGCGCAATGTCAGCATGATCATGCAGGCCCGCGAAAAAATGACTGCCGGAGAACAGCCGCTGGACTGGGGTTATGCCGAAACAATGGCTTACGCCACATTATTGGCGGAGGACTGCCGTATCCGTTTTTCCGGAGAAGATTGCCGGCGTGGCACTTTCTTTCATCGCCATGCGGCGGTGTTTGATCAGGACACCGGTGAGGCTTACATGCCCTTGGCGCATCTGAGTCCAGAGCAGGGCCGCATGGATATTTACGATTCTTTGCTCTCGGAATCCGGGGTCATTGGTTTTGAATACGGTTACGGCATGGCGAACCCGCATGCATTAGTGATATGGGAAGCGCAATATGGAGATTTTGCCAATGTCGCGCAGGTGTATATCGATCAATTTTTAAGTTCCGCCTGGCAAAAATGGAATCGTTTATGCGGATTGGTGTTGCTATTGCCGCATGGCCAACAGGGCGAAGGGCCTGAACACACTTCCGCGCGACTGGAGCGTTATTTACAATTGTGCGGGCAGGAAAACATGCAGGTATTTGTACCGAGTACGCCGGCGCAAATATTCCATCTTATTGCGCAGACAGGTATTGCGGCCTTACCGCACTCCGTTAATTGTGATGAGTCCCAAAAATTTATTGCGGCATAAACTGGCCGTTTCTACTTTAGACGATTTATCGAAAGGGCAATTAAAATTAGTGATTCCCGAGATAGACAGCATTGAACCTAAAAAAGTCCGGAAAGTGATTCTCTGCTCCGGCAAAGTGTATTATGAACTGCTGGAAAAGCGGCGCGAGCAACAGCAGCAGGACATTGCCATTATTCGCGTAGAGCAGTTGTATCCTTTTCCGGAATACGAATTAAAGCAGGCTTTGGAACCTTACGCGCACGTCAAAACAGTGGTTTGGTGTCAGGAAGAACCCAAAAATCAGGGCGCCTGGTATATCATGTACGATCGTTTTGTCACCTGTCTGCCAAAATCTGCTCATTTAATCTACGCCGGGCGCGAATCGATGGCCGCCCCTTCCGGCGGCTATTCGGCGCTCCACAAAAAGCAGCAAATCGCATTGATAGAAGATGCATTAAAATGAGTATTGAAATGAAAAATTTATTTTCAAATCTAAATAAATTAAGATGTCGTTGCACAAAAAGCCGACGACAATTGTCCCTCCCTTTGAAAAAGGGAGGTTAGGAGGGATTTATATAAAAAAATCCTTCAATTTGTCCTCTAATTGAGATGGGACGTTTTTTTAAATGAAAATTGTATAAATGATCTTTATACAATAAATTAGGAATATTTTAGATAAATATGATATTACACTACAACAGCATGCTTAAAGAAAATTCGAGAAAGCTTCGTAGCCGTCAAACAGATGCTGAACAGCTATTATGGTCACACCTGCGAAGAAAGCAATTATGCGAAGTGCAATTTTATCGTCAAAAACCGTTAGGAAGTTATATTGTTGATTTTTATGCGCCCTCAGCAAAATTAGTAATAGAAGTAGATGGAAGCCAACATTTTGAATATAGTTCGATTAAATATGACAATAAACGGAATGATTATTTACTTGGCCTAAATTTGAAAGTATTACGTTTTGATAACTTACAAGTTTTAACATCTACTTCTAATGTTTTGGAAGTTATTCATAGTGCTATATTGGATTCCCGCGTATGAAAATAATAGTAACGGGGCCATATAAGTCAATCACTAATTTTGAGTGGTCGGATATTCCCTCATTTGCGGTAATTACTGGTCCTAATGGCGTAGGAAAATCACAACTACTTAAGCTAATTTATACAAAATTATCTGGTAATTCACGTGATCCTTGTGTGCAGGAAGAGAAGGGAAAAATAGATATCCAGGGTATAGAGAATATACATCCGAATCAAGTACAGTACATTGATGAATGGAAAATGACTAAAGTTAATGGTACAAGTTTAGGCCAATTGCAACAAGATGTTAAACAACTTTATGAGAATTTTAGAAGTTCATTAAGAGGTAATGAGTACAGGCATAATCCGTTATATTTAGAAATATGCTCACTAAATGATATAAAAAATCCTAACGATATATCCCTTGAGGAATTTAAAAAATCATATTTTCAATTACATGTTCCAGAGCCGAAATCATTAGCACAGCATATTGAAAAGCTTTTTTGGGAGTACTGGATAGACAAAGTTCAGTTGAAATCAGAAGGCTATAATGAAGAAGAAATAGTAAATTTTATTAATAAAGCTCCTTGGGAATTACTGGATGAGATTATTGAAATATCAGGATTGCCTTTAAAATTTAATAATCCATCTGGATTACCAATCAGAAAAGATTTTAAATTAATACCTCAAAATACTCGAATAAATCAAGAAATTAATTTTGATGAACTTTCATCAGGAGAGCAGGCTATCATTTCTACTTTATTCTATGTGTGTGCAGTTGAAAATAAAGCAGGACTTCCCAGGTTATTATTGTTAGATGAGCCGGATGCCCATTTACACCCCAATATGACCAAACAATTTCTTCAGGTCATTAAAGATTATTTTGTAGAAAAACATGGTATTAGAGTTATCATGACTACACATTCTCCCGGTACCGTTCTTTTCTGTCCACCTGAATCTTTATTTGAAATGACTACGATTACACCGAAAATAAGAAAAGTTGAGTCGATTAATGATGCGATTTTTTCTTTAACTTCCGGTTTCATTCGGGTGATGACAAATGCTAAATATTTTTTTGTGGAAGACGAGGACGATAAGAAATTTTATGACTGTATTTATAAAATTTTGATGAAAGAGAATAAAATAAAAAAACAAATACCTTTATCTTTTTTGCCAATTTCGACACGTCATGAGTCGACTAAGAGCAGTGGCGGTAAAAATAAAATTAAAAATATTATTGAATTGACAAAGAAATTACGTGAAGTAGATGGTGAAATTTTTTATGGTCTTGTTGACAAAGATTGTGATTCTCCATCAGATGCGGATAATGGTATCTTCCAGATTGGAAGATATTCTATAGAAAATTACTTGGTAGATCCCATATTAATTTACGCTGCATCAATTCAACAGAATTGTGCTATACAAATTCCGGGAATCAGCTATGATAATCATGAAATTAGTCAAATAAATACATGTGAGCAGGCCGATTTGCAAAAAATTGCCGACTTTATTTTTAAAAAGCTTTCATATAGCCCGGATAATGAGCAGAAAATAATGCAAGTAAGGTTCGTAAATGGCCTAGCTTTAAATTATCCCACTTGGATGAGGGATGATCCTGGAAAAAACATTAAAAATAAAGTTATAAACACTTTTTCAAATCAGATTAACTTCGATACTTTGCGGAAAGCATTCGAAACGACAAGATTTATTCCAGTTGAGATATTTACATTATTTGAATCTATGTCTTTGTTGGATAGTCAACGGAAAGAGTTAAGTATAGAAGCTGAGGTATTAATATAATGTTGGGAGAATCCTTTTTCTGCATGCGCGTAATTTTGTTACTTTCTCCTTTGAAAGAAATGAGATTGAATAGGATTTTAAATAAATCCCTCCTAACCTCCCTTTTTCAAAGGGAGGAAAAGGAATTTGAACGCTTTTGGTGTGAGAAGTTTATAAACTGGTCGGTACAGTTAGTTAAGGGGTATTGAGATGAGTATAGAAATAAAGGTTCCGGTATTGCCGGAATCGGTCGCGGATGCGACAGTGGCGAAGTGGTACAAAAAAGTCGGCGATGTGGTCGCTCGCGACGAGCAGCTGGTGGATCTGGAAACGGATAAAGTCATGCTCGAAGTGCCTGCTCCTGCTCCCGGCGTGATCACCAAAATTCTGGTTAAAGAAGGGCAAACGGTGAAAGCCGGCGCACAGCTGGCAATTTTAACAGAAGGCGAAGCCGGGACTGTCAAAGCCGCGGCAAAAGCTGACAAAACAGAAAAAACATCGAAAGCTGAGGGAGCTGAACCAACCCAGCCGCCTGCTGCAGAAAAGAGGGAAAGCGAAGAGCCCGGTCCTGCGGTTCGACGAATGATCGCTGAACATAACCTCGATATCAGCCAAATTAAGGCTTCCGGTAAAGGCGGCCGTTTAACCAAAGAAGACGTGGAAAAACATTTACAAGCCAAATCAGAAACGCCAAAAAGCGCCGCCGTTCCTGCCGAAATGGGCGGAGAACGCAGCGAAAAACGTGTACCCATGTCACGATTGCGTGCGCGTATCGCCGAGCGGCTGGTGGAGGTTCAGCATCAGGCTGCTCTCCTGACCACTTTTAATGAAGTGAATATGCAACCAGTCATGGACTTAAGGAAGAATTACCAGGAACGCTTTGAAAAAACTTATGGCGTGCGTTTAGGATTTATGTCCTTTTTCGTCAAAGCCGTGGTGGAAGCGTTGAAGCGTTTCCCGGTGGTAAACGCTTCCGTCGATGGCAATGATATTATTTACCACAATTACTATGACATCGGCATCGCCATCGGTGGCGGTCCCCGGGGTTTGGTCGTGCCTATTGTGCGCAACGCCGATCTGTTAAGCATGGCGGACATTGAAAAAACCATTCGTGAATACGCCGAAAAAGTGCAAAATAACAAATTGACCATAGAAGACATGAGTGGCGGTACGTTTACTATCACGAATGGCGGTGTCTATGGATCGATGCTGTCCACTCCGATTATTAATCCTCCGCAAAGCGCCATTTTAGGGATGCATAAAATCACCGAGCGCGCGGTCGTGGAGAAAGGTCAGGTAGTGGTGCGGCCGGTGATGTATGTTGCGATGTCATACGACCATCGTATTATTGATGGTACTGATTCCGTGCAGTTTTTAGTGACCATCAAAGAACTGCTTGAAGATCCCGCACGTTTATTACTGCAAATTTAACTGTAGGTAGGTAGATTGACATGAATTTACATGAATATCAGGCTAAACAATTATTGAAACAATACGGTATACCGGTTCCGCTGGGAGAGGTTGTCTGGAATCTGGAAAATGCGGTCAAAGCCGCGGCCAATATTGGCGGCAATCGTTGGGTAGTGAAAGCTCAGGTCCATGCCGGTGGACGTGGCAAAGCCGGTGGTGTGAAAATTGTCGCTAATGAAATGGATTTACAGACTGCCGTTAAAGCGTTATTGGGCACACGACTGGTCACCTATCAAACGGATTCTCGCGGACAACCGGTCAACCAGGTGTTTATTGAGCAGCCTTCGGAAATTGCGCGCGAATTATATTTGGGGGCGGTGATCGATCGTGCTTCACAGCGTATTGTCTTCATGGCATCAACGGAAGGCGGCATGGAAATTGAAGAGGTCGCCAAAAAAAATCCTGAAAAAATTTTAACCGTGACGGTGGACCCCACCCTGGGTTTATTGCCTTATCAGTGCCGTGAATTATTTTTCGGCCTAAAATTGAATAACCAGCAAATGCAGTCTTTTACCGATATTTTAATGAGTTTATATAAAATGTTTGTAGAACGTGATTTAAGCCTGCTGGAAATTAATCCATTGGTGGTGAGTAAAAGCGGCGCCCTGATTTGCCTGGATGGTAAAATTAATCTCGACGACAATGCCCTGTACCGCCAACCGGAATTGCGGCTAATGCACGACCCCTCCCAGGAAGATGATCGTGAAACCCGCGCACAGCAATGGAACCTGAATTATATTTCTTTAGACGGCGATATCGGCTGTATGGTTAATGGCGCCGGTCTGGCGATGGCAACGATGGATTTGATCAAATTAAATGGCGGTAGGCCAGCCAATTTTCTCGATGTCGGTGGAGGTGCGACGGAAGAACGCGTGAAAGAAGCGTTCAAGATTATTATTTCTGATTCTCACGTCAAAGGCATTTTTGTGAATATTTTTGGTGGCATTGTCCGTTGTGACTTAATTGCTGACGGCATCATCAGTGCGGTCGCTGAAGTCGGCGTCAAAGTTCCGGTAGTGGTGCGTTTACAGGGTAACCGCGCAGATGCCGGCGCCAAAAAATTAGCCGACAGTGGTTTAAATATTGTTGCTATCCAGGATTTTGCCGAAGCTGCGAAAAAAATCGTCGAACTCACGAGCAAAACCAGAGTATAGGAAAAAAATTATGAGTATTTTGATCGATAAAAATACAAAAGTTATTTGTCAGGGCTTCACCGGCAAGCAGGGCACTTTTCATTCCGAACAGGCGATCGCATACGGAACGAAAATGGTAGGCGGCGTGACTCCGGGTAAAGGCGGAGAACAGCATCTGAATTTACCGGTATTCAACAGCGTTCGTGAAGCGGTAGAAAAAACATCCGCAGACGCCAGTGTTATATATGTGCCGGCGCCCTACTGCAAAGATTCTATTCTCGAAGCGGTGGAGGCGGGGATTAAATTGATTGTCTGTATCACCGAAGGCATTCCGGTTCAGGATATGTTGATCGTGAAAAAATTTATTTCCGGCACGCAGGCTCGTTTAATCGGCCCCAATTGTCCCGGGATTATTACCCCGGGGGCATGCAAAATCGGAATTATGCCTGGGCATATTCACCTGCCTGGTAAAGTGGGCATCGTTTCGCGCTCCGGGACTTTGACATATGAAGCCGTGAGCCAAACCACCGCTTTGGGTTTGGGTCAAAGTACCTGCGTGGGTATCGGCGGCGACCCTATTCCCGGCATGAGTTTTATTGACGTGTTAGAGTTATTTCAGCAGGACCCGCAGACAGAAGCGATCGTGATGGTCGGAGAAATCGGCGGCAGCGCCGAAGAAGAAGCGGCTGAATTCATCAAGCAGTCGGTAACGAAGCCGGTAGTGTCATACATTGCGGGCGTTACCGCTCCCTCGGGCAAGCGCATGGGCCATGCCGGCGCAATTATCGCCGGTGGCAAGGGCACCGCCGCGGATAAATTTGCCGCATTGGAGGCGGCGGGCGTTCGCACCGTCAAATCACCAGCTGAAATTGGCGAAGCTATTGCTAGCTATTTTTAAAATTCTTCAGGCAGTATTGGTAACTGTAGACATTTAAACAGGAAATGGCGCACCAGTAGAAATTCCATTTGCCTTTATTAATGGGTTGACTCTGGGTATTGGTGCTAAAAAGATTCCTGTAATCCGTACTGAAAGGACTGTTTTTATCGGCGACAATTTTTTGGTAGCCACTCAATAGTCCCTCGTTGGTTTGGTATACCGTGGAAAAAGTATATTCATTCTTCCAGCCTTCCTTGCCATTTTCATTGCGCAAATTTAAATACCAGGTAATAAAATTGTGGATTTCAAAGTCTTCGTCATTGTAATGATAGAGTTTGTAAGCAGGATTATTGCCGAAAATTGGTGAAATTGAAGGTACAAATGAGTCGACGATGAGACGGTGAGAATTTTTCATATCCAGAATTAAAAAGCCATCCATGTGTACATGTCCTGATAAAACTGCTGTAATTGATGAATTATATTGATGGACTAAATTTGAAAACTGCAGGACATACTCTTTATTCCAGAAAGGCACCACAATTCCTAAAAAGTTTTTAGCGGTTGAATAGGCATCGATTCCCGGTGGAATATGAAAAATAATCCAGGTTTTCTCCTTTGTGTCGGCGATATTCTGGAGTTTTTGTTGAAGCCATTGTAACTGGGCAAGGGCAGCCTGTTCGCCATTCGGTCCTTGCGCTTTAGTAGAAAAAAGTACGGTATTTAAAACGATAATGTGATTATGGCTATTCGGTAAAATCGCTTCATAATAGCCGCCCTGGGGGAAATCTGCCATAAACAGGGCTTTATTGGCGGAATTTCTGAAAAATCCAGACCATACATTCGTGGTTTTTTTAAGAAATTCGCCATTGGGAATATTACAATAATCCGGATAGGCGCAATCTTTGCCGCCGTAAGAATCATTATTACCGATAACAGGGTAAATCGCACTATTTTCCGGAATAACCTGCAGAATAGAATTCGTCATATACTGCAGGGTCTTCAGGACGAAATTCTCATAATGAGCCCGGTTATGGTCGTGTGTGTATTGAAGGTATTGGCTGCGGAACCGGTGTGCCAGAAAATCTCCCAAAATTAAAATATTTTCGGGTTGCAATTGCTGAATCTGAACCAGCAGATTGTGGAAAAGGGCATAATTAGTTGAGTGGCCGTTAGAGGGTAAATTATCACTGCTGTATTGAGCGAACAATTGCGGCCATTGATCGACGCCGGACTGATTCAATTCCACAATCAATTGACATTTTTTTACGGTTTTACAATCAGCAAAGGGACTAAAATGGATGTCACTGATAGCCAGTATTTGCCGGGACGCGTTATTTTGTGTAGAAAGGGCCAGCCCCGAATTAAAAATCAGGGATAAAATCAGGAAAAAAAACAGCGACCATCCTTTTCTGTTTATATCCTTTGCATCGGCAGAGCCGATTGCCTGGAATGAAGGGGAAGAATCGCGATTCTCCCCCTTGCGATCCCCCATCGCGTAAGGAGAGTTCCCAGCAGCGGGAACTTCTGTAAAACGGCGCATAGAAAAATCCTCGGTCATTCATCCCAGTTATTTTAGAGTTGAAATCTATTCTGCAATTCTAGTATATTCGTGGCCATGAGTATACTGATTAAGGTTCCGTCTTTGTCACATGCTTTGAAAGAAGCACGGGTTGGGCAAAGTTACTACCAGCCGGGCGATATGGTGCCGCGTGATGCCATTTTAGTCGATCTATGGGCGGCGGGCCGGTCGGTACCGGTAATTGCCCACCAGGCGGGTATATTGGAGCGGATGTTCTTTTCAGAAGGGGATATGGCCCCTGCTGGAGCAGTGATAGCCCACCTTAAATCAGGTTCACCCGATCTGTTGAGGGATCCTGAACAGGGTACATTAATTCTGAACACTTACCGTGCAGACGGAGCAACAGAGAGTATGGAATATGATCTCAGGCAGAAACGCCGTCAAAGTCAGCAAAAATTTGGCGAGGGAAATGGTAATAGTCTGGCCGTACCTCAAAGTGAAAATGCCTGGCAGGAATACGGAGAAGGGGTTGAATCCGGGATTCGACAGCGGGTTAAGCCCCATTCTGAATTGATGGATTCCAGTCAATTTGCGGGGGATCCCAATCCCCGAAACATTTCCATTCCGTCTGAGCCTGTAGCACAGCGGGCCCCTCAAAATGCGCCTACTATGAATCCGAAGCCCGGCCCGTCTGTGGCAGCGCCGACGCCGAAACGATAGGCGGGTCATTATGTCAATTTCCGATACGATTATTTACGGCACGCTGAAGGAATTGGCTTTTGCCCTGAAACAACAACCCGAACTGAATTTTATTGACGAGTATGGTTTTACGCCCCTGATCCAGGCGGCCATTATGAATGATACTGATAAAGGCGAGTTACTGCTGGATCACGGCGCGCAGGCAAATTTACGTGATTTAACGGGCGGCAGTGCGTTGCATTGGGCCGCGGAAAATAATAATGTGCCTTTTTCGCGGTTATTATTAGAAAATAAGGCAGACCCCAATGGTTATACTTTGGGTGGAGAACCTGTTTTAGTCAAGCCGGTTTTACGTCGCCATCGCAATTTACGCAAAGTGTTAACGGACGCCGGAGCCAGTATGGATTTTGTTTTTGATTATATTAATGCGAAATTGCTGGGCCATCGTTTTGAGTTAAAGGGTTACGTTGACATTGTAGATCCGGAGCGGCGGTTTGTCGAAGTAGATTTTGAAGGATACATTTTAGAATTTACCATCGGTGTGATTTTAAATTCATTACAGGATTATCTCAGCAATTTTTCAGCGCGCCATTTAAAGCATTTTTCCGATTTAATTAAAAAGATAATCGACGCATTTGGCATAGCAGCACAGCTCATTCGTTTTCAGCAATATCGGGTAGATTTATCTGCGAATTCCGCGACGATAAACGCTCTGCTGGATCAGGACATATTGATCATTCCGGTCGCTTACGAGGGGCATGCCATTTCATTTGTTAAATATGGAAATTTATTGGCAAAATGCGACCGGTCGCAAAATGATTTATTTATTGATAATGTCGTCATTTTCCAGATTACGCGACCGCACGTACTCACCAAAGAATTCATTAAAAAGCTCATGTACAAGCGCCAGACCAAGCAGTTTGTCGATGTCGAATTGCCTGCTTTACTGGGTTTAAAGCGGGTGAATAAGTTGGTCATTGGTTCCCAAATCAGTGGCAACTGTTCATGGGCGAATATTGAGTCCTGTGTTGCGGTTATATGGTTTTTACTGACGGACGACGCTTTGCAGGCATTATCGTTTTATTATCAATGGCTGGAGTGGGATAAGGAGCGTGCCTTACAATTTTGTTTACAGAGTGTAGAAGACGCTAACCCGGCTCGCCGTGCTTCAAAGCTGGCGATTCTGGCAGCTATTTTATTCCAGCGTTGTAGCGCCGAGGTCCAGACTGACATTGATCGTGCCAGGAAAATCGTGCCACTTTTAAAAAAGCCTGGATATGAATATATTTTAAAGAGTTATATAGAGGTTTACTGTCACAGCAATCCCACTCCGGCAGGTGAGAATTTACAGAAGTTGTTTCGCTTGACAGAAAACACCTGGTAATTACTTTCTGGAGGATTGGCCGACATGATGTCATCAGTAGCTGGCGTTGGTGGATTTTATCTACCGATGGTTTATCAAAAATCTCAACAGAAAGTGGAATTTTTATTGTCGGAAGGAAAGATCGATTATGCCGAATTAAGTCGCTGGTCTTTTCCCGATGAATTTCTTTCTTTTGTTTTGGAATGTGATTTACTCAGCTTTGTTGATAGAACTTCCCCAACCCGAGAACAAAAAATGAAGTGCCTATTTGGTTTATTATTACCTGTCAATTTTTAATGCGTTTACATCAGACAGGACGTTACCAGCATTTGGATTATCTATTAAACGCGGGATCTATTTTAACCCGATTCGGCTTTAATGTAGGCGCTTGAGTTAGCCAGGCGAAAAAAGAGCTGGAAAATGGCGGAATATCAGAAAAGTGATCGTGAAAAAATATTATTTAAACGGGAAGTCTCTTTAATTAAAGACCTGGATTTATGGGAAAGTTCTGCCTGTAAACAACAGGTCATGGTTTCCAGAGATACCACCGGAATTTTTCAACCCAACAGTATGATGAGCACTATTTTGTGTTGGCTTCTACAGGCGCTTATTCCAATCCATTGATTGCTATTGAGCGTTATCAGCTCCGTGTTCAGGTGGAAGAACGTTTTCGACAATTAAAGCACAGCTGGTATATCACGGAGTTTCCATCGCCAAACGCTTCTCTAGTTGAGAGCCATGTTTGTTTTACATTATTTACTTATTCTTTGATGCAATATTATTTGCGACGCAACGATCTTCAGAAAAAGACCCGGAAAATGATCGCTACTTTAAGAGAAGACGAAAAGATGGGAAAGGATGCCGTGCTGGTTTACACCGGTAATCATTATGGAGTATTTGGTCTTGATGATTATACGGCACGCGTCGCATGGATGGATGACCTGCCGCGGCAAAGGCTGAAGGCTATTATGGAAGCCCAAAAAGAGGTTCGATTAAAAAGAGAGCAATTCTAATTTAACCGTACAATTTGCAAGCCCGTCCCACGCCCAATCGGCGGTAAGCAAAGCCACATCAGGCCAAAATAAGCTCAATTTTGGTTGCAATATCTCTTTGCGCTTTTTTTACTGTCTGAATCACAGAGTTTTTATTTTACTTCCTTGAAGAGTTTGATTAATTATTATAGGATGTTTGCTTAGGATTTTTCTTTTGCCATTAAATCAAAACTTGGGGCCGTTAGCTCAGTTGGTAGAGCAGCTGACTCTTAATCAGCGGGTCGCTGGTTCGATCCCAGCACGGCCCATAATAAAATCAAACACTTACAATCGTTTTTAAAAATAGAAAATTTCTGGTGCTACATTGGTGCTACGATTTGGGGGTCTTCGGGGGTCGCCCATTAGCCTCCAGCCATCAATAGGTAAATAAAAATTATTACGGCATAATTCTCATTAAAGCGGCTGAAGAATTTGGGTCTTTCCCGGATTGGAGGGCAGTCAAGCGCGTTATCTGTTAATATAAAATCCAAAAGATTGGTGGCGACAAACTTTATCTTCAATAAACGTTAGTAAGTTTTTAAATTCTGCTGCATAAAAGCTCATTGAAACGGTGACGGCTCTATCTACAGCAGGTAAATTATATTGCTGTGCGTAGTCAAGTAATTCTTGATCCGTTTTAATTAGCCAGTCATTGTGTACGCGTGGAAAGGCTGCGCGGATGGTTACTGATTTCTCCTCGCCATTATTAAAATTTTCCGCAGACATGTGATATTTTTTTCCCCATGCGAAATCATCCAGTTTTAACTCTAGGGTGGGTTCTAATGAACGCAAGCTTGATTCGGTATAGGTTTCTTTAGCCATCCATAAATGATCTTCTGTCAGCATGGATTTCAAAGTGCTTGCCGATGCTATTTCAATGGCGTTATCATCGTATTTTGCAAATAGATGGATGTCTGAGCAAAAGCGCATACGAGCATCAATCTGCTGTAATTGATTCCAGTCAAACAATTCGTTCAGATCATGTGAAGGGTGGGTGCTGCATTCGCTTCGGGGGGTTGATATTCCTTTGGTTTCCAAGCCTGGCCTAATAAAGACATAACCTTCTTTACCGATAGCTTCATTATAACAATACTGCAATAGAGCAATATTCGGATGTTTGAGATATGCTAATCGATGACGATTAACGCGCCCGGCTGTTTGTACGATAGATTGTGAACTAGATGGTTCAATAATCGCCCAGTCAAAATCATGGTCGCGGCCAATTTCTTCTACTGGCGTGGCGACCACAATAAATTGTACATCACTTTCAGCAGCCTCTATGATCGTCCTCATTTCTTTATCGTTGATAATATGCGCATGTGAATGCTGTTTCCTGTTCAGCAAAAAATCCAGGCGTTGCTCAATATAAAAACGTTGCATGAGAAAATGATTAGCGTGATAACAAACAATTTTTGCGCTGGTTAATGTTTTAGATAAATGTTTAGCTACGTCTATAGCTGTTACGATGTTGGCGATACGTACTAAACCAATGGAAATACGTTTTGATGTTTTGTCATCTATCCAGGCATGGTGATGATGTAAGGTGTTTGCCCATTCCGTAATAGCATTCAACCAGCCGGTTTTATCTTTTGGAACAATTTTAGCCAGCACAGGTACACGATAGGCTTTACCTGCCAATTGTTGCATCATTTTGCTAACATGCGTTTCATAATTCGTCATAAAAGTGGCTGCATCGTTGTGTATGGCAATATGTGGTTTTACTAAATCATCAATGACCGCTGTCTTAAATTGTAGGGGTTGTTGATAAAGTACGGCGCGCATATTTGCGCCATGCTCATAAGTCTGCCATAACATTTTGGCTACAGGTTTTGACAGCGTAGCAGAAGAGGCGACAACATTTCGGCCAAACATGGCGGACGCTGTGACTAACCGTAATACCGATAGTAAGGCCTTAGGTTCATAGCCATCAATCTCATCCAAAATCAAATCGCTGTGCATAATGCGTAATGCGGCTAATATGTGATGGTGTTTACGATGGGGTTCCCCTGCGGCAATTAAGAAATCAATAGTAGAAACTAAAATAGGTGCGCCAATCACATCATTTAGCTTGGTATTTTTAGTCGTATAAAACTTTAACCAGTCCGGCATATCACATTCAAAATCACTGTTAACATCAATCCCGTATTCGTCTTCATCCTCATCCACGTTGCGCTGGCCGCTTTCATGTAATTTTTGCACCAGCGAGTCACCAATGACACAGGCCATTTCATCTTTACCAATGCCAAGTTGCTGATGGTAAGCGTCACCTGTCTGTAAGGTGAGGGTACGCAGATTAAGCGCGGTAGCAACCCGCACCGGTTTATCTGCATTCAGGGCGCAAATTACGCGCAAATTCATGCGCGTTTTACCAGAACCTGTGCCTGCTATATTGAGTACCAGATGAGGGATATCATGTTTGGCGCGTGAATTTTCCAGCGCTAATGCTGCTTTATTTTGCCATAGATAACGTTCACCTCTGGCAGGCTGATTGATCTGTTCAACTGCACCTATAGATAAATGTGGTAAAGGAATATTCAGCATATGAAATACCATTTCACCTGCCTTGAAGCCCACTTTTTCTAAATGCCAGCAGAGTTCCTGATTTAGTTCGCCGTTTTTAGTAGTATTGGCATAAGCGATAGAAACGGCTTCATTATTTAATTTGGCAGGATGGCGTTCTGCCGAGATAGTCTGATCAGCAAGGATTAACGCCATGCGTGAAAAAGTTGCGATAGCGCGCCAATAGATGAGGTCCTCTGAAGATGTTTTTTCACTATGTTCTTGCAGTTTTTTAATATTGCGTTGAATAAGTTTGATTAGGTTTTCGTTTGGCATAAACGGAATTTTTGGATTTTTGAACATTCCATCTTTGCTATGATGATTAACGTGTTCTCCGTCATTAATTCGTGATCTTTCTTTACTGGGTAATTTATGATGTGTAGCGACACAATACAGCAACGTATCTGTAATAGAGCAAAGCGGATGTTCAAACACCAGCGTTTTTTCCTTGCTTAGCGGATCAGAAAATGCAGGTTTTCTATTTTCTAATATTTGCGCTGCCTCGGGCCAATTTATTCCGTCCAGTAAAGATTGCGCTAAAAACATCGATAGCCATTCATGGCGCACATTGTCTTTAATCGGGCCTTTTTTTTCTAACTTATCTTGAAATTCTTGATTAAACTTTCCTAGATCATGAATAAATCCTGCTGTTTCTGCAATCAGCGCGCATAGCTTTGTCCATTCTGGCATGGTTGTAATCCTTTTTTTTAGGGTAGTGGCGATGGGAGATGTGCCGTGCTTATCAAAGTGTTTATTATTGCCGACAATCCATAACAAACGCATACGTTTCATGCCGTCATTGCGAAAACAGGCGACAGAAGTCTGGCGGGTGGCAGTTTTGCGTAATGCTTTACGTAATTCTCCCAACCCTTCGGTGGTAATGGGTGTTAGCCAGGTATGATCTCCTGTTCTTTTCGCGTAGCTGTCCAGCAACGTGCTGGTACGTTTCAGAGCTTTTTTTTCGCAACAGGATACGAAAACGACGTGCATATTTATTTCCTTATTTTTCTTTGAGAATCAATGGCGGCCAAACTGCATCTTCGCTGGGTGGTGCATTGGTAAAGCGACGTTTAAATTCGTGCAATGATCGCTCGGCAATGTGTATTCCATCACCAACTATTTGTAGTTCATGCATTAGTACACGTTGTTGAGTGGCGGTAAATCTATGGTCTAATCTTACTTTCAGATGGACGTGCTGATCAGTATGGCCCTTAATGTAGGGATTAGGAATTCGCTTAGAGCTAAAGCTTTGCGATGCCGCCATGATGCGTGGCAGGACAAACACCTTGATTGGAAATCCTATAGTTTCCATATCCTGTGCCACTACGCGCCATTGATCATTCATTTTTTCCAACGCCAGCGGGAGTATTTTCCTGTTACGTGGTTTGTCATTGAATCGTAATCCCACATAAACAATATCAATTTGTTTATGAAATTGGATCGCCTTGACAATCTTATGTAATGTACCGTTTTGTGAGGGCAGAGAATTTGTCCATGTTACGTAAATCAAAGGAAGTTCCTCTTCAAACAAACCTATGCTGGCAGCATCATTTTTTTGTGCATCAAGATGTTTTAGCAGATCGGCTTCGCTGGCGCATGTTGGGCATGCTGCTAATGGCTTAGGGCTTAAACCATGTCCTCTTCGTTCAAGAATATCGCCATGGCGGGCGGCAGTTTCCGACATCACTCGCGTCGCTGTTGCTGTTGAGACATCCAGCGCTTTGATGATATCGGCTCGGGAAACAGTGCCGTGACGAAAAGCCCTACGCAGAATAAATCTTTCTGCTACTTGTTTGATTTTAGTTTTATTCATTCCAATAGAATACAGATTTTTATTATGAAATCAATAAAAAGTTAATTTTCAGATCAATATGATTTTATTTATGGAATAATTAATGTTGATTTAAGAATGAGGCTTTTGTATCATGGTGTTTCTTGTAAATGGAGCATAACAATGACGGACTCAGTAATAGAGAAAAAATCGCGGCCAGCTAAGAAAAGTCAGGCAATATGCTTGGAAAACATTTTCTCCCGCCGAATATCAGCAAGCCGCACAGGAAATGGTGCATTTTTCTGCTAAAACGGTGAATAGTAATTCTTTGCCCTTTGGAATTCGGCTGGCGGATGATATATATCTGGATTTACCTTATGTAGCGGTCAGCACTATTGCTAATCGTAATGATATACCTTTAGATTATCAGGGTGGGGCACAAAAGATTACTAAGCCGAAACAAATCAACGCAGTGCGTCATAACAGACTGGCTGAATTTGATTTTGTACCCAAAACAGATCGGCAAGCTATAAAAGATTGCGTTACAACGCTTGCTATTGCCTATGAACCAGAAGCCGAGTAGGTATCCGCTTGCGACAGATTATTTTGCAGGATGCAAATGGTAATGATATTGCTGCTACTCCATTACCCTGTGCAGGGTTAAGTACGCTGATCAATGCGCGTATTCCAGGAAGAGTCAGAGCGTGAAAATTCTGCTGACGAACAGAGTAAAGGTTCTAGGGATAATCACTTTATTCGTCGTAAAAAGGGATATCTGGGTGTGGGTGGTGCAAACTCACAAAATGTAGGACTCAATGTCCGCGCTATGCAAGAACCATTATTGTTCAAAGTGCCATCCATAAAAGAAGCAGACTCTCAGCAATTATGTCTTGCATGGGCGATTTATCACAAAGGTATTACGAATTCCGGCAGCCGTTTTAAATTGAATACCCATATTTTGAGAGAATTTATTGTTTGGCGCCAACAATATTTGGCACGGTACTTTGTCAGCAATCCTACCAACTTATACGCTCGCGAACAAGAGTCACACTTCCTGATTAGGCTAACACAAGATTTTATGCATCAGATAGCAGCTATACAACAGTTACTAAAAAACCATTTACCTAAACTGCCTGAACAGCGTATGTATTCTCCTGATCTGCCTATGTTAGATCAAGCATTACTAGACAACTCCTTGCGGGATATGCGGTGGCGGTGTGATTTTGCTGCTTGGTTACATCGATGTATCCTTAATCAATCAGTATGGGTAAATGAAAAAAAACAAAGTTTAGCTGAAGGTATCCATACAACCACTCATTGGATAAACATCATTGAGAGAGCAATAGCATGAGCCAATACATCGTCATTCCCAATATTAAAGTCACTAATGCCAACGCGCAGCCGGTATGGTGGATTATCGGCGCACCGCCGGTGACTGCCTATGTTGGTTTCGCCCACGCTTTAGCATTACATCTTCAAGCATCAGCACACAAGGGTGTGGCCATTGTGCATCATAATGTTCAGTTGCTTGGCGAACAATTTGCAGAATAAATATGGACAGATGAATTTTCTGCCCCATCAATTCAGAGCATCAGGGCTGATTAATGAGCACGATTACGCCAAAGATAGCAACATGTCACTTTCTTCCCAGCCCAGCGCGCGTTGCCATCTTAATGTATCCTTGGTAATCGCTTTACCAAAAAAAACTGAATTCACTTCTCTGCAAATAGAGCAATTTTTGCGTGGATCCCGCTTGGCAGGGGGCAATGTTATTAAATATGGAAAAATATATTGTGAGGCGAGCACTCATCAGGAAGCTCTCAGCGCTATTGGTAAAAATGGCTGGTGTATTGTAGAACGCCCAGGGGTTACAATGACGATGCAGACAGGTGATCGCGATATAATTGATGTATTATTACGTCAGATCCGCCCCTCTAGCGAATCAAAGCAGCAATCAAAAGAATTTACCGATCTACAGCTTGGGTTGTCCCCACTTTTTGTTTGGGCTATGCCGGTATTTCTTCTATCCAGCCACGTAACAAATCACGTCACGGACTACCCCATTTATATGTCGAGCCATTAATCGGTTTAGTGCAATATCAAAGCATCCGCAATACTAAATTGCATTTCTGGCGTTACACCCATCCACAACCCAATGTTTTTATTACTTCAACTCAATAAGGAGCTTAACCATGGATCAAAAGATTACATTTTAAAAAATTACCTGGCATCTTAGCGTTTAAGCGCGGCCATGTTATATCCGATGCATTAATGTTCAATCAGCTAAAGCACACAGAATCTCCTGTACTTAAATTAGTCACGGTATATTAGGAACTCAAAATACCAGTGACAGTAAAGATAGAGAAGTTTCAAATCCTAAGACAACTGGAACTCTGCAAAACTCGATGCCAATACCTCAGTGATGTTGGTACGTTTCGGCTTATCATTTTTGCCATTGGAGGATGCGTTAAATGCCTGTGTTGTTAAAAACGAACTGGAATCATCAGATATACGTCGTAGTATTCATGATTTCCTGAAGCGTGCTAAACATTTCTGAGGGGCTACAGGAAGTGGCGCGACGCTATGCTCGCAATTTAGCAAATGCCCGTTGGCTATGGCGTAATCGGACTATTGCTCCAAAGAATGTCAGGTTAGTGTGGCTAAAACCAATAGTGAAGGTTCTCAAAGCCTTATAGCAAATTTTAATGCGCTTAAAATATCGAAAATAGATTTTGATAAATATCATGCCAGATGAAATTAAAGTAGGTGAGGAAATTTGCTAATCAAATGCAGGGTTATAGCAGTTTATCATTAGTCGTTGAAGCGAGAGTTATATTGCGTACATCAGGCGCTGTTGAAGTTTTTCCCAGCTCAAAATTATATTGAGAAAAAACCGAAAGAACTTGCGCGATCTTTGTATAAAGTAGAGCACGCAGAGCCTGGAGATAAAACAGATATTCGTATTCGGGGCAGGCCGCTATCCGTGATCAGAAAATTTATAATTTGCTATTCGTACTATTGATACTTGGTATCCAGCTTTTGCTGAAGAGTGTCTTCC
>CAWHVV010000021.1:0-62206 GCA_963832945.1 uncultured Pseudomonadota bacterium
GGCAGTGCGGCTCCGCCGAGCGCAGGATATAAATAGGAAGCAATTGCCGCTGTACCCAGCGGGGAATTGCTGGGGAGCGTTGAAAATTTTTTCATTTCGTTTAAAACAATTTAGAATAGCCTGTTGTTGGGGAAGAAATGGCGTTTTTACGCCTGGTCAGCATGGATCCACGAGAGAGATAGCGCATTTACAAATCAGTCAGAACAGGATTTTAACATGACTCACAGATTTTTATCGGCAATTTATCTCATGATCTTGAGCAGGATGAGTTTCGGCGGCATTTTTCGCCGTTTGGAGAAATTACCGAGATCTTCATCATTCGGGATCGCGACACCCAGCGTTCACGAGGGTTTGGTTTTATCACGTTTGCCACCGAAGCGGCAGCAAAAAAAGCCATCACGGCGATGAATGGCTCCATGATCGCTGGACGCCCGGTGCGAGTCACGCCGGACCGCCGTTCGTTAAAAAATCTTCCGGCGCTTCGCCGAAGCCATAAAACCGAAAAAGTGGACCCGGCTCTATAAACACAGGATTCAAAAGCAATCTGTTGCGGGGGCTGTTGCGACCATTCACAAGAGCGATTACTGCCTGTCAATATTGCCCGGCGACCTAAAGTAGCGATGATTACTGGTGGGCAATCAGGAAAAAATTACTGGCAATATTATTGACAATATGAGATTATCCTGGCGCGCGACAGAAAAAATCACACCTGTTACCAAAAAATCAGAATATCTCAAAAAGTGAAGTGATTGTTGCGAATCAATGGTTCATGGTTCGCAATGTTATTCAGGGCGATAATTCCGCCATTGAATAATCACTGACGATGAAAAAGGAGAAATAGGATGCCTGACAAAAAATCATCTGGTCGGCCTAAAAAAGGAGCCGGTGGCAATTAATCCATGTGAAGTGGTTCAAACGCGAATGATGCCGCGATTGCGTTTTTATGGGGAGTTGGTCGCGCGTCATCAACGACGTTCTCTCTCCAGTGTCATTGAAGGATTGATTGAAAAGATGGCGCAGGAATATTTGATTCCTGTGCTATTGTCGGAAGAAACGACGAACGGTCATGGCTTAAGTACACGGCATTATCAGGAAAATTCCATCAGGAATGCCGCTGTTTGGTTAGGGTCACCTGAAGAGGCCGACCGCTTTGCCGCGATGGCGTTTATACACCGGATTTGCTGACGATTGAGGAAGAGCGGGTATGGTTAGCCGTGATGGAAAAGCCGTATTTTTGGGAGCAGTCTGACACGCAAAAAAATAGCAAAGATTGTGCTGTTATTGAGAAATATATGCCTTCTTGTCCCCTGTAAGGGGTTAATTCGTGATCGTTTGCGAGAGGTTTGGCCATTATTGTCGGATATTTTACACGACAGAAAATCGATTGACGAGTTTAAAAAATTAAAATTTCCGGATGATGAAGGGTAGTGAGAGGCGTCATTCGTTGCAAACTGGTATGATCCACTTTGCTGCGATTAAAACAGATCTGGAATCATCCCGGTCAGTGGTTGGGACCTGGAGATTACGTGGTGTAGCTGAGCTCGTAAATTTCAACGATGACAGTATCTGACAGCGCCAATCGCCGCCAGACAGGAAAAAGTGCCGGTCTTTACCCGGTTTCGCGAAATCTATGGCCGGCGTTTGTGAGCAAATCACCGGCGGCTCAAAGGCCTGAAAGAGGGGAAAGGAGTTCCTATTAATGCTGAAAAAAAATCCAGGTCCCTCCGGGTCCGGTTGGTTAGCCCGGACAGCCTCTTCTGATAGCCTCTCTGGAAGTTTGTTCAAACCCGAAACAAAGAGTACCCCGGTATGGTCGGCAGAGGTGACGGTGGTAACCCTTACCACCATTGCCCGCGCTGGTGGATAATACGGTGGCTGAACTGGCGACCATATTGGTGGACGTGGCGCTGATTTCGGGAGTGGGCTTTATCATGGCGTCTTTTTTAAGTTCCATCAGCACAAACAGAATCCCCAGCAGGTCCAGATGAGCCAGGGCATCAGTCTGCTGTTAATTGGCTGTGGGCTGACCCTGATCCCGTTATTAATTCCCACGGCATCCATAGCCATTTTGGGCAGTGAGGCCGGTCAGCTGGCCCGGATCGTGGAAGTAGTATTCACGATCTGATTGGCAGCGGTTGAGGATGGCCGTTAATGCTGAAAATTTCAGCCTGTCAAAATCTGATATTCTAATGACAGTCTGATTTCCCGGGACAGTCTGCTTTTTTAAAAGAGAATGGACTGCTGGGAAGGAACCTAAAAAAGCCTAAACCCGCAAATTTCTTTTTTGTCTGAATTAATAAGGCCGTGATTTCCGGCGTCAGTTTTTCAATCATTTTTTTCGCCCTGAAATTTATCGAGGTGCAAACCAATCCGTCCATTTTTGGCGATTCCCAGCCAGCTCCAGTGGCCGACATAAATCCGGATATGATCCGGTTTAATAAATAATCCCAAATCGTACCATTTTTCCAGATCCTGATAGAGCAGTTTCGCGGTCGCTATCTGTTCATTGCTTGCTCGGCTGTTTGCAGTTTTGTAATATCCAGCATCAAAAATTCTCCTTATTTTTATTCGCGGAAAAATACCTCGTTTCATCGGCGACGTGTTGCCGTGAATTTTGTCGTTGTGGAGGTCGTTGAATCACTTGACGAACTGGAGGATGAAGAGGTAAAGGAAAAACGAACATCCTGCGACGAGCGTTGGGATGATTGCGGCGCGGGTCGCCATTGCTGTTGCTGCCGCGCAAAGCCGGGCGATGGTGATTTAGCAGGGCAGCGTTTGGGCGTTTGAATTTCATGGCTGACTGGCTGAGAGGTATTTTTTTCATCGACAACCGGTTGTCGCCGTCCTGAGTCCGACGGTGAAGGTGAATAACCAAATAACCCGGATGTTTTTCCAGGCCCGGTTTTTTTCTTTTCCTTCGATTGAACAACCTCAGGTTGTATCGTCATTGCAGAATGTGACCGGAAAATAAACGCTAAAACGTAATTCAGCCAGCCCGGCTGTCGTTAAACCAGGTTCTGATAATTTGAGCAACAGTTCGCACACACCGTCCAATAAGCGTGGCAGGAATTCTACCATTTTAATAGCACGGCCATTGATCTCCGGTATTTCCGGCAGATTGTGATCATGTTTTTGCCGGTTAGCTAACACATATAAATCACCGAGCCATTGAAATGCTGGATTTTGTAAGGGTTGAATCTGTAGCAGATAATCATAAACGAGTGGATGTTGCTCTGGGAAATCCGGTATTCCAGTGTTTTTCAGATGTTGACGCAGTTGGGCATCTAACTGTTTGAGCTTTAATTCCCTGACGACAGGAAAATAGCGTGACGGTATTCTTCCTTTCGGTTCAGCGCCGGATTGTTGCCGGCAGAAAGCTAAAAACGCTTTATCGAGTAAACCGCGGCATTCCACAATTAACTCATTTTTAATGTGCGTTCGCTTCATTTCGACGGCTATGCTGTGTGGATAAGCGAAGATATTCTATCACTTTTCCGTGCGCGCGAATTAAACCGTCAGTGTTTTCCGTACCCAAACAGGGTTTGAGATGTTGATGCTGATAAGCGCGCTGGAGTTTTTGGCGTAACTGAGCATGCAGAGTGGGAATAGACACCACTTTCGGCAGATAGCTCTGGCGAGATTCAGGTGACCTTTCCGGGTAAATGCTTAATAATCGGTTCAAACGCACGAGCTCGAGCATTATTCAGTAATTCATCACACCAGGATTGAGCTAAATCGGGTTTTTTTTGGCTAATCAATTTTTTCACGGCGCGGATGGCGGCTTGCTCAAAATCGGTATATTGACGGTATTCTTGAGAAATTGTTTTGAGTTCCTGCAAACCGGCCTGGTCCTGGTTTGTTGAAAATAATATTGCGCCACGCGGATCCGCCAGTGGTCCTGATAACTGAGTGGAAAATATTTTTGAATGGCGTGAATGCATGGCAAAGCATTTTGTTGTAATAAGGTCTCCAGCAATTGATCAAATGGAGCGGCAAAGATCTCTTGGCTGGTCGCTAGAATTTCAACGATATCGCTGGGATGAATTTGTAGGCTTTTTTTTCAGTCAGTTGCAATAATAATGTTTCTAAATAATGTTTTCGGTCGAAATAGTGATTTGCTTGAGGATTGCCGCGAGCCAGATAAGTTTGGCAGCCGCGAACCAGGTCCGGATATTTTTGTTCAGCGAACAGGCGTTGTTGCCATTGTAGAAAACATTGACTGAACACGGCGTAGTGACTGTTACATAATCGAATTTTTTATCGCTCAGAGGAATTTCCTGTGGTTTTTTAGCCTCTTTTTCGGAAAGCGTATGATATTGCTGATAATGATAATCCAGGCGCGCCTCTAGTTGTTGAGACTGTTTGGGGGGCAGCGATGGGTATAGTGCTGAGATGTCCAAACAAATAAACCAGGATCGTGAATTTGATTTTCCCATAAAAACGCCAGTAATTTCTCAAATTGCTGACTTTGATCATTCCGATAACGGATTGCCAAACAATTTGAGTGGTCGGCGTGAGGCTCTTGATCGCCTGGCTGGCGAGGGGTATCTGTTGCGCGTTGATCGCAGCAATGATCCCTGCCATTAAACGTTCATCTCTTAATCCGTCATGCGCGATGGCTGCTAATAACTTCAGCCGTTCCTCATTAACGCGAGCGGTTAGCGGTAACGCGGCGAGTAGGCGTTCGCTCCAGCGCCGCTGCAGGATAGGGTCCTTGACCCAGTGTAAGGCGGCGCGAAGATGAGCAGCAGTGGGTTGAAATCCCTGCGGAAGAATCATCGATTTTTTTTCGCCAGGCTTCCTGAGACGGTTGTTGATCCGGTTCGCCGGCCAATAATTGCAAAGCTGCCGACAGGCGTCGCCGGGCCAACAGCGGCGATAAGAATCGGACAATCCGGAGGCACCGTTTTTTCTCATCTGTGCAAACAGGGTGATGAGTTCGTCATCACGCATTTCTCGATTAACAAATCGGCAGTTTGTAGGGCGATGCTGCGAATGGGGTTATCCACGGTCAGGGGGTTAAAGATTTTTTGCTCCGCCAGAAAAAGTGCGGCGCTATGACGGTCTTTTTCTTCCAGCACCTTGTCTGTGCAGTCCAGCAAAAATTGCTGGTAAGGCGAAGTATTGGGTGGGACTGAATTGAATGAGCGCCTGTAATGCCCGGCGATAGTCCCTGGCGGGGTATGCGCGCCCAAAATTTTTTAAGAATGATTGTGTTCGTTCGACATCGGTGAGTTGAAACAGTAAGGCGGCGATTTGCTGCGCGAATTCCCAGTCGATTGTCGTGGTGTGTGCCTGCGTCAACAGGGCGGATAGTAACCGGCGAACGAATTCGTCTCGATATTCGGCGGCTGCTATTTTTTGACAGATTGGATAAGCGCTGGCGTAAAGTCCGCAATCAATCAAACGAGATAATGCAGCGGTTATTTGCTGATAGTGGAGGCTGCCTTGTATCGCCTGGCTGATGCTGGTGCATTGTGCTTCAGTCTCCTCCAGCAGCCGATGGCGGCGATGTTTAATTTCGGCGGCAGTTGTTCCGCAGGAAGCATTCGCGTCATGATCCGAGTGTCAGCGGGCGGAGTGGATAACTCCAGGTCTGGAAGTTCAACTAACAGCTTTGGGTATTCGAGTGCGGATAAATTTTCAGCTCGCTAATATTTTCATCACAGAGTGTTTGCTGGTGCGGTCCATCACCTGTGACAAGAGTGCGAAAGCACGTTCGCGTTGTTTATTTTCCAATAACCACTGACATCCCCAGTTTAGAGTTGACTGTTCATGAGCGGGCACGGAATGTGCTATGGTGATCATATTGGCGGTGACGCCTTTTTCTTCACGAGCGATTTGAGCGGCCAAATATTGATGAAGCTGTTTTTTAAGAAAAACCGGCTGATAGGAGCGGCTTAGCCGTTGTAGTGTGGAAAAAGCCGCCAGGTAGCGAATGGGTTTTGGATAGCCGGTAGCCATTGCAATGCAGTGGGCAAAATCGCCGTCAAAGATCGTAGCTGTTGGCCGTGACCCTGAGTAGTGGCGCAACGTTCAAAGAGTTTAATCAGCAACTGATCGGTGAGCGGCGCCGAAGCGGGCAAGCCGGAGTGATTCACAAACCGAACTAAAATCAGGGATGGTGAGCAGGTTATCGGTGATAATCACCCAGATTGCTTCCAGCTCTTTATTATTTTGGGAAAGCTGGCTGGATTCTTTTAGCCAAAACAACCAGGTCGGCAATGTCTGTTGCACAGTCGGTGATTGCAGGCATGCTCTGACGATTCGTTGGCGCAGCACCGGTTCTTTAAGATAAGGAAACACACTTTTAAGGGGTTTATAAGCGCTCTCTGTAGCAGACTATACCCCAGTGAGATCTCCAGTTAGCATTTTATAGGGATAGCGTCATTTTCATAGAGCACGACACTGGATAACAAACGGTGGTATAATATTGTTGAACTTCTTGCAAAAGTCATCGATTTTGCAAAAAATAACCACGAGCTGATGTGCTGCACCTTCTAATTGGTAACAGGAAATCAATGGGTTACGCCTATCAGTTCACTTTTTCAAAACTCCTATTTTTAGAGAGCAAATGACATGCGACAACAAATAGTTGATTTATTAGCGCAATTATCACAATCTTTAAAATGCTTCACAAAAGACAGTGATGAAATAGTTGCCACGGTGGAGCACTTGACCAGTGTAGAATTACTGGCTGAATTCACGCCGCTGCAAAGAGCGAACTATTTGAGAAACTACCGCGAGTAGTGAAACACTGCCTGACGCAATCCAAACCCAACATTGAGCAACCCTGGCGCTGGATAGAACGGTTTGGCCACGACTGTCTACTTTAATTCCGGCAGAATCGGAATTACTCTTAATTGAGGTCAGACGTTTATTGCAAGAATATTCCTATTACTCGCAGGCTATTCGTCTTTATGAATATGGCGTGGAAGCCAAACTGGCATCGAAACTGGCAACTAACCCAATTTTGATTATTGACCAGCATTAGCCAGGAGCAAAATTGTTCGCCAGAAGATATTACAACAGTTAACCACCCATCTCATTCATTTGCTAACACGTGATCAGTGGATAACCCAACATCCGGAATTAAGTTAATGAAATGGATCCTGCCCAAACAACCTATCCAGGAAGCCAGTGGAGAACAACCGATTGCCTGGTCGCAAATGATCTATCGCTGTCCTGTTTCCGTGCAGTATGAGCAATGCCTGGTGTGGCGACAACAAATCCAGGAAGGCTGGGAATATTATCATTGTACCGGTTCGCCAGCGAAAGCAACGCTGATGGCCGATTATCTACATGACTTATGGTCGCGTAGTCGTATTTTGGCCATACAGCTGCAGAAAGAATCTGAGTGGCAAAAGGATTGGCAAACTTATATCGTGTTAAAATTGGGAGCGCTGTGGCCCTTATCCACTCCCATCACACCTGAAATGAAAGGGGAAGAACAATTCAAATACTGCAGACAACTATTGAGCCAATGGTTTGGATTGTTGCAATTGGATTGGCCAGACTCCGAATTAACAGCAGAAAGGAAAGAGACCAAAGACACATTACAACAACGGAGTATGGCTTACCTGAAGCGACAATTAGAACTCAGCGAAAAACAGTGGCACGCCTGTCTAAGAAAATTACTGGCACAACCGGATATGACAAAAATCATGGTGTTACTCAATGATCGACAATGGTTACTGCAGGCTATCGAGAATATGAAATCTCAAATCAAACCTTTTTGGGCTAAACAATTACAAATTCAATTATTGCACAGTGAAGAGACGAATCGATTTATCAAAAAATTTCAGTCTTTATTGACAATACCTGCAACAGAATCAGCGGCTGTGGATTCACCTTGGAAGGAACTGCAAAAGCCTTCCTTGCAATCTGGCGCGCCACTATTACAGCAGGTGCAAAGATTGGTAAAATTCACATTAGCGTTATTAGGTCCTCCACCCGAACCACTGCACGCCTGTCTGGCAGGCTCTATCATCACTGTCCTGGCTTCCAGCGCTTCTGATATTGATTTGGAAATTTTAATTCAAAAAGATTCCGGCGAAATACGAGGTTATTTAAACCATTGGCATCAATTGCTGGGTTGTTTAGCGTTACCTTTAAATCGCTCCGTGGAATGGCATGCGGCACACACGCCATGGCAACTGGCGGCCCAAACCTGGCGTTACCAATCCGGGATTAACGATCTGTTAGTAAAATCGGAAACGCATGCGCGTTGGCATTTATATTCGGTGTGCGCCACGCCAGGTGGTGAACAATTGTTAGAGCAATATCATCGTTACCGTCAACAGCTGTGGGAAAGTAAAGACGATCATCCCGACCTGGCCATGGGTGAAGAATTTTCCAGTGAAGCAGGGCAGCAGGAAGAAAAAGTTTCATTAGCGGATAGTGACGCTCTGCCAGGTCAACTAAAACAACGGCGTATTTCTACTGCGCCGGTTTCCCTTATGCTGCAAAAAGGCAAACCTGATCCCTTTTTCTTTAAAGTAGCAGCGGCATTTCAATTAGATGACAAAGATGAAAAAGTATTGGGGCGGCAATTCTCGGGAGTGATTGAAGCATTGGTTATTTACCCTAATCCAGAAACCATTGCGTTATTAAACGAAACGCTTTACCACCTGATTTTAATTGAAGCGTTGCTTCTCGATGGCGATATGAAGCCGGCAGTGGCGGATTATCAACGGGCTTCCAAAGAATTGAAAAAATATCAGATCGATTTTTCTAAAGTTGCATTGGCTTTTGGCCTTGATCAGGCGGTGGGGCTGCAGGAATTTATTATCACATGGCGCCTTGAAACTGAGCGCTCTAAAAACCTTAGCGTAAACCTGCGGAAAAAACTATCTCCTGATAAGACATTTACTGACGAAGAATTTTGCCAATTAGCCCACGCGATGTATGAAGCTTGCGAAAGTAAACAACGTATACTGAATGATTTACAGTTGCGTCGCGAAGTCTGGTGGGACCGGTTATTAAAATTGCAATCGCCAAAAAACAGATTAGAAAAGATAACAAAAGTTTTTATCGTATTGCTGGCAAGGCAACAAGATAGGAGTGTCCGTTTTTGGAAATTGACCACCCAGGATCAACTCACGCTAATCGAGCAGGAAGGTCCTATTTATGGCGATAAAATAGATATTTTATTAGAAGAGGATGGCCAATGGTTAGCCAAGGCGCCAATGATGCAAGAAATGAAGGAATTTACGAAAAAATCCGGCTGTTATAAAGCGAATTGGCGGCGAGAAAAATGGATTTATTACTTACGGCGTCCGATTGATCGGGAGGGTAAGACCAGGGTAAACAGTGTCCTTGCCACTGAACGTTATTTAGCCATGGCTTATTTAAAAATATGGGTTCAAGAGGTTAGTGATCGGGATCATTTGCTCTTCGATGATAACAATCAACCCCCCGGCGATGTGCAGACGCCTTGGTTGAACAAGGAATCTAAATATGAAGATCCTACGAATCAGCAGACTCATGACACTAAAATAGAAGTAAAACAACAGAAAATTTTGATAAAAAAAGTAAAAATCGATTTAAAAAAATACGCCATGGGACCGCTCACTCGCTGGGTGGATATGTTGACGATACTAGCGCGATTCAGTTTAGCAGAAGTAAGGCCTTATTCTGCCGATGTTTTCGCGCAGCTGGATTTCCTGGCGGAAAAACGCTTTTTAGCAGAGCCGTTTGTCGCCTTAATAAAAATAATTCTGATCAAACTTAAAGACATCCGGGAACGCGTTCATCAATTGTGGTTAACCCATCCTTTTCATCCGCTGTTAATTCCTGACGATAGCCGTGACTGTGTATTCCCGCCAGGCCATTTACCGGATGCTGCTTATCCTTCACCCGCTGAACTCACTGCGGATGAATTGGCCTGGCTGCAGAATCTGGAAAAAATGCTGTGGCAACCGTTAAGCCAACAGGTGTTGGTCAGCTGGCAAACCCAGACGCCTCCCCGAGATTGGGACGCCATTAGTTTGGCGTTGACTACCCATCCAGATAGCGAAACCATCATACCTGCGTTAGCGGGCTGTTTCTTATATTTGGAAATCAGGCCCGCCTACTTTAACCATTACTGCCAGGCGCTGTCGGAAAAACAATACCAATTCCTGGTGCAAACGCTGACTCGATTAATACCCGCTGACAGCAAAAACACCTATCATCAAGCCGTGATAGCCACCGTAAAAACCTATCCACCGCGTCGTGGACTTCGATCGAAAATCCCGTGGCGTGAGTACGAACGTGCCTGGCAGCAACAATTACTGGATTTGACGTTGGCAGTCGAGGGTCCAGAAACTAAACAGGCGCCGCAACTTTATTGGTATAACCCTGTTACACGGGAAATAGTCTATCGCGCTATGCGCGACAGTGACTTCAAACGATTATTTACGGATGATTTAACTACCCCTATTTTGGACCAGCGCCGGCGCGAGGAGCTGGGAGGCATGCGCATTGTGATTGTGCTGCGCGATCAACACAGCGGTAAAGAAGCGGCTTATCTAAAATGTTTTCCACAATGGCCGCTACGTCAACGTTTTGCCACCTTCATCGATTATCAATTGACCGGCGATTATCTACCCCATACGCAAGTGCATCTTATTCACCCTAAAACCGGCCGACATTATCCAGTGATCATCAGTAAAGCGCGTGGTCCCGCCTTAAAATACCGGTTGCCGGAATTAAAAGAAATGCCCAGGCTCTTATCTGATCTGAAACAACCGTCGCAGGCTTATTCTTTACCCTCATCACTCTCTGAATTAGACCAACACTGTTTTGCTCTGGGCGCTATCATGAGTATGCTATTGAGTTTTGGCGACGCCAGTTTAGCCAATGTGAGCCTGGATGAGGCGGGTTATATTAAAAGATTATTTGTCCATGACGCCGATTCTTTATTCGCAGAAGCCTGGGAGAACAAACGGGATTGGGCGTTTCGTCAACAAAAATTGCCGGGTCTTAAAAGTATGTATTTTTGCATGCCGCAAATGCAGGCGCCTATTCCCAATACAGCCATTGAAGCATTTTGTAATTTATCGATATCCAGCCTATTAGAACAAGCGCTAAACGTACTCATGGAAGAAGAAACCCAATATCATGTCAGCGGGTATTGTGTGCGCGGCGTCGTTGGTGAAGAAATTTCCGTGGCTCAACAACAAAGCGTGCTTGCCGGTAGAGAAATTATAATCATCAAAAAAAATCAGCAATATGAATCAGGATATTGCGAAACAAAGACGGAGACGTATCAGCAACGCGTGATTGAACCCGCTCCAAATGGAGCATTAATCGATTTACTCAATCAAGCACTGGAGTCTAAAAACAGTAAATATACCCGAATTATCACTGATCCTAAAATTCGTAACGGGATTGAAAAATTATTACCCGCTTATGGAGGTCGTATTCCTTTGCCACCCATGCAGCAAGAAAACACAATTTTACGATGGCGACGCGCTCAGGTTCTGGCTTTAGCGCAGGGCAAATTGGCTGAGCAGCGACGTGAAGATACCTGTTGTTTACCCATGTTTTTTCCTAAACAGGAAATTGCCCGGCTATATAAACGGATGTTAGATATGCAGGCCTGGCTCAAAGAGCAACAGCTGCGCGCCCAACGCCAACGTCAATTTAATCCTAATTTGACGGATATGCTCTATCACTTTAGCGATAACCGCTTTGCAACGCAGGTCGCTTTCTTATTGATTTACCACCCGCACCTTGCCCCCCACCAACGTTTTGTTTGCCTCTATCACCCAGACTATATTAAGCAAATGGAAGAATTAATAAACAACGGACATGACATATCAAAGTACCGGTCTTTGCCGACCACGACTCGCGCGCTGCGCACTTCACAAGTCTTTAATCTCACTAAAGACGTCGGTCAGTCTTCAAGTGTTGTCATGAGTCATGCTTCTTCAGAAGAAGTTTTGCAATCCTATCGTCTGGAAGAAAAATGTCAGCTTTGGGAAGATGAGCTGCTGAATGCCTATCAAACCTATAGCGGTAAATATGCTTTGGAGATTAGCAGTCAACTGTTTGCAGGCAACGTGGAATTGTTAAAAGTATTGCTGGAAGGCCAATTGCAGGGCAGTACGGTAGAAAAAGTATTGCAGAATGTGGGTAAAGACTCACGCATTTTACCGGACGCCGTGCAGCAAACATTAATTTCGGCGCTACGAGAATTTTATTTTAGCTTTCAGCAGCTGGATTTTTCTAACTGGAGTCTGTTAACGGTGGCAGATATTCGGCCTGTATTCATTCGTTCTGCGCCGCGTATAACCCGTTTACGGCTTGTTAATTGTCATCAACTCAATGACGCCATTTGGTCGGTATTGCAATCTGTTCATCTCCAACAATTACATTTTTTAGAAATCGGCGCGAAATCCAATATTCGCCATATGGGTTCTTTAAAACAGCCAGTCAATTTGCCTGAACTGCGTCAATTAAAATTGCATAACAATAATTCTTTTTTGCGTATCCATTTAAAAAGCCCACAACTCACGCGGATCATTGTACAGAATTGTCATTCCTTATGGCTGATGGAATTAGACGCTCCACATCTCATTCAACTCATGCTCAAGCAATTAGAGGGTTTAAAACATCTATTTGTAAACAATCGTGGCTGGGACTTTCTGTTTGAAACAGCATTTAATGAACTTAACCTATCAATATCGCTGCCCATTATACCTGAGGTTAAGTTGGCACAGAGTCAGTCATTGATCATGGCCCCGACCAAATTAATGGATATTGAACAAAAAGTATTTTTTAAGCTCTTCACCCATATTGCCGCTCAGCCCTCACTGTTTGATCACGCCTGGTTAATGGCCGCCCGTCTGGGTGAATTAAGCTGGTTGGAAAAAACAGGAAAGTTGCAGAGTAAATTATCGATATTAAAAGCCATCACGGATGAAGAGGGTAATACCGCGTTGCATCTTGCCGCTCATTATGGACACTTCCGCTGCGTCAATTGGTTATGTCAACGAGGATTGATAGTGAATCAGCGCAATCGCCACGGACAAACGCCGTTGCATATGGCGACTGGCGTCGCTACAGTGGCTTGTCTCATTCAACATCAGGCCGACATTACCCTGTGCTATCAGGCACGGTTGCCGGCTTACCTGATGTTAGAGCGAGACGAAAAGATGAATTTAGCCCTGTTAGAATCAGCGGCAGTCGCGACGCACGATGCGCATGATGCGAAAGATTTATGGCTCGCGGCTTATCGAAATGACAATGAGCAAATCCAAAAACTGTTGTCATCCGGCGAAACAAAATTAAGTTCCGCCATCGGAGGGTTGACTCCACTGAGTGTCGCTGTTTGGCGAGGGAACCTGACCATCGTTCGGCAATTGCTGGAACAAACCACACAGGTTAATGTTAAACAACGTCATCAAATCACGCTGCTGCAATTAGCAGCCGCGGTAGGGCATGAAGCGGTTGCCGCTCATTTATTAATGGAAGTAAAAACAACCCCTATCGACGCCAGGAACGAAGAAGAGTGGTCGGCGTTGCATTATGCAACACGAGAAGGCCATTTACCCGTGATTAGACAGTTGTTGGAGGCTCGCGCTAATGTAACCGTGGCAGGTAAGCTGCAACAGTGGCCGCTGCACGTGGCGGCTTATCACGACCAGGTCTCAGTCATACCGGAATTGATCCAGGCAACCACTCCAGACGGCAATTTAAATATGGAGGACAGGCAGGGCCACACGCCATTAATTTTAGCCGTGATGGCAGGTCACTTAAACATTATAAAAATATTAATAAAAGCGCACGCCGACCTTAACTATCAAAGTAAGCGCAGTGCACGTCAAGGAGCCATTCATTTTGCTGTAAAATCCGATCAACCGCTGATGCTGCAATATCTATTGGACCAAAAAGCAGAAACACAATTGCAGACTAAATGGGGTAGAATGGCGTTACATATGGCGGCTATCGCTGGGCAAGTGCAGATGATCACGATGTTGTTACACGCCGACGCACGCATAAACGCCGCGGATAAACACGGCGTTCGGCCATTACATCTTACCCTGCAGAATCCCCTGGCGGCGCAAGCGCTGATAGAAGCCAGGGCGAATATCCATCAGGTCGATGATGATACCCGCACCGCATTACATCACGTGGCCTGTCAGGGCGACATCGCGGTGGCTGAAGTGTTGATTCGCGCCAAAGCCGATGTTAATGCACGCTCCAGGTTGGGTCGAACGCCACTATTTGCGTTATGCGAACAAATTAAAACAGGCAATGAAAACAAGTACCTTCCCATGGTGCAACTATTATTGCAGCAGGGTACGAAAATATCTCTCAAATCCCGGCCAAAGTATTCAGATATCGTATTGGATTCCCTGTTTGGTTGGGGAGGCATGACTTTAAGAAGAAAAATTACCGTCTGGGCTTAAAAAAGTAAGAAAAATGATTACGGAGTCTACTGCAAAGCCTGCCAGGGAAGAAAAAGATCCATTAAAACGGGATGAGAAAACACGCGATGAAAAAAGAAAAAGACGAAAAGATAACAGAAAAACCGCAGGCGCCCGGTTTATTTTTAGCGTTATTTAAAGGGTTTTGTCAGTTAAAAGGACAGATGTTTATAACGCAGTTTGCTTCCTGTCAGGAGTTTCAGTCTTATCTGATCCCGCAAATGGATATCCAGATTGAGCAAAAAGCAACGGCTCAGCATACGTTTAAAGAGCTGATTAGCCTGGTTGTCAATAATGCAGATTATTTGTCAAATTTTCTAAGTATCTGCCCAGTCAATATGCAAAAAATATTAAAAGAAAAAATTGAAAACACGTCTGAAAAGATCAACAGTTACTTACCCTTAGCCAGCGGCTTATTTAAGCAAGCTGCATCCCTGAAAACAGTTCATTATATAAATTATCTGGCTGATGCGCGCACCAACTGGGGTAGTGATATTGAATTGCACTTGGTATCGCGTTGTTTTGCAGTTAACATTGTCATTACCGATAAAAATTCGCGGCGAATATTTTCTACCGACAATTCTTTTACCGAAACCTTATCTCTGCAACAAGGTGAACGTGAAAATCATTACTTTCATAGTATCACGGATTTCAATACAAAAACTCTTACAGTCGTGTAGGTTCAGCAATTCCCGCTGGGTACAGCGGCAATTGCTTCCTATTTATATCCTGCGCTCGGCGGAGCCGATGCTCGGAATGAAGGGGGAGCGCTTCGCGCGCTCCCCCTTGCGATCCCCCATGGCGCAGAGAATTTTCTGCGAAAATTATTTTTCTTTATGAAAAATTAATTATATATTTCATCTACTTAAATCCGTTTTATCCCCAGCGGGAATTGCTGGTGTAGGTTAACAACATAAGCGTCTTAGACAACTCCTTTCTGGCTGTTCCTCCTGCTGATCTTCTGGATTTAATAATAATGGAATTTCTTCAGGTCTTGTTTCTCTAATTTTTTTGCATAGTTTATAACCTGCTATTGGTATGACACAAAATAAAACAAAAAAAATAGCAACCACAAGTCCGATCTGACCTGGATTTGCTTTATCACAATTTTTATTTAAAAAATCTTCAATACAATGAACTGATTCGAGAGTGACATTTTGTCCATATACACTTTATCTTCCAGGTGGTACCAGGTTGCGTAATATCGTTTTGTGAACAGGCACATCCGATCTGTTCATAATTACCCGCTTGTTTATCGGCTAGCGAAAAGTTACATGTGTTATTAATCGCTCTCCAGGCGTAAACGAAAGAATTATATTGTATCCATAAAAAAGCATTTTTTTGTGAGTGATTCAAATAAACATCGGAGATTTTTCCAGCACTATCATAGAGTACACAATCATCTGCTTTAGTGTTGATAACACTTAGCGCGAAGCTATAAAATAAAACTGAATGCGCTTTTTTGCCCATAGTCATCAACGAATTTGCAATTGAATATAGATTTTTGGGTATATTCCTAACCGTAAAGAACCAATTCCTGGGATAGAAATGCCATCCACATGGCATCTTACTCTGGTTGGCTTTTCCGTAGTTCCAAAAAAATTAATTGATCGTTTCATTGATCATCTCCTTGTAAGTTTAACAACATAAACGTCTTAAACAACTCCTTTCCGGTTCTTCTTCGGGTTCTGATTGGTCTTCGGGATTTAATGGTGGTAGATCTTGTTCAGATTTTCTTTTATTAAGTGCCCTAATACAGGGTAATATACAAATTGAACAATATGCGAAGCCAATTGCAGAACCGACAGCTATAGCGATTATCTGACCAGTTGTTAATTTATCGCATTCTATTAAAAATTTTTCAATACAATAAACTGACTCGAGAGTGAATATTCTGTCCATATAACTTTATCTTCCAATCAGATCCTATTGGGCAAACACAGCCAACTTGTTCATAATTACCCACTTGTTTATCAGCGAGTGAAAAATTACATGTATTATTAATGGCACGCCAAGCATAGAAAACAGCATTATATTGTATCCATAAAAAAGCATTTTTTTGCGAGTGATTCAAATAAACATAGGCAGTTTTTCGAACTGTCTCATACAGGGGATACAATTTACTGCCTTAGTGTTCACCACACCCAACGCGAAACTATAAAATAAAACTGAATGAGTTTTTTTACCCAGAGTCAACAATAAATTCGCCATTGAGAGAAGATTTTTAATATTGCTGAGTCGTAAATAAAACTAACTCCTGGACAGAAATACCATCCACATGGCATTTTACTCTAGGCCTGCTTTCCAGTAGCTCCAAAAAAATTAACTGATCGTTTCATTAATCGTTTCCTTGTGATTTTAACAACATAAACGGCTTAGACAACTCCTTTCTGGCTCAGGCTCTTCTTTTTCTTCTATTTGAAGTTGGTCTTCTGGATTTAACAACAAACGTTTTTCTTCTTTACGCTTGTGTAGACAAAAATTACAAAAAATAATAGATAATATTAGCGCACCAAAAGTAATCATAAATAATTTAATAAGCCCTTTTATTTGAGGAATGTTAATTTATCGCAATTCTTATTTGGAGTTGTACGATTTTATCTTCAAAAGCCGAGATAGCCAGGGGCCTGTCGCGCCAGGTTTGCCTTCTTTTGGAATGAGCACTTCTTTTGCCGCTTGAGGCTTGTAGGACATCGACTTCATCTTCGCTAATAGGTTGTCGATATTTTTTTCCAAGTTCACACCATATTGATCTTTTGTGATCCCATCTATTCCTACTGCCTTTTTCCCATCCAGCGGTAGAAACAGCTAGTAAGGGATTCCTGATCGATGTGCGGCATAAGCCACTTGAATTCCATCGTCGGATCCTTGCTAGAAAGTTTAGCTATCCTGTTTAGTTTAGTAGCCGTTGTAGTTCTTGGTTTGTTACACCTCTCAACGTTTCCCCTCCCAGGTTAATTATACCGCGGGGCCTTCCCTCCACGTTCGTTACGCGCTTCGCTGGTACTACGCCCTCTCTGACTTCTTAACCGTCTTTTCGGATTTCTCGCTATTTTATACTTGTCGTCCGATACTCCTGCTGCGCGCTGCTCCCCCTTGCGATCCCCCATCGCGAGAGTATTTTCTGCGAAAATTATTTTTCTTTATGAAAAATTACTTCAATATTTCATCTACTTAAATTCACTTTATTCTCAGCGGGAATTGCTGCAAAACTTTCTAAAGCCGTGTCCCAGGCAGTTGCACAGGATCGTTTTAAATGACGACGGAATATTATTATTAGAGGCATGACACATTTGAATGATGTCCGGTTTAGCCGGATCACGATGACGCAATATCTCCTCTAAATTTTCACCCGCATGACGGGTTCCCGTATAATACAAAGCAATCGTATGGCCTTCCGCTTTGGCCATGATACCACTGGTTTGCATCCCGGTACGGACCTTATCGGGGTGAGCCTGATTGTCCTGAATCACCGAGAGTATTTTGACCGAAGTATCGTCGTTGTGGACTGAACTCTCCATTGGCTGGTTTTTTTCCCAGGAACTCACCACGGAAACGCCGCATCATATTTTTCCTTCGATGCCTCCGGTGGTAACGGGGCTGTTACCACCTCACCGCACAAATTACAACGTAACTTATCTAAAAGATAACGGTGAACCGTGGCTAAGGCGTTACCGGTGATGCGGATCACCACACCAGGATGCTTAAGCGGATACAGATGCGCCACCGCACCGACCAGGACACTCATTACCGGCTTGAAAGATGTTCAAAGCGACCGGAATGTTAATAGCCGTGGTGTAGCCCGCTTGTCCGATGCGACCATGACCCTTTGCGGATATTGCGAGTGGTTTCCGTGTAGGCTGGGCTACCAATCGCTGGGTAGGTTGTCGCCACTCGTGCCCGTGTCGCCGGGGGAGAATCATGAGCAGTTTCCCTCTGCATTCGACAGGTAGACGACTCTAGCAGATTTTCCCAAGGAGTCGAAGAATCTTGCTATCTTTCTTTTTTTTCTTCCGGTGATTCCCGCCTTCGCCGAATAATATGCGCTGAAGGTTGCGAATACTAATGTTTTTTTCCCGAATCGCTTCGGGTAGCCAGGTCGCAAATTCAATGCAACCAATCATCAAGTCTTGCGTTTCTTTGCTTAAATTACTGGTTTGAATTTCACGAATTGCTGCATCTACTTCATTCCGTGATTTGCTGACAATTTTCGGTAGTTGATGAGTCATGTTCAAATGCCAAATCCCTCTATGGCTGTCATAATGACGATCCTGTTATTGGCAAAGAGTTTGTATCAGAACATTTTAAAAATCAAGTGGCCACCATCTCATTCTCATTCCAAAATTTCAGCCAGATTAAAAAATGATGTCCCGCAAATTGATCATAAAGAAAAAATTAAGTTAATGCACGCAACTTTGCCGGAAGGACACGTATTTTCTCGGCTATGAAGGGACAGCGCAAATTCGATGTCTGTCATTAATGGCGAAGAAAATCGCAGTCACGCAATCGACTGCCGGAACCATGCCAGAATCCGGACTGGACGTGTTAAACCAAAATGCGGACAGCATCGAAGTGGCGTTGGCCAAGCAGTTGTGGCAAGACAATTAAAGAAGTACACTCTTAGAATACCCTGTGAATCCACAAGATTCATGGGGTATTTTTTTTGTCAAAAATTTTTTAACCCTATCTCCAAGAAAAAAACGGATATTTCATTAATAGCCTTAAAATAAAATCGTTGATTAACGAATTTTTCTTAGCATCTCAGTGTTAAAGGCCATTACTTTGAAAACCCTGACCGGCATTGCTCATGTAGCTGCAGAAATTCCGATAAATTTTTATGACAATCTTTTGCTTTCTTAAGATTCGTATTCTGCTCTTCAGTGGGAAAAAATCTACTGAGGCTACAACGGTCTATTCGGGTTGGGTGCATTCCCATTTTGTAGGTAATATTAATTAACAATCAAACCTCCATTAATAGCCATATTTTCTAGTACATTCCATCGTCCAGCTTTGTAATAAGATCGTAGCAAAAGCATGGTATCCACCATATCTTCATGCCAAAAAATACCCGGGCCTTTAAGACGCAAATTAATAACACGACGTATACCACTTTCGACGCCACCACTACCAATTGGCAATTTTTTATCTTTGATTTCTTTATAGCGCATGTGTGGTAAATGATTTCTGAAGTATTCTCGCTCTCTTGTCAAGAGTTCATTTTTAAAACTTTTGCATACTAACTCAATTTCTTGAATAAAAATATCCAGCTTACCATGGAGTAAACGTCGGCGCTGCTTATTCACCCACTTTTTCGTGTCTGCTTGTTTCCACTTTTTTTGGGCGGCTATACTGGATAGATGTTCAATGGCATGATAAAAATCCAGCGCCAGCAGGCATCTCTTGGGTTTAATACCTAATTTTGCAATCAGATCAGCTACGCGATCCCATATCCACACTGCTCCATCTGAAACAAATAATAGCTGGTCTGCCTTTCCAACTCCCAGTGTTTTGAGGTAGTAAAGTAACATGGCAAACGTCGCATCTGGACCCTCTAAACTGGCATCCATCATGGAGGAAATTTTTCGATCTTTTTCGCCATTTTCATTCACCACATAAACTAAAATTAATTTAGGTTCGCGCCAATCCGTTTTATATCGACTGCGGTTTTTCCTGGTCTTCTTCCCGCGTTTATTAACGCGAGTGCGCACACGGCCTCCATCTGTTGAAACAACCACCGTTTTCCTTTAAATTCCTCTGTTAATGGCACTTTTCCCGCGTTAAAACAGATTCTTGCACGCATCGAAAAGCGTTTACATATCATCCGGATGGTTTTGATATCCAGATTAAATCCATAGAGTGTTCCCATTAAACGCTTCGCTTCATCGAAAGAACAAGCCGCTGTTGCAAAAAGACTCATCCTGGACGATAGCGCCGGCGTACATTTATCATGGATACCCAGCAAAAATAATCGAGGATAAAAACCTTTCCTGCTTTGCATTTTTTTAATGTCGGTTTTTTGATGATAGTAAGGAGCTGACAACAGGACTGGAGTGCCACCCAAGAGACGAACCGTCAGGGTGCGACGCCCCATATTTTTCATCTTTTTGGGATGTAACTGAAGAAATTCTTTTTCAGCCGCGTCTAATGACTCGCTATTTAACGCCTCCTGGAACCATGGCAAACGCATTGAATTTTGAACAAAAGCAGATTGTCTATAGAAACATAGTTTCCTATTGAATTTATTAATTTTTTCTTTTATAAAAGTTTCCTTGAGCAGTCTCAATCAAGGAAATACTCATGAAGTTAGAAGGAACTTTTTTGGATCATTTTTCCAATCTGGATGACCCTCGCCTGCAATCCCATCGCAATTTTAGACACAATTTGGGTGATATTTTAATCATTACCATTTTGGCAACTATTTGCGGTGCAGATGGATGGAAAGAGATCGTAGAATTTGCGCAAGCCAAGGAGTCCTGGTTAAAGACCTTTTTAGAATTACCCAGTGGAATTCCTGCTCATGATACCTTCGAGCGAGTTTTTGCTTTATTAGATCCTGTTCGTTTCGAAGCCTGTTTTAATCGATGGATAGGGTCTTTGACAATTGATTTAAAAAAGGAAATTATCGCACTGGATGGTAAAACACTTCGTGGTTCCGGCAATAAAAGACAAAAACAGCCAGCCATACATCTGGTCAGTGCCTGGGCCACCAAAAATCGCTTGATGTTAGCCCAAATTAAGACAGCGGCAAAATCCAATGAAATTACCGCCATTCCAGAATTATTGGAAATGATGGATATCACCGGATCAATCATTACGATCGACGCCATGGGATGCCAAACCGCTATTGCCAAAAAAATTATTAGGCAAGGTGCTGACTACGTACTCTCGCTCAAAGAGAATCAACCCACGTTATATCAAAATGTTTGTGCAATCTTTGCTTTGGCTGAAGCAGGCGAAAAAAAATATAAAAACATGCTTCATTTGCGTCGGGTTGAAAAAATACATGACCATGGGCGAATAGAAACTCGCCGTTACACACTGATATCTGCGCGTGACCCGCTGTTATTTGAATTACGTTGGCCTGGCCTTAGAGGGATCGGCAAAGTGGATATCACACGAACCACCGCTCATAAAGTGGAATATTCTACTCGATATTTTCTCACCAGTTTAGATTATGAAAAAATAGATGAATTTAAAGAAGCGGTCAGAAAACATTGGCACATTGAAGTGGATTTACACTGGTCATTAGATGTGGGCTTTCGCGAAGATTGGAATCAAACGCATAGAGGGCATTCTGCCCATAACCTGGCAATTGTGAGAAGGATAGCACTTAACTTGCTTAAACAGGAAAAAACTCATAAAAGTGGTATTGTCTGTCGACGAAAAAGGTCTGGATGGGACCATGCCTATTTACTCAAAGTACTGACCGCTGACCAGCATTTTCAGGCTTGTCAAACCGCTTAGTATTGAAACCAATTAAAATGAATCGTTTTATTTCGGCACTTTTTTGTCAGGAGTGAGGAAAAATCCTTTTTTTGGCTTCGTTAACTTCTGAAATCCTAAAATTAAGTGGCTTTTTGATCACAATTAATCACTTATCGTTGTTTTACCCTTTTTGATTTTTTAATCCTGCTTCTGATTCAGCATCAGTTTTAAACAATATTAGATAAATTTACTTCAATGCGTTTGCCATGCCATTCAGGTGCATGACTACACATGCGCCCGATCCCTTATTGCCTATTCAGGCAAAACCCTTCAGAAGGATGAACCCAAGACATTGAGTGACTCAGTCGATACGAACCACTCCATGCGTCAGTGCCGCATGGGGTTGGAATCCCTCCAGATTCTCCTATGGGCGCTGATGTTTGGTGATTATTTTAACATTAGTCGCCCCTTAAAAAGAAAAAATATTCATTTCATAGGAGAAAATATGCGCGCCGTATCATTTGTCAAAAACACGATTAATCACATTCGACCCCGTTTAATTAAGAGCGTTCCTGATCACTTCGAGCGACGTTTATTGCACGCCCCCAGCCGTTATCAACCTTTATGGGATGCTTACGAACAACATATCCCGCTGAAAGATCGCCATTGCTTGCATCAATTGGAGCAGGATTGGGAACGGCGTAAACCGTTGAGAGGCAAGACGGTGTTAGTCAATGTGCATTTAACTCGCATTACTCTGGCGTTAGTGACGGCCTTGTTAAAATCCGATGCTTGCGTCGAAGTAACGGTCTCTCCAGAATTAGTCATTCACCAGAATGCCCTGGAAGCCTTGCTGGCCGCCCAGATTCCTTTTTACTCCACCATCCCCGAAGAAAAAAAACAGGGTTATTCCGGTTTGCTTTTAGAGAGTCGTCGGCAGGAAAGCATTGAGAAGATAAAAAAGACGTTGTCCGATATGTGGGCGGTAGTGACCGCCACCGGAGTTGAGGGAGCCATTTCTCAATATTTTTCGCAAAGTGATTTTAATTGCGTGGCGCTGTTAGCCAATATGAGTACTGGGGATGATTTTGGATCGCACTTTACCGCCGATAGAATTCTCAATCGCAAAAAACCCGCTAATTTTATGCTGGATTATCCGACCGAAGTCATGTATTTAGACCCGGTCTTTACGCTATTTTTAAAAGCGGGAGAAGAATTACTTCATAATAAAACGCTAAAGCACGGCTTGAATACGATTGCATCGACAATAGATCAGTCCGTATTAACGGATTGGATTACCCATCACGGTGAATGTGTATGGAGACACCGATTAGGTCAATTACAAACGGAAAAATTCATTGAACACCTGCGCCTTCACCCTACCTTGCCTCTCGCCGATTTATCTTGTTGGGTAGCGAGTCAAGGCATTTTTCATCACCTATCTGAAGCTAGGCCATTGCCTCACTTACCGCTCACCCCTTGATACTGATCAGAGAGAATTGTCATGGAAGACCGTTTATTATTATTTACACTCAAGTTTTTTTGTAAAAATTCACTACATTTCTTGGTCATGGTGAAGAACCATCGCGTACTGTATGCCAATGCCAAAACCAGGCGCTATTTTGAAGACAAAAAGAGCATTAAAGCTATTTTACCTCAAAATTTAACGAATCCTGCCTCAAAATCGCTCATTAAAAGAATAAGGCTACCTAATCGTCAGTGGTTAATCATCCGTTGACATATTTTTACTTTATTTTCTAAAAACCCAAAGCCCCTGATTTTATTAATCGGAGAAGATATCAGTGAAATGGAATCTCTGCGACGCCGTGTGGAAATGCTCAGTTATATTGTGACTAAAGTGCCTGGGTTTGTGTTCTGGAAGGACGCTGAACTTAAATTAATCGGTTGTAATGATAATTTTGCTCAACAGGTAGGCTTAAATCACTCCGATGAAATCGTGGGTTTGACTGATTACGATTTACCCTGGAATCCCGAACAGACGCAAAAATTTATTCAAGACGATCAAGAAATTTTACAGACTGGGTTACCCAAAATCAGTTTTGAAGAAAAGCAACAGCAACTCAATGGTAAGGACATGTTTTTATTAACCAGTAAAGTGCCCTTATATGATCATGATAAAGTTTATGGCGTATTGGGTATTTACGTGGATATCACCAATTTGAAGGAAGCCCAACAGGCTTTGCAAATTGAGCGCGATACAGCCGAAACCGCCAACCGTTTAAAAAGCGAGTTTATTCTCAACATGCAGCACGATATCCGCACACCCATCAGCGGTATTTACGGCATGACTGAATTACTGGTAGGCATGACAGTGCCTCCTGATATTCAATCCCATTTAATCGACGTGGCTCAAGCCGCTAAAGAATTATTAGATTATTGTAACGATATTTTAGACTTTACTTACGCAGAATATGGATCACGACCTCTTCTGAATGAACCTTTTTCCTTAAAGCAGCTCATTCTTTCTATCCAAAAAATGCAGATACCCGCCGCTCAGTTAAAGCAAATTGATCTGTCGATTGATTATGGAAAACACACACCGGAGATCATCTTGGGCGATACTTACCGAATAAAGCGGGTGTTGATTAATTTAATCAGTAACGCCATTAAATTTACCCTGAAAGGTTACGTTAATGTTCATGTTCAGGTAGAAAAATCGAATGTAAACCCACGGGAGAAGGTGATCAAGATTTCGGTAAAAGACAGTGGTATTGGCATCCCGGCTGAAAAAGTGGATTTTATTTATGAGAAATTTTCAAAAGTGATGCCGAGCAATAAGGGTTTGTACAAAGGAAGTGGATTAGGATTGCGGATCGTGAAGCAATTTATTGAAGAAATGAACGGTAATATTGTCGTCCGTAGTGAATTAAATAAAGGAACGGTATTTCAGGTTATTTTGCCCCTGAAAATACCTTTATCTAAACACATTTTGGAAGGATAAGAATATGCATCGAAGAAAAATATTGTTGGTGGAAGACTCTCCTCTGCCGCAAAAAATGGTTAAAACCATGTTGGAGCGATTGGATTGTGACGTGGATATTGCCGCTACCGGTGAGGATGCGGTGATTTTATGTGCTAATAATCACTATTATTTGGTATTGATGGATATTGGCTTACCCGGCATAGATGGCGTGATGGCGGCCAGGTTAATTCGAGAACAAGAAAAGAAGAAAGATCAATTGTCTGTACCGATTATTGCATTAACGGCCCATGATGATGAGGGTCTAAAAGCAGAAGCACTCGCCATTGGTATGAATGATTATTTGATTAAACCCATTTCATTACAGCTTACAGAAAAGATTTTGAGTACGTATTGTCACCAAATTAAAGCTTGTTAATGAAAAGAAAAATATCAATAAATTATTTTTTTTAGTATGACTCAAATGTATATATCCAGGTCTTTTACAAGATAAGCATTGAAGATAAGTAAAATCCCCGTGATTCAACCGGTAATTTACGGAGGTCAAAGTTCTTATTATATCCTTGTCGCTTAAAGCCAGAGAGTATTTTGGTTTAACGATGTGTTTTAACAAACCAAGGAGAAATAGGATGAGAACATTAATAAAAAAAGAACTGGGACGTGCCGCTCAAGAGGTAGCGCCAGCATTTGGAAAAAGCTTTGGCGGTACATTGGGCAAGATGACTGCGGCAGGGGTTGTTGGCTGGGTCGGCTATGCCGCTCACCGTCATCTTCTGTGGCAGCAACCCAAAGCAGGGATGAAAACTGAACAGAAACAAGAGAGAAAAGAGGACTTCACTCCCAGCATGAAGAAATGAGGCTTTTATCAAAAACCGGTGCTTTCAATAAAGTACCGGTTTTATTATAATAGAGCTGTAAACTTAAGTGGGTAAGTGTCTGATGAATTTCAATTTTGCTCTACAGAAAAAATTTTGCCCTGATATACGGGAAATATGTCAGCCTATTTTTGATTTATTTCAGTTAAACTTTTTTTCGCACACGCGGATTTTTCGGGATGGCCAATTTGTTTCTCTGATGACCCATCCCGAATTGACTGAATTTTATTTACAGATGAAATATCCTATTGCCTTTAGTGATGGAAAAAGAATTACCCTAAATTCAGGCTATTATTTTACTATCTTAAAAGAAGATCAAAAAACTGAAAATAAAATCAGGCAAGAATTTTACGAGCGATTCAATATTTCTTATTTATTTTACATAGTAGAAAAATTTAATCACTATGATGAGCTTTATGCATTCGCGACTACCCCTGACAATAGTCAAGTTTTTGAAAAATATATCAATAATATTGATCTCCTAAAGCACTTTATCCTTTACTATAAAGATAAGTCGGCCTGTTTAATGAAAAAAATCAAAGGCATCCAACATTCTGCTGATTTATTTAAACCAATAATGAATCATTCGTTTATCCAGGGCTGCAACGACTAATACATGGCCGCCGGAATAACTGGTTTCCCAAATACCCATTCTATTGGGATCGACAAACGGTTGAGTTTGCATGAAAGTAATCGCATGTCGATAATCTCTCACTTGTTGCCAAGGGTCAAGTTCTTGCCTAATTTCACCATCGCTATCGCCAAAATTACGATTATCAAAAACTAATACCGCATGGCCCTGATTGGCAAAGATTTCTGCGTATTTGTCCAGATATAATTCTTTTATACAATTATACCCGTGTGCCATGATAATAGCGGATGACTGCGGTTCTGGTTGTTGAGGTTTATAGAGCCATCCTCTAAGGTAGTCCCTTCCGCATTAAAAGCGATATCTTGTCGTTCATGGTTTGTCATGGGCGATATTCCTTTAAGTTTGAGGTCATTGGGTAGTTTATTCAAAAAATGATCAAATTGAGTTTTTCAGCTAATAAAATGCATTCCGCTTTACTTTGGTATCCCAGTTTATGTTTTAAGTTATTGAGATAAGTTTCTACCGTTCTGGGTGACAGCATCATCGCTTTTGCCATTTCTTTTTGAGTATAACTTTTAACCAGGTATTTTAAGCATTCCAGTTCTCTTTTTGAAATACCCACCTCACCAAATTTGCCTTTAACCTGAATTTTATTAGCGACAATATCTTTAACACCGATTTTCACGAGCCTGATAAGCGCAACAATCAACCCTAAACAAAATTTGGACAGTCGTCAGTTTTGCCCTTTCACGCAGTCCACTCAAAACGTAAAAGGCGGTTATCCAGCCACGGAACAATCACACCTTTTTTGAGTTTATCAACACCCAGAAGAATAGGTGTTGTTGCATGTTTACGAATTTTTACAACAAATTCTTTTCCATCAAAATTGATTCGTCCTGGCATATCAATAAATTTTCGAAAAACCTGATCTGCTCTTGCGCGCTCAAAACGGGGTAAATCTTGCATAAATCGATGATAAAGGGTATCAGCGATAATCGTCCAAAGCATGTCGAAGTGAATCCGAATCATGAAAGGGGAAGATAAAGAATTCAAGTTAAAAAATGAAACAAGCTCACCAAATTTATTCTCAATATGCCATCGTTTGGCGTAGACAACAAGGATATCTTTTAGATCAAGCTCATGATTACTCGTGATGATAAATGTTGGCTCTGCGCGACCGTGATCTTTGACGATAATTTGTCGAAAGGAATTTTTACATTTTGGTAATAAAACATCTGCTTCATAAACTGAGCATTGTTTATGTTTTCGTTTAGGAATTGGCAGAGTAATTTTTTTCCATTTTTCCTCGGAAATTTTCGAGGTTTCTTTCAATAATTTCTGATTACGCTTGCGTAATGTAATAAATTTAATGCCTTCACTCACTAACGTATCCAACACAGAGTACGTTGTCAATTTGCAATCAAAAACCAGTGTCTCGGTGATATCTTTTCTAATTTCTTTCCAAAATTGTGCGAATTTCTGAATTTCAGCAGCCTCATTTTTTCGAAGAATATCCGCTCTCGTATATAAAATAACATCGCTGGTTGCATCCTGGGCAAATAAAGTATTGGCGCCTTTTATCGCTTTGCCGCGCGCGCCGCACCATACCTTTTCCATCTGTGACTCTTCACCAAAATGGGGAATAGAATGAAAATCTAGGTTAATAAAATTGGATTGATAAAAATCGGGATAAATTTCTTGAAAATGACGCACTAATTTCTGCTGAAATTCAGATAACATAGATTCTTCTGTGCGACAGGAATAAGTTGACATATAGGTTGATTTTGGCAAAACGGATAAACTCGCAAATACACCGAGTCCTTGTTCATGATCATAGGAAGACATATGGCTTAAACGCTGGTTACCAATCAATTTGAGCAGCAACATTGAAAGGCAAGCTTGCATTTCTGAAATGACACTTGATGTAGGGAGTTTACATTTTTTAATAATATCGAGAACACCCGATTCAATAATATAGGGGAGAAAGAAATAAACTCCAGCTACCGGGCACTCAAATGAAAAAGGTTTTAGTTTTTCAAAATCAAGTGAAGAGGCCCGCTCTGGAATCAGTTGATTTTTTTGGGTGAATCCTCTTTCCAAAGCACTACGGCGTGGCAATCGTGAGAAATCTGCATCATAGAGAATATTTTCAATGGTTCTCTTAGAAATTTTATAACCTTCTTCCTGGATTTTTTCTGCTATATCTTGACAAGAAAATTTCTGCTTACGATAGGCAATAACGGCTTCGCGCACAGGTTGAGGTGTTCGTCGTTCTTTCTGTCCAGAAGGAAACTGGGGAAACAAACATAATTTTCCGGAACGCACATCACGCATCATGGAGTAGAGAGTATTAATTTTATAGCCAAATTGTTGAGCCACTTCTTGTGGTGAGCGTTTATCCATGACAATGGCACGGATGGCCTCATATTGTTTTTGTAGGGGCATGACGGGGTATGCAAAAAATTGTCTGATGATATCCATATTAAGGTATCCTTATTGCGCTTAAAAAATTGAGATTCTAATAAAAAACGTTCTATTTGTCAAAATATTTTTTATAGAAATATCAAAAAAACCCGTAAATATATGGAAATTAAAAAAAACATAAAAAAATCAGAATTTAAAATTTGTCAAAATTTTAAAATCCTAAGCGCAATACCGATTATTGATACCCATTAGAATCTGTGATACTTGGCAAAAACAATATAGAGTATTTAACGCCTTTTTTAGCGGAAATAATGAATTAATTTACTCCGATAAGGTAGATAAAGTATGAGATAATTAGCTTTTCTTAGGGGTCGATTCTTGCGCTTTTAAGCTTGTGAAAATCGGTGTTTAAGAAATTTTTCTGTGTCAACCACCGGGGGAAGAGTAATAGAGTTATTTTTTAGCCAGGAAGACATCATATATTCGTTGGGGTATTTGATGGATTGGGTGTGAACTAACAAACGCTGAGATTTCGTTTTATAATACAGTATAAATTGTCTCAGCAAGTGAATGTTGTTAAAGTAATTATTAATAATTTCGCTGTTTTTAGGGTCTGCTCCAAACAGGTATAAATCATCGTATGTTTCATTTTTTTCTACCAGATAGATGACGTTGCCAATTTTGAATTTTTCTTGCAACCGGTTGGCCTTTTCTTTTGGGTACAAGTTTTCTCCCAGATGACTGGCGAGATAGAATCCCTCTTTTAAGAAAAAGCCTTGCCCATCGGTAAAGCTGATGGGCAATCTATGGTCTAAAAAATCTTCTATAATTTCCGGTTTTGTTGAAAGTTGAATAAATCTGCCATTTTTAAAAGCGCGGGTTTGTGAGAAATAAGTCACTCCAAATGAATCATAAACCGGCTGACATATCCTTCTTAATTCCGAAAAGTATTTTTTTTGTAATCCTAATTCCATAAAAACATCCATTTTAGAGCGCTCATTATTTGCTGATAATATACCATTTTTTAAAAAATTCTTCTACCGTTTGCTCACCGATAGGAGAATATCAGACTCATCACGCTCTATTGACCTGGCTGAAACGAAGTTTTGTCTTCATTACTGGTTTCAATTGGATTAACTTGAGGATGAGCAGGTTGGCGACGATTTTGGCTCAGGAGTACACAACCGGTATAAATGGTTGCTACTGAAGCGCCAAAATGCGTAACACTTGCCACGGTAGAAGCGACTTCTGTGGCAACTTGCTTCGCAGCTTGTTTCGTAGCCGGTGTAAATAATCTAAACATAAATAATCTCCTCTTAAAAAACTAAACACGAAGCCATATTAGTCTGACAAGGGATTCATAAATTACCGGAAGGATCACGGAGTTTTTATATGCATCACGAATGAGTTTAAAAATAGGAGTGATATTGGTTATTTCTGAATGGGATATGGATATGTACAATTATTTATCGATTATCTTAGATTTAATATTAAAAAATAATGAGCTACGTCACTGAGTTTTACTCAGTGACGTAGCGATCATTGTATTGATAACACTTTCAATTAAAATCATTATTTCATCGAATTTGTCACTGAAAACAAGGGACAAATAGGTAACAACAAGGGACAGTATTGAAAAACCCTATTTTTATAGGATTTTTTTAAAAAAACTATTGACAATTTTAAAAAATAATTTAAACTAAGCGTCATGAGTCGGCGTTTTACACGACATTAAATGGGTAAAATATGTGATAGCTTCGAGTATTCGTCCTGTCATTCAACACTTCTTAAGTTATTCTTCTTGTAAGTTAACTTTAATAATCTTGCATTAAACAATATTATTATTACTTTCTGAATGCTTTTCTCATTCGAGAAGGTGCATGTCCATTCTTTTAGAATGGATTCATCAGTATCAATAAAAATTCATAAATTAAAATCAATCTAAATATATTTAAATTAATTTTAAAAATATAAAGATAATGAGTTATCAATTAAGAAATTCATTCTAAGTCATTTTTAATAGAGATATTAAAGAAAAATTAAAACTATGAACATATAAAAGATTAAAGATTAATAAATAAAAAGTAAAATTTGTGATTTATAAAAAATCAAGTAAATAATTATTTTTAAAGGAAGGAGAAAGGAGTATGGCTGATCAAAAAGATAAAAAAAATAGTGACAATAACCAGGAAAACAAATCAAACTACATTAAACAAGAGCAATATGAAAAAATAAGACAATGTCAAGAAAGTATTTTTGAAGAAACTCAAATATCACTCAGTGTTAAAAGAATTATTAATGAACTGATTACAGAAGACAACCTACAAAAAATAAAAGAGAAATTTATTAACTTATTTCGTGGCTAAAACCCTCGACCTTTAGCTCATTAGCCGAAGTAATTCGGCCTTTCACACTTCTAACGGGGTGTGAATTGGGGCTTAACACTAAACAATATTAACCGTTTAGAGGGACTTAGTTCATATTCTCAAGGAGTAAAAAAAGGATGGGGTTTCAAAAACAGTTCAAGCGATCTTTATATCGAATTTTACAGAATGATCATGAAAATTCGTTTGCCACGCGGCATGATAGAACACAAATATTGTTCCGTATCGCCGGTGAATTACATGATTTAGATTACAAACTGGCTTCAGTTCAACAACTGAAAGAAAAACATGTACGAGGATTGGTTCAGCATTGGCAAGATAAATCACTCAAAATTAGCACCATCAAGAATCGACTTTCTGTCTTACGGCGCTTGGCTATCTTAATAGATAAGCCCTTCGTACCGGAAAACCAAGCATTGCAGATTGGTTCTCGCCATACTGAATATTTAAAAAATAAGGCCATTGTAAATCCTGAAATTTCTAAAATTACTGACCCCTATGTGCGAGTGTCGCTAGAATTACAAAGAAATTTTGGGCTACGGCGAGAAGAATCCTTAAAGATCAAGCCATGCTTGGCCGATCATGAACATAAATTAGTGCTTTTAGGTGCTTGGTGTAAGGGTAATCGTCCCCGTGAAATTCCAATTCGTACTACCGAACAGCGTCGATGGTTGGATGAAGCCAAGCTATTAGCCTGGCATGTGAACCGGTCTTTGATTCCTGAATCAAAAACCTATATCCAGCAACGCAATATTTACGACCAGCGACTCCGTCATTCGGGGATTCGTTCACATGGTCTGCGCCATGCTTATGCGCAGCAACGTTATAAAGAGCTAACGGGTTGGGAAGCGCCCATTGCCGGAGGCCCTGATCAAAAAACATTTAATTATGAACAACGCCGTCAGGATACACTGGCGCGAATGATTTTAACCGAAGAACTTGGCCATAGTCGAATTCAAATTACAAAAAATTATTGTGGAAAGTAAGTGATTATGTAAAGTCATCCCTAAAATATTAATAGAATCAATGTTTCATTTCTAAAACACTTTACATAATATCTTCGATAATTATCTTGTGCGGCCCATAAAGGTCACCAGAAATTCACACAGCCATCAGGACTAAAGGCGGCACTGTTCACACTCTGCGAGGACATGCACGTGTTACTGTAATCGAAGTCCACCTGTAATTATCAGAATATTATGTAAAGCATTTTAGAAAATAGACTTTGATTTTACTGGCATTTTAGAACCAACTTTACATAATCATCTGCTATCCACAATAATTTTTTACAATTTGAATTCGACCGTGGCCGAGTTCTTCCGTTAAAATCATGCGCGCCAACGTATCCTGGCGACGTTGCTCATAATTGAACGTCCTGGGGTCAGGGCCTCCGGCGATGGGAGCATCCCAACCGGTGAGTTCTTTATAGCGTCGCTGCGCGTAGCCATGACGAAATCCATGTGACCGGATGTTAGAATTTCGTAGTTGTTTATCGTAAACATAACGATGCTGGATATACGTTTTGGATTCTGGGATCAGCGACCGGTTAACGTTCCAGGCTAATAGTTTCGCTTCATCCAGCCATCGGCGTTGTTCAGCCGTACGGATAGGAACTTCCCGGTTACGGTTGCCTTTGCACCATGAACCTAACAAGACTAATTTATATTCCTGATCGGCTAAATGGGGTTTTATTTTTAAAGATTCTTCACGGCGTAATCCAAAATGTCTTTGCAGCTCCAAAGACACGCGCACATATGGATCAGTAATTTTGGAAATATCGGGATTGACAATCGCCCGATTTTTAACAGGCTGGGCATAACGGGAACCTACCTGTAAGGTTGTGTTACTGGGTACAAAGGGTTTATCCATCAAGACTGCCAGGCGGCGTAATACCGAGAGTCTATTTTTGATCGTACTGACTTTCAGGGATTTTTCTTGCCAATGTTTCGTGAGTTCGACCACGTGTTTTTCTTTTAATTTGTACACTGAAGAAAATTTATAGCCCAGGTCAAATAGTTCATCTACAATCCGAAACAATATTTGCGTTCGGTCATGACGAGTGGCAAAAGAATTTTCATGATCTTTCTGTAAAACCTGATATAAAGAACGTTTGATCTGGTGTTTGAAACTCATAATGTTATATCCTTTTAATTTTTGATGACATCCCTCTAACGGTTGTTTTGGTTAGTGTTAAGCCCCAATTCACACCCCGTTAAAAGTGTGAAAGGCCGAATTGCTTCGACTAAAGGACTAAAGATCGAGGGTTTTAGCCACGAAATAAGTGAATAAATTTGTCTTTTATTTTTTGTAGATTGTCTTCTGTAATGAGTTCATTAATAATTATTTTTACGCTTAGTAGATATTTGAGTTTGTTCAAAAATAATTGCCTGACATTGCCTTATTTTTTCAAATTGTTCTTCTTTAATGTAATTAGATTTAATTTCCTGATGATTGTTATTTTTTAGATTGTCTGTCATCGTTTGTTCTCCTGTAAATATTGATTTATAAAATTTTTATTTTTTTATTGAATAACTCAGTTAAAAATTAAGTTAAATAGTGATTTATTTTTTTTCTTGTTCTTTCTATTTTTTTATTTTTAATATCAATTCTTTTGTTTTTATTACTGTTAATCTGTTTTTATCTGTGTATTGTTAAAATTAACTGCTTAAATTAAATGATTGTTCTTTTTAATTTTTAAAGATTAATAAAATAGTTTAAGTTAAATACATGATTATTTAAGATTTTTAGTTATTAAGTTTTTATTTTTTAATAGGAATCCTTGCCGTAAGGAAAGGAAACACTCATCACCCGCAGTAAAGCAGGAAATAAGTGCAAAGAAAGGAATAATACTTGTTTAACGAAATATTATTAAAGTTAACTTGGAAGACAGACTAACTCAAGAAGTGTAGAATGACAGGACGAAATTACTCGAAGCTATCATATATTTTACGGTTTAATGTCGTGTAAAATGCCGACTCATGACAGCCATTATATATAAATTTTTGAAGAAGTCAATAGTTTTTTGAAATTATTTTATAAAAAAGCCTATAAAAATAGGGGTTTTAAGTTACTGTCCCTTGTCTTTTCCTGAGTGTCCCTTGTTTTCAGTGACGATTTTACTAAAATAATTATGTTAATTGAAAGAGTTAGCATTCCATAAATCGCTACGTCACTGAGTAAACTCAGTGACGTAGCTTTTATGAAATTCAATAATAATTTTCTAAATGAATATGATTAGTTTTTATTTTCGAATGTTAATCCTGACATTATTTTTCTGAATTAATTTCATATAATTTTTAGAAGAACTAGATGCGAACTGGTTTCAATCTGACCGGAATGAATAAATACTCATAACTCAGATTACTCAGAGGCCCGCCGTAGACGGCTGCCACAATCCATGGTGATCCATCGCGTAACTCTTCAGCTCTTCTGGCTATCTCGGTCATGATCTCTCTCCATGTAAAATAAAAATGCATATAATTAAATCCTGTCCACAGATAAAGCCATGTGATCAATTTTTTGTCTATGATGCTAACTTAAGGCGATCTTTACCGCTCTCTTCCACAGGTTTTGGCACATAAATACTCGAGTATTCTGCAATAATTTTTGCAATACCTTTAATTTCCAGCGGCATAACTTTGGCCTGAGTAATGCATTCCAATATTTGTGAGGTTTGTGTTTTAAAAATTTCTATGAGCTGGGGATAATTTTCGCAAATTTTGTGAAAAATTCTCAGAACGTCATTATAGACTGCTAACTCATAATCTTTGTAATAATATTCAGCATTGTGAGAAACCAACAATTTAATTACTTTGAAATACTCGTCTTGAGAGGATTGTTGAATACTGACTGTTGTTCTTCTCAAGCAGGTACCCATATCAGGTCTTGTATCACGATAATTTCTAATCGTGATCTTGTGATCTAACAGCCATTTAACTAAATGCGGGTGGCCTTCTGCTGCAAATTGGTCCAAGGCCTCGGGTAAGTAATGACCGGGACTTGTTAAAATATTATTAATAGCCACGGATAGTATAGGCAGTATTTCAGGGGATCGGGAATAAGCGCTGGCGATAACGCCAGCTTCTATCACTGTTCTATCGCGACTGGACACAAAGAATAAAGCACCTTGCTGGACTTGAATTTGAATGTCCGTTAAATAGTTTTTTGAACTTTGCTTACTATCCAAATAGGAGAGGGATAAGATCGTATAGTACAGTTTGTCATTAATGTCTTTTATGGATTGATCTTTACTCATATATACCTTTTTAACTTTATACATTTTATTAAAAAATCACATTATAAATGCTTTTTGAAAAAAAAGCAAGCAGATTCCTGTACAAAAATCTCCCACCTAATTTTTGAAAGTCGTCAACTACCTGCCATTTTTACTGCATTTTATAATTTGAAGGTGGCCGCTTTTAGAAAGCTTAATTTTTCCAATCAAATCAGTTGGCGTTCGTTGATTATAGCGGGACGCTCATCACCGGAAAATTCAGGAATTTTATCCTGATGGATTTTTTTAACAACGGAAAGAGGAGTGCTGGATTGGGGATTGGTTCTGCTATTCCTCTTCTTTGGGATAGTTATCTAAAAAATATAATAATTTTTCCTGATCACGAGCCTCTCTCGTCGCGATTCGCCAGGCCATGATTAATAAGAATATTCCCATAATCGGAATCAGGATGGCTGAGGCCAGAAGATTAATACGGTTGACCGAGAGTGTAATGGTAATAATCGTAAAAACAAATCCCAATGCAATCAGAAAACCCATATCCCCTAATATTTTACTGAGCTTTAATTGAATCATGATAGCCTCTTTACTCTGGGTGCGAGTAAGGCGCTGCATACGTTCTTTTGGTATCCGGGATTCGGTGGGTTGATTTTCATTACTCATAAACTCCTCCTTAATGTTAAATTTTAAATAGCATTATTCTTCACGAGTGATTCGGCCTGGTTAATACTGTATATTGTTCTTATTCATATTGTTGTTTTAATTGATCTAATTTATTTTTATCTCTCTGCATGGATTGATCCATGAGATCGTGAATGTGATTGTATTTTTCCATCCAGATTTCTCGGGGTGGGGCGTCTTTAGCGCACATATCATCGGTGTTTTTATCCAGGTCGATTAACTGTTGTGCTGTCGTGGTGATTTCAGTATTGAATAATTGTAATTTCTGAATTCTCATGACTTCGGAGTCTAATAATTCCCTAGTCATAAATCGTCTGTCATTTTGATCATAGCCACTGGAAGTGTGTGTGGTTTGACATTTATCTTTCAGGGTTTCCTCTGTATGGACTAATTCTAGCAAGAAGTGATTTAATCGCACATACGCATCCATTTTATTGTTAAATTCCCATTGAGCGAAATCTATTTGATGGTTTAACCGATACATTTGCGTGCTGTGCCGGGAAACCTGGTGGCTATACCGAATCAGATAAATTCCGACACCTAATGAGATTAAAATGGCTATGACGATAAAGGATCTCATGAAATAATCATTGAGAAAAAATCGCTTTAATTTCTTCAGCCATTCATCCGATGAATCTGGCTGAGTGGATCTGAAATCTTTTTTATCTTTCATTCGTGAAATTCCACGCATGGTTTCACGCACATGCCGCTTTGCCAGAGATTCACTGGATTGGATTTATGCGCGATGGGGTCAGTTTTTACTGAATTCATGCATAAAATTAGTACAACAATGAATTTTTTGCAAATCCCATACGGACAGTCAGTTCTGGTGGCTTTAGCAGCCAATCATTCCTGGATATGTTCTTTCATTGCCTACAGTGGCTCGCTAATATAGGGGCTTTCATTGTCACAATCGACTGGTGTTATATGCCGCCTCCTGTTTTTCTTTTTCGTTTATGCGGGTTTTGAGGGTGGCGATTTCAATTTCATATTGATGTTGGGTCATCTGCAGTGTTTTCAGGGCTTCTTCGCTGTGTTGCCAGCGGATTTGCCAATCGGCGGCCTGTTTTTCAGTCATTTGCTTTTCAGTGGAAATTCGTTCCTGAGCCAGCATAGCGGCCTGGTAGCGCGTTTCGGTATCTCTCAGGCTTTTCGGTGTCAGTCAATTGCTGGTCTGCGAGCCTTTGTCGGGTCTGTTGTTCGATCATCTGGTGTTGCATTTGCGTGATTTCTGTATGCAGCCGCTGCCGGGTTTGCTCCGCTTCTGTCAGTAAAGCCTGTAAATCGTGCCACTGCTGTTCGGAATCGGTTATTTTTTTGGCAAAATGCGCCTTAACCGCCGACACCTTGCGGGCGCACTCCGCGAGAATCGCCTGTTTGACCGGAGGGGAAATTTCTTCCTCGATCGCCGCCAGAGTGATTTCTTCCTGTTCCTGACGCCATTGTTTCCAAAAAGGCAGCACCGCGTTGGGAGATCCCCCTGTGCGTGCGAGGATGGCGCGGAGGGTGATTTTATGTCCTTCGCCGGCCAGAGTCTGGCAAGCCTCGGCGACTTCCGGGTAAGTAATGGCAGGTATTGTCATCTCCTTTGAATCGTAAAAATATCAAAAAATATCAAAATAAAATATTATTTTTTGATATTTTAAGAAAAATTTGTCTGACAGTCAACTTTGTCGTTGAGTTATAAGCCCCATTTAGAAAAATGCCCTGGAGATTCATGGCCGCTTAAAATATTTAAATTAGGTTCATGGGCTCATGGGCTTTACTTCCAAAATAGAGTTACATTACGATATGCTAATTTTGATTTAATAATACGCTCTTGCCAATACAGTGCCTTAAACAAGGAGAGGATATGGAAACCCTGTATCGATTTTTTGCCTTGGACGCTTTATTCCAGACTCGTCGTTATCCTATTTCCACAGATACCCTGTTAACTGAGTTAAATTGTTCTAAATCTACTCTTAAGCGGTTACTGGCTACTTTACGTGAGCAATTTCGATATCCCATTAAATATTGTCGTCAGCGTCAGGGTTATTATTATGATCGTACCGGGAAAGTACAGGCTACCGGTTTATGGTTCAATGCTGCTGAGTTACAGGCACTATTAACTATTCAGCAGTTGTTAGGGCAATTTCAACCCGGTCTATTAGAAGAACATTTTAATGAATTCACGAATCTTATAAATAAATTGCTGGCAGCGATGGGAAAAACACCTGAAAACACCGCTAGACGCTTGCGAATTATACCAATTGCTCATCAACAGACAGATGCCAAAATTTTCTTACCTTTAAGTCAGGCGGTATTGCATGGTCAAGTAGCAACCATTTCTTATCAGGATATTCGTGGCCAATATTCTGAGCGTCAAATCTCTCCTCAAAGGCTGGTTTACTATCGGGACCATTGGTATTTAGACGCCTGGTGTCACCTGCGTCAGGCATTACGCATTTTTTGGGTGGCCGGAATTAAGTCTATTGAGATTTGTGATGAGCCAGCTCAATTTATTGGGAGTGATATTCTCGATAACCAATTGAAATTGAGTTATGGTATTTTTGTTGGGGAACCCGATCAAACTGCACATCTTCGATTTACGGGATTAGCGGCAATGCGCACCCTTGGCGCTCAATGGCATCCCGATCAGCGCCAATTGGTAGTGGAGGATGGTTCGTTGGAGTTATGGGTACCTTACAGTGATCACCGCGAGCTTACTATGGATATTCTGCGTTATGGTTCAGAGGTTGAAGTTTTGGAGCCAGAATCATTAAGGGTTGAAGTCATAAGGCGACTGAAAATGACATTAAATTTATATGAAAAATTACCGGAGGCTCAGTCGGTGAGCTTTGGGGTTGATATACTGTGACGTAATCTACTTTAAGAGCTTTAAAGTAACGCCACGAGTTATTGGAGATAAAAAAATATTTTCAACAAAGAGTGAGAACCCATTTATATGGATGATATTTCCCCTTCAGATTTGAAATCTATTTTGCATTCTAAACGTGCTAATATTTATTACCTGGAGCATTGCCGAATATTAGTAAACGGAGGTCGCGTTGAGTATGTGACTGAGGAAGGAAAGCAGTCACTTTATTGGAATATTCCCATCGCTAATACAACTTTTATAATGCTGGGTACTGGAACGTCAATCACTCAATCGGCGATGCGAGAATTAGCAAAAGCGGGTGTTTTGGTGGGTTTTTGCGGTGGTGGTGGCTCACCCTTATTTGCGGCGAATGAAGTTCAACTGGATGTATCCTGGCAAACGCCACAAAGTGAATATAGGCCCACCGAATATTTACAATATTGGGTCAGTTTTTGGTTTGATGATAATCGGCGATTGGATGCGGCAAAGGCTTTCCAGGAGGTCAGGCTAGAGCAAATCCGAAAGCATTGGTTGAGTACTCATATACAACGTGAATCCAATTTCCGGGTGAACGAGCCTCATTTAACGGCGCTCCTAGCTTCTTTTCAGCGAGGCTTGGAGCAGGCGCAAACGAATGGTGATCTTTTAGCGCAGGAAGCGATGCTTGCCAAAGCACTATATAAAATGGCGGCCCAAGCAGTTAAGTATGGCGAATTTACCCGATCAAAGCAGGGTTCAGGAATAGATGCCGCCAACCGGTTTTTGGATCATGGTAATTATCTGGCTTATGGTTTAGGGGCGGTGGCGACCTGGGTATTAGGGTTACCCCACGGTCTTTCGGTGTTGCATGGGAAAACCCGTCGCGGCGGACTGGTATTTGATATCGCTGATCTGGTAAAGGATGCCCTGGTTTTACCTCAGGCATTTATTGCAGCGATGGCCGGTGATGATGACCAGGAATTTCGTCAACGATGCATGACTACGTTTAATCGCGCCGAAGCGCTTGACGTAATGATTGATTCTATTAAAAATGTCGCACAAAAATTTACGCAGGTAAAAAATGAACGTATTAATTATCTCACAATGCAGTAAATCGGCGCTTATTGAAACACGGCGAATACTGGATCAATTTGCTGAACGTAAGGGTGATAGGGCATGGCAAACTGCTATCACTCAGCAAGGATTGGATACTCTTCGGAAAATGTTGCGTAAAAAAGCCAAACGTAATACATCAGTTGCCTGTCATTGGATTAAAAGCGGTAACAAGACTGAACTGCTGTGGATTATCGGTAACGCTGGCCGGTTTAATGAATATGGAACAGTACCCACTAACACCACTGAGCGGGATGTATTACGCAGCCAAGATGAAAATCTTTGGCATAGCGTGGAGGATATTTCTCTACTGGCTGGAATTGCGGGTCTATTTCATGATTTTGGTAAAGCAAATCAGTTGTTTCAGGATAAACTGAACCCGAAAAAGAAAAAAAATAAATCATATGAGCCATACCGACATGAATGGGTGTCATTGCGTTTATTTGAGGCTTTTGTCAAAGGCCAAAGTGACCTGGAATGGGTGGAAAGATTGGCCAATGTCAGTGAAGCAGATGAGCAATCTATTATCGATATCATAGAAGTGCTTGTTAAAGATAAAGCTTCAGAAAAAAGCCACAATCCATTTTCAAATCTAACACCTTTAGCTAAGGCGGTTGGTTGGCTGGTGGTATCCCATCATCGTTTACCAAAATTTTTAAAAACTGAAAAATACGGTAATGAGCCTCGTTTAGAAAATATGGATAGCTGGATGACCGGCGAACGATTTAATGGTTCGTGGAATTCCAGGCAGTCTGTGGAAGAAAACTGGAAAGATGAGGATTGGCAAAAACTTTGGTTTTTTCCGCATGGTACTCCCCTGCGCAGCCAAACCTGGCGTGCTAAGGCGCATGAATTGGCTCAACGTGCATTAAAGCGTCCGGAATTATTTCAGCAAGACTGGTTGGTGAAAGACCGATTTACTTCGCATTTGGCCAGAATGACGATGATGCTGGCCGATCATTGTTACTCGGCTGGTCCATCCAGGGAATGTTGGCAGGATCAGGCTTATAAAGCCTACGCTAACACTGACCGTAAGACCGGCCAATTAAAGCAGAAATTAGATGAGCATAACATTGGCGTAGGTCGTGATGCCGTTCGATTGGCTAAAACACTGCCGCATATTCGTTCGACTCTACCGGCAATCACGCGCCATAAAGAATTTAAAAAACGCAGTGTATCCGGGAAATTTCGTTGGCAGGATAAAGCCTATAATCTTGCCTGTGCGATTCGCGAGCGTTCATTTCGGCAAGGTTTTTTTGGCGTTAACATGGCATCTACCGGCTGTGGTAAAACATTTGCAAATGGCAAAATTATGTATGGTTTGGCTGATGAAAAGCTTGGTTGTCGTTTTAGCATTGCCCTTGGCCTTAGAACGCTGACGTTGCAAACCGGTGATGCGTTGCGTACCAGATTGCGATTAGCAGAGGATGACCTGGCGGTACTGATTGGTTCGCAGGCGGTCAAAGATCTGCATGAGTTATCAAAAAATAAAGATGCTGATATATATGAAAATCCCTACACAATGTCTGGCAGCGAATCAGCCGAAGGATTTTTTCCCGAGCATCAATATGTGAGATATGAAGGGGCGCTGGATGATGGTCGGCTCAGTCATTGGTTAAAGCGATCGCCTAAATTACATCAGTTGGTCAGCGCTCCAATATTAGTGAGTACTATTGACCATTTAATTCCGGCAACGGAAGGTGAGCGCGGAGGCAAGCAAATTGCGCCGATGTTGCGTTTATTAACCGCTGATTTAGTTCTCGATGAACCGGATGATTTTGATCTATCCGATTTGCCGGCTGTTGCCAGGTTGGTAAATTGGGCTGGGATGCTGGGCGCTCGGGTTTTGCTATCTTCAGCTACACTGCCACCCGTGCTGGTGGAAGCGTTATTTGATGCTTATCTTGCGGGCCGTATAATCTACCAGCAAGCGGCTGGGGAGCCGAATTGTCCGGTTGATATTTGCTGCGGCTGGTTTGATGAGTTTGGTGTCCGGCAAAGTGATCACAATAATAAAGAGAATTTTGCACAGGCTCACAATGAATTTGTCGAGCAGCGTGTCAAGCAATTGATTAAATCTAAACCATTACGTAAAGCGAAATTACTGCCGATAGAGGCGAGGTCAAATAATCCTGTAGACGTTATTGATGCCATTGCCCGGTGTTTTTCAGCGGCTATTTCCCAATTACATCAGGCGCATCATCAAATACATCCGAAAACTGGTCAACGTTTATCGATCGGTTTAATACGTATGGCCAATATTAAACCTTTAGTATCTGTGGCAGAGAAGTTATTTAGTATGGAGCCGCCGCCTGATTATAGAATACATTACTGTGTGTACCATAGCCAACATCCGTTAGCGGTGCGCTCGGAGATGGAAAAACAATTAGACGCTGTGCTAACTCGTCATAATCCAGAACACATTTGGCAGGTTGGTATCATTCAGCAGGCCCTTGCCGATTATCCTGAGGAAAATCATATTTTCGTTGTATTGGCGACACCAGTGGCGGAAGTTGGGCGCGATCATGATTACGATTGGGCGATTGTGGAGCCTAGTTCAATGCGCTCATTGATTCAGTTGGCGGGGCGCATTCAGCGGCATCGTCAGCAGGAGCCAGTTAGTGAAAATTTGTTGGTACTGGCTAAAAATTATAAGGCGCTTATTGGTGGAAGGGAAGGAGTGGCTTACACTCGACCTGGATTTGAATCAGGGATATTTAAACTAAAAAGCCACGATTTAAATGAGATATTGACCAGCGAGCAGCTTAAACATATTAATGCGATACCGCGAATTCAGGAACGTAGGCAGCCTGATCATACTAAAAATTTGGCTGACCTTGAGCATAAGCATTTACGCGCTAGATTATTCGGTTCAGAAATACCGTGTTATGCTTCGCACTGGTGGCAGCGTCCTGTGGACTGGTGCGGTGAAATGCAACGGCGCACGCGTTTTCGAAAATCAGACATGGATGAGCAATTTTTCCTTTATTTTGAAGAAGATGAAAGGGCGGTATTCCATTTGTTGGATTATGAAGAAAGGCTGAAACCGGTTCAATTCCTCTTTCGACCATATTCTCTAACCCGGGCAACCAGAGTGCATTCCTGGGCTAATGAGGATTACCATAAGTTAATTGAACTAAACCGCTTCGCGGTATTTGCCATTAGCTGATCCCGTCCCGATCCCAACCCATTGTATTTTTCTTTTACCGCAGAGCGAAGCGGTTTAGTTCATAAAGGGTGAAATCCACTTTCTTGTTTTTTTTAAATCATTTCTTCTGTTTTCTAAGCTCATTCATTTTCTTGAATGGCCAGTCAATCCTGTCGAGAGTAATTTTGTAAACAGTCCCAACCCCCAACAGGAAAACCAGTCCGTTGGATTTTTTTAACACAACCACCAACAGGAGAAACTATTATGTCAACTTTACGTGAAAAAATGAAGAACGAAATGATCTTAGTGGGTCTGGCTAAATCAACGCAAGAGATTTACCTGAGAGCCGTTATTCAACTGAATGATTTCTACCCTAAGTCACCCGCCAAATTATCAGACGCAGAAATCAAAGCCTATCTACTCCATCTACTTCAAAACAGGAAACTGGCCCCCAACACCTATAATACGCAAGCTTACGCCCTCCGATTTTTCTACTGCGTCACGCTGCGCCAACCCTTACGTAAGCTTACGATTCCAACCACTAAAGTCACCTACAAATTGCCCTCCATTTTGAGTCCCGATGAAGTCCAGCGAATTATTAAAGCAGCTGGTAACATCAAGCATCGCACGTTGTTGATGGTCATTTATAGCGCCGGACTTAGAGTCTCCGAAGCGGTCAATTTACGAGTGCGGGATATCGATAGCCAACGAATGACCCTGCATATTCGCTGTGGGAAAGGAGGCAAAGATCGCTATGTGATTTTATCGCCAGTGGTCTATCAAGCCTTGCGTGATTACTGGCGCGCATGTCGATTCAGCGATTATATTTTCCCCAACCCCAAAGATCCGGGTCAACCACTCTCTACCAGTAGTGCCGCGCAGTTATTTAAATCCGCAAAATCTCTGGCGGGTGTGACCAAAGAAGGCGGAATTCATAGCATTCGTCATGCATTCGCCACGCATCTGCTTGAATCAGGAGTGGATCTCTTTGCGATTAAGGAATGGTTGGGTCATGCCAGCATTCAATCGACGGTGCGGTACCTGGCTTTTGTGCCAAATCGACACCAGAATTTGCATTCGCCGATTGATCAACTGTCGTTGTAATGCCATGTGCGTCGAACAGAAAAACGAACGCACAGCATCCGTGGAAATCGCACAGGTGTTTCGCCAGCATGGGGACAGCTATTGCCTGGAAAATAAATTGACACCCGGGCAATACAAAGTGATGAATGCGATAAAAAATTGCCGCACCAGGGTGTTAGGCGGCCATGTGGACCAATGTGATTATTGCTCGGAAATTCAGTGCTCCTATAATTCGTGCCGTAATCGACATTGTCCTAAATGCGAATCCTTTAAAGCGGCGGCATGGATCGAAGACCGGAAGGCCGAGTTATTGCCGGTTTCTTATTTTCACGTCGTTTTTACTTTACCACATGAATTAAATAATACCGTTCTGTACAACAAAAAAATCCTGTACGATCTGTTATTTCAGGCCGCCTGGAAAACATTAAAAACATTGGGAGAAGATAAAAACCGTCTGGGCGGAGAAATGGGGATGATTTCGGTTTTACATACCTGGAGTCAAACATTATCTGTGCATAACCACCTGCATTGTATTGTCCCAGGTGGTGCATTAAAAGCCAATGGGCAATGGCAATCGGCTAAAAAATATTTGTTCCCTGTCAAAGTATTATCGAAATTATTCAGACGGTTTTATGTGTCTGGCTTGAGAGAACTCTACGAAAAGAATCGGTTAAAACTGCCTGATCAATTAACGGATTCAGTCACTTCGCTCAACTTTGATCAATGGCTCAAGGGATTGATGGGTAAGGACTGGGTAGTCTATGCCAAAGCACCGTTTGCAGGTCCTGAAAAGCTCTTAAATTACCTGTCACGCTATACCCATAAAATTGCCCTATCGAATCATCGAATATTAGCCTGTGACGACCAATGGTTTACTTTTCATTGGCGCGATTATTCGGACGGCAACCAGATAAAAATCATGCAGCTAAAACCTGAGGAATTTATTCGCCGATTTTTTATCTCACGTATTACCCGAGGGTTTTATGCGTATTCGAGGATTTGGTTTTTTGGCCAATGCCTGTAAAGCAAAAAAGGTCAAAATGATCCAGGAGCAATTACACTATCAGCCGAAAAAATCCATCAAGGGGCGTAGTATAGCGGAACGGATGCTGGAATTGACGGGCCAGGATATTACGCTTTGCCCACTCTGCCAGATAGGCCATCTCAAACGGATTAGCGATATTCCCTCTCTATTCGACAAAACAGTGCAGGATACGTCATGATCATGCACTATTTTTATCGAGCAATAGGGTATCTTTTATTATGCTGTAAAATGAGTGGCAGAATGGATAGCGTTATTCTTTTGGAAAATGCTAAACCTGAATGGTTAACTGAGATTAGGCAATGAATATCAATCGTAAAATACGGGAAAAATGTCCAGAAAAATGGCCTGTTAAAGAAAAAAGAAATCGAATTCAAGGCAACGTCGCCAACCCCAACAAAAGCAATCCCCATAGATCGAGAGTAGCGGCTTAGTTCAAAAGAGTCTTTTATACAATGCCCGGATAGTTTATCAGCGGTCTTGATTCATCATTGGGCACTGTATAAAAGACTCTATTTATTATGCGGTATGCGGAAACGAAGGATATCAGTATCAGTGAAGCTTGCCTCAAGTTTGGGGAAATCCGTCTGCGGGCTAGTGAAGAGAGGTGGTCATATCACCCGTTCTTGGGCATATTTAACGCGCTTGAGGAATAAAGCGCGATGTGACTGCCTGTGCGGCAGTAAGTTTTCATATATAGGTTTTATACATGATGATAATTTCTCAGCTGTTTGCTCAACAGTTGACCAATTTATAGCATAAATTTTTTTGTTTGTCTATTATTTTAAATCTTTTTATCCAAGAAGATAAGGTTGACTTCAATATTCATAAGTGATACCGTGCGTAACAATCGGGTTCTTTAATGAACTTTTAGGGCTAAAGGGATCATTTAATTTTTTAATATTGAGGCATAAGGAAAATGAAAAATAAGAGAAAGATAAACTTTAACCTGCTAGTTGCGGGCAAATTTCGATTTCTGATGAAGATTACTTTACAGGTTTATGTCAAGATTGTGCGTTCTGAGTTTTTAGATGGAGAAGAAGATGGATCAAGAAACTTTATCGAGTAAGGTGGCTCGTTATATACAGAACAGAGCTGTAGACAAATTGCAAAAATTTGATAAGGAATCTGAGAAAAAACGAAACACTATTACTGATTCAACGCAATTGGCTCTGTGGGAATCGGAGAACCAGGTCGAGCGTCATGCAATAGAAAGCAGCTATTTACCCGTCAATTGGCTAACAGATGCAGCCACACGTGCAAAACAGATCAGTATTGTCACCCATGCTCTTAAATTTACCCATACCGATGCAAAAGGTAGTAGTATTTATGCAACATCGCCTGTCGCTCCCGATGAGATGTTGGACAAACATTACTTAACGACCGCTTCTTTACGAATTATAGAAACCGACGCAGTCGGTAACGCTGCGGCACTGGATGTTGCTAATCTGTTACAACTCCAACAAAATTCTGAAAGCTTAATTGCCTGTATTGCCTGCGAAGATAGTTCTCCTTTACAGCCGTTTGCAGAATCGGATGACCAGCTTCGGCAATGGATGAATGGCTTTCAGCAAGTACTTAAACCTAAAGAACTAAGTTCACACACACTAGCCAAGCAATTATTTTTTCCTGTTAGCGATACTGAATATCATCTGCTTAGCCCTCTGTTTGCCTCTTCTCTAGTGCATGAAGTCCATCAACGGATCAATGCCACACGTTATAATGAAACTGCCAAAGCAGTAAGAAAAGCCAAGCGCGAGAAGAAATATATTTCTGATTATGTTATTGATTATCCTCAAGTAGTGATACAAAATTTTGGCGGCACTAAACCCCAAAACGTTTCCCAGTTAAATTCCCAGAGAGGAGGTAAGTCCTATTTATTTAATTCCTCTCCGCCAAGCTGGGATACTTCTCGCTTTTCCCCGCCGCATTACTGTATTTTTAAAAACAAAAGCGAATTGAACCGGCGAGCTTGGCGACAATTTAAAGAATTACAACAGTATTTGCTCAGTATCCATGACAAAGGTAAAAATAAACCTCAGCGTCTTCGATATGGCGAATATTTAGATGGATTGATGAACACACTACTGGCTTATGTAGCGCAAATCCAAAAATTATCTCCTGGATGGAGTGTTCAAACTGATTTGCCGAGGGCACAGCAACTATGGTTGGATCCAAAGCGAGAAGATGCTGATTTCACACAGGAATATTTAAAAAACGATTGGAAAACAGAGGTAATGAGCGAGTATGCTCGATGGTTGAGTCGGAAAATTAAGCATGAAAAATTAACGATGGCGGATCCAGAATATCAACACTTTCGAAAAGAATTAACTAAAAAATTGCGTTCATTGAAAGAAGATTTAGAGGTAACCCTATGAAATCATTTCTCAGGTTAGGTCATATTGAAATAGAAAATGCGAATGCCATTGCTGGAATGACATACGGATTTCCGGCGGTTACCAATTTTTTAGGTTTTGCTCATGCGTTATCTCGAAAGCTACAGAAAAAAAAACCGATTTTACGATTAGGCGCTTGTGCGATTGTAGCGCATCAGCATCAAGTCCATACTTATCAATCCAGCCCATGGAAGGATTCAGTATTTTGTTTAACGCGTAATCCACCCACCAAAGAGGGGATTCCTGCGCCATTTAATGAAGAAGGCAGAATGCATCTCACTGTATCATTGTTGCTTGAGTGCCATTTTACCACGGATGATTTGGATGAAAAAGCAAAGGAATTTGAAAAGTACATAAAACAGCTTGCGCTGACTCAACGTTTGGCAGGTGGTTTAATCACGGCAATTGACGAAGTTAAGCTTGTCGAACCTACGGAACAGCCTGATGAACGACCTCAATTTATCCGTCAGGAAATGCGCAAACTTTTGCCTGGTTTTTTGCTTGTGGAACGTAGTGATTTATTGGCCGAGCATACGGCGCGATTACAAAACGAAAGCGCTGAAGCATCAACTATGGATTCCTGGCTGGATTTTATTGCGTTGAAGCATCAAGCCTTATTACAGGAAGAGGCAAATTTAAACAAAGGAATAAATATAGGGTGGGAAATGGCGCCAAAACCAGCCCCTGGATGGCTGGTACCGATTACTACCGGCTATCGCGCCATTTCAGAATTGTATCCACCAGGCAAGGTAAAGAATGCGCGAGATTCTGATACTCCTTTCCGTTTTGTTGAACCGGCTTATACTATTGGTCAATGGTTAAGTCCACATCGCGTAAAAGATCTGGAATACATTTTTTGGCGATATCATGCCCGTCCGGAAGAAGGCTGGTATCTCTGTAAAAACGATTATTTTCCCCCGGAAGATAATCTGGACATTTAAAATTAACTTTAAAAAGGAGCATAAAAATGAAAAACTCATTGAAAACCGCATCGGTATTGGCATTTGAAAAAAAACTGGCTAATTCAGATGCTCTGATGTTTTCGGGGCAATGGCAAAATAAGGATAATCCTGATGCGATTTGGCAGCCGGTCAAAATTCAGGAAAAAGCAGTACGTGGGACGATTTCCAATCGATTGAAGAACCCTATTGCCAGCGATTCCTTGAAACTGGATGCTGAAATACAAAAGGCCAATCTTCAATTAGTGGATATGGCTTCATTACCATTTGATGCCGATACTCTAAAATTGCGTTTTACTTTACGTGTGTTGGGCGAATTAACGATTCCGTCGGTATGCAATAATCAGGATTATCAGGCGGTTTTGGCCGATAAAATCCATGGCTATATTAAAGAACATAAATTTGCGGTACTGGCGGCACGATACGCGGAAAATATTGCCAATGGACGATTTTTATGGAGAAACCGGATTGGAGCTGAAGCTATTGAAGTCCATGTGACTTTATTGCCGAAAGAAGAAGGTGTGAAACTAAAATTTAAAAGCGATACTTTTAACCTGCGATTGTTTAACGAATCTCATGGTGATATTGCTCTATTAGCTGAACATATTCAGCAGGGTTTATCCGGCCAGAAATTTGTTTTTTTGGAAGTAGAGGCGTTTGCCCGTTTGGGTGCAGGTCAGGAGGTTTTCCCTTCGCAGGAATTAGCACTCAGTAATGACCGTGATAATAACAAAAGTAAGATTTTATATCACCTAAATGCTCAGGCGGCTATGCATTCTCAAAAGATTGGCAACGCTTTACGTACGATTGATACCTGGTATCCTGGCGCTGAAGAGTTGGGGCCTATTGCCATTGAACCTTATGGGGCAGTGACCAGCAGGGGTAAAGCTTATCGTCAGCCAGCGAATAAGTTGGATTTTTATAGTTTATTGGATGGCTGGGTAATAAAAGATAAAACTCTGTCTGTGGACGAGCAGCATTATGTGATCGCTACGCTTATTCGCGGGGGTGTATTTGGCGAATCTGAAAAAGCTGAAAAAGCGGAGTAAAAAGTCATGGATTATTATGTGGAAATTAGGGTTTTGCCAGATCCGGAATTTAAGGAGGCCGTTCTTATCAATGCGCTGTTTGCCAAGCTGCATCGTGCATTTGTTTCGGTAGATAACGCGAATATTGGTGTCAGTTTTCCTGAGGCCAGCAAAAAATCTCTCGGAAACCTCTTGCGCTTGCATGGAACACAATCGGCTCTCGATACTCTGATGGTACTGGACTGGCTCAAGGGATTACGTGATTACACGATGGCAACTGCTATCCAGCCTGTACCCTTGAATATTAAGTATCGAGTAGTGAGGCGAGTCCAGTCGAAGAGTAATGTGGAGCGGTTGCGTCGCCGCTCTGTGGCAAAAGGATGGTTAACTGAAACCGAAGCAGAACAGAAAATATCCTCTGATAAGCAACAAAAATTGGATTTGCCTTTTGCTCAATTGAAAAGTTTATCGACACAACAAAACTTTCGATTATTTATTCAGCATGGACGAATTCAGGACCAACCGGTATTGGGTAAATTCAATGCTTATGGATTAAGTTGCGAGGCCACAATTCCCTGGTTTTAATCCTTTTTTATTAGATGTTTGTAAGAGATTGATTTTTATATGTAAATTTTAGTCTCCAAAAAAATGGTTTTTAAGTAAAATTAAACATTGCTCTTTAAAAATTAAATAGTTACGTTCCAGATATTACTATTCACTGCCGCGCAGGCAGCTTAGAAAATATAGAAGGATACCATGATCTGGAAGATACCAATTCACTGCCGCGCAGGCAGCTTAGAAAGGAAATAACCTGCCATGGTGACCAGCGGGAGTAATTCACTGCCGCGCAGGCAGCTTAGAAAGTTACATTGCTGGCCGGACGTCAGGTCTTATGGATTCACTGCCGCGCAGGCAGCTTAGAAAATTCTCATGGCGGGAGGCACGCATTCTGTTCAATTCACTGCCGCGCAGGCAGCTTAGAAATGTCTACTCGATGATTTTTCATCGGAACAACGAATTCACTGCCGCGCAGGCAGCTTAGAAATGCTTATCGAATTGCATGAGCATGATCTGAAAATTCACTGCCGCGCAGGCAGCTTAGAAATTGAAGTACTTTCTTGTATATCAGAAAGTCCCATTCACTGCCGCGCAGGCAGCTTAGAAATCCGAACTTCCTTATACGATGGATGTTAAGAAATTCACTGCCGCGCAGGCAGCTTAGAAAGAACGAATAATATCTTAGGCAGTTGCCCATTCACTGCCGCGCAGGCAGCTTAGAAAATATTGGAATGGAGCAGCGTCCTGGAGCAGTCTCATTAAATTCACTGCCGCGCAGGCAGCTTAGAAACATAAACTATGTACTACGTCAGATTCTTCTCAAATTCACTGCCGCGCAGGCAGCTTAGAAACACAATTTATCAGATAGATTTTTCAATGAGTTATTCACTGCCGCGCAGGCAGCTTAGAAAGTTGACTATTCGCCCAGAAACAATTCCGATGCAATTCACTGCCGCGCAGGCAGCTTAGAAACGGTAAAAAATTATTTGCACCCCCAATCCACTGATTCACTGCCGCGCAGGCAGCTTAGAAATGTCTCATTAGATCGCTACCCCATCATCAAGAATTCACTGCCGTGCAGGCAGCTTAGAAATGGAGTGCTTCTGCATACCGGGCTTCTGATATATTCACTGCCGCGCAGGCAGCTTAGAAACTAAAAATATTTCCATAGCGCCGGGATGCCAGAATTCACTGCCGCGCAGGCAGCTTAGAAAAAGTAGAAAATATTTCTACTGATGGGAGCGAATGATTCACTGCCGCGCAGGCAGCTTAGAAAAACTATTCGTTCACGGGATCAGCATTGCGCCAATTCACTGCCGCGCAGGCAGCTTAGAAAAAACGAAAAAAATCAGAATGATTCATAGAAAATTCACTGCCGCGCAGGCAGCTTAGAAATTCACTGTCGACATCAACATTGGCATTGACAATTCACTGCCGCGCAGGCAGCTTAGAAAAGGGAGGCTCATGGAGTGAAAAGCATCTACTAATTCACTGCCGCGCAGGCAGCTTAGAAAGTACCAATCCGGCAGACAATCTGTCCATTAAGATTCACTGCCGCGCAGGCAGCTTAGAAATAAACAAAATAATCCAATACTCATATCTTCAAATTCACTGCCGCGCAGGCAGCTTAGAAAATTGTTGTATCAATACTTCGGGTACTCCTTTAATTCACTGCCGCGCAGGCAGCTTAGAAATGGACAAGATTAGTCGTTAATCGGCCATTGGGATTCACTGCCGCGCAGGCAGCTTAGAAAAAACCGGAAAGCAATACTGTCCTTCTAAAGCCATTCACTGCCGCGCAGGCAGCTTAGAAATAGCTGATACTCGACAAGGCCAGCTGTGCATGAAATTCACTGCCGCGCAGGCAGTTTAGAAATTCGTTCGATACTAGAAATAGTGATCTGGCCGATTTACTGCCGTCAGGCAGCTTAGAAACAACCGCCCCAAACTGTGCGGGATCAGCCTAATAATTCACTGCCCGTGTGGGCAGCATGGAAAGGATTGGAAAATTCTAATTGCATCCTCAGCTTATTCATTGCCGTGCAGGCAGCTCAGAAAACATTTTTACATTATGTGTTTGATTTGTATATAATGAACATGGCAGGTTAGACGAAAGACGTGGTTTATTAAAATATTCCATGTAATGGAAACCAGGATTTCCAATATTCAGCCTAACAATTTCTTAAACTAAAAGGATTTTATTTTTATGAAAATAATTCAAGCTTTAGTTGTGGAAGATCATCCGGTTGCTCAAGAGATGGCAGCTCAGGTTTTAAAATTGCTCCATTGTGAAGTTGATGTAGCAGACAGCGGCGAAATCGCTTTAGCTAAAACTCAAAACAAAAATTATGATCTAATTTTTATTGATATTGGGTTACCAGGCATGGATGGGTATACAGTTACTCTTAAAATTCGAGAATATGAAAAAACTGCTCAACGTGCTGTCATTGTTGCATTGACCTCCAGCGACGATGATGTGGAAAAGGCTCAAGCGATAGCATCAGGGATGGACGATTTTTACGGAAAACCGTTGACTAGGCAAATAGCGCAAAACATTATCAGTCAATATATTAAACAGTAATTTTTTGTAAAACCCTTACTTAAACCCTGATCTACAGTTAAAATGACGGAAATTCTCATTAATGACCGGCTTCATCCACTGCTATTAAACCCTCCCGAACCGCCAGCAACAGTAAGCCAACCTCATTTTCGACGCCGAGTTTTTTAAAAATGCGACTACGGTGACTGTGAACAGTTTTATCACCCGTCCGTAAGCGTTTGGCGATTTCAACAGCTGGCACATTGCGTAAGCATAAAATCAGTACTTCCATCTCTTTATTGTTTAACGTATTAAAAACATCATGGGCTTTATAATCAATTTTGGCCAGCGCCAACCGGCTGGCAATTGCGGCGCTGATGAAAGGCTGATCTCGATGGACCATTCTGATGGCTCTAATCAGCTCTTCCCGGTCTGTATCCTTGGTGATATAACCGGATGCCCCCATTTTCAGAATTCGTTGAGAATATTCATGATGACTGGTTGAAGATACCACCAGTATTTTGGGTTTTGGTTCTAAACGCAGACAACGGGTGGCCACTTCCAGCCCGCTAATATCGGGTAGTTTTAAATCCAGAATAATCACCGAGGGATGCAATTCCCGCGCGAACTGCACACCTTCCGCGCCGGTACCGGCTTCTCCGATTATTTGAATATCCTTAGCGCTGGTTAGCAATGTGCGAAGCGCATGGCGCACTATCGCGTGGTCATCAATCAAGAGTACCCTAATCATTCTCGGTGTTCCTTTTTTAAGTTATGAAGGGCAGGGGAAAAGAGGTTGCATTTTGCCAATAGTTTGTATATTTGTCAATTTCAAAATACATTAAATTGGGTAAAGATAAATCAATAAAGGAGTGGCTAATCCAGAGAACTGAATCTTCAATTTTGGAAGACTGTTATTGGTTTCGGGAAAAGGATTTTATAGTGTTATCACCTGTCTCCAAAATCTGATAAGTTTTTTAAGCAAAATTTTTTGACGACATTTTTGATTTAGACTGGCTATTGACAGGTTTTTTAAAGATTGATACAGTCGCATCTCACTTGGGAATATTTCAGTTGGGCAGGATAGAAAATGAATAAATTATCTCCACAGACAGATTTAACTACAGCAAAGAAGCTTATAGATGCCGTTGATTTAAACTCAACAGTTAATAGATTGATCAAAGTTCATCATTGGAAAAAAAAATGGGCATTAAAAGCTTCTCAGCAGTATCGTAATTATCTCTTTTTGAAAATCAAATATGGCAGATCTTATGCATTACCCCCTTCATTAGATATTGACGAAGTCTGGCACGCTCATATTCTGCATACTGAAGAATATTATGAATTTTGTCAGCGTGCCTTTGGCTTTTTTTTACATCATCATCCACATCACGGTAAAAACAACAGCATTAGTGATCAGGAAATTGCAGAGGATTTTGAAAAGACTCAAGAATTATATCACACAGAGTTTGGAGAATATATCTATGCAATTAAACCTATACCATTTAAGATAAGAGTTAAAAGGTGCTTGCAAGATTTAGCTTTTAAAAAATGGTTAACGAATTCTTTCGATGTTATATCTAAAGAAAGGTGAGTTTATTTAATCCCATGTCAGCATGAAAATTAAATAAACTTTGGTTAAATTTAATTTAGGAGAGAGATATGAAACTTTTAAAATCCTTTTTTAAAAAGCAAAAAGCAATTGCAGCTATATGTAATTAAGAAATAGAGAAGAATAGGGGGCACTGATCTTCTATTCTTCTCTTGCCTTAAGACCTAGAATAGGATAAAATAGCTATACTTATCCGAAAAATAGGGGTAGATGGGGTTTTAGGGTTGGGAGTGAGTATTTAGAGCGTATGTCCTTTCCCAATTGGATTCAAAAAATATCGCAAGTATCTTTACAGATAAACATGAAAATACAAACTAGAATATATATAAGGTTCAATATAGAATCATGAAATTCTTTTTAAGAAACTTTCTTTACGCATCATTAATTAATAATGTTTTATATGTTTTTTTTATAAAAGCTGCCATCTTTATTGACAATCCATTATTTTTTGTAATCACCGTAAATTTAATTACAGCTTTTGCTATCACGCTTTGGAAATTTAGTGTTGTACCTAAATATTCTTCAAATTATTTTTGATATTTTGATATTATTCCATGAGTATTAAATTTTGGAGCAGTATATGCTTGATCAAATTCAGACCTCGTTCCGGGAAAAAAACTTACAGTGTAATTCAATAAGTCTTTGGAAATTTGAAATAAAGTTTGGTGTTTTATTTTATCGTTTTTAATCTGCTGTTGAATTTGCTTCCTCCATGCTGTAAGTTCACTTGTATTTAAAATGGCCAGATTGCAAACATTCATACCTTCCTTAAAGAGGGCATTAGTCCAATAAACTTGTTCAGCTGTTGATACATAGGTAGAATAAGAAATATATTTTCCCAAAGACCCTCTTTGTTTTAATAAATCATCCATTTTATGCCTCAGTTCTTGTCGTGCATCCAAAAGAGATTTTTGTTGAAAATATGGTAATAATTTTCGATTACTTACTAAAGACGTACATACTACATAGGTTTCTTCATTAACACTCATTAAGTCTGTTACTTTTTCATCTAGTATACTAAGGTTATTCTGAATGCCATTATAAACATGAAGCATTGTAGCACTTGTAACCATCAATAAACCAGATATTGCGGAAATAATCAATGCATTATTTGTTACGGAGTGCAACAGCTTAATTAATTTTTTCCGCTTTTGTCGATTAGCTGGTTTTTTTATTTTTTGTTTTCTTTTTTTCATAAGCTCTTTTTTTATTGTATTTTTTGCTAAAATATGGTGGTATTGTATATTATTTATACATATATGTCAAGTAAAAAATACGAACTGTACCAAAAGACAGATACATGATGCCACGGGCACCAATCAATGACACCACCAAGGTAACTATCGTAATTCCCCAGCTATTCAAGCGATTGGACCTTTTCTCATGCTTTGCAGAGAGTTCCTTATTAAGAAGATGTTCTTTGAAAATGTCCACAGCGTTAGCTAATAAATTTATTGCTTGGGGTAGCAAATTTGATTCGGTTTTGTCCTGCTCAATTTTATCTTTATCTTCTAATGTGTTTTTCATTGTTTTACCCATTCTCAAACTAACTGATAACCCATGCCTCCTGTAAGAGTATATTTAATACCTTTAATTTACCAAGTGAGCTTATTGTACACTATTTAAACAAAAAAATCAAGCGGTAAGTTACGAAATGTACCAACCGACTGAAATGCCGGGGTAATTTTTAAATTTATTATAAAATCAGTAACTTATATATTATATTGGTTAAATATTTCTGAATTTAATTTAAAATCAGTTAGTTACCAATTTTAGGCTTACAATTTATTTTTGATGTAAGTAATTGATTTATATCTATTTTGTAAGCGTCCAAGCACCACCGTTATTTCCCCTAACCCTGTTACGTGCTGATTTTTAAGATCGTGTCTTTGACATGGTAAGGAAGCAGGTTTTCATAGTCCTCGATAGTCTTACAGTTGGGTAGCTCGGTGAAGATATGTTTCAGGTAGGCGGCTGGATTGAGTTGATGCATTTTGGCGGTTTCGATCAGGCTGTAAAGTCTGGCGCTGGCATGTGCACCCGCAACACTCTGGGAGAATAGCCAGTTGGCCCGACCGCAGACGAACGGTTTAATGGCACGCTCTGTCCGGTTATTATCTATCTCATATCTCCCGTCCTCCAGATAGGTCACTAAATATTTCCAGCGCTGACGGGCATACGCAAGAGCTTTCCCTAAAGCGCCCTGTGGCAAAGACACTCGCGCTTTTTCATCCAGATAGCGCCTGAGTGATTCCAGAATCGGTTTGGACAGGCGTTGCCGTGTTTCTCTGATCTGCGCAGCATCTGCCTGGCGGCGTTTGAGCATTTCTTCGATCTGATAAAGTTCCCTGATTTTCTGAACGACAGCTCCAGAGACGCCTTTTTCCTCACCGTTCGGCAAGGCTTCCATAAATTTCCGGCGAACATGTGCCATACAGTTCACACCGATAATTTCAGAAGATTTTAGCAGTGCATTGTATCCACCGTACCCATCACAATGCAGACCACCCCGATAACCCTCAAAGAAGTTCCCGGCAATTTCTCCCGCACGGGAAGGATGGTATTGATAAATCGCCACGAACTTCTCCGGTGCGCCGCCGAGAAAACACCACATAAAGGATTTCGTCTGCGCCCGACGCCCCGGTTCGTTCAGGACCTGCACTGTAGTTTCATCCGCATAAGCCACGTCGTAGTTGAGAATTTCTTCCTGCATTAAATTGATTAAAGGGACGATGGCTTCGCCCAGTTGCAACATCCATACACTCATGGTTTGACGGGATAAATCCAGAGATAAACGGCGAAAGATTTGTTCCTGTCGATAAAGCGGCAGATGATCACAGAATTTGGAAACAACAATTTGCGTCAATAATCCCGTGGATGCAAAGCTTTTTTCGATGATCGACGCAGGTTTTTTAGCCATTTTATTCGTGACAGAAATGTCTGGATCATTCTCTTTGGCTTTGGCGCATGCTTCACAGATATATTTCCGACAGTGATGTTCCAGCACCCGGAGTTGGGCTGGCACATAATCCAGTTCCTCGCTGGTTTGTGTACCGATGCAGACCATCTCAGTGCCGCAGCAACAGCGTTTCTCTTCAGCCGATAAATCATGTTCGATAATGACGTGGGGTAATTGTGCCGGTAATCTCTTTCTACCCGGTTTATGAGGAGTTGATGTCGAAGGATTTAAATCCGCCGGGGTCGTTTGATCTGATGGCGGTTTTTCAGCAGAGGATAACTCCTGGGCAGCCAGCTCAAACTCATTAAAGAGCTGCAAATCCGGTTGATGGGCAACGGCTGTGTTGTCTGATAATTTTTCTGAACTGGCACCGAATAATTTCTTTCTGAGCAAACGATTCTGGTTTTTTAAATAATCTATTGTCTGCTGAAGAATTTTGTTTTCATCGCTTTTCTGGACGACAGTCTGGACGAGTTCACCGGCGATGACCCGGCTTTCACCCTCAAGGTTTTTTACAAATGCTTCCAGGTCAATCATGGCATTATTTTACAAATATAAGGATCTATATGACAAGATCTTTTTAGCTGTTTTTTAGAAAAATTCACTGTAATTTTCGGGAGGATGTTGACCCAGTAAATAAAAATCTAGTCCCATCAGTAACGCTTTTAACTGTGCGGGATTAACCACGACAGTGTCGCCTTGTAAATATTTTGAGTACTGGAATCGGGATTTCTCCAGACGCTTGTAATAAAGTACAAAACCATTTTTATCCCAGAATAATATTTTGAGCTTATTGCGCTGCCGATTGGTGAAAACAAACAATCCGCCCTGATGGGGATTTTGATCAAACGATTCCACTAACAAATTGACCAGCCCATTCACCGCTTTTCTGAAATCAACCCGGGCCGTATAAATATAAATGGGAATATCATTGGCGATGGATAACATTAATTTTCCCTCATGAAAGCCAGGAGTATTTTCAAAGTGGGGGTGTCGGCATCGAGTGGAATTGATAATTGATGGCCTTGTAAAGACCGCAATAAAAAACCAGGCGTGGTCTGGGCAGCCGTGGCAGTTGTCGATATTAAGGATGATTTCAGCGATGCCTGTTTAACCGACAGCCAGGGCGATGGTTGAGGTTTGCGTGGTCGGAGTTTAATTATCTGGTAAAGAAACTGGCGATAGTTCAATTGATGTTGCTGGCAGAACTCCTCCCGTGTCAATCCGCTGGTCCTCCAGGCGGCTACCAGGAATTCCCAATCCAGTCTTGCCGGTTCAACAGCCGGTTTTTTTATTTCCAATAGTTCATTTGAATTTTCCATGTCCTGCTCCGTAAGTAATGAATACTCCGGGTAATATAAACGCCTGTCAGAATTTTAAAAGTATGCGGATTTTTTGACGCTTACGCCGCATCCGTAATCGATGTGCCTTTACCCAACAAAATAAAAGCCGTGTTACGTTCAGGGATATTAAAAAACTGATCAACTTCTGTGTCACTGAATTTGGTGGCGCCAAACGGTCATCTTTCTGCATGACGCGAACATGCTCCAGATAGAACACATTCGCGCGTTTAGATAATAAGAATTTGCTTCGGCTTGATACGCGGCTTCATAGCAATACGGGTAAAGAGAAACGATTTTCACCAGATAACCCATAGGAAGTTGGACTGCAATAATCCGTTTTATGACCAGGTTCCACAGTGATATGCATACTGAATACGCCACCATTGCCAGAACTTTTAATACGCAAATAAGGTACTTGTGTAACTAGCAATACGGTTTTCGCGGCACTTTAATAAGTGTGAACTTCGTGATGGAATACGATAACGCCGATATTCCTCCCAGCCTTTTATATGTTTTTCTTCAACAGCTTGAGGAAAATTTTTGGTTACATAGGGAGCAACGCGCAAATTATATTTTTTATCCAATCCACTAAACCAAAAAAGTCCTCATTAGTTTCAGCAAATACACGTACTTATTACCAACATGACGTAGTTTGCCGGTGCGTAAACGTGGTAATGCAATGGCAAATTTATTAGGATTATTGGCAAAGTAACTGTGCAGTGTACGCAGCAATCTTGCCATAACAGGCAATGACTGCTGCGTAGCTTCTTCACGCATGGAACTGGCGCGCACTTCAATATCAAAATACCATAATGGGCGCATTATTCACCTCCTTCCGGTTTTACTTTTTCTGTTTTGTCCGTTTCACTATAAACACCGCCACGCTCAAAACTGGCAATGCAAAACATACCTTCCGGTGTATTAGGGTCAATCTGATTCAAGCGTTTAAACAGATCAAATGAGCTAGTACCTTTTTCTTTACGATAAAACTCGTACATATCCAAATTGGCACCCAGGGCTCAACTGGAATAGGAAGACACTCTTCAGCAAAAGCTGGATACCAAGTATCAATAGTACGAATAGCATTATAAAATTTTCTTGATCACGGATAGCGGCCTGCCCCCTAATACGAATATCTGTTTTATCTCCAGGCTCTGCGTGCTCTACTTTATACAAAGATCGCGCAAGTTCTTTGGTTTTTTCTCAATATAATTTTGACTGGGAAAAACTTCAGCGCCTGATGTACGCAATATAACTCTCGCTTCAACGACTAATGATAAACTGCTATAACCCTGCATTTGATTAGCAATTTCCTCACCTGACTTTAATTTCATCTGCATGATATTTATCAAAATCTATTTTCGATATTTTAAGCGCATTAAAATTTGCTATAAGGCTTTGAGAACCTTCACTATTGGTTTTAGCCACACTAACCTGAATATCTGAAGCAATAGTCCGATTACGCCATAGCCAACGGGCATCTGCTAAATTGCGAGCATAGCGTCGCGCCACTTCCTGTAGCCCCTCAGACGTTTTAGCACGCTTCAGGAAATCATGAATACTACGACGTATATCCCTAATGTAATCTCTGTTTGTTTTTAACAACACAGGCATTTAACGCATCCTCCAATGGCAAAAATGATAAGCCTGAAACGTACCAACATCACTGAGGTATTGGCATCGAGTTTTGCAGTTTCAGTTGTCTTAGGATTTGAAACTTCTCATATCTTTACTGTCACTGGTATTTTGAGTTCCTAATATACCGTGGCTCATCAACCTGCACAAGGAGATTCTGGGTGCTTTAGCTGATTGAACATTAATGCATCGGATATAAACACGGCCGCGCTTAAACGCTCGGATGCCAGGTAATTTTTTAAACGTAATCTTTTAATTGATATGGTTAAGCTCCTTATTGAGTTGAAGTAATAAAAACATTGGGTTGTGGATGGGTGTAACGCCAGAAATGCAATTTAGTATTGCGGATGCTTTGATATTGCACTAAACCGATTAATGGCTGGACACAGAAACTGGGGTAGTCCGTGACGTGATTTGTTACGTGGCTGGATAGAAGAAATACCGGCATAGCCCTAACAAGTGGGGGGGACAACCCAAGCTGTAGATTCGGTAAATTCTTTTGATTGCTGCTTTGATTCGCTAGAGGGGCGCGTCTGACGTAATAATACATCAATTATATCGCGATCACCTGTCTGCATCGTCATTAAATCCTGGCGTTCTACAAGGCACCAGCCATTTTTACCAATAGCGCTGAGAGCTTCCTGATGAGTGCTCGCCTCACAATATATTTTTCCATATTTAATAACATTGCCCCCTGCCAAGCGGGATCCACGCAAAAATTGCTCTATTTGCAGAGAAGTGAATTCAGTTTTTTTTGGTAAAGCGATTACCGAGGATACATTAAGATGGCAACGCGCGCTGGGCTGGGAAGAAAGTGACATGTTGCTATCTTTGGCGTACTCGGTGCTCATTAATCAGCCCTGATGTTTTCCATCGATGGGGCAGAAAATTCATCTGTCCATATTTATTCTGCAATTGTTCGCCAAGCAACTGAACATTATGATGCACTTGGGGGACACCCTCGTGTGCTGATGCTTGAAGATGTAATGCTAAAGCGTGGTGGCTGAACGACCAAGAGAAATAGGCAGTCACCGGCGGAGGTGCGCCGATAATCCACCATACCGGCTGCGCGTTGGCATTAGTGACTTTAATATTGGGAATGACGATGTATTGGGCTCATGCTATTGCTCTCTCAATGATGTTTATCCAATGAGTGGTTGTATGGATACCTTCAGCTAAACTTTGTTTTTTTTCGATTTACCCATACTGATTGATTAAGGATACATCGATGTAACCAAGCAGCAAAATCACACCGCCACCGCATATCCCGCAAGGAGTTGTCTAGTAATGCTTGATCTAACATAGGCAGATCAGGAGAATACATACGCTGTTCAGGCAGTTTAGGTAAATGGTTTTTTAGTAACTGTTGTATAGCTGCTATCTGATGCATAAAATCTTGTGTTAGCCTAATCAGGAAGTGTGACTCTTGTTCGCGAGCGTATAAGTTGGTAGGATTGCTGACAAAGTACCGTGCCAAATATTGTTGGCGCCAAACAATAAATTCTCTCAAAATATGGGTATTCAATTTAAAACGGCTGCCGGAATTCGTAATACCTTTGGTGATAAATCGCCAGTTAGTACAAGACATAATTGCTGAGAGTCTGCTTCTTTTATGGATGGCACTTTGAACAATAATGGTTCTTGCATAGCGCGGACATTGACTAAGATAATTTGAAAGTTTGACACGACCCACACCCAGATATCCCTTTTTACGACGAATAAAGTGATTATCCCTAGAACCTTTACTCTGTTCGTCAGCAGAATTTTCACGCTCTGACTCTTCCTGAATACGCGCATTGATCAGCGTACTTAACCCTGCCCAGGGTAATGGAGTAGCAGCAATATCATTACCATTTGCATCCTGCAAAATAATCTGTCGCAAGCGGATACCTACTCCGGCTTCTGGTTCGTGGGCAATAGCAAGCGTTGTAACGCAATCTTTTATAGCTTGCCGATCTGTTTCTGGTACAAAATCAAATTCAGCC